>CABUHY010000001.1 GCA_902491475.1 uncultured Eubacteriales bacterium
CAAATTCAAACAGAGTTAACATCACCACAACCTAAAACGAAAGGTGGTGAGGATACTGTGTTATAACAGAATTGTAAAAGCTATTCTGTTGAGGAGGAATTCATATGGCTAAAACTAAAATTAAAGCAGATTCGATTCAAGAGTTATGCAGTATTGCAAAAGCGAAATTACTCTTAAAATCAGAGGAAGATGTTGAAGTGAGTTGGACATCTGAATCTAAACGAATGAATGTAATTATTGAGGTCAAGTCATAAAAACGGAGTCTTTACCGAAAGGTAAAGACTCTTTTTTCTTTTGCCATGAAATAGCAAGTGATTTTTATTTACATATTTCTGCATAAATGGTAATATATAAGCACATAAATTAAGGAGGTAAAATTATGTCGAAACCTATGCGTTTGGAAGACTTAAAAAACATGGATTTAGACGATGAAATATTAGAAGACTACTCGGATAAATCCTCATTTAGTAATTACTCAAAATCTATTGCAATTAAAATAGCATATTTGCTCGGTGTCCGGCAGGATTTTATATTTACAATTGATGAATCTGCCGAAGATATATTTAACGAGCTAACAGGCAATATGGATGCTACAATTATACGAGCGTTAAATAACTTGCGAAGCAATATTATTTTAAATTTTAAGCGAATCAGCCGTACAATTAGAATTTCTGCTAACGACTATCAGCCCATATATAAAATAGATATTTTAGAAAATGATTTTAAAACTTTAAAAAAATATAATATAGAGATTACTACCGGACGACAGGATTTAAATGAATACTTAGAGAGAATCAATACCGAAATTCAAAAGCATATAGATTTTGTATCAACACTCTTTCCCGATTGGATTGAATTCAAACATATAAAATTCATGTTTAATATGCCTACAAATAAAATAAAGGAGGAGTCCGAAAAGTATCAAAGCAATCAAAATTATTATCCTTATAAAAGATATTTTTATTGGCGCAATCCTGTGGAATACGGAAATATACTACTCTCTGATGTTAAATTCCTTGATATTATATATCAGAATGCCGGAGGATATTTTCAAGATATAGATCGAGTTATCGATGCCAGCGATAATGTTAAGAACAATATAAATAATTTTATAAATAACGGCAATAAAATACAGATATTTGTTGATGGCGAAAACTGCGATCCTTATCGCTTGGCTGCTATGTTTGATAGTCTTAAGGGTTATGAAATACAAAAGATTGATAAAGTCATTGTTTATTATGATGAACTCAACTCGTCAAAGGCTTGGCTGCAACTGAAATTCTTTACATATAATGTGGAAGTTGAAACCATTGCTGTTGAGCGTATTAAAGAGGACAAGTCACTTGTAGATCATAAACTCGTTGCCGGTGTTTCAAAAGCAGTATATAAGGATGATGTGGATTCTATAATTCTTGCTTCAAGCGATTCTGACTTTTGGTCTGTTATCGAGGATGTTGATGCAAATTATCTTGTTCTTCTTGAAAAAACAAAATGTGGTTTTGACTTTAGATCGCTTCTTTGGAATCACAATATTTTTTATTGCTATCTTGATAAGTTTATGACTCCAGAAAAGGACAAGTTCTTTGATATAGTGTTCAAGAAAGAACTTGAAAAAGTTATTGCAAACTCATTTGTTTTGCCAAATGCAGAGCAAATCTTTAGAGAAGCACTTACGCAAACTCGTGCCTCATTATCGTCTACGGCGAGAGACCACCTTTACAACACTACAATGAACAATCTTAAGTTGGTGCTTAATAGCAATGGTACTTTTTCAATAGAGATTACAAAATAGGAAAACAAAGTAGTAGACTTTGCGTTTTAAACGACACCTCAGTGTAAGGTTCGCAATTCCTCATACGAATTTGCTGTTCTAAGTGAAAATAAAATTCTAAGAGATTTTTGAGAGACGCAAAGTCTGAAAAATGGCTTAAATAGGCGGTTTTGAAAAAAGATTGCAAGCCTCTAACCCCGTCATTTAAGGTTCGAATCCTTATACCTCTGCCACGAAAAAGAGCTGAAAATTCAGCTCTTTTTTTATTTATTTTCCCCTATTTTTGCTTGTGTTTATGATATTGATATTTTTAGAATTTTGTGATATATTGAGTATGTTAATTATCAAGAAATCAGCGAACATACTTTTTTGATAATTACTCCGACAACCGTAGATAGTAATAGTTGCATTGAATGGTGTTTATTATTTATTGTTCGTATTAATTACCCCAAAGGTGAGGCTTTTGTTATTTTGTACAGAATCTTGTTAATGATAGGTCGAATTTTTGGACAGTTGCTATTTATTTGTAGATATTATGTGTTTTGTATGATATAATTATATTCAAAGCATTTAGTTTATTAAATAATGAGGAATTTTTATGCCAATTTATAGAGAAAATCAACCTACAGCTGATATATTAATGACATCAATGAGATCTATGGGCTACTCTTTCGAGTCAGCTATTGCAGATATCATTGATAATAGTATTTCTGCTAATGCAACAAAAATTGAATTAAAATATCCTGCTGATCCAAGTGAAGCATTTGTAGCAATTTGTGATAATGGTGTTGGCATGACTTCATCCGAACTTTACAATGCTATGAAGTATGGAAGCAGACATCATAGCGATGAAAGAGAAGAATTAGATTTAGGTCGATTTGGTTTGGGATTGAAATCTGCATCTCTTTCTCAGTGTAGGAAACTTACTGTTATAAGTAAGAAAGACGGTGAAGTTTCTTCTTATGTTTGGAGCTTGGATCATGTTGAAAAGCAAAAGAATTGGGAAATTGCACAATATTCAAATGACGAAATCAAAGAAATTAAATTTAATGATTACTTAAGCGAATTAGAACACGGAACCGTTGTTCTTTGGGAAGACTTTGATGTAATTGAAAAATCATCCGGTCAAGTATATGCAGCATTATCCAAGTATCAACAATCAACGGCAGATTATATTGCATTGATTTTCCATAGATTTATTAACAGAGATAGAAATAAAATCCAAATTTATTCTAATAATTATTTGATTGAAGGTTTAGATCCCTTTCTTGAAAATCATCCTAAAACAGATCCGAGAAGAAAAATTAATCTTCCTATAATGGATTCTACCGGAGTAGAGCGTATGGTTTATGTCCAGCCATATGTTTTACCGTTTCAAAAGGATTTATCAGCTGAAGATAAAAGACTTTCTGGCGGAATAGAAAACTATAGATCCAAGCAAGGTTTTTATGTTTACAGAAACGAAAGACTTATCATTTGGGGAACATGGTTTGGAAGGCATAGAGACGAATTAACAAAATATGCTAGAGTAAAAGTTGATATTCCAAATACATTAGATGATATTTGGGGCATAGATATAAAAAAGCAAAATGCAACAATTCCCGGAGTAATAAAGAAGCAGCTTACAAAAGCAGTTGATGAAGCGATGGATTTGGCTGTAAAAAAGCAAAAACACAGGGGAAGAATTGAAAAAATTGATGATGAGATAGACTACATATGGGACAGAATTCAATGTCGTGACAATGTATTTACATATAAAATCAATAGGGAGTCAAAAATTTTTGATCTTATAAAAGGTCAAATATCAGATTCTGCTTGGAATCAACTTGATATGGTGCTTGAAGAGATTGAAAATGCAGTCCCTTATCAACAAATCTATATTGACAAATCGCAAAACAAAGTTGATGAAGAAATATCTAAAGAAAGAATGGCTGAAATTCAAGCAAAAGCAGAAATGCTGATTAAAATGTCAGTTTCAATGTGGAATACAACAAGGGAAAACGCAATTGACATTCTTTTAAAATCAGAACCTTTTAACCAATTTCCACAACTTAAAGATATTTTATATAATGAGAGGTAGTTATATGAATACAGACTTAATGAAAGTGCAAAAACTCGTGTCATTTGTTAATGGTCTAATTGGAATTAAAGAAGGCGAACTGACGGATGATTTATTAGATCAGTACTTAAAGACCGCTATAAATCTGTCAAATCTAGATTTTACAGATTTGGAAATCGCTGCTGCAAAAAACGATCTTACATATTTTCATCAAATTAAATGTACTCCGGGGGAAAGTCTTTTAGATGACTATGATGATGTTGAGTGGTATAAGAATATTAAAGATACCATCGAGCCAAAGTTCTGGAGTAGATATAGTAATTATTTGATTGATGAAAAGCATTTTTCTCCAAATGTTGTAGCTACTCTTGGAAACGAAACTTTAGACAGGGATATTATGAACTATTTGGGAAATCCAAATTCGGATTATAATTTCTTTAAAAGGGGTTTAATTATAGGCGATGTACAATCTGGTAAAACCTCAACTTATATTGGATTAATGTGCAAAGCAGCCGATGCAGGATATAAAGTTTTCATTCTTCTTACTGGTACAATTGAAGGCTTGAGAAAGCAAACTCAAGAAAGAGTAGAAGAAGGATTTATAGGAATTGATATGAGTTCCGATAAATCAAATAAGCGTGTTGGTGTAGGATTGGATAATAAGCCTATATTTGCTGTATCTCTTACATCTAGAAAAGGAGATTTCACTGGAAAAAGTGACCAAATTGCAATGTCACTCCAAAACAATGATGCCGTAGTATTTGTTTTAAAAAAGAATTCAAGTGTTCTTTCTAAATTAATCGAGTGGCTAAAAACCACAGCAGCCAATAGATTAACAGGTAAAATTGATATACCAATGCTGTTAATTGATGACGAAGCAGACAACGCTTCTATTAATACTAGTAAATCAAAAGAAGATCCAAGTAAAATCAATAAGTTAATTAGAGAGCTAGCAAGTCTGTTTTTAAAATCGAACTATGTTGGCTTTACTGCTACGCCCTACGCTAATGTCTTTATTGATCCTATTACAACCGAGGATATGTTGAATCATGACTTGTTTCCTGAAAACTTTATTTATGCTCTTCCAACTCCAAATAATTATATAGGTCCTCAACAAACATTTAATAAAAAGGGCAAATATTACAACCAACTAATATTTATCAAAGATGCAGGTCGAGTTGAAGAGGATGGTTGGTCATTCTATTTTAAACATAAAAAAGATTGGGAAGATGCACTTCCAGAAAGCCTAACAGATGCTATATATACTTTTTATTTAGCCAATGCAATCAGAGATATCAGAGGACATCTCTCTTCGCATAGATCAATGCTTATAAATATATCACGATTTGTTAGGGTTCAATATTATATTAAAGATAAAGTATCAGAAATTCATGATGCTGCATACAGAGCTGTAAAATTCAATTTGAATCCAAATGATTTTGAAAATTCGATGAAAGATCCTATAATAAACAGGATATATAATAATTGGGTAAAACATTACTCTAATGTTGAATTTATCGCTTGGGAGGATATTGCAAAAGTTCTTTTTAATGCAATTAAAGAAATACAAATCAAGGTTGTAAACAGTACTCAAAAAAATGACAAGTTAGTATATACAGATGATTCCCCAATTCGTGTAATTGCCATTGGTGGTCTTGCTCTATCTCGAGGTCTAACACTTGAAGGACTATTAACCAGTTATTTCTTTAGAAATACTGCAACATATGATGTCTTAATGCAAATGGGAAGATGGTTTGGATATAGAAAAGACTATGATGATCTGTTTAGAATATGGACTCATGAGGATTCGGCAAGATGGTATGCAGAAATTGCAGAGGCAACAGATATATTAAAACAAGATATGCAGGATATGAGAGACAAAGGAATGTCTCCTAAAGACTTCGGTATAAGGGTTAGAGATGATTGTACTGAACTTCAAATAACTGCGAGAAATAAAATGAGAAGTGCAACAGATGAGTATGAATTTTCGGGCTATGCCGGAAAGATAGTAGAAACCCCATATCTGTTTTCTGATGCTACAAAAAACAGATGCAATTTTAGCACAATAGAAGAATTCGTTCAAAATTTGATAATGGCAGGAAAACAATTTGAAAAGATGCAGGGCTCTGGTGAACATTATGTTCTTCAAAATGTTGAAAAAGGTGAAATACTTAAATTACTATGTTCATTAAATATTTCAAGATATAACCACGAGTTTTATAAAGATCAAATTATCGATTATATTTCTTCAGAAAGTGATAAATATATTGACATGTGGGATGTTGCATTTATGGATGGCAACGATGATAGAAACACAATTGATCTATGTGGTAGAAAAATCAAAAAAGTATCAAGAAATAATTGTTCTATTGAAGGTGAAAGATTGAAAATAGGACAAAGAGGAAAACTTGGTGGTCCTACTGATGGTCAAATTGGGATTGTAGATTTCAATAATAAAAAAGCATCAAAAATAGTGGAAGATGCAATTAGTGATTTTAAAGCACTCTACAAGCAAGAGCATTATGGAGATGAGTTTAAAAAAGGTCGTCAATATCCGTCTGACACTTGGTTTAAGTTTATCAAAGATAGAAAGCCGTTACTAATTGTATATCTAATAGATGTAAATTGTGAAAATAGTAAAGCTATCAATGCATATCGTGATGAAATGATAGATAGAAAACGTAACATTGCTATTCCATCTGTAGGTGTTGCGATTGGTTTCCCTCAAAACGATAATGTTCATACTTCAAAGAAAAAGTATAAAGCCAATTTGTACTATAATTACTTTGAAAGAGAAGAAGATGAGTTAGAAGCAGAAGAGGAATAATATGAAAGCTATAAAAGAACACTTTGAAGAATTTAAAAATCCCTGCTATTTTTCAAGAGTTGATAACAATCACATTTTAGGATTGCATATTGGATTAGATGACAAGGGAAGAAAGTGCATAGAATTACGAACCAAAAAATTTTCTGTAAGAAGAATAACCGGAACTAATGTTATTGAGGTTGGTCAATTCAAAAACAACAATTACTATAGTATTAGATTCACTTTAATAAATGATGAAATGTCCGGATTGTTTTATAAATTCTGCGAAGATTTAGTTGAAGAAACAAGAACTTTAAAACTTGAGGAAGAAGGATATCAAGCTGTAGTAGAAAGATACCTACAATGGAAAAGGATGTTTGTTTCGTCAAAAAAAGATTTGCTAACAGAAATACAAATCATGGGATTAATTGGTGAAATTCTTTTTTTAAAAGGAAATCTTGCTGAAAGAATCGGTCTCTCAAATGCATTGAAAAGTTGGAGTGGTCAAGAATTAACACACAAGGATTTCTCATATAAAGACTCTTGGTTTGAGTGTAAAGCGATTTCAAGAAGTACATTAACAGTCAAAATATCTTCATTAGAACAACTCGATAGTAATGTTGATGGTGAGTTGGTTGTTTATTCACTTGAAAAAATGAGCGAGGTATATAACGGAATATCATTAAACAGTCTAATTTTAGATACCGCAAAATTGTTTAAAACCGCAGAAGAAAAAGAAGATTTTTTATCGAAAGTTGCACTTCAAGGATATGAATACAATACATATTATGACTCTTTTGTTTATGAGATTTCTTCTTTTCATAGATATTTGGTTAATGATGATTTTCCAAAATTAACTAGGAAACAAATCAACAAAGCCATTAGCAGCGCTTCATATGTTTTATCAATGCCTGAGATAGCTCCCTTTGAAATAAAAGAAAAGTAGGTGTAATTATGGATTTCAATGAATACCAAAAAGACTTTATAGAATCAATAAGAAACGAAGCTGCAATTAGTGAAACTGATGCAGAAGATGAATTCATTGATAGAACTTTAGACATACTTACAGAGTTTGACGAAATACAAGACCCAATAAGATTATATTTTGGCAAGACACGAAAAAATCAAGCTAAAATGCAAATTAATGGCTATGCTTTTGATGAAACAGATCACAGCTTAATCTTATTTATATCAGATTTTGAAAACTCATTAAATCCATCTAATTTAACTAGTACTCAAATTGATAAATTGTACTGGATGATGTACAACTATCTTGATGAGGTATATTATGGTGATATATCTCAATATTGTGACGATTCAGATGATTGTCTTAAGCTTGGTAAACTTATAAAGAAAAGATTTGATGCGATGAATGATGATCCAAATCTTTTGTTAAAAATAAAATTTTATATTCTTACTGATAAAAATATTGGTACAAGGTTATTAGATGCGGATTTATTAGGAAATGATCCGTTAAATAAAACTAAAAGAAAATCAACTAAGACCAATAAAAAAATAAAAAAATCTGAGTTTGCAGGTAAGCCTTTAGAGATAAATATTTGGAATACTGAAAGATTTTACGAACTTGAAACATTAAACAGCAATGAACCTATCAGTATTGATTTTAAAGAAGATTTTAACTATGAAGGAATCCCTTGCTTAAAAGGTAATATCGGTGAAAATTTAGGATATAATGCTTATATAGCAATCATCCCGGGAAAATTGTTAGCAGATATATATATCGAGTATGGTAGTAAAGTATTAGAGGGAAACGTGCGCGCTTTTTTAGGTACGAACGCTAAAAAAGGTGTTAACAGAGGTATTAAAAACACAATTAATACTGAACCGACAAAGTTTTTTACATATAATAACGGTGTTGCGGCAACTGCTGCTGATATTGAGCTTGAAACAAAGAATGGAGAACTGCTAATTACAAATGTTGTTGACCTTCAAATTATTAATGGTGGTCAAACTACCGCAACACTTGCAGAGGCAGTTTTAAAGAAATCCGAAAATATGGAACTTAAAGGTATTTATGTTCCAATGAAGATTACCGTAATTGAAGATAGAGAAACAGAAGATGAAGACGGAGTTAGATTTTATGATAGTATGGTTCAAAACATTGCAAACTATGCTAACAGTCAAAATAAAGTAACTGCTGCCGATTTGTTTTCAAATGATCCATTTCATATTTGGATGGAAAAAATGTCTAAAAAGATTCTTGCTCCTGCGGTCAAGTATAATATCCCTACCGGATGGTATTATGAAAGATCAAGAAAAAAATATGTTAGAGAGCAAGAACAAGAGCTTAATAGAAACGGAAGAGATGCTTATAATCGATTTGGTAAGAAGTTCCCTAAAAAGCAAATTATAAATAAAGAACAACTTGCCATGTATCTTACCACAATTAAATGTAAACCGAATGTTGTTTCAAAAGGTAAGAACTGGGTTTTTAAAGAATTTGGAACACAAATAAAAAAAGAATACAGAGAAAATAATGCGATTTTTAATGAATTTTATTTCAAAAAATGTGTTGCGGCCGCAATACTTTTTAGAAGTGTCGATGGCTATTTGGAATCAAATAAAGATAGTGCAAAGAAACATACTGGCTTTTGGTACACGGCTGGTGGTTATAAAAGTGATATAGTTCCTTACTCTATTGCCAAAATATTATCAACAATTCCTTATGGATATGATATTGATTGGGAAAAAATATGGCAAAATCAGTCTATATCAAACGCATTTATGCACGAAATTGAAATTGTAACGAAAATGACAAATGATTTTATTTGTGATAGCCACGGCGTTATCGTTCATGAATATTGCAAAAAAGAAGACACTTGGTTAAAATACAAATCTGAAGTTCCATATAAACCAAGTGCTTCGTTTTTGGATGAATTGATTCCGATTTCAATGCAAATAGAGAAAGAGCAGGCGGCTGTTAAAGAACAAAAAGAAACTAATGAGCTTCAAGTATTAATGGATATGTTTAATTTAGGTACAAAACTGTGGAATAAAGTTCTCTTGGAGGGAATAAATAGAAAAATTATCTCCTATCAAGAACAAAGTGCAGTTAGGCAAATCATAACTATGATTAATACTGGAAATATTCCATCAACTAAAAGTGGAAAACTTCCAACCAAATATAAAAACACTGTTAATACTGCTTTGGATGCAAAATCAAAAGTTGAAGCAGAAGGCTTATTAAACGATTTGTTATAAAAGATTTGAATTTTTTGACAAATTCAGGTATAATCAATAAGCATTTTATCAATAAGCAATTTATAGAGAAGGATTTAATAATAATAAAAAAATCATGTACAATTTAGTAGAACTTTTTAGTGGAATAGGTAGCCAAGCCAAGGCACTTAAAAACATAGAAATGGACATAAATGTCATAGGCACATGCGAATGGGATATTCAAGCTTTTTGTGCCTATGACGCAATACATAATTCCACTAAAGTACCCAAAAAGGTTCTTGAGCTTTCAAAGGATGAGTTGTTAGATGAATTATCAAAGTACACTTTAAGTAATAACGGCAAGGAAGCTATGGATATAAAATCGCTTCATGCTTATCCAGTCGAGGTTTTAAGAAAAATATATTCAGCTATTATCCGTTCGAATAACTATGTTGATATCAATTCGTTAAATGGTGACGAATTGCCAAATGACATTGATATTTTAACCTACAGTTTTCCCTGCCAAGATTTATCTAATGTCGGAGCATTTCACGGATACAATAAAGGAATAGACAAAGATTCGGGAAGCAGGTCGAGTCTTTTATGGCAGGTTGGAAGAATACTCTCTGAAATGAAAGATTTGAATAAGGATATGCCCAAATATCTTTTAATGGAGAATGTTCCGACCTTGCTGTCAAATCGCCATAAGAAAAATTTTGATGAGTGGATTACTGATCTTTCAAATTTAGGGTATATAAGTAAGTACTATCCCTTAAATGCACATGATTTTGGTTTGCCTCAAAACAGACCACGACTTTTAATGATTAGCGTATATGTGGGTGATGATGAAAAGAAAAGAAAAATTGTTACCGATTTTCTTGATAAAGAGCCTGCATCAATTGTTCAAGAATATCGAAATTCTAAATATTATCATAAATATGAAATTAAAGATATGCTTCGTATAGATTATTCTATTGATAAATATTTTGATGAAGCGTGTGCTTGTAATCCAAATAGAACAGTTTCGAGAAAGAAAATATGGGATGACAATCCACAATTTGTTCTAAAAAACGGCAAATTAAATACAGATTTAGATTGTATTAGAACGATAACTACCAAGCAGGACAGAAACCCCAATTCAGGAAATTTATATTTTAATAGTGGGATTGAAGGCAGAAGCAAGTTTAGGTATTTAACTCCTAGAGAATGCCTGTTATTTATGGGATTTACTGATAAAGACTATGAAAACATAATTAAAGATAATCCGAATCATCATGGAACTACACTGTTTCCAAGAGATAAAATAATCCGAATGGCAGGTAATAGTATTCCGGTTAAATTATTAGAAGGTATTTTTCTGCAAATAAAGAAATTGGATCAATTGTTAAGTATCAATCCAGAAGATAGATTATAAAAACCTCTTAATCATATCTGTTTTAAAATCCATATTATAAAAATACTTCCGTTTATTACGGAAGTATTTTTATTTGACTTGAGCACACAAATAATGATATAATCAATTTGCGACAAAAATCCAATTTAATAACATCACGAGGATATAGGTAGTGTATGTTTTTATCTTTTGATAAAAACACGCACTTCTTTTTACACGCCTATCTCGTGATAGCTTGTTGGGTTTTTGTCGCAGAAAACTTTGAAGCTGTGTGTTTTTTGAGCGTAGCTTCGGCTACGCTCTTTTTGCTTTTCTGCGGTGATTTCAATGGATTATAAAAGCCAAACATGTTGTTTTACAGGGCATCGCAACATTGTCCCATATACGCCCGACACGGTCTTTGAACAGACGAGGGATATCGTTACCCTGCTTGTTTCTAAAGGTTTCAAATACTTCGGCACAGGCGGTGCTTTGGGGTTTGATACCATTGCTGCACAGGCTGTTTTGTCGGTGAAAGAAACTCATCCCGAAGTTAAACTTATCTTAGTGTTGCCATGTGAAAATCAAACGAAATATTGGAAGCAACAAGATATTGATGTGTATAATGATATTAAATTGAGAGCCGATAAGGTGAAGGTCCTTGCTCCGCATTACTATAACGGTTGCATGCAAAAAAGAAACAGACACCTTGTTGATTGTAGTTCTACTTGTATTTGCTTTCTGACAAAGCACGAGGGTGGCACGGCATACACTGTTAACTACGCTAAAGCGAATGGATTAAAAGTAGTAAATGTTATTGATTCAATAAAATGACTTAATGACACTTGTCCAAAAACAAACAATACTACTTTAGTTTTTATATTGACTGGTTGTCACTCTGTGATTTATAATTTACATAAGGAGTAAAAGAGGGGTAATAATTATGAGTGAATTCTATTCAAAAGAAATTCATATTAAAGGTAATCCAATACCTTATTTAAGTGCAAAAGAATATGAAGATCCAAGAGACTCTGCATATCTTTCATCTTTAAAACTTAACAAAACAATTGACAAGGCTATAAAATTTGCAATCGAATACGGAATTGAGCGTGCATATTTAATTCGTTACACTGGTTCTCATGTTCAAGTAACAGAAAACAATATGCCTTATTTATATAACTGCGTAAAAGATGCTTGCGAGATTTTAGGTGTAGAAGAAATTCCAAATACATATATCATTCAAGATCCATACCTTAACGCTATGACTGTTGGTTCAAAACATCCTATTCTCGTATTACATGACAGCCTTATTAAGCGCTTTAATCATGAAGAACTAATGTTTGTTATTGGTCATGAGATTGGGCATATAAAAAGTGAGCATTGTCAATATCATACCATCGGACAGTATCTTCAACTGGCAATGGTACAAGGTGCTGATTTTATTCCTGTAGCTGGTCCATTTCTTTCTAACATTATAGGTACTGGTTTAGATTTTGCCATTTATGATTGGATGAGAAAATCCGAATTCACTGCAGATCATGCAGGACTATTGGTTTGTCAAGATTTAAAATCGGCAATTTCTGCTCAAGCTAAATTAGGTGGTTATCCAGAAGAATTCTTTGACAATTTAGATATAGATGGATTTTTACAGCAAGCACAAAACTTTGATGATTTAGAAGATCAAGCATATAATAAGGTCGTTAAATTCACTATGACTCTTGATATGACTCATCCATGGGGAGTTCAAAGAGCTAAAGAATTAATGCTTTGGGTTGAAAGTGGAGAGTATAATAGGATTCTTTTAAGAAGTTCTACATGGTTAAAAAAGCAGTTGACCGCATTAGAAAAAAGAAGTAATGAAGCACAAGACAAACATCGTCAAAAGCAAAGCTCTGCAAAAAGGGCTATAGAAAAATTGGATGTTGAAGTTCCTAAAGATGACATCGAAAGTGAAGAAGTCAAGGGAGCAAAAGGCATTTTATTAAAGGGCCAAAAAAACATTAAAGCAATACAAAACAAAATTGATGAGTCAACAGCAAAGAGAAAAATTGAACAAGCAGATGATGCTATGGAAAATATGTCAATTGCTTTCAAGAATGAAAAAGAATTTCGCGCATTATATCATCCGATGTCGGAAGATATCATTGATCAACATATCAATGCAACCATTGGAAATTTAAGAAGAATAAAAAAAGAGTAGTGAATAAGAATTAGGATAGCCGAGTTTATTTTTCGACTATCCTTTTATTTTTTTGCATATCAGTTTGTTGCGGTTAGGCTTTCAACTTGTTGGAATTTGGTTACTGCATACTGTGCCATTCTCATTCGGTTCTGCTCGAATACTTCGTCTACCATATGTGTATAGATTTTTGCGGTTACCGATATATCTGAGTGCCCCGTCCATTCTTTTGCCACATTGATTGGTACTCCGGCTGCTTGATAGTCGGTGCAGAAAGTGTGTCGAAGTAGGTATGGCTCGAAGTCAGGTGCTATGATTGAGTTCTTTACTTGATTGCGATATAAGTGAGCTCCGTTTTGTTTTGATTTTATCTTGCTTTTCCCTTATAAATCCGCAATAATCATTGCTTTATAGCGTTCTGTGTGATATACTAAACTTGTGTAATTGTAACTATCTGAAAGCGAGGAAAATCTAATGGATTCTAACATCGAGCGCTGGTACTCAATGAAAGAAATATGCGAATATCTTGGCGTCAGCCGTGATACCGTACTTGATTGGATAGAAAGAAGAAATATGCCCGCAGCAAAAATCGGACGCCTTTGGAAATTCAAAGTCAGCGAAATTGACGCTTGGATGAAGTCCGGTATTGCAGCGGATAAATAATCAAATTTCGGAGGTGCAATATGGTACTTGAAAATAAATTAGGGCTTATCGATTCTGCCGAACTCGCACGAGAGGAAGAGCGAATCAGTAAAAAGAAAGCTGTTAATTTATTTGACTTTACCATTCTCAAGCTACATTCTGACGGAACATATAAGACCTTAGCTGCTATTCACAAATACTTGTTTGAAGATATTTACGACTTTGCCGGAGAAATCCGCACGGTCAATATGGCTAAAGGTAATTTTCGCTTTGCACCACTTATGTACTTGCAAGCGGCACTTGAAAATATCGACAAAATGCCACAGTCAAATTTTGATGAGATAGTAGAAAAATATGTTGAGATGAACATTGCTCATCCGTTTCGTGAGGGCAACGGGCGAAGCACACGCATTTGGCTTGACCATATCTTGAAAAACGAAATCGACAAAGTAGTCGACTGGAGCAAGGTGGATAAAGAGGACTATTTACTCGCAATGGAACGCAGTCCGATTAAAGATGTAGAGATTAAAGTGTTGCTGAAAGGTGCGCTTACCGACGAAATAAACAGCAGAGAAGTTTTTATGAAAGGTATCGACCACAGTTACTATTATGAGGGGTACACAACCTTTAAGGCTGAAGAATTATAAAAAACATTTCCAATATTTTGACTGATTCGGGGGATGTAATCATTTGAAAACAGATACAATTGAAAAGATTGCGTTACAATTAATGGATAAAAACAACACAAAAGCTAAGGAAATTATCAACAGTAAGTATCCTTTTGAAGTTTTTAAGCGGTCAAAAAGAGGAGTTACGGATAAAATAAAATTTAAGCAGTGCATAAAAGACGGGTTTATTGACAGATACAGTGGCGAACGATTGGTTAATCCGGGTATATTGAAAGTAATTTCTTATTACTGTCCTAATGAATTTCCATACCAACAGCATTGGAAAATGGATGCTTGTCACATTGCATATTGGGAGCTAATGCCGTCAATTGACCACATTAAACCGATTGCTTTGGGTGGTGTCGACGGTGAAGAAAATTATGCAACAACATCAATGATGCATAACTTAATTAAAAACAATTGGACTTTAGAACAATTACAGTGGTCGCTTCATCCGCCGGGAAATATAAAAGAGTGGGATGGATTAACTCAATTATTTATATCTTTGGTTGAATCCGATAAGCAATTATTAAATGATTCATATATAAAAAAATGGTATCTTCTTTCTAAAAAAGAAGATTTATAAAATATCATTCTTGAAACGAAACGAGGTGCAAATATGCCGGATAAAAATTGGCAATTTGAACTTGAAGAATATATAAAGCAAGGCGAACCCGACAAAGCCGAAAAAAGCGAAGCGTGGCAAACAGCCATCGGTTTGCAGGCTGTTGACGGGCTTAATACTTCTGACTATTTGTTAGACACCGCCAAAGAGCATATCGAGGGAAAAATCACAATTGACGAGGCTCAAAAGCGTATTCACAGTTACTATGAGCAGCGTTCTGTACGCACCGAAACGGAAAATGAAACCAAAGAAGCAGACATTGTTTCGGCAAGAATTGCAAAGTTATTAGGCGAAAAAGCGTTTCAGTTTTCCCCTGCCGAGTGGCTTTCGATTCATCGCAGATTGTTCGAGGGCGTATTCAGTCACGCAGGACAAGTCAGGCAGTACAACATCACAAAGAAAGAGTGGGTACTGAACGGCGATACTGTTACCTATGCGGATTGGAACAGTATTAAGGAAACTTTGGATTACGATTTTTCCACCGAAAAACAGTTCTCTTATGAGGGTTTGTCCGTAGATGAAGCTGTAAAGCATTTGGCTAAATTTGCTTCCGATATTTGGCAAATTCACCCGTTCAGCGAGGGAAATACCCGTGCAACTGCCGTATTTATGATAAAATATATGAAAACATTCGGGTTCAGCGTAAATAACGACGCATTTGAGAAAAATTCTTGGTATTTCCGCAACGCTTTGGTTCGTGCAAATTACAACAACTTGCAAAAAGGCGTCCATTCCACAACGAAGTTTTTGGAAATGTTCTTTTCAAATCTTTTGTTAGATACGCATTATGAACTGAAAAACAGATATAGGTTCGCCATTAGGATATATAGGCAGTGAAGAAGGCGGTGAATTAATAAATAAAATTAACACATCAGGTGCAAAATTAATCCTTATTGACGAATTTGAAAAAGCAACACCCAGTGTGTACAATTTTTTCTATGAATTATTAGAGGATGGAATTTTCACCGATCGCCACGGAAATCCACATAATCTTAACGGGTATATTATTGTTTTTACATCAAATATGTCGCAAAAACAGTATCAAAAACATATTCCAGAATCATTAAAATCACGTTTTGATATGGTTTATTATTTTGTAGATATTCCTTTGGATGAAAAGAATAAATATATTGATGCCGCTGCAGCAAACTTGATAGATAAACTCAACACTAACTATGATGTCAAAATTTCCAAGGATACACTTGATGGTCAATTGTACCAATTACTCTCATTGAATAATTTAAGAGATATTAAAAGGAAAATTGAAGATATCGTTTTTGCAGAATTTTTTAATCAATATAAATCCCATAATTCAAGTGATACCATATAATAAAAATATTACTTCCACATTCACAACTTCTGTTGCTCGATTACTGATATTATTCACCTTCTGCACCCAGAGCATCATATCGGTTGCTTTTAGTTCTTCGGTTACATTTTCTTTTTCGGCGAGTTCATTTACCAGCCGGAGAAAAAGTTGTTGGGCTTGTTCCTCTGTATCGGCAATGTGGGAATGGAGTTTGCCAGAAGTGAGCAGATTATAATATAAAACTTTGCGGTGGTGCTTTAAGTAGTTTAATCTGCGGTGTCCCCACACTCCGATATAACCGGTTTCTTCTTCTGCCGGTATAGTTAGATTTGGCAAAAGATAATCGCCCTGCTTAGTATATGTAACGCCGAATTGTTCAAATAATGCGTTATTCATAGTAAAACCTCCTTTGATACTCAAATTGTACCAAAGGAGGTTTTCTTTTGCGAATGTGCGATTTATAAATTTACAAATATAGTTTGTGCCAAAAATTACAACGAACTTTTGCAATCTGTGCCTCTTTTCACGGCGAATAATGTGTATTCCAAATTTATTCGTTATATTTGCTTTTTCATTTATCACTAATTTCGCTGAAATATGAAATTGATTTGATTCGGTAACCAAGTGAAATAATCATATCGAGATTATAATATGAAACGTTATAATTTTTACCGTCACTAGCAGTTGTTCGGAATTTCCGAACAGTTGAATTTTCTTCAAGCTCGCCCTCTTCAAAAATATTTTTAATATGCTCACTTACATTTGATTTGCTCGTTTGGTAAAGTTCACATAATTGTGCTTGCGTCAACCATACCGTTTCATCAACAAATCGAACATCAATTTTTGTATCACCGTCATCGGTTTGATAAATAACTATTTCGCCTTGATTATTATCTCTATTCATTTCTTTAAAATCAATTTTCTGTTTTTTCATAGCGATTTATCCTTATTTTATCATAGTACCATAATTGGCTTTTATATACAACATTTTCTTGTCAGCACAATCTGGGGCAGTTCGTTTTTTGTGAATTTCGTTATAATATTTTTGACAAGTGCTTATATAATGATTTGTTATATCAAGTCATAAGTGCAAATAATAATGCAAAATAACTCCTTGTAGGTGCAAATAACTAATAATGTTGCAAATTGTTAGAAAAAGTTAAATATTATGTTGCAAATTATGATGCACAATTAAAAAGGCGTTGGAGATTTGATTTCTCCAACGCTTTTGAATTAACAAAATTCTTTGTAATTTTATAAGTTTAACAATTCTTTTTTCTTTTTATCAAATTCTTCTTGAGTTATTACACCGATATCGAGCAATTCTTTGAATTTTTTGATATCTTCAATAGGATCTGATTTTTGAGTACTATTATTTTTTTGTCCAAACTTTCCAATTATGTTTGAAACACCTTTCTTTGCATCATTTAAGGTATCGGAAAGTTTTTGCTTTATTTCTTCTTTTTTATCTAATTCATCTTCAATAATTACTTCTCCGCTTGCCATTTTGTCAATAATATCTAAATCGGCTTCATACTCATCTTCGTTATAGTCGAATGCTGCTTTGTCTAATGCTGTACTTAATCTTTTAGCCATAGGCATCATTGAAGCAAAATTTAATCCGCCTGAGATAACACCGCCTATGACAGGTATTGCTTTTGAGACACCTTGGGCAACAGTAGCTTTAGTTACTTTTATACTTAAAGCTTTGCCTATTTGTTTAATCATAGGATACCAAAATGTTTTTGTTAAAGCTTTTTGCGGTAATTTCTTTAATGTGGTTTTTGCAATTTGAGTTGATAAAACTCTAACTCCGGAAACAGCACCGGACACACCGAACATTACACCGCAATACATAATGAGTTGAGATTTAACCTTTTCGTCATCAATTTGACCGTCAACCCATAAATCTCCGCCACCATATAAATATGACAATTCTTGTGCTAAGCGGAGTGCCATTCCAAAAAATTGCATTACATCTGCCGGAATTGTGGCTGCCATTGCAAGACCGCCCGGTATGCCGGCAACAAATGAGGCGGCTGATGATTGGCTTGTTCGTTTTATTATAAGTTTATTTGCTGTATTGGAAATATCTTCTCTTGATATTCCTGCATCAATTGGTCCTAAGTTGATTATATCTTGGACATTTGCACCTGTTCCTGCGAAGTGTTCTGCCAAAAATTTATCTCTGTTGACTTTTACACCCGGAATTTTTATTGATGTTGTAATAATATCTTCTAAAGAAATATTGTTTGATAGTTGTTTAGTGCTATTTGTATTTTCCATATTATTCAACCTCCGTTTTAATTATATCATTTAATAAATATTTCTGTCAATTTAATTGTAATTTAACGAAGCTGAGTTAAATTATCTATAATTTTCTTTTCAAGTTCTTTTTGTTGACTTGCAGTTAAGCAGTTTGATGTGCGTACGAGTACAGTTCCTACTACTGTATGTGTTCCGGAAGCTGTTCTTGTGCCGTCAAATGTCGCAAGATAATCCCTTCTTTTAATTGCATCATCTTCTGTCGTATAAACTTCAATGCATCCTCCGCCGTCTGTTCCGTTTTCGATAATTGTACCGTCAAGCCAAAGTTTATCCTTTTCTTTGATTTGGCTTGAAGCAAAGTATATCGCCGCTGTGTATCCTCCGACTTTGTTCAAATTGCCGTTTGGATCGTTATCCTCTGTAACTGCCGAATATCCTGTGATAGTGTCAATGTCCTTTATTCTGCTAATAACAAATGCCTCGCTTGGATTAGTAACTTGTTTCATAATTTTTATACTGTCTTCAAGTTCAGATTTAACAGATAAGAGGGTTTCGTTTGCTTTTGTATAACTTATTTTCTTTAATTTATCATTTACGAGTGCGTTGATTTTTTCGGCATTGCCTTCTTTTTTTGGTATTTCAACAATACTTGCTTTTGCATCTGTTATTGCCGTTTCAAGAGCAGAAATTGTAGAATTATCATATGGTTTTTCTTTTGAATCTATCAGAGCTTGGCTGTCGGATATGGACTTTTCAAGCGTTGCTTGTTCGGCTTCAATGCGTGAACATTCGCTGTTGTAGGCGGCTACAGCCGCCTTTTTTTCTTCTCCGCAACCGGTAAATATTATTGTTATCATGCTGATCATTACGATAATAATTCCTAATGTTTTAATGTTTTTCATAGCTTTATTTCTCCTTTTTGTTATGCTCTTTAATCATTTTTCTGATCCATTTTTCACTGTAGCCGTATTTTGTGGCAAGTTGACGAATGTTTTTACCGTCATATTCCGCCACAATTCTTGATGCGATAAATTCTGTTGTGAAAAAGTTCACCGGAAAAGTGATTTGCTGACCTCGGTATGTAGAATATATCGTTATTGCCGCCTCAATGCCAAGCGTGTTGGCTATTTCGTTATACACACCGTTTAAGTATTCGCTTTCAATTTCGTTTGGGTTCATATTTATATAAACCTCTTTCATCTTTACTGCCTCCTATTATGCTTTATCTGTGTGGATTTGTATAGAGCGACAGTTCATAGGAACATTTCCTTGTAAAGTTCCTTAAACTTAATTTTCGCTCATAATAGGACTTGTAAATTTTGCGAGGCAAAATAAAAACACCACCTGACTTCAGATGGTGTTCATTGTATTTATTATTTGTAATTTTTGTTGTGAATGGAGATTTATACCGCTATGCAAAATTCGTATGTAATCGGCTGAAGTTGGTTGTTTTTAGTCCAATTTGTACGCTGAAATTGCACAGTTCGTACAGGACACATTATATTAACCATCTGACCGCCGACTGAACCTGCCTGCTTAGATGTGAGATCACCGTTGTAACCCTGCTTAAGATTTACGCCGACTTCTGATGCAGCTTCCATCTTAAACTTGTTAAGAGCTTCCTTTGCTTCGGGTACTGTAGCCATTAAAAACACCCCTTTTCTTTATTTGCGTCTGCAAGAATATCATTTGCCGAAAATGCTTTGTTATAAATGTTAATATATGGATTTTTTGTTTTGAAATCAGCATTTTTTATGATACAATATAAAAAACATTTTTAGGGGTAAAGTATGAAAAAGAAAAAGAGTTGGGATAAAAAGTGGTACTCGGACGAGTTCCTTAATAAACTCAAACAGACCGAATATACGGAAATGTACGGAGATTTACCCGTTACGGTTAAATATGCGCCCGACGCCGTGTCGCCGCTCGGCATCGACCCGCGCCTGCTCGGCGGTCCTATGGGAAAAACCGCAAAGGCAATGAGGCTGTTACCAGAGTTTGTCATAAAAAGAATTCGGCTTAAAATGACTCCGAAAATGCTGACATCTTTCCGTGCGCTGTGCGCCAAGACTTCAAGTGCCGTGTGTGTAAGAGGCGGCGTTGATGTTACCGACAGTACGGTTACGGCGGATGACGGATATAAAATACCGATAAGGATTTATAAAAACAAAAATTGCTCGGATAAAAACGGCTGTGTTTATTTTATGCACGGCGGAGCGTTTATCGGCGGATGTATGTCGCCGTATGACGAGGCTTGGAAAGTATTTGTACAAAAATTCGATATGCCCGTTATGAGCGTCGAATACCGACTTATGCCCGAAAGCCCATATCCCACGCTGTATAACGACTGTCTCTGTGTATTTGACTGGCTTTACGAAAACTCCGAAAAGCTCTGCTTTGACAGAAACAAAATCTTTGTCGCAGGCGACAGTGCGGGCGGGAATTTGGCGCAGTACATATCGACCGTGAACAAGAAAACGGGAAAGGTCAGGGGGCAGATACTTTTGTATTCCTCGCTTAACCCCATGGGAATTGAGGATAAATATTTCAGTAAAAGTCTTGCGAATTTCAAATACGAACCCTCTCAAAAGAAGCTTTCACGCTGCATAACCCGTCAGCTTGAAATGATGACCGAGAGCTTTGACAGCGTTTTTAACCTTAAAACTCCCGAACAGCGAATAAACCCTTACAGCTTTGAAGCCGAAGGCAATCCGCCGACGCTCATTTCGGTCGGCGCCCTCGATTTCCTTAAAATCGAAAATATTGCGTGGGCAAGAAAGCTGCACGACGCAGGCGTTCCCGTCAAGGTCGTTTTATATAACGGAATGGGTCACGGATACCTCAATGCCATGGGTGTTTTCCCGCAGGCGGAGGATATAATCGACGAAACGGGCGAATTTATAAAAAAATACAGTTAGATATTTATAAAAATTTTCAAAAAGGTATGGCATTGTATTGAATTATAGTTTATAATAACTACGAACATTAAATTGGAGGGATATGCTTGTCTGCAAAGTATTCCGTATCACTCGAAAAGGTGCTTAAAGAATTCGATTTTGAAGTTCTCTATCTGCCCGACGATTTCGGCAAACACACGGTTTGTTCGCCCGATGTCAACAGACCCGGTCTGCTTTTGGTTGACAGAGATGCGTTTTTTGACGCAGAGCGTGCGCAGTTTTTGGGACTTTCCGAAATTGAGCTTATAAAAAAGCTTTCGCCCGAGGAACAGTATTCAAGCCTTGACAGGCTTATGAGCCACAAGCCGCCGTTCGTTTTGATTACAAGAAATCTTGAACTGCCCGACTGCGGCAGGGAGCTTGCCGAAAAATACAATGTTCCGCTTTTCAGAACTGCCGAACCGACATCAAGTTGTATGTCGGCGCTTATCAGCTATCTCGGAACGGAGCTTGCTGAGCGCATTACAAGGCACGGCGTACTCGTTGAAGTTTACGGCGAGGGTGTTCTCATAATAGGCGACAGCGGAGTAGGTAAGAGCGAAACTGCGGTCGAGCTTATCAAAAGAGGTCACCGTCTTATTGCCGACGATGCGGTCGAGATAAGAAAAATTTCCGCAAAAACGCTTGTGGGCTCGGCTCCCGACAATATAAGGCATTTTATCGAGCTTCGAGGAATAGGGATTGTCAACGCACGCCGTATTTTCGGTATGGGTGCCGTTAAACTTTCGGAAAAGATAAATATGGTCGTAAAGCTTGAGCAGTGGGACCCAGACAAGGTCTATGACAGAATGGGCGTTGACACGGAATATATCAACATTATGAATGTCAATGTGCCGATAACCGTTGTCCCCGTCAAGCCCGGCAGAAACCTCGCAATTATTATCGAGGTTGCCGCAATGAACAACAGGCAGAAAAAGATGGGCTACAATGCCGCAAAGGAGCTTTTACATCAGCTCGGTATGCAGGAGGAAGAGCCTAAGCCCGAAGAGCTTGAAATCTGGCAAAGTTATTAAATTAAAAATAATTATATATACTATTTTGGGAGGACATTATGTACAGAATAGGTGTAGACCTCGGCGGAACAAATATTGTTGCCGGAGTTGTTGATGAATTTTACAAAATCGTCGGTAAGGGCAAAATGCCTACGGCTTGCCCCCGTCCTGCGGTCGATATTATAAACGATGTCGCAAAAGCGGTTAATATGGCTGTTGAGGATGCGGGAATTACGCTTGCGGATGTCCGTTCAATCGGTATCGGAACTCCCGGTTCGGTTGACAAGCATTTCGGTATTATCCAGTATGCAAATAACCTCGGTTTTTCAAATGTCCCTGCAAGAAAGATTATGCAGAGCCATTTTGACAAGCCTATTTACATAGAGAATGACGCAAACTGTGCGGCTCTCGGCGAAGCTATTGCAGGTGCCGGCGGCGGTGTTGACAACTTTGCGGCAATCACTCTCGGAACAGGCGTTGGCTCGGGAATTATCGTAAACGGCAAAATTCTCGGCGGCTGCAACGGTGCGGCAGGCGAGATGGGTCATATGGTTATATGTGCCGACGGCGAGCCCTGCACCTGCGGCAGAAAGGGTTGTTGGGAGGCTTATTCCTCGGCAACCGCTTTAATTCGCGAAACTAAGAAAGCTATGCTTGAAAACAGAGACTCAAAGATGTGGGAAATCGCAGGCGGCGATGTTGAAAACGCAAACGGCAAAACAGCTTTTGACGCGATGCGTGCAGGCGACGAGTGCGGCAAAAAGCTTGTTGACTGGTATGTTCACTATCTCGCAATCGGTATCACAAATGTTATCAACACATTCCAGCCCAAGGTTCTCTGCGTCGGCGGCGGCATAGGCTATGAGAGAGAGTATCTTTTGGAACCTGTCAGAAAAATTGTCAATCAGGAAAGATACAGCGTATATTCCGAGGAGCAGACGGTTATCTGTTCCGCTAAGCTCGGCAATGACGCAGGCGTTATCGGCGCTGCGTTGCTTGACGAATAATGAAAGGTGATTTTGTGACAGATATTGTGAAGTCAATCGCACAAAGCTTCGGTTGTCGCTTCCTTGAAAATGCAAGTATGCGTGATTACACAAGTTTCAGAACGGGCGGAAACGCCGAAATAATCGTTTTCCCCGACAGTATCGCTTCACTTACGGCAATCCTTAAAGCTTGCCGTGAAAACGGAATAAAAACACATATTATCGGAAACGGGAGCAATATTCTTGTTTCCGATAATGGTTTATCCGGAGCAGTTATAAAAATCGGGTCCGATTTTTCAAATATCAGACTTGAAGATGAAACAACCGTGATTTGCGAAAGCGGAATTTCAATGTCAAAGCTTTGCAATTTTGCGCTTGAAAACTCTTTGAGCGGTCTTGAATTTGCCTTCGGTATTCCCGGTACGGCAGGCGGAGCGGCGTTTATGAACGCGGGCGCATACGGCGGCGAAATGAAGGAGGTTCTCACGCAGTGTACGCATATCGACGCCGACTTGAACGAGGGAAGCCTCACGGGAGATGAGCTCGGGCTCTCTTACAGAAAAAGTGCCTATTCCGACAACGGATTTGTTATTACCTCTTTGAAATTGGAGCTTACAAAGGCGGATAAAGACGGTATAAAGGCCGAAATGTATGAAAATCTCGGTAAGAGGAAGGCTAAACAGCCGCTTGAATATCCGAGTGCGGGAAGTACATTCAAGCGTCCGCAGGGGTATTTTGCAGGCGCTTTGATTGAGGAATGCTCGCTTAAAGGCTATTCGATTGGCGGAGCACAGGTAAGCGAAAAGCACGCAGGCTTTGTTATAAATAAGGGGGATGCGACATCTTCCGATATTGCGGCGCTTATCGATTATGTAAGGAAAACAGTTTACGAAAATAAAGGCGTAATGCTTGAGCCCGAGGTTAGATTTTTGGGCGAATTTTAAGGATGTGGATTTATGGACTTGGTAATTGTAACGGGTATGTCGGGTGCAGGAAAATCAAGGGCTGTGCAGGCTTTAGAGGATATAGGCTTTTACTGCGTTGACAATATGCCGCCGAAGCTTATTCCGACCTTTGTTCAGCTTTGTATGAACTCAAACGAGGAAAAGGACAGGGTGGCGTTGGTTGCCGATATAAGGCTCGGCGACGAGTTTACAAGTCTGTTCAATATATTAAAAGAGCTCGATAAAACAAAAATCAACTGTAAGATTTTGTTTATCGACGCAGACAACGAGGTCATAATGCGCCGTTATCAGGAGACGAGGAGAAAGCACCCGCTTGCGGATGAATTCAACACACCCTCGCTTGCCGAAGCCATTGCAAAGGAAAGGGAAGTGCTTCTTCCTTTAAGGCAGATGGCGGACTATATCGTTGACACATCAAATGTTATGAGCTCGCAGTTTAAGGAAAAGATTGCAAAGCTGTTCCTCAACAACATTTCAAGCACGCTTAAAATCCACAGTATGTCGTTCGGTTTCAAATACGGTATTCCGAAAGACGCAGACCTTGTTTTTGATGTAAGATGTTTGCCGAATCCGTTTTATGTTCCCGAGCTTAAAAATCACACGGGTCTTGAAGCCGAGGTCCGTAATTTTGTAATGAAATACAGTCAGTCAAAGGAGCTTGAAAAGAAGCTTTACGACCTTATCGACTTCTTGATACCGCTTTATATGACGGAGGGTAAAAGCCAGCTTACCATTGCCGTCGGCTGTACGGGAGGAAAGCATCGTTCCGTTGTGTTTGCGGAGCTTCTCAACAAGCATTTGCTTGAAAACGGCTGCGATGTCGGAGTTTATCACAGAGATATAAAAAGGTAAAGTTATGTCATTTTGTTCACAGTTGAAAGCCGAGCTTTTGGGCTTGGAGGATGTTAAGCCGTGCTGCGTTTTGGCTGAAACATACGGACTTCTGCTGTTCGGAAAAATGTTTTCAAAGCGTGAAATATATTTAAGCACGGAAAACGGCGAGGTTGCCGATAAATATAAAAATGTTGCCGAAAGATTAAGCGAAACCGAGGTTGAGTATACCTGTTCAAAATCGGGAAAATGTAAGGTTTCGGTTGAAAATCCCGAGGGCAGGCTCAAAATTCTTGAGGCGTTCGGTCTTTCGGGTAATGAGCGTTCAAGGCGTGTTAATTGGGCAAATATATCCGAGGAATGTTGCTTCGGCAGCTTTTTAAGAGGTGTTTTTCTTGCCTGCGGTACGGTAAATGACCCCGAAAAAAATTATCATATCGAATTTTCCGTTCCGTACAGTTTGAGAAACGATTTAATCCGTATTTTCGAAGAGGTTGACTTAAACGCTAAGGAAATTAAACGAAACGGTCAGAATGTTCTCTATTTCAAGGACAGCGACGACATTGTTACGCTGCTTACCTTGATGGGAGCCAATGATTCGGCGCTCGAATATATCGGCGTAAAAGTGTTTAAGGATGTCAGAAACAATGTCAACAGGCGTACAAATTTTGAAAACGCCAACCTTGACAGAACCGTTAATGCGTCCTTGCGCCAAACGCAGGCTATCGAAAAGCTCAAGCGTGAGGGGAATTTTGAAAAGCTCTCGCCGGAGCTTAAAAAAATTGCCGTCCTGCGACTTGAAAACCCCGAGCTTTCCTTGCAACAGATAGGGCAGATGCTCGACCCGCCGCTGTCACGCTCGGGCGTAAACCATCGCTTGCAAAAAATATTGAATTATGCGGAATAGTTATATAATGACAGTATTGCAGTCATTTATTTTAACGATTAAAAAAACGGCGAGTATCTTATGATACTCGCCGTTTTTTGGTACAGATAACAGGACCTGACAAGGCAAGCCTTGTCAGTCTTTTCTTCAATTATATGTCCGTTTTGCTTCACAAAACACGGACGAATGCAGGTTCAAGTCCTGTCTTTTGATAAGATATAAAAAAACCTCTGTTAACGATGAGGTTTATTGGATTTGATAACACCGAAACAGGGTGGTAGCGAAATAAAGCCGTCGTGAGGGCGTTTACAACCGAACGGGCGACTTGAGCGTGACCTGTTTCGGGAAGGAGGAGCGACGGCGTGAGTGAGAGATGGCTTTTAATAAAAAAGTCGTCGAGAACGATATAAAGTCCGCGACGACGCGGTGCGGATAACAGGACTTGACAAGGCAAGCCTTGTCAGTCTTTTTCAATTATATGTCCGTTTTGCTTCGCAAAACATGGACGATTGCAGGTTCAAGTCCTGTCGGATTTCACAGTAAAATATAAAGTCCGTCATTGGAGCACTCTTCGTAAGGAAGGTGTGTCCAGAGGTGGCTTTTGTAATTTAAAATAAGTATTAGATTTTAACGGTGTAGTGTAGCTATGACGTTTTTTGTTTGCGTTTTGACAAGTGTTGTTGAAACGCATTTTCCATTTCTTCGGGTGTAAGTTCTCTGAGTATGCCTACACCGTTGTAGTAAATATCGATAACTTGTACTCGTTTTGAGTTAAGATATCTTGGTGCATAGATTACGATTTTGTCAACAAATTCGTGTATGAGTTCGGGTGTAAGTTCCTTTAACTCCGTAATTTGCTTGACTTTGCTGATGAATTTCTGTAAGTTTTCCGACTTATCGGTTTCGGATGAAAGATAAGATTCAAGCTTTGGTATTTCGGCATTGATTTTCTTTTGTTCTTCTTCATATGAAATTGATAAGGTTGCATAACGCTCATCGGATATTTTGCCGCTTACATTATCTTCATAAAGTCGTTGTATTAGGTTGTCTATCTCGCTTGTACGCTGTTTAAGCTTGCTTAACTCTTTTCGTTTTGCTGCAAGCTCTTTTTTCTTGTCGTCTTGGTAACAATCCATCTGCTTGCGTGCAAATTCTTTTTCAAATGCCTGAACATTCAAAAGTATTCATTGCATACTCTCTAAAACAAGTTGCTCAACAACCTTTTCTCGGATATAGTGTGCAGAACATACATCGAAATTTTTGCGATAAGACGAGCAGAGAAGTAGGCTTGTTCTGCTCGTTTGTAGTTGTTGGTGACGCTGTAATAAAGCTTTTCTCCACAATCGGCACAGTAAAGAAGTCCTGAAAACGGACTGACTATTCCGCTTCTTGTCGGTCTGTGTCGGTGCTTGCGTAATTCTTGAACTAAATCGAATACTTCCCGTTCAATAATGGCAGGATGTGTATTTTCAAATATCTGCCACTCCGATTGAGGTCTTTCGATTTTCTTTTTGTTCTTGAATGACTTTGTTGTACTACGGAAATTGACCGTATCACCACAGTATTCTTGTTTGGCAAGAATATCGGCAACCGTTGACGAACACCAACCATACGGAACCGTCGGTGGTTTAGAGCATTTCCTGCCTATGCTTATCCAATATTCTGTCGGAGTTAAAACCTTGTCGGCTTTTAACTTTTTTGCAATCTGAGACGGTCCGTAACCTTCAACGCATAAATCAAATATTCTTTTGACTGTTTTTGCCGCATCTTCATCAATTATCCATTCATTTTTAGTGTTTGGATTTTTTTCATATCCGAAAGGTGGATTTGTATTCAACGGTACACCCGACATACCTTTGTTCTTAAATACATTGCGTACTTTTTGACTTGTGTTTTTTGCATGCCATTCGTTAAAGAGGTCCTGCATAGGAACAAGGTCGCTTAATCCGTTACGAAACTACAGGTCCTGAAATATATAACGACCTTGACGGTCAGGTTGATTTCTTCGTCTCTGCCGTCGGCACAGGCGGTACTATTACAGGTACGGCTAAATATCTAAAAGAGAAAAATCCTAATGTAAAAATAATTGCAGTTGAGCCTGCTACTTCCGCTGTTTTATCAGGTGAAAAACCCGGACCGCACAGGATTCAGGGTATCGGTGCAGGTTTTATTCCCGAGGTTGTTGATTTAAGCCTTATTGATGAAATAATTAAGGTGGGCAACAACGAGGCATATGATATGACAAGATATATTGCCAAAAAAGAGGGCGTATTTGTAGGTTCATCTTCAGGTGCGGCACTTTGTGCGGCTGTCGAAATTGCAAAAAGAAAAGAGAATAAAGATAAAAACATTGTGGTAATTTTACCTGATACCGGTGAAAGATATTTGTCCACAAATTTATTTTGACTTCTAATCATACTAAAACTATAGGAAAAGTAATATTATATGAAACTCGAAACTAAAGAAATCAATACAGATGTTTTGATTATAGGTGGTGGTACGGCAGGCTGTTATGCGGCACTCACACTAAGTGAAAAATCGAATTTATCCGTGTTGATTGCTGAAAAAGCAAACATAAAACGAAGCGGTTGCCTTGCGGCAGGTGTTAATGCTATAAATGCTTACATAGTTAAAGGCAGAAAGCCTGAGGATTATGTTGACTATGCCACTAATGATGCCAATGGAATTGTAAGGTATGACCTGCTTTTGTCAGCGGCAAAAAGATTTAATTCGTGCACGAAGAAAATGGAAGAATTAGGCCTTGTAATTCTTAAAGATGAAAACGGCGATTATGTTGCAAGAGGCAATCGTAACATAAAAATTAACGGTGAAAATTTTAAGCCGATACTTGCAAAAGCCGTTGAGAATGCAAAAAATGTTGATGTTTTAAACTTTGTAAATATTACCGATTTGCTTGTAAAAGACGGCAGAGTTTACGGTGCGACCGGCTTTAGCATAAAAGAAAGCGTGCAGTACATTATTTATGCAAATGCAGTGCTTATTGCAACGGGCGGTGCAAGCGGACTTTACAAGCCGAATAATCCGGGCTTTTCAAAGCACAAAATGTGGTATCCTCCGTTTAACACCGGTGCAGGCTATGCAATGGGTCTTAGAGCAGGTGCAGAGATGACAACCTTTGAAATGCGCTTTGTTGCTTTGAGGTGTAAGGATACCATTGCTCCGACAGGCACGATTGCTCAGGGCGTCGGTGCAAAACAGATTAACTCCAAAGGCGAAGTTTACGAAACTAAATACGGCTTGACTACAAGCGAAAGAGTTTACGGAACTGTTGAGGAAAATCAAATCGGCAACGGACCTTGTTACCTTAAAACTTCGGGTATATCAAAGGATAAGGACGACTCGCTTCTTAAAGCTTATCTCAATATGGCACCGAGCCAAACGCTTAAATGGATAGAAAGCGGCAAAGCACCGAGCGAGCAGGATGTTGAAATTTGCGGTACAGAGCCGTACATAGTAGGCGGTCATACAGCATCGGGCTTTTGGATTGATACAAACAGAAAAACTACTGTTGACGGTCTTTATGCGGCAGGCGATGTTGCAGGCGGTTGTCCTCAAAAATATGTAACGGGTGCGCTTGCCGAGGGCGAAATTGCTGCAGAAAGCATTATTAAAAATTATAAGTCAAATGACAAAACCGATTTTGACTTACCTAAATATGAAAAATATTTTGACTGTAATTCATCACCTTTTACTGTTTCTGACCTTGAAGAGGCGATGCAAAAGGTAATGGACGAGTATGCAGGCGGAATATCGGTCAATTACAGATTCAACGAAAAACAGCTTGATTTGGCAAAGGAAAAAATTGAACATATTATTTCCCTTTCAAACGATTTGAGGGCTAATGATATGCACGAGCTTATGTTTATTTTTGAACTGAAGGAAAGACTTTGCGTATGCCTTGCACTTATCGCTCATTTAAAGGCAAGAAAGGAAACCCGTTGGCATACCTTTAATGAAAATTTAAGCTATCCGAATCAAAATGATGATTTTAAATGCTACATAAACTCTGTTATGAAAAACGGCGAGATTGAAACATTTAAAGTACCTCTGATAAAGGAGGAATAGTGTGAAAAATCACACTATTCCGATTATATTGCCCTCAAAATTTGCCTGCGGCATAATTTTGAGATGGCTAAATTCCCACTATACGCCTTGTCCGGCTACAGAGAGGCATGTGGATGATTTTTAATTGACTATTTGTAGCCGGAAAGGCTATGGGAATTATTATGAGCATAAGAATTGACAGCGATAAATGCGTAGGCTGTTTAAGATGTGCCGATGTTTGCCCCGGTACGCTGATAAGCGAAAATGACGGCAAGGCATATATGAAATATCCCGATTTATGCTGGGGCTGTGTTTCCTGCGTTAAGGAATGTAATGTGGGTGCAATCAAATTTTTCCTCGGTGCGGATATAGGCGGTCGAGGAAGCAGCCTTAATGTAAAAAAAGACGGCGATATTCTTCATTGGAATATTGAAAAATTCGACGGTACAAAGATAACCGTTAATGTTAATTCTAAAAATTCAAACAAATATTAACTAAGGAGATTATGTATGAGTAAACTTTCACACCTTGACGCTCTTGAGGCCGAGGCAATATACATAATAAGAGAAGTTGCAGCCGAATGTGAAAAGCCGGTTATGCTTTATTCAATAGGCAAGGACTCCTCTGTTATGCTTCATTTGGCACTCAAAGCATTTTATCCCGAAAAGCCTCCGTTTCCTTTTCTTCATGTAAATACTACTTGGAAGTTTCACGAAATGATAGAGTTCAGGGATAAGGTTGCAAAAAAATACGGAATTGAAATGCTTGAATATATCAACGAGGACGGAGTTAAAAATGGCATTAACCCATTTGACCACGGCTCATCTTACACCGATATTAGCGTCAAAATCTATTTGCGAATATTTAAACGGTGATTGATATGAAACTGAAAATAATAAAATCGCCACGGCAGTGCAAGGTGTACGACGAAAACGAAAACCTTGTAGCCGTGGTGCATAACAAACTTCTTAATATGGATAAAAATATTGAAAATATTAAGGATAAAGAAACTTTTTCGACCTCGATTGTAAACAGTGAAAATTGCTATGTTTTCGACAGTGACGGTAACGAGGTTGCTTACGGTGTTATCAAGGACGAAAAGTCGGACAGCTTTAAGCAGGCGTTTTTCGGCGCAAGCGAAAAGGTGATGATTGAATTCGGCGAAGATTCCTATGTTGCTGAGCGTACCAAGGGCGATAACCTTGTTATTAAAAAGCAAGGTGTTGACGAAGAATTTGTAAGCGATATTACAAATGTTTACGATATATCGAAGCGTACATCAATCATTTCGAGTGACACCGATATGTCAATAACAACACTTATCGTGATTTTTATTTTTGCTCGCTATCTCTACGATTCAAAATTTACTATTATGGTATAAACTTAAAATGGTGCAGTCATTCGACTGCACCATTATTGTGTATAAAGATATTAATAATTGTTGATTATTTCATCATATATTATTTCCGTGACTTGATTTTTGATGTTGTTTATAGCACCAACCCAAGCCATCATGTCTTCAGCCTTCAATTCTTCCGTTATGCCTTGTTTCTTCGCTAACTCATCAATAAGCCTGCTTTCTGGTTCGCTTGCTAACAAGTCAATGTCATGAAGATAAGAGTTGAGTTTGCCGCTTGTGATAAGATTGCGGTATCTGACCTTACGATTTTCCTTGAGCCATCTTTCGTGCCTTTGTCCCCAAATGCCGATAGAATAGTGCTCACCGTCAGAAACAGTCAAACAAGGAATATAATAATCACCCTGCAATTCACACCAAAGTCCATTGCTTTCATCAAAAATATACTCTTCCATGTGTAATCCTCCGAAATAATAAATTATCCCTACAATTCATCATTCCAGCCGATTACAAAAGCCAAAAGGAGAGACTTCCTTACGAAGCCTCTCCCTTGACGGTCTTTTAATTTGGTGCGGATAACAGGACTTGAACCTGCACGCTCGCGCACAAGATCCTAAATCTTGCGTGTCTGCCAATTCCACCATATCCGCTTATTGCTTGTGTATTATAGCAAATAAAATATAAAATTTCAATAGACAAATTAGTATATTTGTTATAAAATAGGCTTATGAAACGGAGGTTATTATATGGAAAGTTTATGGACAGCAAAAGTTGACAAAGAATTACCCTTACCCGAATATCCGCGTCCTCAGTTTGAGCGTGCCTGCTGGCAGAACCTCAACGGAGAATTCGACTATTTCATTTCTTCAAGGGGGGAGAAATGGATTTCCGATTATTCGGGCAAAATAACCGTTCCATTTGCGGTGGAAAGTGCACTCTCCGGCGTTGAGAAGCCTCTCAAGCCGAGCGACAGATTATGGTATCAAAAGAAGTTTACTCTTGACGACTCATTAAAAGGCAAAAATGTTTTACTTCATTTCGGCGCAGTCGATTGGCAATGCAAGGTTTATATAAACAAAGAGCTTGTAGGCACTCATACGGGCGGCTACTGTGCTTTTTCGTTTGATATAACCGAATATCTTACAGACGGCGAAAACACGCTTACGCTCTGCGTATATGACCCCACGGAGTCGGGTTGGCAGCAAAGAGGCAAGCAGGATAATCATCCCCACGGTTTCTGGTACACCGCTACCTCGGGAATATGGCAGACTGTATGGCTTGAGGGCGTAAACGAGTGCCGTATCGACAAAATTAAGGTTGTACCCGACATTGACAGGGGAATTGTAAACATAAAATCCTTTACAACTTACGACGATGTCAAGACCCTTTCTCTTACCGTTTTTGACGGCGGAGACGAGATAGTTTGTAAAGATATTTCACTTGACGAGGATGTTGAAATCCCGAATTTCAAGCTTTGGTCGCCGGAAGAGCCTAACCTTTACTACTTTACGCTCGAACTTAAAAAGGACGGCGAAGTACTTGACAGTGTAAAGAGCTATTTCGGTATGAGAAAATTCAATATCGGCAAGGATAAATTCGGCGTTTTGCGACTTTTCCTCAACAATGAGCCTTATTTTCAGCGTGGCTTGCTCGACCAGGGCTATTGGCCCGACGGCGGACTTACACCGCCTTGCGACGAGGCTATGATATTTGATATTAAAGAGATGAAGCGCCTCGGCTTCAATATGTTAAGAAAGCATATCAAGATGGAACCTATGCGTTGGTATTATCATTGCGACAGGCTCGGTATGATAGTCTGGCAGGATATGATGAGCGGCGGCGCTTACATAGGCGATTTCTATGCAGGTGTGCTTCCGAACCTCGGCATTAAGGTCAAAGACGATAAATACAAGACCTTCAGCAGGGAAGAGAAAAAGGCGAGAGACGACTATAAGCGTGAGCTTACCGAGATGATTGAACAGCTTTACAATGTTATTTCGATTTATTGCTGGGTTCCCTTTAACGAGGGTTGGGGCCAGTTTGACGCACTGAAAATATGCAATTATGTTAAATCTCTTGACGGTACACGAGTTGTTGACCATGCAAGCGGTTGGTATGACCAGGGCGGCGGAGATATTCAGAGTATGCACAAATATGTTTTCCCCGTCACTATGCCCAAGCTTGACAAAAAGCGTGCGTTTGTCATTACCGAATTCGGCGGATATCAGAACAGAGTGCCCGGTCACACATGGTCGGAGGACAAAACATTCGGTCTCTATCTTAAATTCAAGAACAAGAGCACACTCACAGCCGCATATAAAAAGCTCTTTGACAAGCAGATAATTCCGCTTATCGACAAGGGACTTTGCGGCACGATTTATACGCAGGTATCTGATGTCGAGAACGAATACAACGGCATTTACACTTATGACAGAAAGGTTTTGAAGATAGAAGAGAGTGTTATTAAGGAGATAAATAACGCCCTTAAATATTAAGGATTTACTATGCCTAACAGATATAATCAGAAAATAAAAATACTTTATATTCTGCAAAATCTTATGAAAAACAGCGATGAAAACCATCCGCTTGACGCCGAGGACCTTATTCTCGACCTTAAAAACCACGGCATTGAGGCGGAAAGAAAATCTGTTTACAAAGATATTTCTGTTTTGCAGGAATTCGGGTATGATATAATTATGACCCGAACGCCCAAGGTCGGTTATTTTATTGTTGACAGAGAGTTCGAGGTTGCGGAAATCAGGCTTTTATGCGACGCCATTCAGGCGGCAAATTTCATCTCTCAGAAGAAAACAAGGCAGCTGCTTTCCAAAATTTACTCTCTTGTCAGCACCTCGCAGGCGGAAAAAATCAAAAATCAGGTTTATGTCGATAACCGTCCGAAATGCACGAACGAGAATATCTATTACACTATCGACAAGCTTCACACAGCCATTCAGGACAACAGACAGGTAAAAATCGAATACAGAAAGCGTAAAATAACGGCTTCAAACGAAACGCAGTATGAAACAAAGACGCATTTCATAAGCCCGTATGCGCTTATCTGGTCAAACGACCATTACTATCTTGTCGGCAACAACCGTAACTATTCAAACATTATGATTACGAGAATTGACCGCATAAAGTCTGTTGAAATCCTCACCGATTCTCCGCGCAGAAGCTTTTCCGATGTGTCGGAATATAAGGACTATTTTGACTCGGCGGATTATGCAAACAAGCATTTCAGTATGTTTTCGGGCGACCCCGAGCCCGTGGAGCTTGTGTGCTCAAACAGCCTTATCGACGATATGGTTGACAAGTTCGGCGACAATGTTTCGATAATAAAATCGGGCGACGACAAATTCAAAATCAACATTAACGCCGCAGTCAGCGACGGTCTTGTCTCTTGGATAATACAGTACGGCAACAAAATCGAGGTCAAAAAGCCCGACGAGCTTAAAAAAATGGTGCTCGACAGGGTGGAGGAAATCAAAAAAGTGTACAAGATTTTCTGACTTGTGCATTTTCAACAAAAAATATTACATTTTGTTGAGAGTATATTCATTGACAGGACTTGAAAAATTTACAAAATTATTATAGAATATAGCATGTAAGAATTTGAAATTTGAAAGGATGTATATCTATGAGCAGTGCATTGAACAAAATGACTGTTGAGGATTTCGACGTTAAGGGCAAGAAAGTCCTTGTTCGTTGCGACTTCAACGTAAAAATGGAAAACGGAGTTATCACAAGCGATAAGAGAATCGTCGCTTCGCTTCCCACAATCAAATATCTTATCGAAAACGGCGCAAAGGTTATTCTTTGCTCACATCTCGGCCGTCCGAAGGGCGAAGTAAATCCCGAGTTTTCAATGAAACCCGTTGCGGCAAGACTTTCCGAGCTTCTCGGTCAGGAAGTTAAAATGGCTGACGATGTTGTGGGCGAAAGCGCTCAGAAGCTTGCGGCTTCTCTTAAAGACGGCGAAGTTCTTCTTCTTGAAAATGTTCGTTTTGAACCCGGCGAGACAAAGAACGATCCTGAGCTTTCCAAGAAATTTGCTTCTCTTGCAGACCTTTATGTAAACGACGCTTTCGGTTCTGCTCACAGAGCACATTCTTCAACAACAGGCGTTGCTGATTATCTTCCCGCTGCTTGCGGCTACCTTATTCAGAAGGAAATTCAGTTTATCGGCGGCGCTCTTGAAAATCCGAAGAGACCCCTTGTTGCCATTCTCGGCGGCGCTAAGGTTTCGGACAAAATCGGCGTTATCACAAACCTTATCGACAAGTGCGACACACTTATTATAGGCGGCGGTATGGCTTACACCTTTATGAAGGCTCTCGGTCATCATATCGGCACATCTCTTCTTGAAGAGGACAAGGTTGACCTTGCTAAAGAAATGATGGAAAAAGCTAAGGCTAAGGGCGTTAAGTTCCTTATCCCCGTTGATAACAAAGTAGGTAAAGAGTACAAGCCCGACACAGAGGCTATGGTTGTTAATTCCGACGAAATCCCCGACGGTTGGATGGGACTTGACATCGGACCCAAGACGCAGGAAATCTTTGCAGACGCTGTTAAGGATGCGGGCACGGTTATTTGGAACGGACCTATGGGCGTTTCCGAGTGGGATAACTTTGCGGCAGGCACAATAGCAGTCGCAACCGCTATCGCAAACAGCAACGCAATCTCAATCATCGGCGGCGGCGACTCTGCAGCTGCAATCCAGAAGCTCGGCTTTGCGGATAAGATGTCTCATATCTCAACAGGCGGCGGCGCTTCGCTTGAATACCTTGAGGGCAAAGAACTTCCGGGTATCGCTGCTCTTAACGACAAGAAATAATTTATTGTTTGCAGGTAGGTTTTTAACTTACCTGCAAATTTCAATGAACAGGAGAATAGTGTGAAAATCACACTATTCACAATTATATTGCCCTCAAAATTTGCCTTTGGCAAATTTTGAGATGGCAGAAATCACCATTACGCCTGTTCAGGCAACGCAGGCTATTTAAGGTGATTTTTAATAAACTTATTTGTTGCCTGAAAGGCTATGGTGATTATTATGAAAAAATCAGTCAGAAAAGCAGTTATCGCAGGTAACTGGAAGATGAACAAAACACCGTCGGAGACAACGGCTCTTATCAACGAGATGAAGCCCCTTGTTGCCGATGCCGATTGCGACGTAGTTCTTTGCGTTCCCTATATCGACATTCCCGCAGCTGTTGAGGCTGCCAAGGGCTCAAACATTAAAATCGGCGCCGAGAACATCCATTTTAAGGCTTCGGGCGCATACACCGGCGAAGTTTCCGCAGATATGCTTAAAGAAGCGGGCGTTGAGTATGTTGTTGTCGGTCACTCAGAGAGAAGAACTTACTTCGGCGAGACAGACCAGACTGTAAACCTTCGTACTCTTGCTGCTGTAAACGCAGGCTTCACGGCTATCGTTTGCGTCGGCGAAACACTTGAGCAGAGAGAGCTCGGCTACACCGAAACCCTTCTTAAATATCAGACAAAGATGGCTCTTACAAATGTTAAGCCCGAGCAGCTTAAAAATGTTATCATAGCTTACGAACCCGTATGGGCAATCGGTACAGGCGTTACAGCTACCGCAGAGCAGGCTGACGAGGGCAACGGTTATGTCCGTGCCGCTATCGCTGAAGCTTACGGCGCAGATGTTGCGGAGACGGTAACTGTTCAGTACGGCGGTTCTATGAACGCTAAGAACGCAGACGAGCTCCTTTCAAAGGTAAATGTTGACGGCGGTCTTATCGGCGGCGCTTCGCTTAAAGCCGAGGACTTCTCGATTATCGTTAAAGCTGCTTCCAAATAATTTATAAAAGGGTGAAACTATGAAAAGACCTGTTGTTTTATGTATAATGGACGGCTTCGGTCATAACCCGTCCGATTACGGCAATGCAATAAAGGCGGCAAACACGCCTAACCTTGATAAGCTTATGGCTGAATATCCCATGACATATATCGGCGCTTCGGGAATGGATGTAGGACTTCCCGACGGTCAGATGGGCAACTCAGAAGTAGGTCACACCAATATCGGTGCCGGCAGAGTTGTTTACCAGGAGCTTACAAGAATTACAAAATCAATTCAGGACGGCGATTTCTTCCAAAACGAAGCTCTTGTCGGTGCAGTTGAAAACTGCAAGAAAAACGGCACGGCGCTTCATTTGATCGGACTTCTTTCCGACGGCGGCGTTCACAGCCACAACACACATCTTTACGGACTTCTCAAGCTCGCTAAGGACAGCGGACTTACAAAGGTTTATGTTCATGCGCTTTTGGACGGCAGAGATGTTCCTCCGGCTTCGGGTGTTGAATATATCGAAGAGCTTGAAGCAAAGATGAAAGAAATCGGCGTAGGCGAAATCGCAACGGTTATGGGTAGATTTTACGCTATGGACCGTGATAATATGTGGGACAGAGTCGGTATGGCTTATAACGCTATGGTAAACTGCGAGGGCATAAAGACCGATGACGCCGTTGAAGCTGTTAAGAAGTCTTATGAGACAATCGACGGCGACGGTAAGCATCTTACCGATGAGTTTGTTATGCCTACTGTTTGCTCAAAGGGCGCACCTATCAGCGAAAATGACTCGGTTATTTTCTTCAACTTCCGTCCCGACAGAGCAAGAGAAATCACAAGAACCTTTGTTGACCCCGATTTCAAGGGATTTGAAAGAAAGGCGTTTTTCCCGCTTTATTATGTCTGCATGACGCAGTATGACGCAGAAATGCCCAATGTTCATGTTGCATTTAAGCCCGAAACACTTGTCAACACAATGGGCGAGATTGTTTCAAAGCACGGCTTGAAGCAGCTTAGAATTGCAGAAACCCAGAAATACGCTCATGTTACATTTTTCTATAACGGCGGCGAGGAAAAGGTATATCCCGGCGAGGACAGAGTTCTTATCGATTCTCCGAAGATTTCAACCTTTGACCTCAAGCCCGAAATGAGCGCTTACGAGGTTTGCGACGCGGCTTGCGAAAGAGTTTTGAGCGATAAATACGATGTTGTTATCCTCAACTATGCAAACTGCGATATGGTAGGTCACACCGGTGTATTTGATGCGGCTGTCAAGGCTGTTGAAACCGTTGACGAGTGCGTTGGAAAGCTTGTTGACGCTACACTTAAAATGAACGGCGTAATTCTTATCACTGCCGACCACGGCAATGCGGATAAGATGTATGAGGATGACGGTTCTCCGTTTACCGCACACACAACCAATCCCGTTCCGCTTATCGTTGTAGGCTACGGCAAGGACTTCAAGCTTAAAGAAAAAGGCGGCAGACTTTGCGACCTTTCTCCGACAATGCTCGACATTATGGGTATTGAAAAGCCGAAAGAGATGACCGGCGTATCTCTTATTGAAAGATAACAATTTATATTATAAAACGCAGTACATTTTTGTGTACTGCGTTTTTCTGTCAAATATTGACTATTCTGACAAATTATGTTATAATCATTGCAGATTTGGCGGTGATATTATGAAATCGACAGGAATTGTCAGAAGTATCGACAAAATGGGAAGAATAGTCCTTCCTATGGAGACAAGGAAACTCCTTTCTCTTACGGAAGAGGGCTCTGCGGTTGAAATTTATACCGATAACGATATGGTTATCTTAAAAAAGTATACGCCTGCGTGTTGGTTCTGCAACAGTGCGGACAATCTTATCGAATACCACGGTGTTAAGATTTGTCAGAACTGCGTTGACGAAATGAAAAATCTTTTATAATAACAGAGGCTTATTTTGAGGATTGTAATTGATGCCGACGGTTGTCCCATTGTGAATATCACTCTTGACATTGCCCGTAAATTCGGCGTTGAATGCTGTGTGGTGGCTGATACGGCTCACAGCTTTGATTTAGGCGAAAAAGCCGAGGTTATTACCGTTTCCAAGGGTGCGGACAGTGCCGATTTCAGAATTGTCAATCTAATCAATAAGGGCGATATTGTTATTACACAGGATTACGGGCTTGCGGCAATGTGCCTTGCAAAAACCGATTGTGTATTGAATCAGAACGGGCTTATCTATTCGCAGAATAACATTAACTCGCTTCTTGCACAGCGTCATATTTCAAAGAAAATAAGACGGGCAGGGGGCAGAACAAAAGGTCCTGCCAAGCGCACAGCCGAGCAGGATGAAAATTTCACAAAAACGCTTATATCGATACTTGAAAAAAGGACTTTGGGTTAACCAAAGTCCTTAATCTTTTTATGATATTATTTATTGAACTCATGTTCAAGGCTTGAAATCGCAGCGTCAACATAATGCTTGTCGACAAGTAACGAAATATCAACCTCCGAGGTCGTTATCATACTGACCTCAACCTCGGCTCTTGAAAGAGCATAGAAAACCTTAACCGCAACGCCCGGGGTGCCTCGCATTTCTTCGCCGAACACCGAGATTTTACAGTTACCGCTGCGCAAGGTCAGTTTCATATCGGGATAAATCTCACGCAATTTGGCGGTAATTTCAAGCATTTTACCGACATCCTCATCCGACACCGTAAACGAAAGGTTAGGCGTGTGCGAGTGAGGGGGAGTTTGCGAAATCATATCAACATCAATATTGTTTTTTGAAATTTCGGTAAAAATGTCGGAAATCAAACCTATATCGGCAGGAGAATCCTGTAACGATACCAAAGTGACATCCTCCGTAACCGAAATGCTCTGTATAATACTCATAAAAGCACCTTATTTCTCGTCAACTAACTGTTTCATCGAATACATTCCCGCAGGCTTGCCTTTAAGGAAAACAGCTGCGTTTACCGCACCGACCGCAAAAAGGTCCTTGGAGCGTGCGGAATGTGAAATTTTGATAACCTCGTCAAGTCCCGCAAAGATAACCTCGTGCTCGCCGACAATCGTGCCGCCTCTGACGGAATGGATACCGATTTCATTGGGGTCCCTCTTGGCACGCTTTGAATGTCTGTCAAATTCGTAAGTCGGCTTTTTTGTAAGAGCGTCGGAAATGCTGTCCGCAAGCATAAGAGCCGTACCCGACGGAGCGTCGATTTTCTGATTGTGATGAGCCTCGACAATCTCTATATCGAATGAGCCTTCAAGAACCCTTGCCGCTTTAGCCGCAAGCTCCGAAATGAGGTTTACGCCGATTGACATATTTGCCGAAAAGAACATCGGCACTTCCTTTGAAGCTTCTTCGATTGCTTTTTTCTGCTCGTCGGAAAGTCCTGTTGTCGCAACGACGGCAGGTATTTTTTTATTCTTGCAGTATTCAAGTAAAGACGAAAGCACGGACGGATGCGAAAAATCAATAACAACATCCGCATCGATATCAACATCGGCAAAGGAAGTGAAAATCGGGTAGGGGGCGTCGCACTTGTTAATGTCAACGCCTGCTACAATTTCACAGTTTTCCTTGCTCTCGACGCATTTGGTAATAACATGACCCATCTTTCCCGAACAACCGCTTAAAATGATTTTAACCATTATTTACACATCCTTGAAAAATTTATATCAGTTCGTACTTTTTAAGAACGGATTTCAATTTTTCCGTATTTGCAGGGGTCATATCGCAAAGAGGAAGTCTCAACGGACCTACATCAATGCCCATCATTCTCATTGCAACCTTAACGGGTATCGGGTTTACATCCATAAACATAGCGTTGCAAAGCTCAAGATATTTAAGCTGAAGCTCTGCGCTCTTCTTGAAGTCTCCGTCAAGAGCTGTCTGTGCAATGTCGTGAGCTACCTGCGGAAGTATGTTGGAAAGAACCGAAATAACTCCCTTACCGCCCAGGGACATAATGGGAGTTATCTGATCGTCATTGCCCGAATAAATTGCGAAATCTTCGGGTACAAGAGAAATTGTCTTAGCGATTGAGGAAAGGTTTCCCGTAGCTTCCTTAGCCGCATAAATCATCTTGTTCTTAGCAAGTTCCGCATAGGTTTCGGGTTTAATCTCGCAACCCGTTCTTGAGGGAACATTGTAAAGAATAATCGGTGTTGAAACTCTGTCCGCAACATAATTAAAATGCTTGATAAGACCTTCCTGTGAAGCTTTATTGTAATAGGGTGTTACCATAAGAAGTCCGTCAACGCCGAGCTTTTCGGCGTCGTTGGAGAGCTTGAGCGCATATGCCGTATCGTTTGAGCCTGTTCCTGCGATAACGGGAATTCTGCCTGCGGTAACATCAACCGCAATCTTAATTGCCTGTGTGTGTTCGTTGTGGTCGAGAGTTGCGCTCTCGCCGGTAGTGCCGCAAATGACGATGGCATCGGTCGAATGGGAAATCTGATACTCGATGATTTCAGCAAGGACCTTTTCGTTTACTTTACCTTCAGCGGTAAAGGGAGTGATAATCGCAACGCCTGCACCTGTGAAAATCGGTTTTTTCATAAGTTTTCCTCCAATCAATCCATATAGCCTTCAGCGCAAAGAAGCTCTGCAAGGAGAACCGCTCCGCCTGCTGCGCCTCTCAATGTGTTGTGTGAAAGGCAAACAAATTTATAATCGTACTGTGTATCCTCACGCAATCTGCCGATTGAAATTCCCATACCGTTTTCAATTCCTCTGTTGAGCTTTGTCTGCGGCATATTGTCCTCAACAAAATAATTAAGGAACTGCTTGGGAGCCGACGGAAGATTGAGCTCCTGAGGTCTGCCCTTATAATTCTTCCAGATGTCAAGCATCTGCTCTTTGGTGGGCTTGTTTTCAAATCTTACGAATACCGCGCCCATATGACCGTTTGTTACGGGAACACGAAGGCACTGCGCCGTGAAGTTGGGTCTTGTCGAGTCGACGATAACATCGCCCTCGATTTTACCCCAAATTTTAAGCGGTTCTTTTTCGGATTTCTCTTCCTCGCCGCCGATATAGGGGATAACATTGTCAATCATTTCGGGCCATGTCTCAAAGGTCTTACCTGCGCCGGAGATTGCCTGATAAGTGCATACAAGAACATCCTTAACCTTGAAGCCCGCCTTGTCAATCGGGAAAAGGGCGGGTACATATCCCTGAAGCGAGCAGTTCGGCTTAACGGCTACGAAGCCCCTCTTTGTGCCGAGGCGCTTACGCTGTGAGGGGATAATTTCAATGTGCTCGGGGTTGAGCTCGGGAAGTACCATCGGAACATCCGGAGTGTGCCTGTGAGCGCTGTTGTTTGAAACAACGGGGCATTCCGCCTTTGCGTATTCCTCTTCAAGAGCCTTGATTTCATCCTTTTTCATATCTACCGCACAGAAGACAAAGTCAACCTGTGAAGCGATTTCTTTTATATCATCTGTTGCATTCATAACGACAAGGTCTTTGACATTCTCGGGGATTGCAACATCCATGCACCATTTTGAGCCGACTGCGTCCTCATACTTCTTGCCCGCAGAGCGTGCGCTTGCCGCAACAACCTTTACATTGAACCACGGATGATTGGCAAGCAAGGTCAAAAATCTCTGTCCAACCATACCCGTTGCGCCGATAACTCCGACATTATACTTCTTTTCCACTTGTAATTACCTCCAAAAAATGTTATTCTATTATCTGCAAAAAAAATAACCGGTCTGTTAACCGGTCATCATTGAGAAAAGAGCAACATTGAAATGTTGATTTCAATGCAGATAGCACTCCATCAAACAATGATGACAGTTATATTGTTATTCACAATATCCCCAGATAAAGTTTATCAGCAGTAGCTTTATCTTCGGCAAAAACACCTTTTGTTATACGGTCAATGAATAGCTGAATTCTGTCGCAAACTACTGATTGTTTTCGCACCTCTATCGCAGTTACATATATTTTACCACCAATACCTTATATAGTCAAATAAATTTAGTAATTTTATAAATTTCATATATTTGTAGGAGAAACCCGATGAAAAAAGAAGATTTTTATTACGAATTGCCCAAAGAACGCATTGCTCAGACACCTATTGAGCCGAGAGATGCGTCAAAAATGATGGTAATCCACCGTTCGGAGCATAAAAACGAGGATAAACACTTTTATGATATTGTCGATTATCTCAACGAGGGCGACTGCCTTATTCTCAACGATACAAAGGTGCTTCCCGCAAGGCTTTACGGCGTTAAAGAGGAAACGGGAGCACATGTTGAGTTTTTAATGCTCACGCAAAAGGAAAATGATGTCTGGGAGGTTATTACAGGTCCCGGCAGGCGTGCAAAGACAGGCTCGAAATTTGTTTTCGGCGACGGTCTGTTAAAGGCAGAAATTATCGATGTGCTCGAAAACGGAAACAGGCTTGCTAAATTCACATATGAGGGCAACAATATTTTCAATGTACTCGAAAAGGTCGGAGAAATGCCGCTGCCGCATTATATTACCGAAAAGCTCAAGGATAACGACCGCTACCAGACGGTCTATGCCCGTGAGTTGGGTTCTGCCGCCGCACCGACCGCAGGACTGCACTTTACGCCCGAAATACTTAAAAAAATCAAGGATAAAGGCGTTAATATCGGCTATGTCACTCTGCATGTCGGCATAGGTACATTCAGACCCGTCAAGGCTGAAAATATCGAAGATCACAAAATGCACTCAGAGCATTATCATCTTCCCAAAGAGACAGCCGATTTAATCAACGAAACGCATAAAAACGGCAAAAGGGTTATTGCGGTCGGCACAACAAGCTGCCGAACTCTTGAAAGCGTTGCAACCTATAACGGCGAAATAACCGAGGCTGACGGTTGGACAAGCATTTTCATCTATCCCGGATACAAATTCAAGTGTATTGACGCTCTTCTGACTAATTTCCATTTGCCCGAAAGCACGCTGATTATGCTCGTATCCGCATTTTATAACAGAGAAGATGTTCTCGCTTCCTACAATGACGCCGTGAAAAAGGAATACAGATTTTTCAGCTTCGGCGATGCAATGCTCATCCTGTAAAGGATTGAACAAATTGTGAACACGCAAGAAATTACTGAAAATCAAGAAAAATTGACCGAACAGTAATTGAATTTCAAATCCTGCGTCCCGTGATGTTCGGCGATGCAATGCTCATCCTGTAAAGGATTGAACAAATTGTGAACACGCAAGAAATTACTGAAAATCAAGAAAAATTGACCGAACAGTAATTGAATTTCAAATCCTGCGTCCCGTGATGTTCGGCGATTGTATGCTGTTGATTTAACGAAAGGAAAATATATGTACAAGCTTATTAAAACAGAGGGTACGGCACGCAGAGCCGAATTTGAAACCGTTCACGGCACGGTGCAGACGCCCGCTTTTATGAATGTTGCAACCGCAGGCGCCATAAAGGGCGGACTTGATGCCGACGACCTTAAAAAAGTCGGCTGTCAGGTAATGCTCAGCAACACCTATCATCTTCATGTACGCCCGGGAGACGACCTTGTATATGAGCTCGGCGGACTTCACAAATTTACGGGCTGGGACGGACCTATACTTACCGACAGCGGCGGATTTCAGGTGTTTTCGCTTGCAAAGCTCCGCAAAATCAAGGAAGAGGGCGTAAACTTCAATTCGCATGTTGACGGAAGGCATATTTTTATGGGTCCCGAAGAGAGTATGCAGATTCAGTCACACCTCGGCTCAACGATTGCCATGGCGTTTGACGAATGTGTTGAAAATCCCGCTGAATACAGCTATTCAAAGCAATCCTGCGACAGAACCGTGCGTTGGCTCAAGCGCTGTAAAGCCGAAATGGACAGGCTCAATTCTCTCGAAAGTACCATAAACAAAAATCAGCTTCTTTTCGGCATAAATCAGGGCTGCACCTTTGACGACCTTAGAATTGAACATATGAAGCAGATTGCCGACCTTGACCTTGACGGCTACGCTATCGGCGGACTTGCCGTAGGCGAGCCCAAAGAGGATATGTACAGAATAATTTCTGCAGTTGAGCCTTATATGCCAAAAGACAAAATCCGTTATCTTATGGGCGTCGGCACACCGGGTAACATTATTGAGGCGGTAAGCAGGGGAGTTGACCTGTTTGATTGCGTTATGCCGTCGAGAAACGCCCGTCACGGCCATTTGTTCACGCACGAGGGAATTATAAACATCAACAACGAAAAGTACCGTAAAGACACAGACCCGATTGAAAAAGGCTGTCAGTGCCCGACCTGTCAAAAACATTCAAGGGCATATATCAGGCATTTGTTCAAAGCGGGCGAAATTCTTGCTATGAGGCTTTGCGTTATTCACAATCTTTATTTCTATAATACGCTCATGTCGGAAATCCGTGACTCGCTTGATAACGGTACATTTGAGCAGTATAAATCGAAATATGTTGATTTACTCGATAAACGCATATAAACTCTTGCAATATCGGGAATTTGATTGTATAATACTTTAGTAAAATAAACACTTGGAGGAAAATTATGAATTTTTTCTATTTACTTGAAGCTGCGTCAAGTGCTTCCGGTTCTAAGGGCAGTATGGCGTCAAGCATCATTCTTATGGTCGTTCTCTTCGGCGGTATGTATTTCCTTATGATAAGACCTCAGAAGAAGCAGCAGAAGAAAGACCAGGAAATGAGAGACAGCACACAGGTCGGCGACGAGATTACAACAATCGGCGGTATCGTTGGCAGAGTTGTTACCGTTAAGGAAGACTCTCTTATCATCGAAACCGGCGCTGACAGAAATAAGATGAAAATTACCCGTTGGGCTGTTCAGACCAACAACACGGCTGCCGAAAAGGCTAAGGCTGAGAGAGAAGCTGCCAAGGCTGCCGCTGAAAAGGAAAAGGCTCAGAAGAAAAAGAGCAAAAAAGAAGACTGATTTACTCATAAAATCATTTACCCCTTCATACTCTTTAGTAGATGTATGAGGGGGTATTTTTATGCGTGAAAACACGGCTGACAAGTCATTGTTTGATAAAAATCTTATTAAAAGATTGCTTTTAAGCTCTCTGTTCGGCTTAATCTTATTTGTTGTGCTTTGCTGTCTGTTTTCATTGGCTGTATTGAAAATACCGTCGCTGTCGGATAAATCGTTTTTTCTTGCTGTTGCGGCGCTTGCGGTTTCTGCGCTGTTTTGCGGCTTTTTGTCGGCAAAGAACAGAAAGATAAAGGGAATTGTAAGCGGAAGCATCTCGGGCTTTGTAATGTGTGTTGCGGTGTATATCATTGCTGCGGCGGCAAGCGGATTTTCCTTTTCATACAAGGCGGTTATTATTTTGCCTACGGTAATGATTTTGAGTATTGCGGGAGCGATACTTAAAAAGAATATATAAATTCAAGGAGACAAACAATGAAAAAGAAAAGACTTAGAATAAAAGGCTTTAACAGAAGAATTTTGAAAAACAATCAGACCCTTACGCTTTTATGCACCTTGCTTTTGACGGGTATGTTCCTCGGAGCCGTTTGCGTAAAGCACGCAGATGAGACAATGCTTGAAAAGATAAAATTGCTTACGGGAACATACATAAGCTCGGGAGTCAGCCGTTCCATTCTTGATAATTTCCTGTCATATATCTCGGCCGACACAGTGTTTATTATACTTTCGGTTTTCTTCGGACTGTGTGTAATCGGCGAGCCGATACTGTGGACTTTACCGATGATAAGAGGTCTCGGGCTCGGGCTTATAACGGGCTTTGTATATAAAACTTACAGCGTACAGGGCGTTTTATACAGTACGGCGCTCATAGTAGTACCCGCCGTAATATCTTCTCTTGCGATGGCTGTAAGCTGTAAAGAAAGCATACTTTCCTCACGGGAAATAAAATCCGCATTAAAAGAAGACGGTAAACAGTTCAATTACCGTGAGTTTTTGAAACTGTTTGCCGTCAGGAATTTGATTTTATATGCGTTTGTTGTTTTAGCGGGACTTGTAGGTTGTCTGCTGACTTATTTCCTTTCGGGAAAAATCAGTCTTGTTTCTTAACCTTCGGCGGAATATTTTCCTTTTTTCGGCTTACATTTGCAAGCGGATTGTTGTCGACCGCATTTTTAAGCTGTTCGTCGACGATATGGGTATATATTTCCGTCGTTCCGAGATTTTCGTGCCCGAGAATATCTTTAAGCACGAGTACATCGACATTTCCGTATTGATACATAAGCGTTGCGGCTGTGTGTCTTAATTTATGCACGGACAGCCCTCTGTCGCCTAGACCGGCTTTTTCGAGGTATTCATACACAATGTGCTGAACGGTCTTTGGACTGATTCTCTGTAATCTCTTGCTCAAAAACAGGGCGTCCTTATCCTTTACGCCGTCAACGGGGCGCACCGCCATATAACTTTTTATTGCGTCAAGGCAAGCTTTGTTGAGGTAAATTGTACGCTCCTTGTTGCCTTTACCCGTAATATAAAGCGTGTTGTTTTCTCTTATATCACGGTAGTTTATTGACACAAGCTCGGAAAGACGCAGACCGCAATTCAAAAACAGGACAAGAATACAGTAATCGCGCTCTTTATATTCGCCGTCAACGCTCTCAAGCAGTCTTAGGCTTTCTTCAAGAGTAAGATACTTGGGCTTCGATTTCTTTTGTTTGGGAGTTTCAAGGTTCTCCATGGGGTTTTCCGAAATCAGCATTTTTTGCACATACAAATACTTGAAAAATGCCCTTATAGCCGACACTTTTCTTGCCCTTGCCGCGGCGTCGTTGTTTCTTACATCTTTACAGTATGAAAGAAACTGATAAGCGTCCGAAAGTGTAATTTTCCTTAAAAAATCAATATCGACATCTGATACATCAATTTCCGAAAGCTCGGCGGAGGAGGGGGCAAGACCCTTGTTTTGCTTCAGAAAACGCAAAAACATCATATTATCAATACAGTATTCCTCAACAGTAAGCTCCGACTTGTTTTTAATCGCATAAATGTGCTGTAAAAATTCTTTTAAGAGCGGCGGAACATCGGGCGAATTAGCGTATTTCATCATAAAAAGAGTACACCTCCGTGAAACGGTTTCACAATAAATAGAATTTATTTACAGAAATATATAATATAAAAATATTGCTTTATAAAGATGGGGATTAAGCTTACAATTCAAAATAAGCTTGAAAAAAGCACAGACCGCACAAAAAGCGGTAAGTAAAACTCGTGTTTCAAATAAGATTTACGACGCAAGCAATTTTTGTTATTTCAATGGTTTTTTTCAGCCACAAACATTATAAGCGCTGTTTAAGCCGTAAATCAATGCTTTTTGCGAAATTTCCGTCGAATAGAAATTTTCCGAATGAACAAAGTATTGTCAGAAAAATTTCTATCGGCTGAGAGCGGAAACATTTTTGTAAGTCAATTAAAAAAGGACGATTAAACAACAAAGATTTAATAATAAATTAAGATAAAAATATAAGCAACCTATGATAAAAGATTCAAAAACAAAAAAAATAATATTTTTATCAATAAAGTTATCATTAAAGGAAGTTATTGAAAAAATTATAATCATATTATATATTGCCAAAAACCGATAATCTGCGCCAATATCACTGAAACAACGCAAAATCAAGGCTTTTCTTGTATATTCTTTTCGTTTCAAATCCCCTCAATTATACAAAACAGTAATTATGTATAATTGTAAATCAAATTTTCGGGCTTGTCAAGATATGTGTCCCCGATTCATAATAAGAATTATAATATAAAACTATTTACAATTAATGCAGTTTATTATAAAATATATACCTAAATTAAATTAATGAGGTTATATTTTATGGGCTATTCTGTTTTAATTCTAATAATTATTCTTTTTCTTGTTTACTTTTTTATAAACAAGAAAAAGAATAATGTTTCCTACACAAAACCGACTACTCCACCTGTTACAATTAATACCGAATACGAAATTACGCCTGTGAGCGAAGCTCAATCTGAAGAGTTATTTTTACCTTATAAGCGTAAGAATCTTATGACTAAAAACGAATGGTTCTTTTATAAACAGTTAAAGCCTGTTGCTGACAAGCTGGGTTATTCAATTCTTTGTAAAGTCAGAGTTGCCGACTTAGTTGATATTGATAAAGGTCTTGATAAGAGCCAATGGCAGACTGCTTTTAACAGGATTAATAAAAAGCATATTGATTTCATATTATGCAAGCCTGAAAACCTATATCCTGAGCTTTTAATTGAATTGGATGATTCAAGTCATAAAACTGACGATGTTGTAAAGCGTGATGAGTTTATTGAAAATCTTTATAAAAAGACCGGTTATAAACTTCTCAGAGTACACGGCGGTGGTAATATTGAAGAAAGAATATGTTCAGCCTTAGAATTAAATAAAACTGTATAATCAGTATTACAAATTAAGCCTTATGCATCAAATTTGCATAAGGCTTAATTTTATTCCTTTTCAGTTTCGCTTTTTTCTTGCTTACTCAACAAATTTGTAATACTTATAAGCTTGTCGTCATCCGTATTTACGAACTTATCGATGGCATACTCGACGGTTTTTGCGAGATTCAGATTGACAAGCTTTGTATTATTCGGTTTTTCGCCGTATTTCTTTGCAAGCTTATTTGCACTTATCATAACGCCTGCGACCGTTGTGCCCGCAAGTGCGGTTCCGAATAAATTTGCCCATTTACCTTTTCTCATATAACATCACCTTTCGGCTTTATAAAGTCTAATCATTTTCAAAAATCGGAATAAAGCTTCCTATATCGCAAGGTCTGCCGTTTCCGAGGTTTAACAAATCAATTTTGTAATTTCCGCAAAAAGCTTTTATATCTTCATAGCTTTTGTGTTCCTTTGCATTTCCGAAAAAAGCAAGAACATTTTCAGAAATCTTTGAGCAGGCGCCGCCGATAAATCCGTAGTCGTATCCGTCGAGAGCCACACTCCCCTTTTGAACCTCTAAAACATCGTATTTTGCGTTTTTGAGTGCTATGGAGATTGATTTATCGTCGGTTATAAAAGCGCCGTCCGCAACGGGACACAGCGAACATTTGGTGTATCCCTGCCGTGTATTGATAACATTTTTGCCTTTACACAGTTCTTTGATTTTATCGGACACAATGCCGAAATTACATATCAAATCGCTTCGGTTACATACGCAGTTAAGCCTGCAATCCTCAGGGTAATCGTTTCCCAATGCTTCGTCAATAGGATAACATTTACAGCCGAGTTTTTCAAGTGTTGTTTTAAGCTTAACCTGTGCTTTTGTGAGTAAGACCTCACCGTTGCCGATGTAATTTACACATAAATCGGCGTGGAAACGGACGGGCTTCGGAACATTTTGTTCGCAGTCCGTTATAACAACCTGTATTCCGAGAAGTTCAAGCTCAGCTTTATATTTTTCGATACCCTTGCCCGCAACGCCCAAGGTTACATTATTTTCGGGCAAATACGGCGTCTTAATAAACTTCATAATTTAATCCATTATGGCTTGAAAAGCCTGTCTTATATTGCTAACGCCCACAACCTCGATGTTTTCCGTAAGCTTGTTGCGGATTTTCTCAAGATTGTATTTAGGAATTACGCATTTTCTGAAGCCTAATTTTGCCGCCTCTCTGATGCGCTGCTCACAGGAATTTACGGCTCTGATTTCGCCGCCGAGACCGATTTCCCCGAACGCCAGCAAGTCCTCCGGAACGGCATAGTCCTTTAAGCTTGACACAATCGCAAGCGCAACGGACAAATCAGCGGCAGGTTCATCGATTTTAAGACCGCCGATTATATTTATATAGCAATCCATATTTCCGATAAAGTACCCTGCCCTCTTTTCGAGCACGGCGATAAGCATTGCCATACGGTTGTAATCTATACCCGTCGCCATTCTCCTCGGAGTGCCGAAGCCCGTAGGCGTAACAAGGCTCTGAACCTCAGCCATAATGGGTCTTGTACCCTCCATAACGCAGGCGATACAGCTTCCCGAGGTGTTTTTGGGCTTGCCCGAAATCAGCATCATTGAGGGATTGCTGACCTCCGTAAGACCTATGTCCTGCATTTCAAACATACCTATTTCATTTGTGGAACCGAACCTGTTTTTAACGGCTCTTAAAATCCTGTATGAGAAGTTCCTGTCGCCCTCGATATACAAAACGGCGTCAACGATATGCTCGAGCACCTTGGGTCCTGCAATATTGCCGTCCTTGTTGACATGTCCGACAATAATCATGGGAATATTGAGTGTTTTTGCCGTCCTCATAAACATATTTGTGGTTTCACGCACCTGGGTTATACTGCCCGTTGACGAGCTTAACTCTGCGATATTCATTGTCTGAATTGAGTCAATCATAACAAGGTCGGGCTTTTCCGAGGCGATAACCTCGCATATGTACTGTGCGTCGGTTTCACACAAAACCGACAGGTTGTCCGACTTTACATTAAGCCTTGTTGCTCTCAATTTTATCTGATGCGCCGATTCCTCTCCCGAGACATAGAGAATTTTAAGCGTCTTTCCGAGATGCTCGCAAATTTGCAAAAGTAAGGTTGATTTACCTATACCCGGGTCGCCGCTCAAAAGCACGATTGAGCCCTTTACAAGTCCGCCGCCGAGAACACGGTTAAGCTCGTTAAGTCCTGTGTCAAAGCGGTGCTCCGTATCGGCCTTTATTTCGTTCAAAGCATATACCCTGCTCCTGTTTCCGGAAAGAAAGGCGGAAGAGGCTTTGGGCGTTGAAGCGGCAGAGCGTACCTCCTCTTCGAGTGTACTCCACTCCTTGCAGTTCGGGCACTGACCGAACCATTTTGAATATTCGTGTCCGCAAGCAGAGCAGACATAGACAGACTTGACTTTTCCTGCCATAATCAACTTCCTTTGTTTACATAGTTAAGAATACCGTCGGCAACCGAAAACGCCATTTTGCGCTGATATTCTTCGTTTTTAAGAAATTCCAAATCGCTGTAATTTGTTATAAATCCGCATTCGACCAAAACTGCGGGCTTTTTTGCGTAATAGAGCAGATAAACGCTTTTACCGCATTCTTTTATCTGCCGTTCGTTATTACTTTGAAGCAACGAGACAACACTTTGCTGAATTTCGTCTGCAAGCAGCTTGCTCTCCTGTGTGTTCGGCGAATAAAACACCTGCGTTCCCCAATATTTTGAGCTGTTATATGAGTTTTGATGTATGCTTATGAAAACGCAGTTATCGGTATTTTCCATAACGCTCATTCTGTTGTGAATATCGGAAACCTTGATTTCCCTGACCGTCTTTGCGCTTTCCGAATGAACCGAACGGTCGTCCTCTCTTATCATAACGGTGTTAAAGCCGTAGGACTTCAGTATTTCGTTAAGATACAAGGATATTTCAAGGTTTATATCCTTTTCGGGAGTGCCGTCGGCGCCGATAGCTCCGCCGTCAATTCCGCCGTGCCCAGCATCGATTATAAAGGTCGGCTTAGTGTCTGTTCCCGCCGCACCCTGAACATGCTTTCCGAACTCAATGTTGAGAAACACAAACATCATAGCGGAAATAATCAGCACAAGCACGAAAAAAGAGAAAAATTTGCCGATAATTTTCAAAATACCATCTCCTATATTATATAACCCGCAGGTGTTTATTTCAAGATAAACCTACTTTAATATTTATGAAATAATATTCCGAAAATGCAAAAGAGGCTGTAATAAATTACAGCCTCCGTAATATTGCTTAATTTCAGTCGATAGGATAGGTCCAACCGAACTTATCTTCAATCTTGCCCCACTGAATACCTGTAAGCGTATCGTAAAGATGCTGAGTAACCTCGCCGATTTTTCCGCCGTTTACGGTGTATTTCATATCCTTGTAGCAAAGCTCGCCTATCGGAGAAACAACAGCCGCGGTGCCTGTGCCCCAAGCCTCTTCAAGAGTGCCGTCTTCCATAGCCTTTGCAAGCTCGTCAACGGAAATTCTTCTCTCAACAACCTTGTAGCCCTCGCTTCTGAGAACCTCAAGGCAGGATTTTCTTGTGATACCGGGAAGAATTGAGCCTGTAAGCATAGGAACAACGATTTCGCCGTTTATCTTGAACATTACATTCATTGCGCCGACTTCCTCGATATACTTTCTTTCTACGCCGTCAAGCCAAAGAACCTGCGAATAGCCTTTCTTTTCGGCTCTTTCGCCTGCTCTGTTTGAAGCCGCATAGTTACCGCCGCACTTAGCTTCGCCTGTGCCGCCGACAACCGCACGGACATCCTCCGATTCAATCATAATCTTAACGGGGTTAATTCCCTCTTTATAATAAGAGCCTACGGGAGACGCAATAATCATAAATGTTGCGTTGTGAACAGCATGTACGCCGAGAGACTCGTCGTTACCGAACATAAACGGACGGATATAAAGAGATGTGCCCTCTGCCGACGGAGTCCAATCCTGCTCTGTTTCAACAAACTTTGTGTATATTTCCAATGCCATATCCTCGGGAATCTGCGGAAGGCAAAGACGCTCGGCGGAGTTATTCATTCTTCTGATGTTCTCAATCGGTCTGAAAAGCTGAACCTTGCCGTCTGCTCTTCTGTATGCTTTAAGTCCCTCGAAAATCTCCGAGCCGTAATGAAGGCAGGTTGACGCGGGATGAATGGAAAGATAGCCGAAAGGTACTATTCTTGCATTCTGCCAGCCTGTTTCGCTGTTCCAGTCCATCATAAACATATGGTCTGTGAAAATTTTACCGAAGCCGAGAGTTGACGGGTCGGGCTTCTCTTTAAGCGGTTGCGCTTTCGTAAATTTAATTTCCATAAAATTGCCTCCTTGATGTAGCAATAAAAAATTACATAAGTGTTTTTGCCATAACGGCTTTTATAGTGTGCATACGGTTCTCCGCCTCGTCAAAAACGATTGAAGCGTCGCTTTCAAACACTTCGTCGGTAACCTCCATGCAGTCGAGACCGAATTTTTCAAAAATCTGCTTTCCAGTGGTTGTTTTAAGGTCGTGGAATGCGGGCAGACAGTGCATAAACTTACACTGCGGACCTGCATTGTCCATAAGCTTTTTGTCAACACGGTACGGAGAAAGCTCTTCAATTCTCTTTGCCCATACCTCGTCAGGCTCACCCATTGAAACCCAAACATCGGTATAAATGACATCCGCACTTTTTGTTGCGGTCATCGGGTCCTCGATAAATTCAAGAACAGCGCCTGTTTCTGCAGCGATTTTCTCACATTCCTTTATAAGCTCTGCGTTCGGGAAATATTCTTTCGGCGCACAAGCGACAAAATGCATACCCATCTTGGCACAACCGACCATCAATGAGTTACCCATATTATATCTCGCATCGCCCATATATACAAGCTTTTTTCCCCAAAGAGTACCGAAATGCTCTTTAATTGTGAGGAAATCCGCAAGAATCTGCGTCGGATGAAATTCGTTTGTAAGTCCGTTCCAGACGGGAATACCCGCATATTCCGCAAGCTCTTCGACAATTTCCTGACCGAAGCCCCTGTATTCTATACCGTCAAACATTCTGCCGAGAACCCTTGCGGTGTCGGGAATGCTTTCCTTTTTGCCTATTTGTGAGCTTTTCGGGTCAAGGTAAACAGCGTGCATACCGAGGTCGTTTGCCGCAACCTCAAAGGAACAGCGGGTTCTTGTGCTTGTTTTTTCAAAAATCAAAGCGATGTTTTTACCCTCTAAAATTTTGTGGGGAATACCTGCTTTTTTCTCCGCTTTAAGCTTTGCGGCACAATCGAGAAATTCATTTATTTCTTCGGGTGTAAAATCAAGCAGTTTCAAAAAGTTTCTGTTTTTTAACGACATAAGCACTCCTTATTCCTTGCAGGCGTTTTTGATGATTTCGACGGCTTTTTTAAGTTCGTTAAAAGGTATGTTAAGCGCGGGCAGCAACCGAAGCTTGTCCTTTGCGCTCAAGCACAAAACGCCGTTATCCATACATATTTTAATGACTTCCGCAACGGGCTTTGCGGTTTTGACGCCTATCATAAGACCCATACCGCTGACACGCTCGACGCCGTCCGCCGACGAAAGCTCGTCAAATATATATTTGCTTTTTTCACGAACTTGTGAGAGAAGCGTATCGTCAATTCTTTTTACAATACTTACGGCCGCAGCACAGCTTACGGGATTTCCGCCGAAGGTTGAGCCGTTGTCGCCGTATGAGAAAATGTCCTGTACCTTTTCGCCGAGAAGCGTTGCGCCTATCGGTAAGCCGCCTGCAAGACCCTTTGCGGTCGAAACAACATCAGGCTCAACACCGTAGTTCATAAACGAATAGAACTTTCCGCTTCTTCCGTTGCCGCTCTGAACCTCGTCAACGATAAACACAAGGTCGTTTTCCTTGCAATACGAGTCAATGCACTTTACAAATTCGGCGTCGAGAGCCTCAACTCCGCCCTCACCCTGAATACATTCAATCATAACGCCCGCAATTTTGTTCTCCGAAGCAGTTTTAAGAAAAGCGTCGCAATCGTTTGCGGGAACATGTAAAAAGCCATCGGTAAGCGGTGTGAAAAGCTTATGAAAGCAATCCTGACCCGTTGCGGCAAGAGTCGTGAGCGTTCTGCCGTGGAAGCTGTTTACAAGGGTTATTATCTTATAATAATCCTCGCCCTTGTGCTCGCTTGCATACTTTCTTGCAACCTTAATTGCACACTCGTTGGCTTCGGCACCCGAATTTGAAAAGAAAACCTTTTTCATTCCGCTCTTTTCGCACAAAGCCTGCGCCAAATCCGCACAGGGCTCGGTGTAATACAAATTCGAGGTGTGCTGAACCTTGTTAATCTGGTCGATAACGGCATTTTTCCATTCGTCGTCGGAAATTCCGAACGAGGTAACGCCGATACCCGAACCCATATCGATATATTCTTTTCCGTTGACATCGGTTAGCACAGAGCCTTTTCCCGAAACAATTTCAACGGGAAAACGCTTGTATGTGCCTGCGACATATTTTTCATCGGTACTTTTAATACTCATTTTTTAACACCCGTAACCATGGTACCTGCACCCTCGTCGGTAAGCAATTCCATAAGAATCGAGTGCGGAACGGTACCGTTCATTATAATAACATTTTTAACACCCTTGTTAATGGCTTCGATACAGCAATCAACCTTGGGAATCATTCCTCCCGAAATTATACCGCTGTCGTAAAGCTTTTCGGCTTCCAAAAGATCTATTTCGGGAATAAGCGACGACGGGTCGTCCTTGTCTTTCAAAACGCCTGCGATGTCGGTCATCATAATAAGTCTTTCCGCACCGAGAGCGCCTGCGATATAAGCCGCCGCAGTGTCGCCGTTGATATTGTAGGTATTGCCGTCCTTATCACAGCCGAGCGTTGAAATAACGGGAATGTATCCCTTTTCAAGCAGGTCGAGAACGGGAGCAATGTTGATTTTGGAAATCTCGCCGACATAACCTAACTTCTCGTCCTTTGTTTTGGACTCTATAAGCCTGCCGTCCATACCCGAAATGCCCATTGCCTTGCCGCCTAACATTTCAAGGAGATTGACAAGGGTCTTGTTGACCTTACCGGCAAGCACCATCTGGACAATGTCAACCGTTTCCTTATCGGTAACACGCAGACCGTCGATAAATTCGGGCTCTTTGCCGAGCTTATCCATCATATCGCTGATTTCGGGTCCGCCGCCGTGGACGAGCACGATTTTAACGCCGATAAGCCACAAAAGGACTATATCCTGCATAACCTGCTGTTTAAGATGTTCGTTTATCATAGCGTTGCCGCCGTATTTTACGACTACGATTTTGCCGTTATATCTTTTAATATACGGCAAAGCCGCTGTCAGGACTTCGGCACGCTCGGAATTTGAAAACTTTTCTTCCATATCTGCCTCCGACTTATGTTCTGTAATCGCCGTTTATCTTAACATAATCATATGTAAGGTCACAGCCCCACGCAACGGACGAAACCTCGCCGCTGTTGAGATTTACAAGGATTTCAATTTCCTTTTCAAGCAAAATTTCCTTTGCCTTTTCCTCGGAAAATTCAATTCCCGAACCGTTTTCACAGACAGAAATCGTTCCAGCCTTGCTCTTGAAAGCAACATCGATTTTCGTAACATCGACATCGGCGCCGCTGTAGCCTATTGCACAGAGCACCCTGCCCCAGTTTGCGTCCGAACCGAACATTGCCGCCTTGAGAAGGCTTGAGCAGACAACGCTCTTTGCAATCGTTTTTGCGGTTTCGAGGTCTTTAGCGCCGCTTACCTTACATTCAAGAAGCTTTGTGGCACCCTCACCGTCGCCTGCAATTTCCCTGCAAAGGTTTACGGTTACTGTGTTAAGAGCTTTCATAAACACGGAAAAGGCTTCGTTTTCCTCTGTGATTTCTTTATTACCCGCAAGGCCGTTTGCAAGCACCGTTACCATATCGTTGGTGGAAGTGTCGCCGTCAATACTGAGCATATTGAAAGTGTTCTTAATATCATTTGAAAGCGCCTTTTTGAGCATTTTTGAGGAAATGGCAACATCCGATGTGATAAATACAAGCATAGTAGCCATATTCGGGTGTATCATACCGCTGCCCTTGGCAATTCCGCCGATACGGCAGGTCTTACCGTCCAATTCAAATTCAACCGCAATTTCCTTTTGATGCGTGTCGGTTGTCATAATGCCCTCGCTTGCCGCAGACGAGCCGTCGTAAGAAAGACCGTCAGCCAGTTCGGGTATGCCTGCCTTTATGGGCTCAATGTTAAGCGGTTGACCGATTACGCCCGTTGAAGCGACAACAACATCGTTTGAAGAAATTCCGAGCTTATCCGCTACAAGGTCGCTCATTTTTTCCGCAATCATAATGCCGTCGGCATTGCAGGTGTTGGCGTTTCCGCTGTTGCAGATGACCGCCTGAGCCACACCGTTTTCAAGATGCTTCTTTGTAACGGTAAGGGGTGCACCCTTTACAAGGTTTGTGGTGTAAACCGCCGCCGCACTTGCGGGAACCTCGCTGAAAATAAGGGACAAATCCTTTTTATCCCTGTTCTTACGGATACCGCAATGTATTCCGTTAGCTTTATATCCTTTAGCGGCACAGACGCCGCCGTGTATAATTTCCATATTTACCTCACAGACTGAGACCCGTCGTTTCATCAACGCCCAGGACAATATTCATATTTTGGATAGCGGCACCCGAAGCACCTTTACCCAAGTTGTCATATCTTGCACAAAGCGTAACACGCTCGTCATTGCCGAAAACCGAAAGCTGCATACTGTCTTTGCCTGACAGCACCGCCGCCGACAAAAATCCGTTTTCATCGGAGCAGTCGCAATATCGGACGATTTCGGTGTTGTAGTAATCCGAATAAATCTTCTTTATATCGTCAACGCAACCGTTGATTTGCGAAGCGAAAAGCGGAACCGTAACCTCCATACCCGAATAAAAATCGGATACTATGGGGCAAAAGACAGGCGAAGTGTTTATCATCGCCGTTTTAACCATTTCGGGCAAATGCTTATGCATCTGCGAAAGTCCGTACATTCTCGGAGCGGTAAGCAATTCGTCAAGCTCGTCCGCCTCGTATTCGGCAATCATTTTCTTGCCGCCGCCCGAATATCCCGTAACGGAAAAGGCCGAAAGCTCGCAATCCGCCGAAATAATTCCATGCTCGACAAGCGGTCTTATAAGCGCTATAAATCCGCTTGCGTGACAGCCCGGATTTGCAATCCGTTTGGAATTTTTGATTTTTTCATGCAATCCCGAAAGCTCGGGAAAGCCATATGCCCACTCGGGATTTGTTCTGTGAGCGGTCGAAGTGTCGATAACAACCGTGTTTTCGTTTTCGATAAGCGATACCGCTTCAACAGCCGCCGCATCGGGCAGACACAAAAAAGAAATATCGGAGCTGTTAAGAGCTTCTTTTCTGTAATTTATATCTTTTCGGTGCTCATCGGATAAAGTCATCAAAGATATATCTTTTCTTTTAGCAAGACGGTCATAGATGCGAAGCCCCGTTGTGCCTGCACTGCCGTCGATAAATACTTTAGTCATATTCACCTCAAATGTATAATTATGAATAAATATGCATAGATTATACATTTAATAATCGTTCAAGTCAAGGCTTTTATACATAAAAGTGAAATAAAATTCACTCAATATACATTATTTCTTTCTGAACTGCTGTTTAAGTCTCAAATCTTTGGAAAGTATCTTTTTACGAAGTCTTATCGACTTGGGAGTGATCTCGACAAGCTCGTCGTCGCCGATAAATTCCATCGACTGCTCAAGGCTGAGAACGGTATGCGGAACAAGGCGCAAAGCGTCGTCGGAGCCCGAAGCACGGGTGTTTGTAAGATGCTTATTCTTACATACATTGCAGACAATATCCTCTGCCTTTGCACACTCGCCGACAATCATACCCTCGTATACGGGAACACCGGGGCCAACAAAAAGTCTGCCTCTGTCCTGCGTATTGAAAAGACCGTAAGCCGAAGTCTCGCCCGCCTCGTGAACTACGATTGAGCCGCGCTCTCTCGTCTGAATTTCGCCCTTGTACTCCTCATAGCCTGCAAAAAGGTTGTTCATAATGCCGTTGCCGTTTGTGTCGGTAAGGAACTCCGAACGGTAACCGATAAGTCCTCTTGCGGGAATTCTGAATTCAAGGTGTGTCGAACCGCCCTCACGGGTGCCCATATTTTCAAGCTCGCCGCGGCGTGAACCGATCTTCTGCATAACATTTCCGACATACTCCTCGGGAACCTCGATTATAAGCAGCTCAATAGGCTCCATAAGCTTGCCGTTTTCATACTTTGTGATAACCTGCGGACGGGAAACCTGGAACTCGTAGCCCTGGCGTCTCATAGTCTCGATAAGAATTGACAAGTGAAGCTCGCCTCTGCCCGATACCTTAAAGCAATCGGTGCTGTCCGTTTCCTCGACACGCATACTTACATTTGTTTCAACCTCTTTGAAAAGTCTGTCTCTGAGGTTTCTGGAGGTTACAAACTTACCCTCCTGACCCGCAAACGGGCTGTCATTTACCATAAAGTTCATTGAAAGCGTAGGCTCGTCGATTTTAACGAACGGAAGCGGCTCTACATTCTCGGGGTCACAAATCGTTTCGCCGATATTGAGGTCTGTAATACCAGAAACGCAGATTATATCGCCTGCCGCAGCGGTCTGAACCTCTACCCTCTTCAAGCCCTCAAACTGATAAAGGCGGGAAATCTTGACATTTTCACGGGTGCCGTCCTGTTTGCAGAGAACAACCTTGTCGTTTACATTTACTCTGCCTCTCTTAACTCTGCCGATACCGATTCTTCCGATATAATCGTCATAGTCAAGGCTTGAGAAAATACACTGAAGCGGAGCGTCAACATCGCCCTGCGGGGGTTCGATCTCCTTGATAATCTCCTCAAAGAGCGGTCTCATATCGCCCTCTCTTACATTCGGGTCAAGCGAAGAATATCCGTCTCTTGCCGAAGCGTAAACAACAGGGAATTCAAGCTGGTCGTCATTGGCGCCGAGCTCGATAAACAAATCAAGAACCTCGTCGATAACCTCTGCGGGTCTTGCGCCGGGTCGGTCAATCTTGTTTATAACGACAAGTACCTTTTTGTTGAGCGCAAGTGCCTTTGAAAGGACAAATCTTGTCTGAGGCATACAGCCCTCAAAAGCGTCAACCAAAAGCAAAACACCGTCAACCATTGTGAGGATACGCTCAACCTCGCCGCCGAAATCAGCGTGACCGGGAGTGTCGACAATGTTTATCTTAATTCCGTTGTAATGAATCGATGTGTTCTTGGAAAGGATTGTAATTCCCCTCTCCTTTTCAAGGTCGTTGGAGTCCATAACTCTCTCCTGTACAACCTCGTTCTGTCTGAAAATACCGCTCTGTTTAAGAAGCTCGTCAACCAATGTTGTTTTACCGTGGTCAACATGCGCTATGATTGCAATGTTTCTGATGTCTTCTCTGCACTTCACTTTTATCACCTATACCTTATTATACTTAATATTTCACAAATAAATATTTTACCACCGAAAAGGCTTAATATCAACACTTTTTGCTACAAACTACACAAGAGATACGAGACGAATTTTGTCTATTTTACTAAAAAAATCGGGCAAGTCACATTTGACAAACCCGATACGCTTTATTTAAGTTTTTCCCGTGCCGTATGCGCCGCACCGATAATTCCCGCTTTGTTTTTGAAAAATGCCTGTTTTATCTGCACCCGCTTAAAGTTTTCACGGTCTGTTGAATGTATTTCTCCGATAACGCGGTCCGTTATATACCGTTCGTTCATAATTCCGCCACCGAGCACAAAAAGCGGAACATCAAAAACAAACATAAGAGTTTTTATACCCTTTACAAGCTCGTCAATCCAAGCGTCAACCGTTGATTTTATTAAATCGTTTGAAAAGTTTTCTTCCGAAAAAATCTCCCTGCCCGACATTTCTTTTCCCGTGACAAGCTTTATTCTTTTCACAAGTGCTGTCGTTGAAGCGAGATTTTCAAACTTATCGCTTCCCGTAATCATCTCTCCGAAATCGCCTGCACAAAGGCTGTCGCCCTTATACAGCTTACCGTCAAGAATTACCGCTCCGCCGATACCCGTGCCGACGGTCAGACAGATAAAATTTTTGCTGCCTTTTCCCGAGCCGTAATTTGCCTCGGCTGTTGCGGCGCAGTAAACATCGTTTTCAACAAACGCAGGCAGTGAAAAACGCTCCGAAATAAGCCTTGCAAGCTCGGTTCCCGTGTAGTTAGGAATGTTTTCGTTTGCGAAGATAATTTCTCCTTTTTCGCTGTCGACACGACCTGCCGTACTTACGGAAACCGCATCGCATAACGGCGAAAATTCTTCAATAATTCCGTAAACCTTTTTGAGTAGAACCTCTGCGCCGAGCTTTGCTTCGGACGGAATTTCGGAAAACGAGGAAAGATTGTTGTTTTCATCGACAAGGGCGTATTTTATCGCCGTTCCGCCTATATCGATTGCAAGTATTGTCATATAATCACCATAACCCGTTCAGAACACAAACAGTTTAACAAAAATCACTTATTTTCCCTATCGAGATAAGAAACAAAACGCCTTGTAATATCCCTCGGTCTTGTGATTGCCGTGCCTATAACGCAGGAAAATGCGCCGCTGTCATATGCCTTTACAAGCTGTTCGGGATACCAAATACCGCCCTCGGCGATAACGGTTGCGCCGAGCTCCCGATTATATCTTTTCATAAGGTCAAACGCAGGTATGGTCTCACCTTTGGTGTAGGGCGTATATCCGCACATAGTCGTTCCTATAAGGTCACAGCCGAGCTCCAAAGCAAGCTTACCCTCATCAAAGCAGGAGGTATCCGCCATAAAGAGCTGTTCGGGATATTTTTTGCGAATTTCCGAAAAGAATTCCTCAAATGAAACTCCGTTCGGTCTCGGTCTGTTTGTTGCGTCAACCGCAATGACATCAACGCCCTCGTTGTAAAGTGCGTCAACCTCGTCCGTTGTGGGTGTGATATAAACATCGGAGTCGGGATAAACCTTTTTGATAATTCCGATTATGGGCAAATTTACCGTCTTTTTGATTTCTTTTATGTCCTCGACGGTATTTGCTCTTATTCCTACCGCTCCGCCCTCGCTTGCGGCAAAAGCCATTCTTGACATTATGTATGAGTCGTGAAGCGGCTCGTCCTCGAGCGCCTGGCAGGAAACTATAAGTCCGCCTTTTATTTGTTCAAGTATCTTTTTGTTCTTTTCGTTCATTGAAATCACCGATTAAAATAATATTTTCTTTATTATATTTTATTTCGATAAAAAGTTCAACGAATATCATTGATTTTGTCGAAAAATGTAATATAATTCTCATATAGGAGATGAGCTTATGAAATATGATTTGACAAAATTCAACGGAGTGTTTGTTGCGCTCAACGCAATTTACGACGAAAACGATAATATAAATGTCGGCGAAATCAAAAAGCTTGTAAAGAAGTATATTGAAATCGGCATTAACGGCGTCTACGCCTGCGGTTCAACGGGCGAAGGCTTCCTTTTGAGCACGGAGGAAAGAAAGCAGGTTGCAAAGGCTGTTGTCGAGGCGGCAGACGGCAAGATAACAACTATAATCCATGTCGGTGCGGCGTCAACCAAAGAGGCTTGCGAGCTTGCACGCCACGCAGAAGAAATCGGTGCCGATGCGGTTTCCGCCGTTCCGAGCGTATATTACAGACTTTCCGAGGCTTCGATAGAAACACATTGGAAAACGATTATGAACGCATCGGATTTACCGTTCTTTATCTATAACATTCCGCAGCTTACGGGCTATGACCTCTCATATTCACTGCTTGAAAAAATGATTAAAGAAGAAAAGGTCATAGGTATTAAAGACTCTGCCGAAAGCACATATCAGATGGAGCGTTTCAGAAGAATTGCGGGCAAGGATTTTGTAATTTTCAACGGTCCCGACGAACAGTTCCTTGCAGGCAGACTTATGGGTGCAAACGCAGGTATCGGCGGCACATACGGCAGTATGCCCGAGCTTTATCTTAAACTTAATTCACTGATAGAAGAGAATAAAATCGAGCAGGCAAAGGCGCTCCAGGTAAAAATCAACGACTTTATTCAAAGGCTTTGCTCTTTCCCCTCTCTGTACGGCGCAAGCAAGGCTGTTATCAAGTTGAGATACGGCATTGAAGCAGGCAAGCCGAGACTTCCCATGCTCCCCGTTTCAACCGATGACCCGAAACTCGTTGAGCTTGTAAACGATATTAACAAAGCAGTCGTGGAAGTCAAAAATTCCTGAACGCAATAACTTAAAGCATTATCTCCCGCAGCCCGTCATATAAATAACTATTCCAAAGAAAATGAGGTGTTTATATGAGTGGAATTGCGGGAGAAATTTCGTTTTCGGGAAATTTCAGAGAACAGAGCAAGGAACTTTTTGAAATGGGAAGCGCAATAAAGCACAGAGGCTCTTTTTACAGTCAGTATACATCTGAACACGCCGCACTCTGCCAAGGCTCGGAAACGCAAAACAAAGCCGCTTTTGAGTTTCCTTTGAGGCTTATAAAGGACGAAAACGAATATACGATTGTTTTTGACGGACTTTTGTTTAACAAAGACGAATTAAAAGACCTTTTGAAAGAAAGAAATTACGGCTTTGAGTCGGACTCGGATGAAGAAGTTGTGTTAAAAGCCTATATTGAATTCGGCGAGGACTGCTTAAAGCTCATAAACGGCATTTTTGCCCTTGCAATATGGGACAGTAAGAGAGAACGGCTGTTTGTCGCCCGTGACCGTTTCGGAATAAAGCCGTTTTTCTATGCGATTTCCGACGGTAACTTTATATTCGGCTCGGAAATTAAAGCGTTGTTCGCAAGCGGAAAAATCAAGGCTAAAATAAACCTTGACTCGATTCTTGAGATTATGCTCATAGGTCCCGGCAGAACTCCCGGCTACGGCGTATTTGAAGATGTTTACGAGCTGTTGCCCGCAATGTGCGGATACTTTTCAAAAGACGGGCTCAAAACGAATAAATTTTGGACTCTTTACGCCCACGAGCCCAAAGATACGCCCGAACAGACAGCGGAAAAGGTCAGATTTTTGGTTGACGATTCAATCAAGCGCCAATTAAAAGCAGATGTTCCCGTTTGCACAATGCTCTCGGGCGGACTTGATTCGAGTATTATATCCTCGGTTGTCGCAAAGGAATTTGACAAACAGGGCAAAACGCTTGACACCTACACCGTAACCTATGTCGATAACGACAAGTACTTCAAGCAAAGCAAATTTCAGCCGAACAACGACAATGATTTTGTAGGCAAGATGAATGATTACCTCAACGCCCGAAACCATGTTATCGAAATTGACAACGAGTCGCTTGTTTCCGCTTTATTTTCGGCTGTGGAAGCCCGTGATTTGCCGGGTATGGCAGATGTTGACTCCTCCCTCCTGCTGTTTTCAAGGGAAATTGCAAAGGAATACAAAATCGTACTTTCAGGAGAGTGCTCGGACGAAATTTTCGGCGGTTATCCGTGGTACAGGGACCCTGTTTTGAGAAATACCGACACATTCCCGTGGGCTAAATCCTCATTGTACAGAAAGTCGTTTTTAACCGATGAAATCGGAAAAGGAATTGACGCAGAGGGCTTTGTCCGTGCAAAATACGAGGATGCAATCAAGCAAACAATGCGGCTGAATGTTCCCGACAGCGACGAAAGAACCAAGGAGCTTATGCGGCTTCATCTTGATTGGTTTATGATGACTCTTGTCGACCGTTCGGACAGAATGAGCGCTTTCAATTCACTCGACATAAGAGTTCCGTACTGCGATTACAGAATAGTGGAATATCTGTATTCCGTTCCGCTTGAAATAAAGGACTATAACGGATACGAAAAAGGTATTTTACGCAAAGCGTACAGCGATATGCTTCCGAAAGAGATACTTTGGCGTAAAAAGAGCCCGTATCCGAAAACTCATAATCCGAGATACCTTGAGCTTGTTAAAGAAGAGCTTAAAAAGATATTGCAGGACTCCTCCTCGCCGATATTGAAGTTTGTCAGCAAGGACGCATTGAGCAATCTGTTACTTGAAAACAGCGCACAGCCGTTCTACGGTCAGCTTATGACCACTCCGCAAACGATTGCGTATTTTGTACAGACGGATTATTGGCTGAGAAAATACAATATTGAAATCGATTTATAAGCATAAAACAACCGGCATTAATCAAGGTGCCGGTTGTGTTTTATAATAAAACATCTGCTACCCGTAATGAATAATCGTTGGGCATAAGGCGTCCTCAATATCGTAAACACAGTCTTCGGCAAGTTTACTTATTGCTTTTTCTTTTTTCAGTTTTACCTTGAGATTTTTGTTCTCTTCTCGCAATGTTTTATTTTCCTCAGAAAGCTTATGTATTGTTTCTGAGGCCTTTGCGCTACAGATGGTGAAAAATTCATCAAATTTGACCTCCTTAAATAAAAAAGAGCCATAACACCGCATCCCTGCGTTGATATGACTCTCAAATTTGTTATTGATAATAAAAAATCTGCTATCCCCAAAGAAATAGCAGATATAAGTTATTTTTTAATATTTTTTATAGTTTAATATTAGCATAAAGAAGTGATATTGTCAACATAAAATATGTTTTATGCCAGAAGCACAAAACGTATTTTCATTCAGTGTACCCTGTGTGTTTAAAACGGTGATTATCACAGGGTACACCTATCAAAGCGCTATGCGCATTTGAACAGATTGATAAAGAACTGCTTTTTTGACAATTTAACATTTAAGTCATTATTCACAAGCAGATAAAATTGAGGTATCAAACGGAACATCCACATCAAGAATCTTTCCTGCCAATTTTGAGATTAAATCAAGCATTATACATCTTCATTTACAAAGCGATTCAATTATCTTATCGGCTTTGATGTCTTGACCGAAAGCATATTCATAATCTGACTGTATCATATACACAATTACTTTGTCATTGCTTTCCGCAATAACAGAAAAATTCGATTTGGATTTCTGCTCAAATTTATCTGTGTAATTGCAGTATTTATAGCTGTATTCGCCTACTGTGTTTTCCGTGTATTTAATTCTTTTTCCCGAAACCGAATTTTCTCTAAAAAGCTGATTTTCAAGTATGTTTTTAATAGCAGTGCGCTCAAGCGCAGTTCCTCCGCTGTATTCATACACGGTAACGCTGTAATAGTTATAACTGCCGTCATTTTTAGCATATGACTCGGAATTACAATAGCCGTTTATAATGCCGTTTGAATAGGCTTGCTCACTGCCTGACTGTTTATCTTGAAGCGAATACTCATTCAAATCGATAAAATTTTCCAAATTGTATTTGCTCTCGAGAGCTTCTTTGTATCCGGATATTTCTTTGTCGGCAGAGTTTAATAATACCGCAACGGCAAACGACACCGAAAAAATAATGCAAAAAACAGCTATTCCCAAAGCACTGCGCTTTAATACGGAATTTTCCTTTTGGCTACTGACAAACAGAGAAGCAATATAACAGATTATTCCCACTGTGAGAATTATGCACGGTATAATGAGAACATAAGTGTCAAAAACAATAAATACCGGCGTTATGTTTATACTGTTTTTAACCCAACTCCAAAAGAAGCCTAAGGCAATTACAAAAATTAAAACAGTAGTAACATTTTTTATCATTTGCTTTTTATCCATATTATCACCACCAAGCGCTAGGACCTTCATTAGCCGGAATATGTTCTACATAATCTACATTTATATACTTTCCAGCAAACTTCCGTCTTTCATAAGAGCAATACCAATTTAAAATACAAGCTGAATCAATCCCAAGTTTTTCTTGTTCTTTAAGCTCGTGGTTAATATATTGACCCCTTTTTGAATTCGTAACCTTTTCTGTCAATATATTTCTACCAACTTCAGCCACATTAAAATAAAACAAATAATCCTCTGGTAGCACTTCAGACAAACCATAACTTATTCCATCAAATTCATTGTCAAAATTAATTAAATAATCACCCATTTTCCCTCCTGCACTTATATATCTCCAATCAGCGTTTGAATGAATTTCTATTTTAGCTTCAAAGTGCCTTGGGGCAATTATTGTCAAAAAAATTCCATGAATTGATATTTCTGTTGTTCTACTATTACTACTAATACTATAGTCAAAATATATACAATCTATTTTTTCCTCACCTTTATTATCAATAAACATATTAGGACGAGGAACATTTGTTGGTAATATTTTGTTAAGATTATCTCTACAAGCATTATTCAGAGCAATTAGTACAACCATTAAATTAATACAATACCTTACACGATAGCTTAACTCTGCATCTCTACCATCATAATCCACCTTATTCACCGGATTGTTATTACAATACAGATACATATTCGCGCTGAAAGCATCGTCTGTCTTTGTAAGCATAATCGCTGTGTCGTCGGTGTTAAGGAATCTGCCCCACTCGGGGTTATAATACCTTGACTGCAGGTAATAAAGTCCTGTTGTAAAGTCGTAGTTATAGCCTCTATAGGTCACGGGGCAAAGCGCCGACATAACAAGGTCAAGAAGCTTCAACTCTTCTTCTGTTGCACCGTCGGTATATGTTTCGGAATATTTCCTTGTGACATTGCCATTTGCCGACACAGGCACCGAAGTTATCGCAAATATTCTCATATACAAATCAACTATTTAACCAATGTGAATTTTAGAATTAAGTATTTTATTAGCTATTTCATTAGGAATAAATTTTAGATTTCCGTTCAAATCTCTTAAATACATTTTATCATTATAATAGACAATGTAATAACGCTGAGTTTCAGCCACACAAAGTCCTTCATAATTAAACTCTTTAGTGTTCTTGAGTTCAAATATAACATACCATGCAATATTCAAATCATACAAATATTGTGTGTTATCGATTTCATCCAAATCATCCAAACAATACTCATCGTTAATTATAATATTTGCAAGTTCGGAAATATCTTTATCGTTCAAAAGAGGAGAGATATTACGAATAGCAATATCTTCTTTGTACACATCAACAGGATGTTCCTCAAAAAACGAAATCGAATTAACCATATCGCTTGTTACATCAGAACTAAAGTGAGTGTCATTACGTATATACTTCTTTCCGTTGGAGCTAAATAGTATATCAAAATTATCGTTATACGCCCAAAAATCTTTTCCAATTATATTTTCTTTGATTTTCCCAGTTAAGTCCTTAAAATACCACATATCCAGTTCTTTTTCTTGATAATTGCTAATTGAATATGGGCAACTAATTTTACTTTGCGGTAAAAATCCATTATAATATTCCAGCTCATCGCTCGTAATATATGTCGGAAGGAAAATCACCTGAAAAAAATTTACTTTAAACACGGCAGATAAAGCCACAAACAGTACCAATATTGTGCAACATAAGAACATAATTGTTTTTTTTACTTTACTTGCCATATTTAAATAATTCTCCTTCCCATGCGGTTTTTGATGAGCTAATATATTTAACTTTTTCTCGGGTAAGAATTTTTTGGTTACCAATATATTGGGTAACAAGATATGGATCAGCTTCCGTCCACTTATAGCATTTGCGAATGCCATTATAGTAATCAAAAATTTCGTTTTGGCTTTTATTTATATAAACATCGCCTTCATAAATGTCAACTGGATTAGCATGACTTTTCTTATATCCAATCATATAAGAAAGAATATGATACTTTATCTCTCTGCACATGCATTCAGGACTGAATAGAAACTGTCGTTTTATAATGCGTTGAAAGTATATTCCAGCAAATAATGCAATAATTTCACAAGTTAATTCACTACTCATATAGAAGCATCTTTTTACTGCGGAATACACTCGAGGGTCATCACTATTATCAAATTTAATTTGTAAATTATACAACAATGGTTTGCTAACATTCTTATACAACTTAAAAAATCCATTTTTTAAGTTACCATTTAAATTAAAATCATTGCAAATTACTCCAATTAAATCTATACAAGCCTCTAAAAATGGTATATCAATTTTTTCTGCATCTCTACCATCATAATCCACCTTATTCACCGGATTGTTATTACAATACAGATACATATTCGCGCTGAAAGCATCGTCTGTCTTTGTAAGCATAATCGCTGTGTCGTCGGTGTTAAGGAATCTGCCCCACTCGGGGTTATAATACCTTGACTGCAGGTAATAAAGTCCTGTTGTAAAGTCGTAGTTATAGCCTCTATAGGTCACGGGGCAAAGCGCCGACATAACAAGGTCAAGAAGCTTCAACTCTTCTTCCGTTGCACCGTCGGTATATGTTTCTGAATATTTCCTTGTGACATTGCCCCAAGGGTCATATGAAAACTCAACAACAGTCTCGCCATTTGCGGCGTTGACAACCGCAACTACATCGCCTTGAAGATTGCGGACAAGCAAATACTCGTCGTTTTCAAGCATAATTGCGGACGGAGTTGCGTCATCATCGCAATAAATGAATTTTGAGTCTATCTTTATATCCCTTGTTACGGTATTGCCCTGAATTGTCATCGTAAGCGGATAAGTCAGGCTCTGAACGGCGATTTTACCGTCGGACCATACATAATCAACGGTATAGTCGGTTGTGCCGTCCGCCTTATACTGCCTTTTCTGCGTACGCAAGCCGTTTGCGTCGTAATCATACTGTGTGTATGAGCCGTCAGCCGCAGTCACCTGTTTTAACTGCTTGCCGTACCAATTAAGGGTCTTTCCGCCGTAAGAAACGGGGTTGCCTTCAAGGTCATAGATTATCTGCTTGCCGTTATACGTTTTCAAACGGTCGTTCCAAAGCATAACATTACTGTCAAGGTCAAAACCGTATGTCTGTGTTATTACGGTAGGCTCACCTTCGAGCGTTTCCAAGGTGAAATCATATATCTTTGTCGCCGTTCTGTTTCCGCCGACGTCATATGTATATACATATGTTTTGTGGCTTACATTGTCATCTGCTCTGACAAGCTGATTCATTCTGTCATATACATAATGATAGCATAAAGTCTTTAATATATCCAAGATTATATTAACATATCCCGACATTTCAACGCAATAGTATTTATGCACAATAAAACTTTAACTTATTTGTGCAAATCCACTTTATAATAAAAGCTCCCAAATACCGAACAGCTCGGTGTTTGGAAGCTTAATTATGCTTTAATTAAATTTTAATCTATCTGATGTACCGTGTGGAACTGATAAACGCCCGAAAGCTTATCAATGTTTTTGATTATATGCATAGCGCCGCTTGCCGTGCTGTACAACGGGTCGTCGGCTACAACCGTTTCAATGCCCGTAACGGTGCTTACAAGCTTATCCATACCGTTTAAGAGCGCTGTTCCGCCCGTCAGTATAATTCCGTTGTCCGAAATGTCGCCGACAAGCTCCGGAGGCGTTTTTTCAAGCACATTGCGTATACCGTTCATTATCATATCGACCTGCTCTCGCACGCAGGGGTAAATCTCCTGTGAAGTTACCTCAAACGAAATGGGCATATTGTCGGTTTCGCTTTTACCAGAAACAATCATTGCAAGCTCTTCCTCCCTCGGTACTGCGCTTCCGAGACATATCTTGATGCGTTCGGCTGTCAACGGTCCGACGGTTATATCACGGGTCTTTTTGAGATGTTTCTGTATTGCGGAGTCGATTGAAAGCCCGCCGACTTTGATTGTGTCGGCAACGGCAATGCTTCCCATGGTTACAACCGAAACATCGACCTCTCCGCCGCCCATATTGACAAGCAGTCTGCCCGAAAGTGCGTCCTTGTGAAAGCCTATTCCGATTGCGGAGGCAAGCGACTCCTCAACAAAGCACACCCTGCCTGCGCCTGCCGAGGTTACAATGTCAATAAATGTCCTCTTATCAAGGTTTGTACAGGCACTCGGTACGGCGATTATAACATTCGGTTTCAGCACCCTGTTACCGCATATTTTAAGCAGATAATGACCCAAGAGCTTCTGTGCCATGGTATAGTTTGAAATTACACCGTTGACAACGGGATGAATAACCTCGATATTGTCGTCCGTTCTGCCCTCAATCGTGTATGCGCTGTTGCCGAAAGCAATGGGATATTTGGTTTCCGAGTCAACGGCAATGACCGTGGGCTCGTCAAGTACAATGCCTTTACCGTCAACGACCATAATTGTCGATGACGAGCCGAAATCAACGCCGATATTCATTCCCAGCACTTAAAATCACCTGCTTTCCTGTTCGCATTATTCTATCACACTTATATAAAAAAGTAAAGGGAGATACCTTGCGGTTATCTCCCCTTTTTCAATCAAATTAAATTGATTATTTAACCATGCTTGCGATTTCGTCAGCAAAGTTTTCCTGCTTCTTCTCAATTCCCTCGCCCTTAGCAAGACGAACGAATGAAGCAAGCTTAATATCAGCGCCGAGTGCCTTTGCAACAGAGCTTACATAGCCGCCGACAGAGCCTTCAAAGAGGTCCGAACGAACGAATGCCTGCTCAGAAAGGCAGATTTCCTTAATCTGCTTAGCGATACGACCCTGAACGAGACCGCCGAAAATCTTGTTTTCGGAAATTTCAGCCTTGTGAGAAACTGCAATCTCTGCAAGAGTAGCATAAGCTTCCTTGGAGATGAAGTTTGTGAAATTCTTTCTCTGCTTATTGTCAAGACCGTTATAGATTGTGATGTCCTCGTCGCTCCACTTCTTCTCGGAAACAGCTTCTTCGATAAGGCTGTTGAGAATCGGTACGGGCAATGAAGCGGGTGTGTTAAGAGCGCTTTCAACAACGATTGTCTTCATCTTAGCAAGCTCGTCAGCCGAAATGTCGTCCTTGCTGAGATATTCGGGGCTCATAGCCGCAACCTGCATTGCGATATTCTTGCCCATCTCGTTGAATTCGGGTTTAGCTGCGGTAGCGTCGTCAGTATCGAAAGCAACCATAACGCCTACTGTGCCGTTGCCGTGGATATAAGTTACAACATGACCTTCCATACGGGCAAATCTGCGGACCTTCATATTTTCACGAAGCGCAAGGAAAACCTCCTGTACAGCCTCTTCAACAGTGTTGTCGCCGTCTGCAACCTTTGTTGCGAGAAGAGCTTCAACATCTGCGGGGTTAGCGGTAACAACAGTCTTTGCAACGCTGTTTGCGAGTTTTACGAAAGGCTCGCCCTTAGCAACGAAGTCTGTTTCACAGTTAATTTCAACAAGAGCGCCTGCCTTGCCGTCGTTGTAAGAAGCGATAACGCCCTCAGCGGCAACTCTGCTTGCCTTCTTGGCAGCGGAAGCAAGACCCTTTTCTCTCAAAATTTCAACAGCCTTGTCCATATCGCCGTCAGACTCGACAAGAGCTTTTTTACAATCCATCATACCTACGCCGGTCTTCTCACGAAGAGCAACAACGTCTTTTGCTGTAAATGCCATAATTATTTACCTCCGTTTTTACTTAATATGCCCGCACAAATCCATGCACGGGCACTTAAAAATCAAATTATTCGGCAGCTTCTTCAGCGGCAACATCAGCCTCTTCGGCATCGTCCTGAGCCGCAGCGCCTGCCATACCCTGTCTGCCTTCGATAACTGCGTCAGCCATAGCGCCTGCAATAAGCTTTACTGCACGGATAGCGTCGTCGTTACCGGGGATAACATAATCGATTTCATCGGGATCACAGTTTGTGTCAACGATAGCGATAATCGGAATACCGAGCTTCTTAGCCTCTGCAACTGCAATTCTTTCTTTTCTGGGGTCAACGATGAACATAGCAGCAGGCTGCTTCTTCATCTCTGTGATACCGCCCATAAATCTTTCAAGCTTCTCGATTTCAAGTTCAAGCTTAGCAGCTTCCTTCTTCGGGAGCATATCGAATGTTCCGTCCTCCTGCATAGCCTTGAGCTGACCGAGTCTCTTAATTCTCTTCTTAATTGTGTTGAAGTTTGTAAGCATACCGCCGAGCCAACGAGCGTTTACATAAGGCATACCGCAACGGATAGCTTCTTCCTTAACGGAATCCTGAGCCTGCTTCTTTGTACCTACGAAAAGGATTTCATCGCCTTCTGCTGCGATGTCACGAACTACCATGTAAGCTTCTTCCAACTTTTTAACGGTCTTCTGAAGGTCGATGATATAAATTCCGTTTCTCTCCGTGAAAATGTACTCAGCCATTTTCGGGTTCCATCTTCTGGTCTGGTGACCGAAGTGCACACCTGCTTCAAGCAGCTGTTTCATTGATACTACTGACATTGTTTTGTCCTCCTTATTTTATCCTCCACACGGTTCAACTTACCGCAAGACATATAAAATGCAATTTTGCGATAATCCCCATGTGTGCGAATTGCTAAAGCATTATACCACCCGAAAGCAATATTTTCAAGTGTTTTTTGAATATTTTTTTGCTTAATTGCAGAACAGACTGTTCTGTTTTTTGAAAAGCTCTTTTTTTACCCTGTCCGTTTCCTCTTTTTCATAGGAAAACTTGCCGTCGGGAGACTTTGAAAGCAGCATACCCTCTTTGACCGCAAAATCAAAATCGGTCAAAGTATAATTGTATGATTTTCCGTCCTTTACGAGTACAACGGTATCCTCTTCTATTCTGTCAACCGAATAAAGCTCCATTCCTGTTACCTCTCACAATTAAAAGTAAAACTGTTGCCGTCACACTCAACAACGATATTTCCCCGTACATCGGTTCGGTAATACGGGATTGACAGGCTGTCAAGCTTTGCAATCGTTTCGGGATGCGGATGCTTGTATGTGTTGTTCTCCCCGCAGGAAATAATCGCCGCCTGCGGATTTACCGCACGGAGATAGTCAAGGTCGCTCGAAGTTCTGCTGCCGTGATGACCGAGCTTTATAACATCCGCCGAAACATCATAACCTGCCGCAAGTATATCCTTTTCGGACTTTGCCTCGGCGTCGCCCTCAAAGAGAAATTTGACATTGCCGAAAGTCGCTTTCGAAACAACCGAAGTGTTGTTAAGCTCCTTATATTCCTTGACGGGACCTAAAATTTCAAAGCTGAAATTTTGAAGGCTGTAAACATCACCCGCCTTTGCGGCATACACCTTTGCGTCGGAATTTGAAAGTGCGTCAAGCAGTTTTGCATACACATCCGATGTGGGCGTGTTTTCCTCGGTAAGCCGTGTCATTATAACATTCTTAACCTCATAATTGTTGATTATGTCGTCGGCACTGCCGATATGATCGGCGTGTGCGTGAGTAAGAATGAGATAATCGATATGCGAAACATTGTTGAGTTTCAGATATGAGTCAATGGTGTTGTATGAGTCGGTTTCGCCTGCGTCAATCATAACGACATCGTCCCCGCAGGTCATAAGCTCGCAATCAGCCTGACCGACATCTATGTAGTGAACATAGAAATTTCCGTCTTTTGCGATAACGCCCGAATTTACCTCGGCTTTCTTTGAAATATCGCCCCAGCTCGGAGCGCCCGATATAAAAGAAATCGCAAGGCATACAAGCACAAAAGCGGCTGCAACAACCGCTTTTATCACTGACTTTTTACTGTATGATTTTGTCCGTCTTTTCTTAGCCATATTTATACTTCATCCGTGTCGATAGGCGAAATTTCGTCGTCAACGGAGAGTATATCCGTTGCGTCCGAAGCTTCAGCCGCACCGCCCTGTGCGAGTGCGTTCATTTCATACCACTGCTGCTTTGAAATGAGCACCTTACGGGGCTTACTGCCCTCAAACGGACCGATAATTCCCCTTTCCTCAAGGTCGTCGATTATTCTTGAAGCCCTTGCATAGCCGAGCTTTAATTTCTTTTGCAAAAGCGTGGTGGAAGCCATCTGATTTTCAACAACGATTTCAATCGCCTTGGGAAGCATTTCGTCAGCCTCGGAGTCGGGGTCTTCATCCTGTCCCGCAGTGCCGCCGTTCTTTTTCTTGTCAAGAGCCGCCTGACGCTCAATCTCCTGCATAACATCATCGCTGTATTCGGACTGCTGCTGCGATTTTATGAAATCAACAACATTTTCGACTTCCTTGTCGGAAAGGAAGCAGCCCTGTATTCTCAAAGGCTTTGCAATACCGACAGGATAGAAAAGCATATCGCCGTTGCCGAGAAGTTTTTCCGCACCCGCCGAGTCGATAATTGTACGCGAGTCAATCTGCGAAGATGTTTTAAGCGTAAGCCTTGACGGAATATTAGCCTTGATAAGACCCGTGATGACATCAACGGACGGTCTCTGCGTTGCAATAACAAGGTGCATACCCGCCGCACGGGCCATCTGTGCAAGTCGGCAAATAGAGTCCTCGACCTCATGCGGAGAAGCCATCATAAGGTCGGACAGCTCGTCTATGAAAATAACTATCTGCGGAAGCTTGTCCCTGCCGATGCTGGCACAAATACTGTTGTAGCCCTCAATGTCACGGACATTGTTTTCGGAGAACATCTTGTATCTCTGAAGCATCTCCGTTACCGCCCACGCAAGTGCGCCCGCAGCCTTTCTCGGGTCGGAGACCACGGGGACTATAAGGTGCGGTATGCCGTTATAAACAGTAAATTCAACCTGTTTGGGGTCAATCATAAGAAGCTTGACTTCATCGGGCTTTGCATTGTAAAGGATAGATACAATCATCGAGTTCATACATACCGATTTACCCGAACCCGTAGTACCTGCGACAAGCAGGTGCGGCATTTTGGCAAGGTCTGCGTACATACAGTTGCCCGCAATATCTTTACCGAGCGCAACGCTCAATTTTGACTTTGCAACCGATTTTTTATAAAGGTCGGTGTCAACAAGCTCACGCAACGAAACCGTTGCCCTGTTCTTGTTGGGAACTTCTATGCCGACCGCCGCTTTATTTGGTATGGGCGCTTCGATTCTGACGCCCGAAGCGGCAAGGTTCAGCGCAATATCGTCCGAAAGGCTTGTTATACGGCTGATTTTAACGCCTGCCGCAGGCTGAATTTCATACCTTGTAACCGACGGACCTCTGCTTATGTCCACGACTCTTGTTTCAACGCCGAAGCTTTTAAGAGTATCGACAAGTTTTGTGGCGTTGTTTTTGAGCTCTTCCTCATAATTTGCGGTGTTGCCTACCTTCGGCGGAGCAAGGCAGTCAAGAGTGGGCAGGACATAATTATCCTCCGCTTTTCCCGTATTTTCGCCGTCATTTTTATTATCCGTGCCGAGAGGAATGTCATTAGCCTTGATTTCAGCCGTTTTTTCCGCCGCAGGCTTTACGGGCTCGGCTTTTTTATGTTCTGCATTGCCCGAATTCATATTTTTGATTATATCGTCAAGCTGTACGGGCTTTGAGTTGAGCGGTTCCGCCGCCTGCGGAATTTCATCTCCGCTCTCCTCGGCAGGCAAAACAAAATCAATCTGCTTTTTGGCCTTGCGTTTTTTCTGCGCCTCTTCATATGAAATAATGTCGTCGTTTGCAGGTGTTTCTTCGGTTTCTTCCTCTTCCTCGCCGTCCGAAGAAAATCTCTCGTGAACTCTGTCGTTTGTCATTTTACCGATTTTCTTTGCGGGGTTGACAAATCCGTTTATAAGCTTGATAAGAGTAGTTCCCGTAACCAACATTACAGCAAGGAAAATAAGCACAAGGATAATAGCCGCCGACGGAACCTTTGCGCTGCCAGTTATAAGCAGGATTGCACCGCCGAGAATAGCTCCGACCGCACCTGAGCCGAAAACACTGCCGTCAATTCTGAAATAATTGTATGCGTCCGCAATGTCGTGAAAATAATCCACTGCGTCGCCCTTAAAAGAGAAAATATGTATGGCACTGCTGATAAGAACAGTGAGCAATGCCGCCTCGGCAACCTTGTAGCCGACCTTTGAGTCTATCTTGTTAAGCGTTGCCATAACCGCAATATAAATGAGTATTATCGGCCATATGAACGATGTAAAGCCGAAAAGTCCGAACATCAGTTCACGGCAGATGCCCCAAAGGCTTTCTCCTTTTATAAACACAAGGCAAAGCAAAAGCAACGAAACGCAGAAAAGCACTATTGCATAAAGCTGCCTTTTTGCGGTGTTATCCTGCGGCTGTTTTGCGTTTTCTCCCTTTTGAGGTTTGCTCTGTGATTTTTGTGTGCGTGATTTCGGCGCACTCTTTTTTGAATTTTTACCGTTTTTTGCGGTTGCCATTTTTTCTTCCTCCGAAAATAAAAATTCAATTTACATCTTTTTCGTTTTTGTCAAGAATCAGTCCGTACAAATAGTCCAGTGCATCGGAAAGACCGCCGAGCTCGTCGATAAGCCCCTCCCTGACAGCCGATTCCCCGTCAAGCACCGTTCCGACATCAAGAACAAGCTCGCCCGTGTCCATCATAAGCTCACGGAACCTGTCTGCCGATATGCCCGAATTTGCGGTCACAAACCTGACTATCCTCTCCTGCATCTTGTCAAAGTAAGACAGCGTCTGCGGAACGCCCAAAACAAGGCCGTTCATACGCACGGGGTGCACGGTCATTGTAGCCGACGGCACAATAAACGACCGTTTTGCCGAAACTGCAAGCGGAACGCCGATTGAATGTCCTCCGCCGAGCACAAGCGACACAACGGGCGTTTTCATTCCGCTGATAAGCTCCGCTATGGCAAGACCTGCTTCAATATCGCCGCCGACGGTGTTGAGTATTACAATCAAGCCCTCTATGTCGTCGCTTTCCTCAACCGCCACAAGCTGCGGAATAACATGCTCGTACTTTGTGGTTTTGTTTTGCGGAGACAAAATAAAATGCCCCTCTATCTGACCGATTATCGTAATGCAATGGATATAGTGCCCGAGCTTTGATACGGTAATGGAACCGTTTGTGACAATCTGCTGTTCACGCGGAAAATCCGCCTGTTCCTGCTCTTGCTCCTGCGGTTCGGAATCATCCTTTTTATCGGGCTCTGAAACCGTTCCCGTCTGAAATTTGTAAAATTCGTTAATGTCATTTTTCATAAATAAATCCTCCGTTAAAATTATTACCTTTTAACGAAGATTTATTTTTGTTTCAAGATATTGTATCATAAAACCCGACGCATATCAATAAACAGTTGTTTTTATGAGAAAATTTTTTCTTTTCCCTTTGATAAATTATTGACAAAAGATATATTATAGTTTAGAATAAACTTTGTTAAAAAAGTTCACAACTTTTATAAGGAGAAACAAATTATGGGACTTACAGTTGCACAAAAATTGATTAAAACTCATCTTGTAAGCGGCGACATGACAGTCGGCAGCGAAGTCGGTCTTAAAATCGACCAGACTTTGACCCAGGATGCTACGGGCACCATGGCTTATCTTGAATTTGAGGCTATGGGAATTGAGCGTGTCAAAACAGAGCTTTCCGTTGCATACATTGACCACAACACGCTGCAAACAGGCTTTGAAAACGCAGACGACCACAGATTTATTCAGTCGGTTGCAAAGAAGAGAGGTATCCGCTTCTCACGCCCCGGTAACGGAATTTGCCATCAGGTTCATCTCGAAAGATTCGGCAAGCCCGGCAAGACCCTTATCGGTTCGGACAGCCATACCCCCACAGGCGGCGGTATCGGTATGCTCGCTATGGGTGCGGGCGGACTTGATGTTGCTGTTGCTATGGGCGGCGGCACATATTACATCACAATGCCCAAAATCGTAAATGTTCATCTTACGGGCGCTTTACAGCCCTATGTTGCGGCTAAGGATGTAATTCTTGAAGTTTTGAGAATTATGACCGTTAAAGGCGGCGTAGGCAAAATAATCGAATACACGGGCGACGGCGTTAAAACTCTTTCCGTTCCCGAAAGAGCAACCATCACGAATATGGGTGCCGAGCTCGGTGCCACAACATCGGTATTTCCGTCCGACGAGGTTACAAAAGCATTCCTCAAGGCACAGGGCAGAGAGGAAGATTGGTCAGAACTCAAGGCTGACGACGACGCAGTATATGACGAGACAATAGAGATTAACCTTTCCGAGCTTGAGCCTATGGCGGCTATGCCTCATATGCCCGACAAGGTTAAAAAGGTAAAGGACATCGGCGAAATCAAGGTTGACCAGGTTTGTATCGGTTCGTGCACCAACTCATCGCTTATGGATATGCTCAAGGTTGCGGCTATCCTCAAAGGCAAGACGGTTTGCCCGAGCGTAAGCCTTTCCATAGCGCCCGGTTCAAAGCAGGTGCTCAATATGCTTGCACTCAACGGCGGACTTTCCGATATGATTTCCGCAGGCGCAAGAATTCTTGAAAGTGCGTGCGGTCCCTGCATAGGTATGGGTCAGTCGCCCAACTCCGCAGGTATTTCGCTTCGTACCTTCAACAGAAACTTCCTCGGCAGATCGGGAACAAAGGACGCGGGAATTTATCTTGTAAGCCCAGAGGTTGCCGCTGTTTCGGCTCTCACAGGTAAGCTTACAGACCCGAGAACTCTCGGCGCTCCGCTCAACATACTTATGCCCGACTCGTTTATCGTAAACGACAATATGGTTGAGATGCCTGCTTCCCCCGAAGATGCAGACAAGGTCGAGGTGCTTTACGGACCTAACATTAAACCTTTCCCGACAACGGAAAAGATGCCCGAAAGCATTCAGGCTAAGGCAATCCTCAAGGTCGGCGACGACATCACGACAGACCACATTATGCCTGCGGGCGCAAAGATACTCCCCTACCGTTCAAACATTCCGCATCTTTCACAGTTCTGCTTCTCTGTTTGCGACGAGACTTTTGCAGAGCGTGCAAAGGCCGCAGGTAAAGGCTTCATAATCGGCGGTGCCAACTACGGTCAGGGCTCTTCCCGTGAGCATGCGGCTCTTGTTCCGCTCTATCTCGGAATCAAGGCTGTTATCACAAAGTCATTTGCAAGAATTCACTGCGCAAACCTTATAAACGCAGGTATTATTCCTCTTAACTTTACAAATGCGGATGATTATGACAAAATCGACCAGGGCGACGAACTCGCTCTCAACAATATCAGATCGGCTATTCTCAACGATGAAACAGTATATCTCGAAAACCTTACAAAGGGCGAAAAGTATGAGCTTAAATACGACCTTTCACAGCGTCAGAAGGATATAATCGTTGACGGCGGTTTGCTTAACTACACAAAAGAAAACATATAATACGGAGGACAAAACAATGACAGAAGAAAATTTGCAGGCGGCTCTTAAAAAGTTTGAAGCTCTTGTCCGTGAACAGTCTGAGCGTTCGGACAGAATTAAAGCCGACAAAGAATTTATCGATTATGACAAGCTTAACAAAATCATTATCGGCGTATGCGGCGGCGACGGCATCGGTCCGATAATCACAAAGGAATCCGCAAGAGTTCTCGAATATATGCTTGACGACGAAGTTAAGGCGGGTAAGGTTGAATTCAAGGTAATTGACGGTCTTACAATCGAAAACCGTATCGAGCATATGAAGGCTATTCCCGACGATGTTCTCGAAGAGCTCAAATCCTGCCATGTTATCCTTAAAGGACCGACAACAACTCCGCAGGCAGGAAGCGGTATGCCCAACATTGAAAGCGCAAATGTCGCAATGCGTAAAGAGCTTGACCTCTTCGCAAATGTCCGTCCCGTTAAGGTTGCGGACCGGGGAATTGACTGGACCTTCTTCCGTGAAAACACGGAGGGCGCTTATGCAGTCGGCTCAAAGGGCGTAAATGTTGACGACGACCTTGCAATCGACTTTGTCGTTACCACATCCGAGGGCTCGGAAAGAATTGCGAGAATGGCATATGAATACGCAAAGAAGAACAACAAGGACCGTGTTTCGATTATCAACAAAGCAAATGTAATCAAAACAACAGACGGTAAATTCCTCAACATCTGTAAAAAGGTCGGCGAGGAATATCCCGACATCACAACAGATGAGTGGTACATTGACATCACAACCGCAAAGCTTATCGACGAAAAGAGAAGAAAAGACTTTAAGGTATTCATTCTTCCTAACCTCTACGGCGATATTATCACTGACGAAGCTGCCGAATTCCAGGGCGGCGTAGGCACGGCAGGCAGCGCAAACCTCGGTAAGAGATACGCTATGTTCGAGGCTATCCACGGCTCTGCACCGAGAATGATTAAGGAAGGCAGAGGTCAGTATGCAGACCCCTGTTCAATGCTTCGTGCTTCTGTTATGCTCCTTTCACACATCGGCAAGCAGGATAAGGCTGATTTGCTTGAAAAAGCACTTGATTACTGTATGTTTGAGGACAAGAAGTATGTTATCACAGGCCGTGAGGACGGAGCTACCTGCTCGCAGTTCGGCGACTATGTAATGGAAACCGTTAAGAAACTTTCAAAGTGAGGAAAAGCTATGGCTAAGAATACAGTTGTATCTGCTTCCGTTATCAAACGGCTGCCGAGATATTACAGATTTTTAGGCGAAATTAAAAACAGCGGTACAGTAAGGATTTCTTCGGGCGAGCTCTCGAAGAAAATGGGCTTTACCGCCTCACAGATAAGGCAGGACCTGAATTGCTTCGGCGGCTTCGGTCAGCAGGGCTACGGTTACAATGTCGAACAGCTTTATAAGGAAATCGGTAAAATTCTCGGCGTTGATAACAATGTAAAAACAATTCTTGTCGGCGCAGGCAACCTCGGCAAAGCCGTTGCTTCCCATATGTCGTTTGAGGACAGAGGCTTTAATCTTATCGGTATTTTCGACAAGAACGAGGCGCTTGCCGGTCAGCTTGTCAGGAATATTCCGATAAGGCATATAAGCGGAATGTACAATTTCTGCAAGGACAACTCCCCTGTTGTCGCGGTTTTGTGTATCCCGAGCGATAACGCAAAGGAAATTACCGACGAACTCATTTCATTGGGAATCAAGGGGTTCTGGAACTTCAGTCATTATGACATTGCTTCCTCCCACCCCGGCGTTGCCGTTGAAAATGTTCATCTTTCCGACAGCCTTATGACATTGAGTTATCATGTGAGCAACTTGAAATTATAATTTTCAAACAAATTAAGCACCTGTAATTTTTAGGATTACAGGTGCTTTTTGTGTTGTATGAGGGAGCAAAACTTATCGGATAAATTCATATTTGTTCAGAGCGTAGGGACAGCCAAAGGCTGTTGCGAACGATACGGAGCAAACGACGCCGTGCGAAGCACCCGCAATTATTCATTTTTCATTCGCCCGCAAGGGCGCTGCCCCCTACGCTATAAAATATATTTTTCAAGTTGTGCGTTCAGCCTCCCTTGTGTAAAGGGAGGTGCCGAACGAATGTGAGGCGGAGGGATTGTAAGGTTGTTCTTATATGATTTTGTAAAAATCCCTCAGTCATTTTTTATAAAAATGACAGCTCCCTTTACAAGGGAGCCTGTGACGGACAGCCGCAAGCCCTGTCACTACGGGTACGCATAAAATTTCACGCCCCGAACGGAAATTTTCCGTTCGGGGCGTGTTCGTTTAATGTTTTAATTTGTTACAAATCAAAGTATGCCGTTGTTTGACATATTCGTAATAATCTGCGCCATTTCGGCTCTGTTGGCGTTGCCTGCGGGGTTAAGTCTGCCGTTGCCGCCGACAACATAGTTTTCAGCCGCCCAAGCAACTCCGGTTCTTGCCCAATCACTGACATTTTTGCCGTCGGGATAATCTGCAAGGATTTCCGAAACATCGCCTACAACTTCGCCTTCACAGAAATTATAGAATATAAGGCAAGCCTGTTCTCTTGTAATCGGGTCGCCGACACCGAATTTACCGTTTGCATAACCCGAAAGAATGTGATTAGCCTTTGCCCAAGCAACAGCCGCAGAATAATAATCGTTGGTCGGTACATCCGCAAAGCCGCCGTTCTGTCCTGCATATGCAGAAAGGTCTGCTCCTGCGATTTTAGCAAGTACAACTACAAAATCCTGTCTCTGAATATTGTTACCCGGTCCGAAATAACCGTTTGCATAACCGTGGAAATAACCCTGCTGTGAAACAAATTTAACCGCAGGATAATACCACTCGGTTGCGGGGGTATCGGGATAAAGCGTTTTGCTGTTAAGTGTAAATGTCGAAGAAATATCCTCGTTGTTTGAACCGATAGCTCTGTCGTTATAGAATTCAAGAATCAAATCGGTAGGTGTAGCGGACTTAACCTCAAAAGTAACGGTAAGAATTACCTGATTGTTAAAATCGGTATCGCTGCCGCTTGCCCAAGCAATATTAACTGTTCCGGCATTTGCCGAATTTACCGCACCGATACCCGAGGCACTCTTAACCTCGTAAATTTTTGCGTCATATTTAAGTCTGATGCCGAGTGCGGAAATTTTGCTTGCGTTCATAACAAGCTGAACGGTAGCGGTATCGCCGACATTATAGCTTGTTTTATCGGTTACGACAGATATTGAATTGCCTGCCGCAAATGAGTTGAAGCTCATAGCAAACAAAGATGTAAAAATCATCAATGCAGCCAAAAACAAAGATAAAGTCTTTTTCATTAAAACATCTCCTATGTCAATATAGATTGATTATAACATTATTCTTAAATGTTCGCAAGTGTATTTATCAGGTAAAATCATACATCGGGCGTGTTTCCCTGTCACGGTACTCATGCTTTTCGTAATAGCCGATAAGCTTTGAGTCGTCGTCCCTCAACGCTACCATATAAACATCCTTGTTTTCTTTCGGGTTGAAAGAGGTGTATATGATATTGTTATCGGCACTTTTTGAGAACCAATCGATTACCTTGTTTATCATTTCACGGGATTTGGGATTATGGCAGTTGAGCAAGCTCTTGCCTACCAAGCCGTAGCCGCCGTATTTTGAGTATCTCTTTGCGGCGATCGGGTTCATATAAATGATTGTGTGCTCCAAATCACATATTACGACCGATGCGGTATCCTGCTCGATTACACTTTTGAAAAATGCGGAAAGTTCCGTAAAATCACAACCTTTAACAATATAATTTCTAAAATAAGATACCATAAAACAACGACTTTGTAAAGCGCTTTAAGGGTGTTGTCAGTCACATGAAACGAACTTGACAGAATAGCCCTGACTTGCAAAATAAGTTGATATTATTTCTTTTATTTTCTTTGTTGCCTCTTTTGAAATTTGGTTTTTCTTAGGGAAATCCCAATATTCAATCAAATCAATTTCTACCGTTCTTATTTCATCATCCAAATCGAACGGAACGCAAATACCTTTATCCTGTATTTTGACATAAACCCATTCATCCTCCGATAAAACATCGCCGTCTCCCATTTTCTCGAAGCGTTTTTTCATTTCGGCTTCATCCGATACAAATTCTTTTTTCATCTGCTTCCAGAAGTCCCACAAGCTCTGTTGTAAATCCAAATCATTGTCAGGGTCATAGTCCGCAGGCGACTCCGACAGGGTTAATCTGTAATTAAACAAATATTTTTTGATTAAATGTATGCCCCTGTTTTTAACAGGATACTTAAATCCCAAACACGGTATTTTCATACTGTCGAATGTACAAATCCGTTTTTCCGAATTGACAACACAAGGCAATATCGCCGTTTCCCAACCGTCTCCGTAGTTTTTGCAAACAAGTTCCGGCAATGTATTTTGTAAGCTCTCCTCTACCTGCTTTGCAAATATGATAACAACCGCAACACGGTCAATCGGAGATTTTTTCTGATTTTTGTCTAGGAACAGATGTTTTTTAGCTCCTTTTAACGACCTGAAATTCGATGTTGCCGATCTTATAATCGCTCTGTATTCGTCTATATTGAGATTATCCGAGCAATAGATCAGAATAACTCTTTCAATTCCGCCCGATAATTCCTCTGCGGGAGCAGTGCTTTTATATTGCACCAAATCCGGTTTGGGAGTTATAGCGGTAGGCATATACCCTTTTCCGAAATGTGAAATACCCGCTTGAATATTTTCAACATTAAAAGATTCACGCAATACAAAGTTTTTTCTCGACTTGTTTTTGGCATGCTGCAATGCTAACACCATATCCATTGCAATTAAGAATGCAAAATTCTTTAATATATAAAATATCAGTCCTATAACCATTATGAACCCGAAAACAATTTTAATTACTTCAGGTATAAAAGATATGCATGCAACAATAATTATCGGAAGCACAAACATTCCGATAACAACAACATAAATAAGCATTCTGCAAAGCAGCGCATTTTTCAGCTTCGGATATTTCAAACAATCCCCTCCGAAATTTGTAACTGTGAAATAAATATATCATTAAATCGACCGGTTTTCAACAAAAAGATAAGCCTACCGTACATACGGAACATATATTGTTAAGAGAGAATATATAAATTTTCGTCATTTGCAAAAAAACTGTTGACATTTAATGATGTTTGTAGTATTATATTTGAGCACTTGAGAAAAGTAAATATCGCGGGGTAGAGCAGTTGGTAGCTCGTCGGGCTCATAACCCGGAGGTCGTGAGGTTCAAGTCCCACCCCCGCAACCATTTGAAAAAGCACTTAGCGTTATGCTAAGTGCTTTTTCAAATGAAGCGCACCTAAACGGCGAATAAGAATAAAAAGAAAATATAAAATGACTTCATCAGAGGCGAAAATATGAGTAATAAAATGACAAAAGACACTGTGCCGCAGGATTTCAGCTTGGGGCTTGCTTTGGTTGACGCCGTACCCGTACTTTTCTTCGGCGCAACGGCGATTGTTGCGGGAACAATCCTTGAAAGCCCGCTGTTTGTTGTCGGAGCGGTAATATCATTTATATCGGGCACAATAAAAGTGCTTTGGAAAATCATTGCGGCTCTTAAAAAGAAAAATATATGGTGGATGTTTATGCAAATGCGAATAGCAATGCCGATAGGCTTGCTTGTTTTAATCGCAGGCTTTGTCTCGGCAATAAAGCATACGGATTTTTCGTTGCTTCTTCACACCGCCGCTTCCCTGCCGTACATCATTTTCTTCGCTTTGGGCTTGCTCGGAATGGTTTTGATGAGCGTGTTTGCATTCACTCTCGATGGCAGCAAGCCAAAGTCAAATTGGATAGAACAAATTACAAACGGCATATCGCAGGCAATGTTTTTTATAGGTGTACTGCTGATAAAGCTTAAATAAAATTACAGGGCAATCCGCTTGGACTGCCCTGTTTTTTCGTTTTATGTCATTTAATGAAGTTAAACGCCATAACCGCTATACCGAGAATGACAAGTATCACGCCCGTTGCACGGTTGAGTGTTTTAGGCGAAGCCTTGTTTGCAAATACCGCCGCAATTCTCGCCCATATAAGCGTAAATACAACGCAGAGAATAAACACTGTCCAATCGGGCGCGCCGCCTATCGAGAAATGCGAAACAGCACCCGTAAGAGCGGTAAAGGTCATTATAAACACACTTGTTCCGACGGCGGTTTTAAGCTCGTAGCCGAGAACGGTTGTCAAAATCAAAAGCATCATCATTCCGCCGCCCGCTCCGACAAAGCCGCAGATAAAGCCAATGAGCATACCGCAGACAACAGACTGTATCGCACGCTTTTTCTTCGATACGCCGAGCATAGCCTCCTTGGTAGTCATTACTGGCTTTACAATAAACTTAATTCCGAGCAAAAATGTCATAAACACGGAAAATCCGCCCATCGTGGTTGACGGAACAAGGCTTGCAACATAACTGCCAACAACCGTGAAAGCAAGGACGGTAAACATCATAATCAAGCCGTTGCGGATGTCGAGATTTTTATGCTTGCCGTAGGTGTACGCCGAAACGGCACTTGCAAGGACATCGGACGAAAGCGCTATGCCGACCGCCATATACGGGTCCATGCCCAAAAAGGTTATCAGCATCGGGCTTATTACCGCCGCCGCACTCATTCCCGCAAAGCCGGTGCCGAGGCCTGCGCCCATGCTGGCAAAAAATGTTACCAAAACGGTTATCAATATATTCATTAAAATTCCTCCGTTATTGTATCAAGATTTTCATTCATAATGTCCGTTACCGTGAAAAACATATCACGCATTTCGCTGTTAACTCCGCTGAACAGCGCTTCAAGGAACTCGGCCTGCATTTTTCTGCCTTTTTCGATAACGGGCATTGACTTTTCGGTGCATAAAAGCTGAGTTTTTCTCCTGTCTCCCTCAACTGCCTCACGGCGAAGATAGCCGTCTTTAACCAGCTTATCGACATTGACGGAAACCAGGTTAGCTTTAATTTTTCTGTACTCCACAATCTCCCCTGCCGTCTTATATTCGGGATTGTTGGCGAGGAACATAAGAATGTCAAACGCCGTCTGCGGCAACTTCAACTCACGGCACAACGGCTTGCACATAATACCGTAAGCCGTAATAAGCTTGTGCGAGAACTCCAAACTCGGATTCATAAATACGCCTCCGTTAGTTCAAATTTATATATTTCAAATTTGAACTAATTATAATCCGTCATTTTATAAATGTCAATAAAAAAATGAGCCGAAAAGCTGTGATTTATCTCACAAGCCCAACGGCTCTCGTTAATACTTTACCCTATTTACCGCTTGCGCCCTTGGCGGTTACATAAACTCCGATTAGCATTTCTGCGACGGACATTCCAAGCAGAAGCCCTGCAAAAAAATTTTTTACATCCGAACCGCCTATGGTATGCGACAATGCTTGAAATGCAATTCCCATAACGATAAGAAGTACACCCGTCAACACTTTTCTTTGCTTTTCCGATTCTTGCATTCTTCTCAACAAATCAAGCATTTGCTCTTCGTCATATATGCGAACGCTTTTTTCTTCAGCCTCTTCCCCGTCCATAAGTTCCGAAACCGATATTTTCAATTCCTTACACAAGCTTTTTACCACAGCATAATCAGGCATACATTTTCCCGTTTCCCATTTTGAAACGGTTTTGTTGGAAACTCCCAAGCGTTCGGCAAGCTGTTCCTGCGTCAGGTTTTGTTCTTTGCGTTTTTTGGCGATAAATTTTCCTATTGCAATTTGTTCCATATTTGAAGCCTCCTTTTTCTTCGTTATAAGAATAGCGCTTCCGTCCGCAAAATCACACCCCTTAAAAGGCGAATATGGGTGGAACGGTATAAAACATCCCCTATGACAGCTTTTAATCATAGGGGAAACTTTTATAAACTGTTTTTATCGGTTTTCAAAATGCCTTGACAGTTGCTGTTTGTGTTTCAGGCTTTCCAAAGACCGTGAAGGTTGCAGTAAGCATAAACAGCCTCAACCTCGTCGCCGTCCGAAAGTGCAAAGGTTACGCTCGGTGCGTCGCCGGGCTTCAACTGCTTGCGCTGATTGCCGAACTTTGTCTGAAGCGATACCCATTCTATATAGTGCTCGGCAAGCATAGGATGGTCAATTTCGCCGACATTTACGCTGACGGTTCCGTTCTCAACACTGTAAACGGGAACATGCTTTTCACGGGCAGCGTCGGTTGTACCGGGAATGAGCTCCTGCATTTCCTCGCCGCAGCAGGAAGCACGAACTCCGCTGTCCTTAACATAAGCTATTATATTTCCACAATGCTTGCAGATAAAAAATTGCTGTTTCATAAGTTATCTCTCCTTAAAAATATTTGCAAGTTTATTATACTTTACGGATAAAACATCTGTCAATAATGCAATGATTACAAAAATGTTAATTTTTTAGAGCATTGATAAAATTTGTCCCTCCGTGCTTTTAAGCCTTGACTGAACAACCTTGTAATCGGGCATTACTGAACCGACAAGAGCCCAAAACCGCTTTGAATGGTTCATTTCCTTTATATGGCAAAGCTCGTGTATTACGACATAATCGATTATTTCCGTATCGGTCAGCATCAAAAGGCAATTAAAATTGAGGTTGCCTTTTGAGGAGCAGCTTCCCCACCTTGTTCTTTGTGTTCTTATCGTAACCGAGGAATATTTAACTCCCATTATATTCGCCCAATATTCCACCCGTGCGGGAATGTATTGCCTTGCCCGTGCTTTAAGAGCGGTTATATCGTCATCGGAAAGCGGCGGGAACGCCGAATATTCCTGCCTTGCTCTTTCATTTTCGGCAAGGTGCTTTTCAAGCCACGCTTTATGTTCAAGTACAAAGCTTTTTATCTGTTCATCTGCGGCGTAAAGCGGCGCTCTGACAATTACGCTGCCGTCACGCTTTATTTCCATAGAAAATGTTTTGCGTTTGGATTTTACGACTTTGATATTTTCCATTTCTTTCCTTTCAAAGAAAATTTTACTCATTAAAGATAATTTTATCACAAAACCGCCGAAAAAAATATATAAAATTCACAAAAAAGGTATTGTATTTATTTTTGAAAATGCTATAATTATATCGTGAATGATTGTTAAAGTATTGTCAATCATTGCAATGTATCTTACGGAAGCAATTTGCTTTAGCATTTACATATTATTTAGGAGGCAAAAATTATGGCAAGATTTACTCTTCCCAGAGACCTTTATCACGGTAAAGGCTCACTTGAGGCTCTTAAAAATTTTAAGGGCAAAAAAGCAATTATTTGTGTCGGCGGCGGTTCAATGAAGCGTTTCGGCTTCCTTGATAAAGCTGAGTCATACCTTAAAGAAGCAGGTATGGAGGTTAAAATTTTCGACGGCATCGAGTCCGACCCCTCTGTTGAAACGGTTATGCGCGGCGCACAGGCTATGATTGACTTCCAGCCCGATTGGATTGTTGCTATCGGCGGCGGTTCTCCTATTGACGCTGCAAAAGCAATGTGGATTAAATATGAATATCCTGACTGCACATTTGAAGATATGTGCAAGGTTTTCGGTCTCCCCGAGCTTCGTAAAAAAGCACACTTCTGCGCTGTTTCCTCAACATCGGGCACAGCTACCGAAGTTACCGCTTTCTCAATCATTACAGACTACTCAAAGGGAATTAAATACCCGATAGCCGATTTTGAAATAACACCCGATGTTGCTATCGTTGACCCCGAGCTTGCAGAGACAATGCCCAAAAAGCTTGTTGCTCACACGGGTATGGACGCAATGACGCACGCTATCGAGGCTTATGTTTCAACAGCTAACTGCGATTATACAGACCCGCTTGCCATCCATGCAATCGAAATGATTATGAAGGACCTTATCCCCTCATACAACGGCGATATGGACGCCCGTGACCGTATGCACAACGCACAGTGCCTTGCAGGTATGGCATTCTCGAACGCACTTCTCGGTATCGTTCACTCAATGGCTCATAAGACAGGCGCAGCATTTGCAGACTACGGCGCACACATCATTCACGGCGCAGCAAACGCTATGTACCTTCCCAAGGTTATCGCATTCAACGCTAAAGACGAAACAGCCAAAAAGCGTTACGGCGTAATCGTTGATTATATGGGTATCTGCGACAAGTCGGCTTCCGACGATGAAAAGGTTGCGGCTTTGATTGCATATCTCCGCAAGATGAACGACGAACTCAACATTCCTCACTGCATTAAGAATTACGGCACCGACAGCTATCCGACAGAAAACGGCTTTGTTCCCGAGAATGTATTCCTCGAGAGACTTCACGACATTGCCGTCAACGCTATCGCAGACGCTTGCACAGGCTCTAACCCCCGTCAACCCTCTGTTGAAGAGATGGAGAAGCTTCTCAAGTGCTGCTACTATGATACAGAAGTTGATTTCTAATCAACCGTATTTTTACTTAACCGAATCGGCTGCGAAAACAGCCGATTCTTTTTTAGGAAGATTATATGGATAATATTAAAGACAAAAACGGCTTGACCGAAGAGGAATTCCTTGAAGCATACAGAAAAAAGAATTATCCCCGACCGTATCTTACCGCCGATATTATTGTTATCGGAATTATCGGAGATAAGGAAAAGCTTCTTTTAATTCAGCGAGGCGGACACCCGTATATAAATATGTGGGCGCTGCCGGGCGGTTTTTCACGGCAGACGGAGACAATGGAGCAGACCGCTCACAGGGAACTTCTCGAGGAAACGGGCGTAAATTCGGAGTGCATCTCCCCTGTCGGACTTTTCAGCAAACCCGGTCGTGACCCGAGAGGCTGGGTGGTAACCCAAGCATACCTTGCCAAGGTTGATTTTACAAAGTGCAAGCCGCTTGCGGGCGACGACGCAAAAAATGCCCGATGGTTTGACATTTCCCGTGATAACGGCACAATTACACTGACGGGCGGGAAAACTCAAATTTCTTTCAGGCTAAATGAGGCGGGCACGGAATATCTGAGTACCGAAAGGCTTGCATTTGACCATGCCGAGATAATTGCAAAGGCCCTTGAAACGCTCTGAACACAACAATTTTACCGACATATTCGTTTTAGGATATGTCGGTAATTTTTTTGTCCGAAAAGCATTGACAAATACCCCCATAGGGTATATTATAAATGCGTAAAACAGAGAAAAGGAGAAATAATATGCCTTGTGATAAAAAATGCTGCCGTTGCGAAAAAAACACACAGCGCACAGACGAAGAAAAGAAAAAGCTGATAAACAGGCTCAACAGAATCGAGGGTCAGGTCAGAGGAATAAAGGGTATGATTGAAAAAGACGCCTACTGTGCCGATGTGCTTGTTCAGTCGGCGGCGGTAAATGCGGCAATAAACTCATTTAATAAGGATTTGCTTTCAAGGCACATTCATTCCTGCGTTGTCAGAGACATAAAAAACGGCGACGAGGAAGTGGTTGACGAGCTTATGAATATCTTATCAAAATTGATGAAATAAGAAAGGAAGGATAATAATGACACAGTATTCGATTACGGGTATGAGCTGCGCCGCTTGCAGTGCAAGAGTTGAAAAAGCGGTAAATGCGGTCGACGGTGTAACCTCCTGCTCTGTAAGCCTGCTTACTAACTCAATGGGCGTTGAGGGCACGGCTTCCCCGAACGATATAATTTCAGCCGTCGAAAAGGCGGGCTACGGCGCATCGCTTAAAGACAGCGGCTCAAAAGCAAAGAAAAGTCAGGCTTCGGACGAACTTGCGGACAAGGAAACACCCAAGCTTATAAAGAGGCTTGTGAGCTCGGTCGTATTTTTGCTTATATTGATGTATTTCTCCATGGGTCATATGATGTGGGGCTTCCCGCTTCCGAAATTCTATGACGGCAACCATGTTGCAATGGGTCTTACTCAGCTTCTGCTGACAGTTATCATAATGGTAATCAATCAGCGGTTCTTTATAAGCGGATATAAAGCGCTTTTCAAAAGAGCGCCGAATATGGACACCCTTGTAGCGCTCGGCTCGACTGCGGCATTTGTTTACAGCACCTATGCCCTGTTCGCAATGACGAGGGCGCAGACAGACGGTAATATGCAGGCTGTCGAAAGCTATATGATGGAGTTCTACTTTGAAAGTGCGGCAATGATACTTACACTTATCACTGTCGGTAAAACTCTCGAAGCGAGAGCCAAGGGAAAGACCACGGACGCATTGAAATCGCTTATGAAGCTCGCACCGAGCACGGCTACCGTTATCAGAAACGGCGAAGCGGTCGAAATTTCCATTGACGATGTAAAGGTCGGAGATGTTTTTGCGGTAAAGCCCGGCGAGAGCATACCTACCGACGGCACGGTGTCAAAGGGCAGCAGTGCGGTCAATGAATCGGCTCTCACGGGCGAAAGTCTGCCTGTTGAAAAGGCTGTCGGAGACAAGGTGTATGCGGGAACAATAAACACCTCGGGCTATCTTGAATGTACAGCCGATAAGGTCGGCGAGGACACAACGCTTTCCAAGATTATCCAAACCGTAAGCGACGCCGCCGCAACAAAGGCGCCGATAGCGAAAATTGCCGATAAGGTCTCAGGTGTGTTTGTTCCGACGGTTATGACTATTGCGCTTATTACAACGGTTGTGTGGATGTTTATTAACGGCAACTTTGGCTACGCGCTTGCAAGGGGCATTTCCGTGCTTGTAATAAGTTGTCCGTGCGCTCTCGGTCTTGCAACCCCTGTTGCGATTATGGTCGGTAACGGCGTAGGCGCAAAAAACGGCATACTGTTCAAAACCGCACAGAGTCTTGAACAGACAGGAAAAATAAATACTGTTGTGCTTGATAAAACGGGTACAATAACAAAGGGAGAACCGCAGGTAACCGATATTTATTCGCCTGTTTTATCGGAAAACGAACTGATTGAGTTTGCGGTATCACTCGAAAGTCTGAGCGAACACCCTCTTGCCCTTGCAATTACCCAAAAAGCCGAGGCAGAGGGTATCAGTCCCAAAGAGATTACGGATTTCGAGGCGGTTTCGGGCAACGGACTTAAAGCCGTGCTCGACGGCAAAGAAATCTACGGCGGCAATATAAAATATATAAGCGGCAAAGCGGATTTGCCGAGTGACATTCAGGCAAAGGCTGACTCCTATTCAAACGAGGGTAAAACTCCCCTGTTCTTTGCATATGACGGCAAATTCATCGGAATTATAGCCGTTGCGGATGTAATTAAAGAGGACAGCCCCGAAGCGGTTAAAGAATTGCAAAATATGGGAATTCGGGTTATAATGCTTACGGGCGACAACGAAAAGACCGCAAAGGCAATCGGCGACAAGGCAGGCGTTGACGAGGTTATTGCAGGCGTATTGCCCGACGGCAAGGACGAGGTTATACGCTCTCTTCAAAAGGACGGTTCGGTTGCAATGGTCGGCGACGGAATTAACGACGCCCCCGCACTTACCCGTGCGGATATAGGTATGGCTATTGCGGCAGGTACGGATATTGCGATTGAATCTGCTGACATTGTTTTAATGCAGAACAGTCTGCGTGATGTTCCTGCGGCAATTAGATTGAGCCGTTCGACGCTTAAAAACATTCACGAAAACCTATTTTGGGCGTTCTTCTACAACTCAATCGGAATACCGCTTGCGGCAGGTCTTTTTGTAGGTCTCGGTCTCACACTTGACCCGATGTTCGGTGCGGCGGCAATGAGCCTTTCAAGCTTCTGCGTTGTGACAAACGCTTTAAGACTTAATCTTTGTAAGATTTACAGCCCCAAGCACGACAGAAAAATCAAACAAAAGCATTCAAAAAAGGAGAAAAACAATATGGAAATCACAGTAAAAATCAACGGTATGATGTGTCCTCATTGCGAAAATCATGTCAAAACAGCTCTTGAAGCACTTGATAATGTAGCAGAAGCAACAGCAGACCACACAAAGGCACAGGCTGTTATCAAAACAAGCGGAGAGGTTGACAAGAACGCAATAAAAGAAGCTGTGGAAAAGGCAGGCTATGAATTTGTCGGAATCGAATAATATTAACATTGTAAAGACGGACGACATTGCCGCCTGTCTTGCGATAAGAGAAAAAGTATTTATCAAAGAGCAAAATGTTCCCGCAGAGCTTGAAATCGACGAATATGACAAGCCCGATGCGGACTGCGAGCATTACCTTATAACCGAAAGCGGCGTCAATGTAGGCACATTCCGTTGCATACACGACGCCCCAGGTGTCGTACATATGCAGAGGCTCTGCATATTAAGCGAAATGCGAGGTAATGGCTGCGGTTACGCCGCAATGGCATTTTTGAAAGAGCATTATAAACAGCTCGGAGAAAAGAAGATAACCCTCGGCGCACAGTGCCACGCCATACCGTTCTATGAAAGCTGCGGCTTTACCTGTGTTTCGGATATTTTCCTTGACGCGGGAATTGAGCACAGAACCATGGAATGTACACTTTAACTCTGTTATAAGATTTACGAAAAGCGGATAATACAAGGCTCGGCTTTGTGTATCCGCTTTATTTTTGCCTTGAACGGAAGTTTCGCAAATGATATAATACACTTATCCTGATTAACGGAGAAATAATATGGTTTCTATTCTCGTACTGATTTATATTGTGTTCATTTCGCTCGGACTCCCCGACAGCGTTTTCGGCGTTGCGTGGCCGGTTGTGCATAACGAATTCGGAATTGCCGAGTCGTTTGCCTCAATTTACAGTATCGTTACGGGTCTGTGCTCGGGCGGAGCGAGTTTCGTTGCGGGAGTTGTACTTCGCAAGTTCGGTACGCCGAGGGTAACATTTGTGTCAATACTTCTCACGGCAATCGGTCTCATAGGTATGAGCTTCTCCCCTAACATTTGGATAATGATGCTTTTTGCCGTTGTTATGGGCTACGGAGCGGGCGCCATCGACACAGGTCTTAACAACTATGTCTCACTGCATTTCAAGGCAAGGCATATGTCGTGGCTTCACGCTTTCTGGGGTATCGGCGTTACATTGAGCCCTGCTATTATGTCGGTATTTTTGAACGGCGAACAGGGCAACTGGAGAAACGGATACAGAGTGATTGCTGTCGTTCAGTTTTCCATAGCCGCCGCTGTCGGTATTATGCTCCCAAAGTGGCTAAAAAAGGATAAGGACTCCCAGCCCGAAAAGGCGGAAGAAACTGTAAAAGAAAAGCTTAAATTATCGGACTTCAAAGGTCTTTTACCGAGTATACTCGCACTCGGTTTTTACTGTTCAATGGAGTTTATAGTCGGCACTTGGGGCGCTTCCTACGCAGTAAATGTTTATTCGATAGGCGCCGATATTGCGGCGAGATGGGTATCGGTATATTTCGGCGGAATTATGACGGGACGGCTGCTTTCGGGCTTTGTCTCCGATAAATTCGGCGATAACAAAATGATAAGAATAGGTGCGTCAACCTCTGCCGTCGGTATTCTCATTCTGCTTTTACCCATAGGCAGCAAGGCTCTGATAGGCTTGTTCTTTATAGGCGTAGGCTTCGGTCCCGTATTCCCGAGCGTTCTGCACGCAGTCCCCTCAAGATTCGGCAAAAAGTTCTCGGCAGACTTAACGGGTTTCCATATGGGAGGCGCATATGCCGTCGGATTTGCGTTCCAGTTAAGCCTCGGTTACGCCGCAACGGGAACAACCTTCAAAATAGTTCCCTATGTTTTGGCGGCACTTTTGTGCCTTATGGTAATTGCAAACGAAACAGCAATAAAGAAATCGACCAAAAATATTGAAACGGAGGAGCTTTAATGAATATAGCCATTGATATAGACGACACGCTCACAAACTCGTTTGACTACTTTCAGCCGTTTGTGTCGGAGTTTTTCAATACGGATTTGAAAGATCTTAAAGAGAAAAACATCTCTTACGGCAATCTGCCCGATGAATGGAAAAGCCGTGAGCTTGAATTCTGTAAAAAGTATTATGACGGCACTGCCGCATTGACGCCTTTCAAACCCGATGCAAAGGACGGCGTTGACGCTCTTAAGAATGCGGGACACAGGATTATAATAATCACGGGCAGGACAAACGCCTTCTACAAAGACCCGTACAAAACAACCCGTGAAGAGCTTAAAAACGGTAATATTGCTTATGACAAGCTGATATGCACGCTTGACAAGGACAAGGCTTGCAAAGATGAGCATATTGATATTTTAATCGACGATATGCCCGCTAACTGCCTTGCGGCGGAAAAAGCGGGAGTTAAGCCGATTTTGTTTACAAGCAAGGCGAATAAGAATTTCAGCACTCCCTTTACCCGTTCCGACAGTTGGCAGGAAGTGCTGAAAATTATAGAAAATTACGCTGCGGAGGAAAAATATGAGTAAAGTATTGATAATAAACGGCAGTCCGAGAAAGAACGGAAACACTTCAATCGCCGTCAGAGAGATGGAAAAGGTTTTTGCCGAAAACGGTATCGAAACAGTCACCGTACAGGTTGGAAACAAGGATATACGGGGCTGTGTCGCCTGCTTCAGCTGTATGAAAACGGGAAAATGCGCTATCGACGATATTGTGAACGAGTTGGCGCCTGTTTTTGAAGAGGCGGACGGACTTGTTGTTGCAAGCCCTGTATATTACGCCTCGGCAAATGCAACGCTGATCGCCTGTCTTGACCGACTTTTTTACAGCACTCCGTTTGACAAGAGTATGAAGGTCGGAGCGAGCGTTGTGTGTGCAAGGCGCGGCGGCTGCTCGGCAACCTTTGACGAGCTCAACAAATACTTTACCATTTCAAATATGCCAGTTGCTTCAAGTCAGTATTGGAACTGTATTCACGGCAGAAAGCCCGGCGAGGCGGAGCTTGACGAAGAGGGCAAACAGACAATGCGGACACTTGCAAGGAATATGTCTTTCCTTATCAAAAGCATTGCGCTCGGAAAAGAAAAATACGGCTTACCCGAACAGGAAGAACACCTTTGGACTCACTTTATATAACAACAATGAAGACAAAAACGGCGCCCGTTGAACCGACAGCGGACGCCGTTTTGTTTGAATATTAAAGCTCATCAAAATACGGATATGTATGCCTGTCGGCTTCCGTGATTTCCCTTGTAACCCTGCACGGCACGCCGACCGCAACCGAGTTTTCGGGAATGTCCTTTTTGACAACGCTTCCCGCACCGATTACCGAATTATCGCCTATTGTCACGCCAGCCAATACGGTTGAACCTGCGCCTATCCATACATTGTTACCGATTTTAATCGGCTTTGCGATTTCAACGCCCGCTTTTCTCATTTCGGGGTCAAGAGCGTGTTCGGCAGTAGTAAAACAGCAGTTGGGACCGATAAAAACATTGTCGCCGAAACTCACTTCGCCGCCGTCCTGAATTATCATATTATGATTGGCATAAAAGCTCTTACCGACCGTGATATGGTCGCCGTAATCGCACCAGAACGGAGGAACGATTATTGTGTCGTCAAAGCATCTGCCGAGCAGCCCTTTCAATATACCGTTAAGCTCTTCCCTGTTGTTCGGATTTATTTTATTATACTCATAGCATATGTTCTTGCATCTTTCGATTTCCCTTTCAAATTCGGGATTATAACAGCCCTGAAAGAAACAGTTGATTGGTACCTTTACCGACATATAATCACCCTTTCAAATATATGTCTGTATCATATCAAATTTTCGCTTGATTGACAAGAGCGCACCAAAACTTATATAATGGTTCACAGACAGAGTTTAAGGGGTAACGGAATGGAAAAGGCATTTATCAGAAAATACACTCAATCAGACAGAGAAAATGTCAGAAAAGTCTGTATTGATACAGCCGACGCGTCTTTCAAAAAAAGTAAAAAAATGCTTGAATGTGTTCCGATAATCTACAACGATTATTTTACCGAGCAGGAACCCGAAAACATATTTGTTATTGACGGCGGTGACGGCAAAGCGGTCGGCTACATACTTTGCAGCGCCGATTTTGAAAAGTTTGTTAAAATGAACAGGGAAATTTACCTCAAACGCCTTTTGAAAACTCATCTGCCGTCAGCCGCAGTTTTATTGATGTATACTTATCAGTTAAAGAAAATTAAGAGAAACTCCGTACATCTGCATATCGACATTTTACCCGAATTTCAACACTCGGGCTTCGGAACGCAGCTTATCGACACACTTTGCAGACACTTAAAAGAAAACGGACACACCACCCTTTCCGTTTGCGGAATAAGCAGAAATTCGGGTGCTTACGGGTTTTATACAAAGTGCGGTTTTCACGAAATTTACAGCTACGGAGCAGGTACCGTATCGCTTGCGAAAAATTTGTAAAAAAATGAAAAATAATTCTTGACAACGCTTTTATGCGGTAGTATAATTTCTTGCATAAAGACAAGGGCGTCTTTAAGTCTTAGGGCTTGAAGACGCCCTATCTCTATTTTTACCACACAAGACAAAGGCAACGGCGCCCAAGCAAGTTTCTGCGGCGCAGTTGCCTTTATTTTTATCAGAAAAGAGGAATTTTTATGAAAACCGTACCCGAATATTTTGGATGCAAGGTCTTTGACGACAGAGTGATGAAAGCAAATCTCTCCGCCGATGTTTACACATCTCTTAAAAAGACTATTGACGAAGGCGCACAGCTTGACATTACGGTAGCTAATGCCGTTGCAACGGCTATGAAAGATTGGGCGGTTGCCAACGGAGCAACCCATTATACACACTGGTTCCAGCCTTTGACGGGTATTACGGCTGAAAAGCATGACAGCTTTATCTCCCCCTCTCCCGACGGCGGAGTTATTATGGAATTCTCGGGTAAAGAGCTTATTAAAGGCGAGCCCGACGCGTCGTCTTTCCCCTCGGGCGGCTTGAGAGCAACATTCGAGGCAAGAGGCTATACCGCTTGGGACCCGACTTCATATGCTTTTATTAAGGGCAAAACGCTCTGCATTCCGACTGCTTTCTGCTCATACGGCGGCGAAGCGCTTGACAAGAAAACTCCTCTTTTGAGGTCAATGGAAGCGCTCAATGTTCAGGCGTTGAGAATACTCAAGCTTTTCGGTCACGACGATGTAAAGTGCGTCAGAACTTCCGTAGGTCCCGAGCAGGAATACTTCCTTATTACAAAAGAAATGTATGACAAGCGCCCCGACCTCCGCTTTACCGGCAGAACACTCTTCGGTGCAAAGCCTCCGAAAGGTCAGGAATTAGACGACCACTACTTCGGCGTTATCAAGCCCAAGGTTGCGGAATTTATGGAGGACCTTAACGACGAGCTCTGGAAACTCGGCATTCTCGCAAAAACAGAGCACAACGAGGTTGCACCCGCACAGCACGAGTTGGCTCCCATATATTCGACAACAAACATTGCAACCGACCACAACCAGATTACAATGGAAATTATGCAGAAGGTTGCCGCAAAGCACGGACTTGTTTGCCTGCTTCACGAAAAACCGTTTGCGGGCGTAAACGGAAGCGGCAAGCACAACAACTGGTCAATTTCAACCGATACGGGCGTAAACCTCCTCTCTCCCGGAGACACCCCGTATGAGAACGCACAGTTCCTCCTCTTCCTTTGTGCGGTTATAAAAGCGGTTGACGATTATCAGGACCTTTTAAGACTTTCCGTTGCGACTGCGGGCAACGACCATCGTCTCGGCGCTAACGAAGCTCCCCCCGCCGTTATTTCAATGTTCCTCGGCGACGAATTAAACGGCGTTCTCGAAGCTATTGAAAACGACACGCCTTATGAGGGCACAAAGAAAACAAAAATGAAGCTCGGAGTTGATGTTCTTCCGAAATTCAACAGAGATACAACCGACCGTAACCGTACATCGCCTTTCGCATTCACGGGCAACAAATTCGAGTTCCGTATGCTCGGCTCTTCAAACAGCATAGCTTGCGCTAACATAATGCTCAATAGTGCAGTTGCCGAAAGTCTTAAAATTTATGCGGACAGACTTGAAAACGCAGATAACTTTGAAGAAAAGCTTCATGATATGATTCGCAAGACGATAAAAGACCACAAGCGCATTATCTTCAACGGAAACGGCTACGACGACGCTTGGATTAAAGAAGCTACCGAAAAGAGAGGTCTCTTGAACCTCAGAACCACGCCCGATGCAATGCCGCATCTGCTTGACAAGAAAAATGTCGATATGCTGACATCGCACAAGGTCTTCACGGTTCCGGAGCTTAATTCAAGATACGAAATTATGCTTGAAAACTACTGCAAGGCAGTTTCGATTGAGGCATCGACAATGATTGAAATGTCAAAGACCGAGATTTCTCCCGCAATCGCAAACTACACCGCAGAGCTTGCAAAGGCAATCAAAAACAAGAAGCTTGCCGACGCGTCAATCCCCTGCTCGTATGAAATCGGCGTAGCTAAAAAACTCTCGACCCTCAACGACGGTATTTCCGTTAAGACCGCTGAGCTTGAAAAAATCCTTGCTTCGCTTTCGGATTATACGGATATCGGAAAAGAATCATGTGCTATCCGTGACGAGCTCATTCCGAAAATGGATGATGTCCGTGCGCTTTGCGACGAGGCTGAAACAATCACCGCCAAAGAATTTTGGCCTTATCCTTCATACGGAGACTTGCTTTTCGGCGTAAAATAAACTAAAATAAATAAATGAAAAACATTTCGGATTCCCGTATTTTTACGGGGGTCCGAAATTGCGGTATAGAAAGCGGTTTTATATGTTTAACACCATTCACGAAGAATGCGGCGTTTTCGGAGTTTACTCCCCCGTTATGTCGGACGTCGCAAGGACAACCTATTACGGACTTTACGCTTTACAGCACCGAGGTCAGGAAAGCGCGGGAATCGTCGTAAACGACGACGGCGTGTTTTCCGTAAAAAAATCCCTCGGCTTGGTTTCCGACGCCTTTTCTCAGGAGGATTTAGACTCTCTCGGGCAAGGCAATATAGCCGTCGGTCATGTCCGTTACGCCACAACGGGCAGCGACAGCGCAGAGAACATTCAGCCTATTGTAGTTAATCACAACAAGGGCAAAATGGCGCTCTCCCACAACGGCAACCTCACAAACTCCTTTGAATTGAGGGAAATGCTTGAAGAAAAGGGAGCGATTTTCCACACGACCACCGACACGGAGGTTATAGCGTATATCATAGTTCAGCAAAGGCTTCAATGCGGTTCGATAGAACAGGCGGTAGCCTCGGCAATGGACATTATCAAGGGTGCATATTCCCTTGTTATCTCGTCGCCCTCAAAGCTCATAGCAGTCAGAGACCCCAACGGCTTCCGTCCCTTATGCTACGGCGAAATGCAGGACGGCTCAATAGTTTTCGCTTCCGAAAGCTGTGCTCTCGATGCGGTAAACGCAAAACATATCAGAGATTTACTTCCCGGTGAAATTGCTATCGTCGAAAACGGCAAAATCCGTTTTGACACATCACACTGCAATTTAACGCCGAGAAGTCTTTGTGTGTTTGAATACATTTATTTTGCACGCCCCGACTCGGTCATTGACGGCGTGAGCGTGTCGCTTGCCCGTCAGCAGGCGGGACGGTTTCTTGCAAAGGCATATCCCGTTGACGCGGATATTGTAATCGGCGTGCCCGATTCGGGACTTGAAGCGGCGCTCGGTTATTCCGCCGAATCGAGAATTCCGTATAATATCGGCTTTACCAAAAACAAGTATATCGGACGAACCTTTATCGCACCCGAACAGAGTTCGAGAGAAAAGGGCGTAAATATAAAATTAAATCCTATTAAAGAAATCGTAAAAGGCAAAAAAATAGTTCTCGTTGACGACTCCATAGTCAGAGGCACAACAAGCCGACGCATTGTCGATCTGCTGTGGGAAGCGGGAGCCAAAGAAATACATATGCGAATAAGCGCTCCGCCGTTTGTCTCCGCCTGCTACTACGGAACGGATATTGACAACGCAAAGGGGCTTATCGCAAACAAGCACTCGGTTGACGAAATAGCAAGGATAATCGGCGTTACCTCGCTCGGTTACCTGCGAATGGAGGATGTAAGACTTCTTACGGGAAAGGACTCAGGCTTCTGCACAGCATGCTTTGACGGCAAATACCCCGTCCGCCCGTCCTCTCATTCCGAAAAATCAAGATTTGAAAGTAAAATCAGCGAAAGCAAAAAATAAAGAAAGGTTAGGAAGAAAATTATGACAAAGTACATTTTTGTGACAGGCGGCGTTGTATCGGGACTCGGAAAAGGAATTACAGCCGCATCTCTCGGCAGACTTTTGAAATCGAGAGGCTTGAAAGTAGCCTCGCAGAAGCTTGACCCCTATATCAATGTTGACCCGGGCACGATGAGCCCCTATCAGCACGGCGAGGTTTATGTCACGGAGGACGGTGCGGAAACCGACCTTGACCTCGGACATTATGAAAGATTTATCGACGAGGATTTGAATAAATACTCAAACCTCACAACAGGCAAGGTATATTGGAATGTCCTCAACAAGGAGCGCAGAGGAGAATATCTCGGCTCGACCGTACAGGTTATCCCTCATGTTACCAACGAAATCAAAGAATTTGTTTATTCGGTAGGCAAAAAGACGGGCGCAGATGTTGTAATTACTGAAATCGGCGGCACAATCGGCGACATTGAAAGCCAGCCGTTCCTTGAGGCGGTAAGACAGATTTCACTTGAAGTCGGCAGAGAAAACAGCCTTTTCATTCATGTTACCCTTGTTCCGTTCCTCAGCGGCTCGGACGAACACAAATCGAAGCCCACACAGCACTCCGTAAAAGAATTGCAGGGAATGGGAATTAACCCGAATATAATCGTTCTTCGCTGCGACGAACCGCTCGAAAAATCGATTTTCCAGAAAATATCGCTGTTCTGCAATGTAAAGCCCGACTGCGTTATAGAAAACATAACTCTCCCCTGCCTTTACGAAGCTCCGCTTATGCTCGAAAAATCAAACTTTTCAAGCGTTGTGTGCAGAGAGCTCAATATCGACGCACCCGAAGCAGACCTTACGGAATGGACGAATATGGTTGAGCGTATAAAGGCAAGACATGAGGATGTTGAAATCGGCCTTGTCGGAAAATATGTTCAGCTGCATGACGCATATCTCTCCGTTGCCGAAGCTTTGAGGCACGCAGGCTACACGCACAACTCACATGTAAATATACATTGGATTGACTCCGAAACCATTACCAAAGAAACCGCAAACGAAGTTCTCGGCGGACTTGACGGCATTATAGTGCCCGGCGGCTTCGGTTCAAGAGGTATTGAGGGTATGATACTTGCTGCACAGTATGCACGAGAAAACCATATCCCGTATTTCGGCATTTGCCTGGGTATGCAAATCGCAGTAATCGAATATGCACGCCATGTTGCAGGCATTGCCGACGCACATTCGGGCGAATTTGACGAGCTTTGCAAAAATAAAGTTATTGACTTTATGCCCGGACAGAGCGATGATATAGATAAGGGCGGCACTCTCCGCCTCGGAGCGTACCCCTGTGACATTCAACCCGGCACAACCATGGAAAGATGTTACAAAACGAATGAAATATCGGAGCGCCATCGCCACAGATACGAATTCAACAACGAATACAGAGAGGTTTTGACATCTGCGGGTCTTACTCTCAGCGGTCTTTCGCCCGACGGCAAACTTGTTGAAACGGTTGAGCTTACCGACAGACCTTTCTATATCGGCGTACAGTATCATCCCGAATTCAAGTCAAGACCCAACAAACCTCATCCGTTGTTTGAAGGATTTGTCGGCGCGGCTCTCGAAAACAGGAGGAGCAAATAATGATTCAGAAGCCCGACAGAAAAATTATTTTGGAAAACGGTTCGCAATATCTCGGAGTGGGCTTTGCAGACAAGAGCGACAGGGTTGTTGAAATCGTTTTCAACACCTCAATGGTAGGTTATCAGGAAATACTTTCCGACCCGTCATATACCGACCAGGGCGTTGTGTTTACATATCCGCTTATCGGAAACTACGGTATGGCTGACGACGACTATGAAACCGAAACGCCCACCGTCAGCGCCTTGATTGTCAGAGAATATAACCCCGAGCCGTCCAACTTCAGAAGCACGGCTACGCTTGAAAATGTTATGTTAAGATACGGCATAGCGGGCATTTCTCAAATCGATACAAGGAAGCTTACCCGTGAAATCAGAAACTTCGGAAGCTGCAAAGCGCTTCTTACCTCAGCTGACACATCGGTTGAGGACGGTTTGAAAATCCTCGCCGATACAAATATGCCGCACGACGCGGTAAGCCGTGTCAGCAGAAAAAAGATTACGCCGTACAATGTCGAAAACGCAAGATTTCACATTGTGGCGATAGACTGCGGAATGAAGCAGAATATCGTAAGAGAGCTTAACAGAGTCGGCTGCAGCGTAACCGTTGTACCGTACAACACCGACAGCGAAACAATTAAAGCACTTGCGCCCGACGGTGTATTTATTTCAAACGGTCCCGGAGACCCCACGGATGTCCCCGAGGTCATTAACACAATTAAAAATCTGCGCGGCTTCTGCCCGATATTCGGCATATGCCTCGGTCATCAGATAATTTCCCTCGCCTACGGCGCAAAAACATACAAGCTCAAATTCGGTCACAGAGGCGGTAACCACCCCGTAAGAAATCTTTTGACCGACAGAGTGGAAATAACCTCGCAGAACCATTCCTACGCCGTTGAAACCGACAGCGTAAAGGATACCGAACTTACCGTAACGCACATCAATCTTCTCGACAACACCGTTGAGGGCGTTGAGTGCAAAAAGGACAAGGTATTCGGCGTGCAATACCACCCCGAAAGCGCACCCGGTCCGCAGGACAGCGCATACCTGTTTGACAGATTTATAGATTTAATGGAGGAAAGCCGAAATGCCTAAGAGAAAAGATATAAACAAAATTCTTGTAATCGGCTCGGGTCCTATCGTTATAGGACAGGCGGCAGAGTTTGACTATGCGGGCACGCAGGCTTGCCTAGCGCTTAAAGAAGAGGGCTATGAGGTTATCCTTTGCAACTCAAACCCCGCTACAATTATGACCGACCCCGCAATCGCGGACAAGGTCTATATGGAGCCGCTGACCCTCGAATACATTGCAAAAATCGTCCGCAAGGAGCGCCCCGACGCCATTTTACCCGGCATCGGCGGTCAGACGGGTCTTAATCTCGCCATGCAGCTTGAAGAAAAAGGCGTGCTTCGTGAGTGCAATGTAGAACTGCTCGGCACAAAGAGCGAAAGCATTAAAAGAGCCGAGGACAGAGAGCTTTTCAAGGAGCTTTGCGTTGATATAGGCGAACCCATACTTCCGTCGGAAATCGCAAACACCGAAGAAGAGGGCTTCAGGGTTGCGGAAGAAATCGGTTACCCCGTTGTTTTGAGACCTGCCTTTACTCTCGGCGGAACGGGCGGCGGCTTTGCCGAAAACAAAGAGGAATTTGCGGAGCTTATCAAAAATGCGCTCACCCTTTCCCCTGTTCATCAGGTTCTTATCGAAAAGAGCGTCAAGGGATATAAGGAAATCGAATATGAGGTAATCCGAGACTCTGCGGACACCGCAATCACGGTTTGTAATATGGAAAATATCGACCCCGTCGGCATACATACAGGCGACTCGATTGTAGTTTGCCCCTCGCAGACGCTTACGAACAAGGAATACCATATGCTCCGTGACAGTGCGCTTAAAATAATCAGAGCATTGAAAATCAAGGGCGGCTGTAATGTTCAGTTTGCACTTGACCCGAAATCGTTCCAATATTATCTTATCGAGGTAAACCCGAGGGTTTCCCGTTCCTCGGCACTCGCTTCAAAGGCAAGCGGTTATCCGATTGCAAGGGTTTCGGCAAAAATAAGCGTCGGCTTGCGCCTTGACGAAATTCATCTTGCAAACACGCTCGCATCTTTTGAGCCGACACTTGACTATGTTGTCACAAAAATGCCCCGTTTCCCGTTTGACAAATTTGCGGACGCAAACAATTCCTTGAGTACGCAGATGAAAGCCACGGGCGAAGTTATGAGTGTCGGCAGAACCATTGAGGAAAGCCTGTTAAAAGCCGTCCGTTCGCTTGAAATCGGCGCTTATCATCTCCACATAGCAAAATTTGACGAAACCTCCACCGAAGAGCTGTGCGAATACATCAAAATCGGTACGGACGACAGGATTTTCGCACTGGCGGAACTTTTGAGGAGAAATATATCGGTTGACGAATTAAACTCGCTTACCAAAATTGACCTTTTGTTCCTGCAGAAGCTCAGAAACATTGTTGAAATCGAAAGAGAATTGAAAGCAAACAAGGACAGTGCCGAATATCTTAAATACGCAAAGAAAAACGGCTTTTCCGATATTGAAATCGCCTATCTTTGGGGCAAGACTCCGAGAGAAATATTTGAATTGCGTAAGGAACACGGCATAATGCCGACCTATAAGATGATTGACACCTGCGCTTCCGAATTTAAGAGCTATGTACCCTATTTCTACTCGACATACGAGGAAGAAAACGAGTCTGTTGTATCGGACCGCAAAAAGATAATCGTGCTCGGCTCGGGTCCCATCCGTATCGGTCAGGGCGTCGAGTTTGACTACTCGACCGTGCACGCCGTCAAAACCATCAAAGAAGCCGGTTACGAGGCTATTATCATAAACAATAACCCCGAAACTGTTTCAACCGACTACACAACCTCCGACAAGCTCTATTTCGAGCCTTTGTGCGTTGAGGATGTAATGAACATCATAACCCTTGAAAATGCCGACGGTGTTGTTGTTTCCCTCGGCGGTCAGACTGCCGTAAACCTTGCCGAACCGCTCAACGAATACGGCGTTAAGCTTATCGGAACGGACTGCGCCGCAATAGAAAAGGCTGAAAACAGGGATTCGTTTGAAAAGCTGCTTGTTGAGCTCGGTATCCCCCAACCCAAGGGCTGTGCCGTTACAAATATCGAGGACGGTATCCGTGCCGCAGAGGAAATCGGTTATCCCGTACTTGTGCGCCCGTCGTTCGTTCTCGGCGGCAGAGCAATGCAGATAGTTGCCAAGGAAGCGGACCTCCGCCATTACCTCAAAACGGCTGTTGAAATTGACGAGGACAAGCCCGTATTGGTTGACAAGTATATCAAGGGCAAGGAGCTCGAGGTTGACGCAATCTGCGACGGACGGGATGTATTTGTACCCGGAATTATGGAGCTTGTCGAAAGAACGGGCGTTCATTCGGGCGACTCTATGAGCGTTTATCCGACCTTCAGCGTATCGAACAAGGTCAAGGGCACAATTCTCGACTATGCAAAGAAGCTGGGACTCGGAATAGGCATTGTAGGTCTTTACAACATTCAGTTTATCGTTGACGAAAACGAAAATGTGTATATAATCGAAGTAAATCCCCGTTCGTCAAGAACAGTTCCGTTCCTTTCAAAATCCACGGGCTATTCGCTTGCGGACATTGCAACATATGCAATTCTCGGCGTAAGCTTAAAGGAACAGGGTATTTTCAAGCTCTATCCCGATGAGAAAAAGCGTTGGTATGTCAAATCCCCCGCCTTTTCGTTCTCAAAGCTCCGCGGTATGGACGCATATCTTTCCCCCGAAATGAAATCCACGGGCGAGGCTATCGGCTACGACGACAAGCTTCACAGAGCCATGTATAAGTCGCTTATCGCTTCGGGACTTAAACTTCAGAATTACGGTACGGTTATCGTAACCCTTGCCGACGAAGACAAGGAAGAGGCTTTGCCGCTCGTTAAACGCTTCTATGATATGGGCTTTAATATTGAGGCTACCGTAGGTACGGCGGATTTCTTAAAAGCTCACGGCATCAGGACAAGAGTCCGCAGGAAATTGAGCGAGGGCAGCACGGAAATCCTCGAGGCTATAAGAGCGGGATATGTCAGCTATGTTATCAACACGAGGGCTATACTTTCGGGCGTTCACTATGAGGACGGCGTTGCAATAAGAAACTGCGCCGTTGAAAACGGCATTACGACCTTTACTTCGCTTGATACGGTAAAGGTTCTGCTCGATGTTCTCGAAGAAATAACGATGGGCATTTCCACTATCGACTCGTAATATAACAGATTTTTCTAAAAAGAGGCAGAAAAACTGCCTCTTTTTTTTGTTTATTTATACTCAGTTCATAATTTAATGTTTTAATATTGCAAACGGTCACTAAATTGACTATAATATTATTTGATAATTAAACAGAAATTGAGGAGAAGAAATGGACAGAAATCAACTTGATCCCATCCCCCAGGTACACCCTTATCCCGAAACCACAATGTTCGGCGCCGTTGAAATGGCTAAGAACACTTATCCGAAAGCCATTGCGTATGACTTTCAGGGCAAGCTCACTACATATACCCAGTTTGTAAAGCACATTGAGGACGCGGCAAGAGGCTTTATAAAGCACGGTATCAAACGAGGCGACAAGGTTACAATTTGTATGCCCAACACTCCGCAGGGAATCATTTGCCTTTACGCACTTAACAGAATAGGCGCTGTGGCAAATATGGTGCATCCCCTTTCGGCGCAGAAAAACATTACTTTTTACCTTGACTTTTCAGAAAGCAAAATGATTCTTACCATGGATATGTTCTATGAAAAGGTCAAGGCGGCTGTTGACGAGTCAAAGACAAATGCGAGAATTATCGTTGCGAGAATTCAGGATGAACTTTCACTTCCTCTCGGTATGATATACTGCGTTGCAAAGAACTCAAAAAATATGAAGTACCCCGACAGAAAGGGCGACTTCCTTTGGACAGACCTTGTAAAATCGGGTAAAGGTATTACCCTTCCCCCTGTTGAATACAGAGAAAACGAAACCGCTCTTATCCTTTACAGCGGCGGCACAAGCGGAAAGCAGAAAGGTATTATGCTTTCCGATATGAACTTCAACGCTCTCGGTATGCAGATTGCGGAAATCTGCGGCGTAAACCTCAACGATAAATGTTCATTCCTCTCCGTTATGCCGATTTTCCACGGCTTCGGTCTCGGTATCGGTATACATACAATCCTTATAAACGGCGCACGCTGCATACTTATGCCGCAGTTCAACACCGACTCCTACGCTAAAACGGTTTTGAAGAAAAAGCCTAACTTTATCGCAGGCGTTCCCACGCTCTATCAGGCGCTGTTTGAGACAGACCGCTTCAACGGTCAGGACCTCTCATTCCTTGTAGGCGTGTTCTCGGGCGGCGACGCTTTGAGCCCCGAGCTTAAAAAGAAAGCCGACAAATTCCTGAGAGACCACAATGCGGACATTCAGATAAGAGAGGGCTACGGACTTACGGAATGTGTTACCGCAAGCTGTGTAACTCCGTTTGACCGTGCAAAACCCGGCAGTATCGGTCTCCCCTTGCGTGATACGCAGTATAAGATTGTCGAGCCCGGTACATTTAACGAAATGCCCCTCGGTAAGGACGGCGAAATCATCCTTACGGGTCCCACACTTATGCTCGGCTACCTCAAAAATGAGGAAGAGACAAACGAAACCCTTAAATATGACGAAAACGGCACAAAATGGCTCTTCACGGGCGATATGGGCTATATGGACGACGAGGGCTTTGTTTACTTCAAGCAGAGAATTAAGCGTATGATTGTCACAAGCGGCTACAATGTTTATCCGTCACGAATCGAAGATGTTATCGACAAGTGCCCCGATGTAAACTACTGCTGCGTTATCGGCGTTAAAGACCCGTATAAGATGCAGAAAATCAGAGCATATATTGTCCTCAACGAGGGCGTGCCCGCAACCGCAGGCGAAAAAGAAAGAATCAAGGACTTCTGCAAGCCTTATCTTGACAGATATGAATGGCCCAAGGAAATTGAATTCAGAGACGCTTTGCCCAAGACTCTCGTCGGCAAGGTAGCATATCACACACTTGAAGAGGAAGCAGAACAGAATGGATAAACCCAAAAGCAAAAGAAGAATAAGACGGTACTACGGCGCAGCAAAGGCATTTATCAGAATTATGCTTACATTCGTAGCTCCGAAGCTTATGAAAAAGCTCCACGCATCCGTAGAGCCGTATAAACCGCAAAGCAAAACATTTATTATTATAGGAAATCACACCGATATTTTCGACCCCGGCTATCAGATGATTGCGCTTAACAGATATATCAGATATGTTGCCGCCGATTTCCTTTTAAGAGTAAGTCCCATTACAAAATTCCTGCTCGGCACTCTTGAGGGCGTTATAGTTAAAGAGAGAAACAAATCTTCGGATATGCTTGTCGAGGAAATTCTCGAAAATGTCAGGGCGGGTATTCCCGTCGGACTTCACGCCGAGGGTATGGTCACAACCAACGGCGAAACGGGCTTTGTCTCCCCCAACACGGGTAAGCTTGTCAAAGACTCGGGCGTTGCGCTCATTACATTCAGAACCGTCGGCGGATACCTTCGTAAGCCGAGATGGGCTGACATCGGCAGAGACGGCCCTGTTCACGGCAAAGTAGTTCACGAGTACAGCGCAGAAGAATTGAGCAAGTATTCAGTTGACGAAATCAACGAAATTATAAGGCGTGACATCTATGTAAACGCCTATGAAGAACAGAGGAAAAATCCTCAGGTATATTCGGGCGAAAAGCTTGCCGAATTTGCCGAGAGACTTCTCTATGTGTGCCCCAAGTGCCACAAGGTTGACACGCTTCATTCAGAGGGCGATGTATTGTCGTGCAAATGCGGCTACACCCTTACGCAGGGCGAGGACGCTTTTTGGCACAGCGATAAGAACGAGGTCATTTTTGACAATGTTCTTGATTGGGATAAGTGGCAGAGAAAGGAATGGAAGAACATTCTCCTCTCCTCCGACGACGGTATAATCCTTTCCGAAAAGGAACAGACGGTTTCAACCGTTGTAAACAACGAACCGCACACTGTTTCGGAACACGCGACAATCAATCTTTATAAAGACCGTTTTGAGCTTGTCTGCGAGGATAAAACAATCGTGCTTCATCTTGATAAGCTCAAGCGTGTACAGAACGCCGCAACGCAAAACCTTGTTATTATCGACGAGGACTCGACATACTATCTTTTGTCGTCGAAGCGCCCCCGCTCTTCGGACAAATATGTTGCCGCCTGGTACTATCTTACGGGCAGAGATTATAAATAATAAGCTACCCTCAAGCCTTGGCTGAGGGTATTTTTCCGCATAAAAAAAGACCTGATAAATCAGGTCTTTTAATTTTTTTATTTTTTGAAAAACTTTGCTTTGACAACGCCCTTGGGGTCCTTGATTAAAAGCACGACGGTCCAAATAACAAGACCGAGAGCAATTACCGAAAGACCGAGATAAGTGTCGTTTAACATATCCGAAATATCCGGAGTGAAGAAATCGCTTCCTAATTCCGCATATTCAAAAATTGCGTCCACGAACCACATAATCGAAGCGCCCCAATACATCCAGCAGAGTACATCAATGCGAAGCTCGTTTTTCTCGGCATTTTTATACCAAACGGCGGTACACACAGCCGCAGCAAAAACCGTGAGTAAAAGAGTCATATATTTTTCCTTTTATTCTGATATTTTTTCCTGTGCGGTCTTTTCCGCTTTCTTCTCAACGATTGCGGAAACAACAAGCATTATGCACCAAACCGCAGTTACAAGCAAAGCCATTGTAACGCCGACCGTCGCTATCTCGTGAAGCATTTCCGCCGTGTCCTCGGGATTGCTCATCGCCGTCAGGAACGGGAAATAAGGAACAATCTCGCCGTGCCAGAGATGCTCGAAAGCAAGAAGGATTGAGCCGCCCCAAAGAAGCTTTGTAAGCCAACCGAGCTTTCTTGAAAACGGAATTTTATGAGCCGTTTTGTTTTCTATTGTCGAAACGGCAGTTTCCGAAGCCTTTGTCTCCTCTTTCTTTTCAATTACTTTTTTTGTAGCCGTAGCGATAACAGCCTCGGCAACAGGTACTGCAAAACAAGCCATTTTTATATCTCCTTTTTATTTTTAAGCTGTTTTATTTTTCAAAAAAATGAAATTTTCCATAAGGTCAATTCGGTCGATTTCGCCGTCAATGACAGTTTTGACTCCCATAATGTCGGTAACGGTTATTTTATTGCCGTCAACCCTTACGGCAGCCACATTTTTGGCAATTTCCTTTCTTTGATTGTTTTCCGTGGAAATTATTGTTGAAAGGCACATAATTATTCACCCTTTGCCTTTTTGTACGCCTCTTCAAGCTTTGCATTTCCCTTTTCAAGGTCGCACAGCGCCTGTGAAATCAAAGCGGAAACCTCGCTCGGCAAGCCGTTTGCAATTTCCCGCAATTCCTCGGCGTGGTGTCTGTTGTGTTCAACCATATATCCGAGCAACGCAAGGCTCTCCTCGGGCGAATTATGAGAATGATTGTGTTCGTGAGACATATTATAACACTTCCCTTAGATTCTTGCAACACCCGAAGCTCTTGCGGCGTCCATAACCGCCTTTGCAACGGTTTTTCCTATTCTTTCGTCAAAAGCCTTTGGCAAAATATAATCGGCGTTGAGTTCGTCGTCCGAAACCAAGGAGGCAATAGCCCTTGCCGCCGCAATTTTCATTTCCTCGTTTATGTCGCTCGCTCTGCAATCGAGTGTACCTCTGAAAATTCCGGGGAATGCAAGCACATTGTTTATCTGGTTCGGGAAATCGCTTCTGCCCGTTCCGACAACCGCCGCACCTGCTTTCTTTGCAAGGTCGGGCATAATTTCGGGAACAGGGTTTGACATTGCAAGAACGATAGGCTTGTCAGCCATTGATTTTACCATTTCTTCGCTTACAATTCCGGGAGCGGAAACACCGATAAATATATCGGCACCCTGCATTGCGTCAGCGAGCGTGCCCGTTTTTCTCTCTGGGTTGGTAAACTCGGCGATTGCCTTTTTGGCATCGTTGAGCTTTTCGTCGCCCTTGCAGATAATTCCCTTGCTGTCGCACATAATAACGCTCTTTATTCCCTGCGAAATAAGAAGCTTTGCGATAGCAATACCTGCCGCACCCGCACCCGAAAATACTGCGGTACAATCCCCTATTTTCTTGTCAACGACACGCAATGCATTGATTACAGCCGCCGCAACAACGACTGCCGTACCGTGCTGATCGTCGTGGAAAATCGGAATATCGGTCTTTTCTTTAAGCTTTCTTTCGATTTCAAAGCACCTCGGAGCGGCAATATCCTCAAGGTTAATACCGCCGAATGAGCCTGCAAGAAGCGAAATGCAATTTACGATTTCATCAACATCCTTTGAACGCACGCAAAGCGGAATCGCATCGACATCGCCGAACTCCTTGAAAAGTACGCATTTACCCTCCATAACGGGCATACCCGCCTCGGGTCCTATATCGCCGAGACCGAGAACCGCCGTACCGTCCGTAACAACCGCAACCGTGTTCCAACGCCTTGTAAGCTCATAGGACTTTGAAATGTCCTTTTGGATTTCAAGACACGGCTGGGCAACACCCGGCGTATAAGCCAAAGAAAGAGCGTCCTTGTCATTTGCCTTGGCTCTTGCTTTAACCTCGATTTTTCCTTTCCACTCGTAGTGGAGTCTCAAAGATTCCTTTGCGTAATCCATTTTTGCACCTCTATGTAATTAAAAATCTATGCTAAACACTGAACATCAGTGCTCTATCCAATCCCTTGAACGCTCAACCGCACGAAGCCAGCCGTGATAATATTCGTCACGCTTCTGAACCTCCATTTTCGGTTCAAACAGTTTATCTACCTGACGGATTTTTGAAAGCTCTTCGGTGTCCTTCCAGAAGCCGACTGCAAGGCCTGCAAGATAAGCTGCGCCGAGAGCTGTCGTCTCAACCATCTTGGGTCTGTTTACGGGAGTACGGATGAGGTCGGACTGAATTTGCATCATTACATCCGAAACGGACGCACCTCCGTCAACACGGAGTTCATAAAGATTTATATCCGAATCCTGCTTCATAGCTTCAAGCAAATCCGTCATCTGATAAGCGATAGCCTCAAGCACCGAACGGCAGATATGAGCACGGTTGATACCCCTCGTAATTCCGACAATGGTTCCCCTTGCGTACATATCCCAATACGGAGCGCCGAGTCCCGTGAATGCGGGAACAAAATAAATGCCGTTTGCGTCGGGTACGCTTTCAGCCAATTCGTCGCAGCGTGCGGCGTGGTCAATTATATGCAAATCATCCCTCAACCACTTAATAACCGAGCCTGCATTGAATGCCGAGCCCTCTATGGCATATGTAACCTTATCGCCTATGCCCCAAGCTACGCCCGTGACAAGGTTATGATGTGATTCTACTCTCTTTTCGCCTGTATTCATAAGCAGGAAGCAACCCGTACCGTATGTGTTCTTTGCCTGACCCGCCTCAAAGCAGCCCTGACCGAACAAAGCGGCAGGCTGGTCGCCGATAGCGCCTGCAATCGGAATGCCTACAAGGTCCTCAAAGCCGAGAATACCCGGTTCAACCTGACCGTAAACCTGACTTGACGGAACCGCTTTCGGTAAAATCGACATCGGTATGCCGAGTTTTTCGCATATATGCTCATCCCAACAAAGCTTATCCACATCGAAAAGCATTGTTCTTGAAGCGTTTGAATAGTCCGTTACATGCACCTTACCTGCGGTAAGATTCCAGATAAGCCACGACTCAACCGTACCGAAAAGAAGCTGACCTGCATCCGCAAGTATTCTTGCTCCCGGAACATTGTCAAGCACCCATTTGATTTTTGTCGCCGAGAAGTAAGCATCAACAACAAGACCCGTATGGTCCTTTATGTACTTGCAGAACTCCTCGTCCTTTTTAAGCTCCTCGCATATGTCGGCAGTTCTTCTGCACTGCCATACAATAGCGTTATGAATAGGTTTACCCGTGCCCTTATCCCAAAGAATGGTGGTCTCACGCTGATTGGTTATGCCGATAGCGGCGATGTCAGACGGATAAATCCGCCTTTCGCTGAGAACCTCCGTGACAGCCTGAAACTGCGAGAAGAGTATTTCCATAGGATTGTGCTCAACCCAGCCGGGCTTCGGATAAATCTGATTAAACTCGTGTTGTGATTTGAGAACGATTTTTCCGTTCTTGTCGAACAGGATAGCCCTTGAGCTTGTCGTTCCCTGATCCAATGCCAATACATACTTTGCCAAAACTAACACCCCTGTTAATTTATTTATTGTGATATTGCCTTATTTTTTGGCAATTTTTCGCACCTTTGCATCGTCGATTAAATTGTGAAGTCCCTGCCAATGGAACACTCTGCGGCTGAATTTCAACCGTTCAATGTCAGCCCTGAGCTTTGAGGGGTTTGCCTGCTTCAATGTGGCATATCTGACATTGTACATATTAAGAAAATCATAGTACTCCCAAAGCGAGTTCATAAACCTGTCGTAGCTCTTGTCCTCGGGCTGTGACCATGCCGTCTCGCAAAACGCCGCAATCCTCGGGAACAAATTGTAATCCGCCTTGTTTCTCGTCTTTACATATTCCGTCCAAAGTGCCGCTTCAACGCCCCAAATACTTCCTCCCTCTATTTCGGGAGAATACTCATACACTTTTTTAAGGCTGTTTGTGCCGTGCGGCAAATCGAAATAATAAGGAAACGCACTTGAATTTACAACGGGTCTGCCTGCTTTCAATTCCTCCGAAACGGTGTTTTTGTTCCTTTCAAGCGAACAGGCGTTCCAAGCGATGTTCCTGTCCAAACGCTCCGTTCCAGCCTCGGACTCAAAGTTCCACATCATCGAGGTATAGCCCTTGCCGTTGAGGTAACGGTTTACCCTCGACATAAAATAGTTTTGGAGAATATCCTCGTTTTCTATTCCCTCTTTTTTCATCAGTGCCTGACAGTTCGGACAAAGCTTCCAACGCATTTTAACCGCCTCATCGCCGCCGATATGAATTATCTTATCGGGGAAAAGCTCCGTAAGCTCGTCAAGTACGCCGAAAACAAATTCGTATGTACTGTCCTTGCCCGCACAAAGAATATCGTGCTTTACGCCCCAATGTGTCGCAACGCTCAACTCCCTGTCAAAGCAGCTTAAATACGGATAGCACGCAATGGCGGACACCGTATGACCCGGAATGTCAAACTCGGGAATTACCTTTATAAACCTGTCGTGGCAATACTTTACTATATCTTTAATCTGTTCCTGCGTGTAATATCCCTCATAGCTGTGAAAACCGAAATTCGTGTGCGAGCGCCGCTGCCCCTTTCTCGTAAGCTCGGGATATTTTTTTATTTCAATACGCCAACCTTGATCTTCAGTTAAGTGCCAATGAAAAACATTGAGCTTGTGCATAGCCATAAGGTTGATAAATCTCTTGATTTCCTTAACCGACTGGCAGTATCTGCCGCTGTCTATCATAAAGCCCCTGTATCTGTACATCGGCTTGTCGTTTATTTCAAGTGCGGGAACCTTTCCGAAGCTCTGCAAAAGAATTTGCTTGAGCGTTTGCAGACCGTAATAAAGCCCGCAATCGGTTCTTGCAATTATCTGTATAACCGTGTCCTCGCAGATAATCCTGTACCCCTCGTCATCATCGATTTCATTCGAATGTGTAAGAATAATGCAGTTTTCGTCCTTTTCCTCACGGTGGAGCCTGATGTCAAACGCCTTTTGGACAAAGTCACGGAATTCGTCGATAATAACAGGCACTTTTGATATGGTCGTTTCCTCGGTAAGGAAAAAACCGTGCCTGCCGCTTTTGATGATTATTTCATTCGGTTGAGGTATGATATTGAACATAAGTTTTCCTCTGATACAGTTTTAATATCCGTTCACAGAGTATTATATCAAATAATTTTACGAATAACAATAATAATGTTCTATTTTTCTATTGCATTTGAGCTGTTTTTATATTATAATAATTATGCCTTAATTCGGTCATGTACCGTGTTGGTCCTGTGCGACAGAGCTCTGTGAATCATGTCAGGCGAGGAATCGAGCAGCATTAAGCGGTCAGCCTGTGCGATACAGTCAAGCCTGCACGGTGCATGACCGAATTAAGGCTATTATTTTGCAAAGGTGTGAGAATATGTATCAGGTACTTTACCGTAAATGGAGACCGCAGGTCTTTACCGATGTTTACGGTCAGGAGCATATAACCGAAACCCTGATGAATGCCGTTGACACTGGAAGAGTTTCTCATGCCTACCTTTTTACGGGTTCAAGAGGTACGGGTAAAACCACCTGTGCCAAAATCCTTGCAAAGGCCGTAAACTGCGAGCATCCCGTAAACGGAAACCCCTGTAACGAATGTGCTTCATGCAGAGGTATCGACGACGGCTCCGTTGTCGATGTTGTGGAAATCGACGCCGCATCAAACAACGGTGTTGACAATATCCGTGATTTGCGTGAGGAAACAAATTATATGCCCTCCTCCGTAAAATACAGAGTATATATCATTGACGAGGTTCATATGCTTTCAACAGGTGCGTTTAACGCCCTGCTCAAAACTCTTGAAGAGCCTCCCGAGCATGTTAAGTTCATACTTGCTACGACCGAGGTGCACAAGCTTCCCTCGACAATACTTTCACGCTGCCAGAGGTTTGATTTCAAACGAATTTCCCCCGAGGATATTTCAAGGCGTTTGAAATATGTTGCCGAGCAGGAAAAAATCGACCTTACCGACGAAGGCGCAATGCTTATAGCGAGAGTTGCGGACGGCGGTATGCGTGACGCCCTTTCACTGCTTGACAGGTGCGCTTCATACGGCAAAACGATTACCGAGGAGCTTGCAAGCGACGCTGCGGGAATTGCCGGTAAGGAACACATTTATGCGCTTGTTGACGCTATGCGAGACAGGGACTGTTCCGCAGCTCTTGAAACGCTTAATAAATTATATGAAAACTCCTGCGATATGGAAAGGCTCTTTTCGGAGCTTATCTCCCATTTTCGCAATATGATGATTACGCTTACGGTTCCGACATATAAGGACTTAATATTGGCGTCCGACGCCGAAGCCGAAAAAATCAAAACTCAGGCGCAGTCGCTCACACTTGCCACAGTGCTCTCGGCTATGGAAACGCTCAACAATGCAATATTCGAGCTTAAAAAGGGCGACAACAAAAAAATAACCGCCGAAATGGTTATGATAAAGCTTTGCACGCCTGAGCTTATGAGTGACAACGCCGCATTGCTTCGCAGAATTTCGGAGCTTGAAAATAAAATAAATTCGGGCAATATAACCGTAAAATCCGCTTCCGAAAATGTAAAGGAAAATCCGTTTACGGCGCCGAGAAGCATTACGGAAGCCAAGACGCAGACACCTGCCGTCAAGGAAGAAAAAACAGAAATACACGAAACCGTACGAACGGAAATCCCCGTTTCACAGCAGGCGGAAATTCCGAAGCCGGCTTCCCCCGCTCCCACGGGTTCCGATGAGTCAAAGCCGTTTATGAAATGGTCGGATGTTCTTGACATTGTGCAGAAATCAGACCCGATGATTATGAGCTTTCTCAACAACTCGACCGCATATATAAAAGACGGATTTATGTGCATTAAGCCCGCAAATCCGATTTTACAGCAGTTCATTACGAAAAAAGAGCATTCCGAAATCGTATTGAGCGCCATTAAAGAGGTCACGGGTCAAGAGCTCAAAATTACTCTTGTTACCGATGACCGCCCGAAACAGACGGAAAAGAAAGCCGAAAGCACATCAAATATGAGCCCGCTGGACTCGCTTTTTGAGCGTGCAAAAAAGCTTGATATACAGATAATCGAACAGTAAGGAGATATAAAAATGAAAGCAAGAATACCCAATCAGCCCGCAGGCGGCAATATGATGAAAAGAATTCAGGATATGCAGCAGAATATGCAGACTCTCCAGGAGGAGCTTGCAGTTGCCGAGTATTCCGCTTCATCGGGCGGCGGTGCGGTTGATGTTACCGTAAGCGGCTCGCACGAAATTAAAAAAATTGCTATCAAGCCCGAGGTTGTTGACCCCGAGGATGTTGAAATGCTTGAAGATATGCTCATCGCCGCTCTCAACGAGGCTATGAGAAAAGCCGACGAAACGGCAGAGAGAGAAATGGAAAAGATTACCGGAGGAATTAACATTCCCGGTATGAACGGTATGTTTTAATGGCTAATTATGTTCCTGCGCTTGATAAGCTTGTCGAAGAATTTCGCAAAATGCCGTCAATAGGAACAAAATCCGCCGAGAGACTGGCTTTTTATGTGCTTTCCCTCAAGGATAAAGATGTAAAATCTCTTACGGACGCCATTGTGAACGCTCACGACAAAATTCATCAGTGCAAAGTGTGTAAAAATCTCACAGAAAACGAAGTTTGTTCTATTTGTGCAAGCGACAAGAGAGACAGAAGCGTTATTTGCGTCGTTTCCGACCCGAGAGATGTTGTCGCCCTTGAAAGAACGCACGATTACAGAGGACTTTACCATGTTTTGCACGGGGTTATCTCCCCTATGAACGGCGTGGGTCCCGAACAGCTGACAATTAAGGATTTAATGTCGAGATTATCCGACAATACTGTTAAAGAGATTATTATGGCGACCGACCCGACCATTGAGGGCGAAGCGACGGCAATGTACATTTCAAGACTTCTCAAGCCCTTTGACATCAAGGTTACACGCTTGGCTTACGGTATTCCCGTAGGCGCTGACCTTGAATATGCGGACGAGGTTACCCTTTCCCGTGCGCTTGAATGGCGCAGAGAGATATAACAGGTAGGCTTATGAACGAAAACAGCAGAACAGTTGCACAGAATAAAAAAGCATATCACGACTACTTTGTGCTTGAAGAGTACGAAGCAGGTATTGAATTGTTCGGAACGGAAGTAAAGAGTATCCGTGAGGGCAGAGTCAACCTAAAAGACGCCTGGTGCAGTATCGACAACGGCGAAATTTTTGTCAACGGTATGCACATAAGCCCCTATGAACAAGGAAATATTTTCAACCGTGACCCCCTGCGAAAGAAAAGACTGCTTATGCACAAAAAGGAAATCCATAAGCTTTACGGAACTATCAAGCAACAGGGATTAACGCTGATTCCCCTCTCCGTCTATTTCAAAAAAGGAAAGGCGAAAATCAAGGTAGGTCTCTGCAAGGGTAAAAAGATTTACGACAAGCGAGATGTTGCCGCTAAAAAAGAGGCGAACAGGTCGATTGACAGAGAAATCAAGGAAAGAATGAGATAATTTTCTCAAACCGTTTGAAATTTCCGATATTTGATATATAATATCTATATAAATACGGGGACGAAAGGATTTCGACGGGGATTTTGAGTCGTAATAAGCGAGCGGTGGCGAGGAACCACCATAAAAGCCTCAAAGTTTAGAAATAAACGACAAAAACGAAGTTTTACTTGCTGCCTAATTAAGGCGGCTGTTCCCTCGGGAAGCACTGCGGTCCCGAACGGAGCATCAAGTAGCAGTAAATGTGAATGAGCGACCGCCTTGTAACTCATCACACACAACAGGGCTACTGAAATCAAACGCCTGTCGTTAGGCTTTTGACAGAGGGAATGTTTATATAGCGAATACGCTCGTAGAAAGTTACGGGGAGAGATTTTCGGACGCGGTTTCGAGTACCGCCGTCTCCACCAAAAAATAAGGACCGCTTAACAGCGGTCTTTATTTTTTTCGTATAAATGTAAGGCGGTACTCGAAACCGCATTGTCCATATTTTGTGAGGCACAGCCGAACAAAACGGACATATAATGCGAAAGGTTGCGAAGCAACGAACGAAGCGAAGCTTCGGGTGTCGCCGTCTCCACCAAAAAATAAGGACCGCTTAACAGCGGTCTTTATTTTTTTCGTATAAATGTAAGGCGGTACTCGAAACCGCATTGTCCATATTTTGTGAGGCACAGCCGAACAAAACGGACATATAATGCGAAAGGTTGCGAAGCAACGAACGAAGCGAAGCTTCGGGTGTCGCCGTCTCCACCAAAAAATAAGGACCGCTTAACAGCGGTCTTTATTTTTTTCGTATAAATGTAAGGCGGTACTCGAAACCGCATTGTCCATATTTTGTGAGGCACAGCCGAACAAAACGGACATATAATGCGAAAGGTTGCGAAGCAACGAACGAAGCGAAGCTTCGGGTGTCGCCGTCTCCACCAAAAAATAAGGACCGCTTAACAGCGGTCTTTATTTTTTTCGTATAAATGTAAGGCGGTACTCGAAACCGCATTGTCCATATTTTGTGAGGCACAGCCGAACAAAACGGACATATAATACATTTCTTATCGTAGGGCGGGGGCTTGCTCCCGCCGCTAATAAACATCAAATTTTCGTTATCTCTCCCTCAGTCATTTTTCAGAAGAAAAATGACAGCTCCCTCTGCGATGGGGCAGAAGCACTAACCAAATTTGATATAAAATTCGGCGGGAGCAAGCCCTTGCCCTACATCATTCGCTATAAATTTCAATTTGTTATGTCCACGCTTTACTTTACCCTTGCTCATCAACAATGATTTCGAGAATGCCCTCTTTTTCTTTCTTGGGCTTGTTTTTCTCGGCTTCTTCGTAAATCTTTTTGTTTTCGGGGTCGAGGAATTCTTTGAAAATCTCGGGGCGGACAACGCTGCTGTGAATTATGCTTCCGCAGTCTTTGCAGATTGTATGCACTATCTGCGAGCCGAACACGCCGCCTCTGACATCGGAATAAGCGCATGCCTGCTCGGTCTGATAACCGTAAACCAACATTTTCGAGCCGCAGTACGGGCACTCTTCATAGACAATTTTTTTCATTAAAATCTGCCCTCCCTTAATCTTTTATTTCTTATAAATAAAATGATTGCAACAACAAGCAAAACAGCGCCGACAGCACCAAATGCTATCGCAAGCTTGTTGTAAATTCCGCTTGTGCTTTTGACTTCTACGGGCTGAGCATCAACGCTTACTGCCTCGGTCGGTGCCGAAGGTTGCGTTTCGGTAACAGTCTCGGTTTCCGGTTCCGCTGTCGTCGCCTCCGTAACGGTAGTTTCCTCGGCGGCTCTGACGCTGTTGATTAAATAAGTGCGCCTTGAACCGTTTTGCGCCGTAACATATACATACGATTTATTCTCGCCGACATCAAGCTTGAGATAGCCCTGCGGTATTTCGATTTTTGCGTTGCCGTCAGCCGCAACGGCTTCGATTTCAAGGCTTTCGACATCAAACGGTACGGAAATCGAATATGTCCTTGTCGAACGCTTAAACTCCGGAGAAAGCGCAATTTCAACGCTTGTGCCGTCCTGCTTTTTACCGACAACACGCAACGAGGTCAACTCATTATTAGATGAAGCTGAATTGCTCCGTGCCTGCGTATTGGTTTGAGCTCTGCTTTCCGTAGTCTGTTGAGCCTGTGTGGTTTCGGCAGGTGCCGTTTCCGTATTACCGTTTTCGGGCTCTGCAAACACGGCAAAACCGAAAGTTAAAATCAATATCAAAATCAAAGCAACCGTTCTGCTTACATTTATAAATTTAGCCATAAATTTCCTCCGTTACATATTGATTTAATATTACCATATATTTACATTTAATTCAACATAAACATCACAAAAGCCCCGAACAATGCCTGTGCATATTCGGAGCTTTCATCTTTTTAATTTTACATTTTTTGTTTTTACATTCTCAAAGTGGAATTTAAGAAGCTTTTGAGTCTTTCGCTCTTGGGGCTGTCAAAGATTTCCTCGGGTGTTCCCTGCTCGGCAAGCACGCCATCGTCCATAAATACGACCTTATCGGAAACGCTTTTTGCAAAGCCCATTTCATGCGTTACGATAAGCATTGTCCTGCCCTCTTTTGCAAGGTTTGATATGACCTTGAGCACCTCTCCCGTAATTTCGGGGTCAAGAGCCGAAGTGGGCTCGTCAAAGCATAAAAGCTTCGGAGAAAGCATCAATGCCCTTGCAATGGCAACTCTTTGCTGCTGACCGCCCGAGAGTTCGCACGGATATGCCTGCAATTTGTCGGCAAGACCGACGCTTGAAATTATGCTCTTCGCCTCTTCTTCAAGCTTCGAGAACTGCTGCTTTCTTTCGTCCTTGCCAACCTTTTTTGCTTTAAATTCCTCTTTCAAAAGCAGTTCCTTGGCAAGAGTAACATTTTTCAATACATTATACTGCGGAAAGAGATTAAAGTTCTGAAAGACAAGACCTGTAAGCAGTTGATTTTTTCTTTTTTCCTCTTTTGAGCGTCTGTCCTTTTCGGAACCGTCAAAAAGCGTGTTTTCAGCTACTTTAATAACGCCGCTGTCTGCCGTTTCAAGACCCGTAATGCACCTTAAAAGCGTTGTTTTACCGCTTCCCGATGAGCCGATAAGAGACATTACCTTGCCCTCTTCAAGGGTAAGCGAAATCCCTTTGAGCACCTGATTGTCGGCAAAATTTTTGCGTAAATCCTTTATTTCCAATATATTCATTTTAGCTTCCCCCTTAAACCTTGAAATAGTCGAGCTTCTTTTCAAGCTTTGAGAAAAGAACCGTCAGAACGCCGTTGAATATGAGATAATAAACCGCTGTGAAGAACAGGGGCCAAATTACGCCGGAAATTCCGTGCGAGCCCTTCATAAAGGACTGACCTGCCCAGATAATCTCCTGCAATGCGATAATTCTTGAAAGAGAAGTATCCTTGACAAGAGTGATAATTTCGTTTGACATCGGCGGTATAATGCGCTTTATCATCTGAAGGAGGGTTACTTTGAAAAAGATTTGCGATTTTGACATACCGAGTACGATACCTGCCTCCTGCTGACCCTTGGGTACGCTGACAATACCGCCTCTGAATATCTCGGAAAAATAGCAGGCATAGTTGAGAATAAACGCAACGCACGCCGCCATAAATCTGCCGTCCTCTCCGCCGCCCCAAAGCTGAACGCCGAAAACAAGACCCGGCAAATAGAAAATAATAAGCAACTGAATCATAAGCGGCGAACCTCTTACAATCCACACAATAACTTTAATCAGCACGCTCAAAGGCTTAAATTTCGACATTGAGCCGAAAGATATAAGCAAGCCGAGCGGTATTGCTCCGATTAAAGTAAAGATAAACAATTTGAATGTTTGCAGGAAACCGACATTCAACGCATTGAAAACTATCGGAAACTGTTCTGCGAACTGACTCATAAAAACTCCTTAAACGCCGAAAACAGAGAGTACTTTGCGTATTCTCTGTTCGGCAAAATATAATATTTTCTGAAATTCGATTATTTAATAAGCGAAGCCTGTACGCCGTACTGCTCTGCTGTCTTTTCCATTGAACCGTCAGCCATGGAAGAAGTGAAGAAATCGTTGAGCTTTGCAACAAGGTCGCTGCCCTGACGGAAGCCTACGCCGTATTCCTCATCGTTAAGAGTTACGGTATATGTAAGGTTTTCATAGCTTGTGCCCTCGCCTACCATAGCCGCAGCCATAAGTCTGTCGATGATAGCCGCATCGCACGAGCCCGATTTAACTTCGAGAAGAGCGGTTGCCTGGTCAACTACGGGTGTAGCGTTGTAGCCGTTTGCAGCTGCCGCCTTTTCGCCCGCCGAACCTGCTTCAACGGCAAATTTGAGGTCTTTGCAAGCTTCGGCTGTTGTGTATTTATCGGCAACATCCTTGTTTACGATTACGACCTGACCGTTATTGCAATAAGCGTTTGAGCAATCCATTGAAGATTTAACTTCGTCGGTAAGAGTCATACCGTTCCATACGCAGTCGATTTTCTTATCGCTGAGTTCAAGCGCCTTATTATCCCAATCGATAACTACAAACTGAACTTCAACTCCGAGGCTCTTTGCGAAAGCCTTTGCCATATCGGCGTCAAAGCCTATCCATTCGTCGCTGCCCGACTCCTTGTAGTCCATAGGCTCAAACTCGGTAATACCAACTACCAAAGTGCCCTTTTCCTGAACATAAGCAAGGTCGGAAGTTTCCGTTTTAGCTCCGCAGCCAGCAAACATACAAGCTACAAGAACGAATGCACAAATTACTGCTAATACCTTTTTCATTGTTTTTTCCTCCGAAATCATATTGATTTTGTTTCGCTTTATCGTGCTAAAGTGATAATGCGCTACTATGTTAACATTAAAAATCGCATTTGTCAACAGGAAATGATAATTTTTTTGAAAAAATCGGAATAAATATTTTTATACCCGTTATTGACTTTGACAGCTATTTTTTATATAATATCAAGGCAACATTCGCTGGTGTGGCGAAATCGGCAGACGCAAGGGACTTAAAATCCCTCGGTAGCAATACCGTACCGGTTCAAGTCCGGTCACCAGCACCATAAAAGCACCCTCTGCTTTTGCAGGGGGTGCTTTTATATCTTATCAAAAGATCGGACTTGAACCGGATAGTTCGCTATTATATACAAAAAGATTGGTTACAAAATAATTAAACTTTAACAAGGTCGAGATGACAGGACCTGACAAGGCAAGCCTTGTCAGTCTTTTCTTCAATTATATGTCCGTTTTGCTCCGCAAAACACGGACGATTGCAGGTTCAAGTCCTGTCTAAACCTTAAATCATAAAAACAGACCCCTGCTTTTGCAGAGGTCTGTTTTTATGGTCGAGATGACAGGACTTGAACCTGCGGCCTCTGCGTCCCGAACGCAGCGCTCTACCAAACTGAGCCACATCTCGAAAGCATATGTTTCTTTAACGCTCGAATATTATAATATATATCGGCGGTAAAATCAAGTGAAATTTCAGATTTTTTGCAAATGTCGTCAACATATTCAAAAAAGCGTGTATTTACAAGCCTTTTTTGTACCGAAGATATTCAAAAATATTCAATTAGCACTTGATTTTTGGTAAAAAATAGAATATATTTATTAAGTATTTATATTTTGGGAGGTTAAGATATGAAAGAAGAAAACAGGGAGTATGGTCAGGTCGCATACGACATAGTTGAGCATGCTGCCAAAAAAATCGGTTCTCGTCTTCCCGGCTCTGAGGGCGAAAGAAAATTCCACGACTATATGTGCGGAAAACTTGAAGAAATCGGCATCAAGCCCGTTAAGGAAGAATTTGCCGTTTCTCCCCGTTCGGGTATCGGCGGATTGGGATACGCAGGATACTTCGGCATTATTATGAGCGCTCTTACATATTTTGCGCTTCACAACTATTATTTATGGTTTGCAATGGCTTTTGCGGGTCTTATCTTCGTATCCTGGCTCGTATTCAGCTGCTTCTTCTATAAAAAATGGTTCGATATGTTCTTCCCGCAGAAGATTTCAATGAACTCCTACGGCGAGCTTCTTCCCGAGGACGGTAAGTATGATTATACAATCGTTCTTTCGGGTCATACTGACACAAGCTGGACATGGAGACATTCCGAAAACACATACAAGCACAGAAACAAGCCTATTCTCGGACTTCTTACCGTTTACGGCAAGGTAGGCTTCGGCGCAATTTGCGTATTTCTCAATGTAGGTATTGCGGTTGCTATGGCTGTTATCTACGGCGCAATGCTCATTTCAACATCATGCGGTCTTGACGCTTCGGGTTACTCATTCACTTCGGAATGGGCTGCAAATATGTATGAATGGGCTTACAACATAACAGCAAGCGCATCTTTCAAGACATTTACCAATGTTGCACTTCTTGTTCTTCCCGTTGTTACGGCAATCGGCAGCGCATTTGTTGCAATGTGGGGCGACCCTCACGAAGAAAACGCTTCAAGAGGCGCTATGGATAACGCAACAGGTATAGGACTCAGCTACGCTGTTATCAAGTACTTCAAGGAGCACCCCGAAAAGATGCCAAAGAACTGCCGTATCATCGATTACAACTGTGGTTCTGAGGAAGCGGGTCTTCGCGGTTCTATGGCTTTTGCCGCAGAGCACAAGGACGACGGTATGCTTGAAAACTGTTGGAACCTTAACATTGACTCCGTTGCCGACAAGGATTATTTTGAGGTCGTTATCAAGGACGACTGGCAGGGCTGCCGTTTCGACAAGGACCTTGAAAAGATGTTCAAGGACACATTTGCAGAGCTCGGCATCGAATCAAAGACAAACGGTTGTATTCACAACCCCGTCGGCGGCTGCGACTCAACTCCTATGACCAAGGCAGGCGTAAAATCCGTAACATTTGCGGCTCAGAACCCGATGCTTACATATTATTATCACACCTGGAGAGACTTGCCCGAGCGCTTTGAACCCGAAACCGTATCAACAGGCTTTGATGTTCTTCTCAGCGTTATCGAAAAGATTGACAAGTTCCAGCAGGAAAACGGCTTCAACGGCGTAAACCACTGATAAGTCAATAATTATTAAGAGCGAAAAGGTTATCTTTTCGCTCTTGTTTTTTGCTCTGTTAAATGATATACTAATCGGGAAACGAGGTAATGCTATATGATGATAAACGGACACGATATTCCCGAAATTGCCTTTTTTGAAAACAAGAATGTTTTTACGGGCAGCGACGGTAAAAATTTCAGATACAGGCTTGCAAATTCGGACGGAAAGCTTGAAGTAAGCGTCTGGTATGAGGACATATGCTTTGAGCTGTGCCACGACCCCGAAAGCGAAACCTTTGAGTTGAGCAACGACGCTTTACCGAGTGCCGTAGATTGGATTTTCAGCCACAAAAAATAACGATAAACGCCGATACAGAGAATTTCTTCGTATCGGCGTTGTTTTATAAGTTTTTATCAAGGAAATCGGCGGCTTTATCAATCCAACCCTCTGCATCTTTCCCCTCGGCAAGCCCTATTCCGTGGCCGCCGTTGTCAAAATAAAGGAATTCATTTTCGACTTTATTCTCGTTGAGAGCCTTTTCGAGCATCTCACTGTTTTCGACAGGCACCGACATATCGTCCCTGTTGTGCCAGCAAAAGGTCGGCGGATAATCGGGCTTTATATGTAAATAAACGGAAGCGGCATTGCGTTCCGCTTTACCCGTCAGCATACCGAGGAAAATACGCCTTGAAACCTTGTGCGTCAAATCTCCCATTGTTATAACGGGATAAGCGAGCACAAGCGCTTTGGGTTTAAGCGAATAATCCCTGTTTTCATATTCGCACTCAAATCTCTCATACTGCGTTGCAAAAAAAGCACACAGGTGTCCGCCTGCCGAGCTTCCCATCAAGGCAATTCTGTCGGCGTCGATTTCAAGCTCCTGCGCCTTTGATTTGATAAACTGCATTGCCCTCGCAACATCTTTAAGCGGATAAGGGAAACGACCGTTGCCGCTTCCTACACTGTAAAACAGAACAAAGGCGTTGTATCCCCTCTCGTTGAGTTTTTCCGCGTAAGGTTTACCCTCGTTAGAGTCGGAAACAAACTTATATGCGCCGCCGGGGCAAATCAAGACTGTCGGGGCATTGTTGCCGACAATATAACTTTCAAGAACGACCTTTTTCCTCTGCGGGCGTTCCTTTATCTCTTTTTTTGTATAGAGCTGATATGTCATTCCTATCACCGTCAAGTAAAATTTCAAATATATTTTACCAAAATTTGCTTTTGTTGTAAATATGGATTATAATAATAAGCCGATGTGAATTGTTTTGACAAAACAGTTGCATAAACCGATATTTTTTTATATAATACTAAAGTTAAATACTTACTAAAAAGGAAAAGGTATATTTATGCTTCAATTTGAAGAATTAAGATTAAGACTTCTCGGCCACGAGGCGGCACTCAACGACCTTGCGGACGCACTCGGTCTTGAAAAAATGAAAAAGGAAATCGCAGAGCTTGACGCAAAAACCGCAGAAAACGGCTTTTGGGACGATGTCAAGGGTTCACAGGTTGTTCTCAAACGCCAGAGCGCACTCAAGAACAAGGTAAACGCTTACGAAAAGTTAAAGCAGGATTATGACGACGCTCTTGTTATGATTGAGCTTGCAAACGAGGAAGAGGACGAAAGCCTTGTCGAAGAATGCGAAGAAAGCGTTCAGAAGATTGAAAACGACCTTGAAACCATGACCCTCTCCACCCTTTTGAGCGGAGAGTACGACTCAAAGAATGCCATTCTTACCTTCCATGCCGGCGCAGGCGGAACAGAGGCTCAGGACTGGGCGCAGATGCTTTTCCGTATGTACTGCCGTTGGGGCGAACGACACGGCTACAAGGTTACCACTCTTGACTATCTCGACGGAGACGAAGCGGGTCTCAAATCGGCAAGTATTCTTATCGAGGGCGAAAACGCTTACGGATATATGAAGAGCGAAACAGGTATTCACAGACTTGTCCGTGTCTCCCCGTTCGACTCCGAGGGCAGACGCCACACATCGTTTGCTTCGCTTGAGGTTATGCCCGAAATCGACGACACGATTGAGGTCGAAATCGCTCCCGAGGACATAAAGATGGATGTTTACCGTTCATCGGGCGCAGGCGGACAGAAGGTCAACAAGACCTCCTCTGCGGTTCGTCTTACGCATATCCCGACAGGTATCGTCGTTGCGTGTCAGGTTGAAAGAAGCCAGCACCAAAACCGTGAGGTTGCAATGACAATGCTTAAATCGAAGCTCATTGAAATTAAAGAGCGTGAACATCTTGACAAAATTTCCGACATCAAGGGCGACCAGAAAGAAATCGCCTGGGGCAGTCAGATAAGGTCATATGTATTTATGCCCTATCAGCTTGTCAAGGACCACAGAACAAACTACGAAATGGGCAATATAGCAAATGTTATGGACGGAGACATTGACGGCTTTATTAACGCTTACTTAAAGCAGGAGTCGCAGAAAAATCTCCAAAGATAAAAACATTGAACCAAATCTGAATTATTAAGTCGGTTGTGCTACAAAGCAACGCATCTTTTTACAATAATATGATTGACCCCCACGGATATGCGACGGCATTATCTGTGGGGGTGCTTTTTATATATCAAAAATATCTTTTTGGAGCGTTCAACCGATTCTGTTCGCTTTTTACAGTCCGTTATATCTTAAAGCATTTCTGAAGCGACTTGTACTCTCCGAGCACAACAAGTGTAATTTGGTCTGTCAGCAAAGTGTCGGGTGAAACGGAAGCGTTCAGTTTTCCGTTCTGCTTATACGCCATAATGTTTATATTATACTTTTTGCGGATGTCCACCTCTCCTACGGTTTTTCCTATCCACGCAAGCGGAACCTCGACCTCAAAAATACCGTATTTGTCGTCAAGCTCAACATAGTCGAGCAGATGATCCGAGGAATAGCGGATTGCCGCCCATTTTGCGACCTGCTTTTCCGGATAAACAACCTCATCCGCACCGTTTCTGAGAAGAAATTTTTCCTGAACATCCCGTTTTGCCATGGAAACAACATATGAAGCGCCAAGCTCTTTCAGCAAAGAAGTTGTTTCAAGAGAATTTTGAAAATTTTCACTGATGGTAACCATACATACATCGTAATTGCCGATTCCGAGCGACTTCAAGAACTCCGAATTTGTGCTGTCGCCTATCTGTGCATTGGTAACTATCGGCAAAATACCGTTTACCTTATCTTCGTCAATATCAACAGCCATTACCTCGTGACCGAGATTTGAAAGCTCCTCGGCAACATGTTTTCCAAAATGGCTTAATCCGATAAGTAAAATATTTTTCATTTTTTTGCTCCTTTACCCTACAGTTATTTTTTCCTGCGGCAGTTTTGCGTTTGTGTGTTGTTTATTTGAAAATGTCGCATAAATAAGAGTCAACCCGCCTACCCTGCCAAAATACATCAACAGCGTTAAAATCAACTTAGACACAAGCCCGAGCGACGGAGTTATGCCAAGTGTCAAACCGACCGTACCTACTGCAGAGGCGGTTTCAAACAGACAAACCGAAAGCGGCAGATTTTCAATAACACTTATTGCCACTCCCGACGCAAAAAACAGTGTCATATACATGGTTATAAGCGTAGCCACATTTTTAATAACTTCATCCTCAATTCTTCTTCCGAAAAAGCCTATATTGTCACGGCGGAAGAAGGTCGCCGTAGCTGTCGCAAACAAAACGGCTACAGTGGTGGTTTTCATACCGCCTGCGGTTGAACCGGGCGAGCCGCCGATAAGCATAAGAAAAATCATAACCGCTCTTGAAGAGCCGCTCATTTCCGCCAAATTAACCGTATTGAAGCCTGCCGTCCTTGTTGTTACAGACTGGAACAAAGAATGTAATATTCTTGTTGACATTTTTTCTCCCGAAAAATCGGCAAAGAAAAAGAAAATCGCAGGCACCGACACAAGAACAGCCGATGTTACAAGTATTACCTTACTTTGCATACGGTAGCGTTTAAGATGAAATCGCTTTGTGCAGATGTCATCCCAAGTGAGGAAGCCTATACCGCCTATTGTAATCAAGAGCATAACGACAATGTTAATAAGCGGATTTGTATCGTACCCGGTTAATGATGAAAAAGGATTATCGGCTGTGCCTAAAATATCAAATCCCGCATTGCAAAAAGCCGAAATCGAATGAAAAAAGGATAACCAAATTCCCCGAGCGCCGAACTCCCGACAAAAAGACGGCATAAGCAAAACCGCGCCTACCGTCTCAACAATAAATGTTCCGAAAAGGATAAACCTTGTAAGTCTGACTATTCCGCCGACTTCAGGCGCCGAAATCGCATTTTGCATTGTACTGCGTTGCATAAGCGAAATTTTCCTGCCCGAAAGCATAGCGAACGAAGCGGCAACCGTAATAACTCCGAGTCCGCCTATTTGTATGAGCGTAATTATTACCGCCTGACCGAAAACCGACCAATAGCTGCCCGTGTCATGCACAACAAGCCCTGTTACGCAAACTGCGGATGTCGATGTAAAAAGCGTCTCGTCAAAAGGCGTGACGACCCTGTCAACAGTAGAAATCGGGAGCATTAAAATCAGAGCTCCCAAAACGATAACTCCCGCAAACCCTAAAAGTATAAGCCGAAAAGGACTGAGTCTTTTGTGTCTGCGAACTGAGTTTGGCATACCTTGTACCCACTTTCTGTTCTTGATAACAATTAGAGTATAAAGAAAAAAACAAAAAAATCAATAGCAAATACAAATAATTTGTAAATTTTTATTTTGTACTTGTCAGTTAAAGAAAAATAGTATAAAATATAAGGGATATTCGGTTTGACCGAAATTTCATAAAAAAAGGATGAAATTGAAATGGACAAAAATCAGACAGGAAAAAGCCAGGCAGAGCTTTACCGTGAAGAGCGTAAAGCAAGAATGGCAAAAGCTGCAAAGAAGAATGCAACAAAGAGCCCTCAGCTCGCCAAATTCGGCAGAGTTCTCGGAAAATGTTGCGGAGTTATCATTATTGCCGCTCTTTGCCTTACAATAATTTACGGAGTTTTATCTTTCTTCGGCGTTCCGCAGAAAACCCTTACCGCAGTTAAGGTCGGAAACAAGAAGGTATCCGTAGCTAAATACAATTTCTACTACTTCGACATTTATAATCAGATTTACAGCCAGGCGGCTCAGTATGAGAACTACGGTTCGGGCATGGGTCTCCAGCTCACGGGCTTTGACATCACAAAGGCTCCCGAGGATCAGAGCTATCCCTCAACCCTCGACGGATATGACAATCCCACTTGGGCAGATTACATCAAGGAAACGGCTCTTACCTATCTTCAGTCATATGTTACATACGCTCAGCTCGCAAAGGACAACGGCATTACCGTTACGGACGAGCAGCAGTCATCTCTTGACGAACAGATTGAACAGCTTACGACACAGGCTAAGGAAGGCAACAACAATCAGGACTACTCCCTCAACCGTTACCTCACAAAGATTTACGGCAAGGGCGTAAACGAAAAGCTTCTCCGTGAAGTTTATGAAGAGAGAAACCTTGCAACAAACTATGCAAGCGCTAATCAGGACGAAATCTCCGCTGCGGTTACCGATGAGGAAATCAATGCAGAGTATGATGCTAACATTCAGTCATACACAAAGTTCAGCGTAAACCTCTTTGAAGTAACCGCTGTAACACAGGACCTTGCGGATGACGCAACCGATGAACAGAAAACAGAGGCACAGACAGCCGCAATGAACGAAGCAAAGACTTTGGCAGACGGTTATCTTGCTAACATTACAACAGCAGACTCGGTTCTTACCGTTGCAACAACATACAAGTCAACATCAAAAGAGGCTACCGTAAACCTTGTTGACACAGACGCTACAACAGTTAAGAACTCCTACGGCGAAAACACCGTAAACTGGATCTATTCCGCAGACAGACAGGTCGGCGATAAGGCTGTTATCGAAACAGACGGCGGATATGTTGTAATTTACATGGTAGCACTCCCCCACCGTGAAACAGCTAAGGCTGTCGATGTAAGACATATTCTTGTTCAGTTTGACTCAAGCTCAAGCAGTTCAAGTTCAAGCTCTTCTACCGTTACCGAAGCAGAAAAAGCTTCTTACTATGCAAAGGCTGAGGAAATCTACAACAGCTTCCTTGAAAACCCGACAGAGGACAATTTTGCGGCTCTTGCAAATGAAAAGAGCGACGATACAGGCTCCAACACAAACGGCGGTCTTTATGAAAAGGTTGCACCCGGAGATATGGTTGACGGCTTCAACGATTGGATTTTCGACCCGGCAAGAAAGCCCGGCGATACGGCTATCATTGAAACCACATACGGTTACCACATTATGTATTATGTCGGCAATGACAACGAAGAGGTTTGGAAGCTCAATTGCCGTTCCGCAATCGCTACAAACAAGTTTACGGAAAACGACACCGCTCTTATGGCAAGCGACGAGCACAAGCTCACAAAGCATGAAAAGTTGATTAACTGGGGTTCCGATTCGGTTGAAAAGACAATCAAGTCTTACCTTTCAAACAACAAGAGATCAAGTTCCTCAACAAGCAATTAACAACCGCATACAAAAAGACCCGATTAACTCGGGTCTTTTATTTTGCCTTTTTATATATTGTCAAAGCACTTTTATTTCAGCCGATATTGACTGACTTTGCGTTCCGCCACCGATAAGCAAGCCTCGGTTTATTCCGCAATCGGCAAAATCCCTGCCGTGGCTCAACTGCAAATATGTGTCGTCAATCATCCTGTTGTTTGTGACATCTATTCCCGTCCATATGCCGTTATCGTAAACCTCAGCCCATGCGTGAGTCTCGCCTGTTCCCTTTTGTATTCCCGCAACATATCGGGACGGAATTCCGAGCGCCCTCGCAACAGCGATAAAAATATGCGAATAATCCTGACACACGCCGCAACCGAGCTTCAACGCCTCGTCGGCAGTTGTGTTTATGCTTGTCGCACCGCTTTGGTAGCTGAACACCTTGTGAATTTCTTTCATAAGCCGTTCTGCGGTATCAACGGGAGTTGTGACAAAATCCTGCGGCATCCGTGACAAAAATTCTGTTATGTTCTCCCCTGCCTTGGTATATTCGGAGGGATATTTATATATTCCGTTGAGCTTTTCAGGCTGTTTTTTTGCTATATCCGTCTGCGCCGTGCCATGAACATATACGCCGAAATGACGGTGCGGTACGGTAATTCTGTCCGTCAAAACGGTATTGCCGAAGCCGTCGGTAGTATAGGTACGGTTATTGGACGGCGTAATGTCAACGGTAATTTCCTTTATTTTCTGAAACTCGTTGTCAAACGGAACACACCTTAACGAATAACAGTGTTTGAAAACATCCGAGGAAAAGTCAATGTTCATTTTATAGGTAAATTCAAGCTCTTTCATATTCCACCTCAATACACCGTTGTAGTTGTGAAAAGCCTTGAAAGCTCGTTGAGGATTATATTCTTGTCGTCCTCAAAGGAGTCCTTTTCAAGGATAATCGAAATCAGACGGTCGGTGGCTTCAATGTTGCACTCCACACCCACCTTATAAAGTCGGTTGAGCAAAATACTGAATTCTTTTTTGATAAGCTCGGTAGGATACGAAAAACGGGTATATAAATCAAGCCTTTCGACGCTCCGTCCGAATTTGAGTATATTCCTTGAGGTCTCCGACTCCACATAGTCATCGGCACAGCCCCAAAAGGCAAAAATATAGTCAAATACCTGTTGAAGCTGTAAAATGGGAGCGTTACTGTACCTGTCCTTTTCAAATGCGTCAACCGCCATCTGAACATATGACATAGTTTCGCTGCTCAATTCATTACGCATAATTACCGCATTGTCGTAAGCCGCAAGCAAATTATGCATTACGGAATTCGGGTCGTTTTCGTCAAACAGGAAATTACGGATAAACTCCTGCTTATACGAATACTTGTTCGCTATTCCGAGCTTTGAGCAAAAGTCCTCATAATATTTTTCGTCCTTGTCAATCATTCTGTCGTAATACTCGGTAAAAATTCGCAGAGTGGTATATACCCTTTCGATGTATCTTCCGAGCCAGAACAGATTGTCCGTTGATTTTATCGAGATAATACCCATGTGTCCTTGAAGCCCCCTCCCTGTGAAGAATTGACAACCAATGAATCCGCCGACTGTGAAAATCTCGTAAGTCCGCTTCTCCATACCTTTATTTCCTCGCCGTACAGAACGAAAGCACGCAAATCGGCTTTTCTGTCAACCTGCCTGTTGTCGTCCGACAAAACCTTTAAGTCCTTGAAGTCTATAACCTCCTGAGCGATAAATCTGCGAGGCTGAGTTTTAATGAGCTCTCTGAACCGCTCTAAATCGCTCACAGACATATTGTTGCCGAAAGCAACTCCGTATCCGCCCGACTCCGAAACATCCTTTATAACGAGTTTTTCGAGGTTTTCAAGCACATATTTTCTGTCCTTTTCATAATAAGGCAGATATGTCACCGCATTTGACAAAATCGGTTCCTCGTGAAGATAGTATTCAATCATTTTCGGCACGAAATAGTAAATTCCCTTGTCGTCCGCAACGCCGTTACCGGGTGCGTTTACGACAGCGACATTTCCCGCCCTGTATGCGTCGATTAAATGCGGGACGCCGAGAAGCGAATCGGGATAAAAGGTCATCGGGTCAATATATTCGTCAGAAATTCTGCGGTAAAGAGTACCGACCTTTTTCCTCTCGCCCGAATATTCACTGTAATAAAGATAATTGCCCTCAACAAACAAATCCTGCGGCATTGCAAAGACCGCACCCGTTTTCTCCGCAAGATACGAATGTTCAAAGAAAGCAGAATTGTATCTTCCAGGGGTCAGGATTACATTTATGCCGTCGGTGTTGACATAATCGAACACCTCTTTAAGCAGCTTGCCGTAAGAGCGGTTATCAAAGACGGAATTGCTCTGAAAGGTATCGGGACTTGCCCTGCGGCAAAGCTCACGCGCAATCATGGGATAAGACGCACCCGACGGGATACGCAAATTATCCTCAAGCACATACCATTTCATATCCTTGCCCTGAACAAGGTCGATGCCCGAAATGTGGTTGAATATGTCCTTTGGGGGTCTTATGCCCTCGCACGCAGGCAGAAAGCCTACCGAGGTATAGACGAACTCCTCGGGTATTATGCCGTCTCTTATAATGAACTTGTCCGAATAAATATCTCTTAAAAAGCAGTTGAGAGCCTCTACTCTTTGTATGAGACCCTTTTCAAGAAATGCGAACTCATTTTTCGGTATAATCCTCGGAATTGTGTCAAACGGGAAAAGCCGCTCGTTAAACTGATTGTTTTTGTATATACCGAATTTAACGCCGTAGCGTGCAAGCAATTCGTTTATTACTTCCTTGTGTTCGATAAGCCCGTACATAAAAAGCCCCCCTTACAAGTTGATTATAGCAATTTTTATAAAAATTTACAACAAAAAAATCCCGTCTTGCGACAGGATTTTATACAATCTGAATTATAATGATTTATCTTTAAGATATGAAGCCTCAACAGCGCTTGCAACCGTCGCCTCAAAGCCGTTCTCCTGCAATGCGCACACACCCTCGATTGTCGTGCCGCCGGGAGAGCAGACCTTATCGACAAGCTCCCACGGGTGCTCTTCGCTTTCAAGGATTTTCTTTGCGCTTCCGAGAACCGTCTGTGCCGCAATTTCAAGTGCCTGAGCCTTGTTAAGCCCGTTTTTAACTCCCGCACGGGCAAGAGAGTCAATAAACATATATGAAAAAGCGGGAGCGCAGCCTGCAATCGCACTGTAAACAGAAAACTTTTCTTCGTCAATCGAAACGACCTTTCCAAAAGAAGAGCACAGCTTTTCAACCAAAGCTTTTTGGCTGTCAGTTACCAAAGCGTTGTAGCAATAAGCCGACATTGCCTCTAACACCGTAGCGTTAATGTTAGGCATTATACGGACAACGGGAACCTCCGAGCCGAGTAAGCCGTTTATCTCCGCAACCGACTTTCCTGCCGCAATGGATATTACAAGAGACTTTGCGCTGTTTATCTTTCCGCTTATCGACGGAAGAAGCGTCGGGAAAACATTGGGCTTTACGGCAAGCACAACTGCGTCAACACTGTCAATGAGCAAATCGACATCCTTGCAGGCATTGACTTTCAATTCATTTTTCAGCGCATCTGCCTTGTCGCTGTTAATGTCATAAACATAAATGTCTTCGGGTGCGAATTTACCGCTTTTTACAGCACCGCCGACAATGGCAGACGCCATATTTCCCGCACCTATAAAACCGATTTTCATATTATTCACCGTCTTTTAATTCGGAAGTGCAGTGCGGACATTTTGTAGCGGAAATGTCAATTTCCGACTTGCAGTAAGGACAAACCTTTGTTGTGGGTGCAACCTCCGCAGGCGCTTCCTCTTTTTTGAATTTGTTTGATATGTTGTTTATTGACTTTACAAGAAGGAAAATTACAAACGCCATTATAAGGAAGTTGATAACGGCGCCGATAAATGTACCGTAGTTAAGAGTTGCAACTCCTGCCGCAGCAGCATCCGCCGCAGTGGCAAAATCGCCCTTACCGAGTGCTATAAACCAGTTGTTGAAATCAATTCCGCCTGTCAAAAGGCTGATAACGGGCATAAGAATGTCGTCAACCAAAGATTTAACGATTGCCTGAAACGCACCGCCGATGATAACGCCGACAGCGAGGTCAAGCACATTTCCCCTCATAATAAACTCTCTGAATTCGGCAACAAAGCCGTTCTTTTTACTCATTTTCATCATCCTCACATTTTTCTAAAAGTATATCATATATTTCAAAGATGTCAAACGCCGCTCAAATCGAATTTGGGGATAAAATCGGTCTGTGCGGAGGAACGCTCCTGCATAAAACCGTTTACAAAGCCCAAATTCTCAAATTCGGCAAGCACCTTTTGATATTCTGCGGTTACAATACGCCTGTTAAGCTCCTTAAATTCCGTTTTAACATACGGAACATACTGGCTCATAAGGCTTATATATGTATCAATCGGAAGATTTTCCTTTATCCAACGCAGTATCTTTATTGACTGATCGGTGTTTTTAGGTAAAACAAGATGGCGGATTATCAGTCCCCTTTGCATTATCCCGTCCTTTATCAAAGCTTTGCCTGTCTGTCTTTGCATTTCAAGGACGGCTCTTGAAGCGATTTCGAAGTAATTTTCGGCGTGTGAATACCTTTTTGACACCTCGCCGTCAAAGTACTTCAAATCGGGCAAATAAACATCGATAAGTCCGTCAAGCGAGCGTATGCTGTCGGCATCGTCATACCCGCCCGTATTGTAAACCACGGGCACGGACGGTTTGTATTCGCTCAAAACATCTCTTATAAACGGAACAAAATGCGACGGATTGACAAGGTTTACCGTGTGCGCCCCCTGCTGTTCAAGGCGTTTAATTATATCGATAAATTCCGGCTTTGAAACCTGTTTTCCGAAGTTTTCGTGGCTTATTTCATAGTTCTGGCAAAATACGCAACGAAGATTGCACCCCGAAAAGAAAATTGCGCCCGAGCCATTTTTTCCGCTTATTACGGGTTCTTCCCAAAGATGGAGCGCAGCCCTTGCAAGCACAGCATTATATGGCATTTTGCAAAAGCCGTGAGAAAATCCCCCAACGCTTCTTTCAACATTGCATTTTCGCGGACAAGCGTTGCACAAAGGCATATCCCCACCCCTCTTTCGGAAAATATTTTAGCATATTTGACCGAATATTACAAATATTATTTGACAAATCGCTTTTCGTTTGGTAGAATACTATCTGTTGTGAATAAGGAAGCGTATCGAAGTGGTCATAACGGGCCTGACTCGAAATCAGGTAGCCTTCACGGGCTCGTGGGTTCGAATCCCACCGCTTCCGCCAAGAAAAAGGACTTAGCGTATGCTGAGTCCTTTTTTAATGAAAAAATTTTTAATGAAATTTTTCTCTTGGCTGATGAAACAGCTTTTCTGTGAAATGCAGACAGATAAAAGCCGTAAAAAACAAATATATCTCATATATTTTCATACTTTACAAGAAAAAGCACTTGCTTTAGCAAGTGCTTTTCTCATCGGAATTAAATTTTATTCTCTTAAAATTCCGCAATTCACATTATCCGAACGGGTCAATTCCCGGCAACTCGTTTTCCTCCGTGGTGTGCACTGCCGACACCGTTATTATATCCTCCGCTTCAAACGCAATCTCTTCAAACTCGGGGCTTTCATACATTGTTTTCATTTGTTTATTCTCCTATTACTGATTATTTGTAAAATATGCATTTGCCGCTTCATTGTAAAGATAAAGCGCTTTGCAAACATTGACGATATTCGTGTCCTTATCGGCTTTTATCACGGCGTATGCGTAGCTTAATGCACTGAACGAAATATCACATTCGTTATTTATCGTAAGCGTATGCGCCGTATCAAGTTCCTTTGCGTGAATGTCGGGAAGCTCGATATAGTACAGATTTTCCTCCGCTATATAACTCGGCTTGACTTCATTTCCGTCAAGCACGAACGAATAAGCATCAATATTATCCGATTTGAAATAAAGCCTGAACGCCGTTTTTGTGTTGAGTATCAGCGTTACCTCGGTAAGAGTCAATCCGTTTGGTATTTCGGCGGATTTCGTCATTTTGTATTTTTCGAGAACCTCCGCCGTAACAGCCGAGAACTCTGTGCCGTCGTAGGAAGCATCGGGATTGTGGTTAAAGGCATTTTGTGCATAAGCGCCGTAATTAAGCGTTGCCTCGGCAAGAGTTTTGAGTTCCTGATTATCCGTTGACGATATTGCGTTGAAATATTTTTCAAGGGTATAATTAAAGGTCGAACCCTCAAGCTTTGTACCCTTTCGGCTGTAAATATCGACAAGCGAACCGTTTCCGTCATACAGAGCAAAGGTAACATCGTCTCTCATTTCCTTTGCCGACAGCCAAACGGTAAATTTATATAATCCGTTTTGGGTTGAAGCCTCTGAGACAGGAAGCTTATATGTCGCCGAATTTACCGACAGCTTAACATAAGCGTTTTTATCTCCCGTAACCGATTGCGGCAAGCCTATATAGTAGTTAAGCCCTATATCGCCGTTGAGAGTAGCCGACACCTCATATACAACAGCTCTGAAATACTGACCGCAGCCGTTATCGCATACACCGTCGTTGTTGTTGTCGACATGGTCGGCATAAACATCTTTGTTCGTGTTCGTATATATGACTCCCGTCGGCTCTCCGGGATTTCCGACACAACCTGCATATACGCTGTTCCGATACACCTTTTTATTCGCATTAAATGACGGATAGCTATTTGCAGCGCTTAAATCCTGACCCCATACCGAGCCGTCGGTTCCTGTTGAAAGAAGATACGCAACCAAACCGCTGTTAAACTCGGAAGTTGTCTTTTTTTCGGTATTTGTCAGTGTTCCGTTATAATCAACGCCTACTGCATCTCCGCCGAAAGTGTCGCCGTTATAATAGCAGTTGTTAATCGTGCCGCCGTTACCGCCGCAAACACCGCCGAGGTTTTCTGTTCCGCCGACAGTACCGATGTTATAGGTATTTTCCACCGTGCCCGAATTGTAGCCGACAAATCCGCCGACTTTACTGTTGCCGTTGACAGTTCCCGTGTTAAAGCAATTTTTAATTGTGCAATTATTTAAGCCGCATACGCCGCCGACATTGCTCGTACCCTTTACAGTGCCGCTGTTGCTGCTTAAAATGATTGAGCCGCTGTAACCGTAATCACGGGACAATCCGCCGCACACGCCGCCGACATTACTTGTACCGATAACTGTTCCGGAATTATGACAATTTACAAGCGGAACATAGCTCGTTCCGCAAACAGCACCTACGAAAGCCGAGCCTTTAATATATGAGTCGGCAACGCTGACATTTGAAATACCCGAACCCTTGGCATAACCGAACAAGCCTACATAATCAGTGCTCGAATTACAATAAAGTCCGCTTATTGTATATCCCCTGCCGTCAAACTTTCCGTAGAAATTTTTGTTGTCGTTGCCGATAGGAGTCCAGCTTCTGACGGTATAGCCGTCTTTAACACTGCCGTCGTCATTGAGCTTGCCGAGCAAGTTTTCATTGACAACGATATTATTCAAAAGGACTGCCTTTGCATTGCTTTTTTCGTTGTTCACATAATTTGCATACCAATAAAGCTGACCTGCATTTGAAATTTCATAATAGCCCCCTGCCTCATTATAATCCGCAGGCTGATTATTGTTGGCGCATCCCGCACAGAAGCCGTTTGAATACTCGTATTTGTGAACGCCCGTCATGGGAGCGTCGGTATTGCTGTACCCTGTGCCTGTTGAATTATCACAATATGTTACCTTTACAAGATAAAGCTTTTTAGATGAGTCGAGAACGGGATAATTGTTTGCGCCGCTCAAATCTTGACCCCATACAGAGCCGCCGTCGCCGTTGTGAAGAAGATAAGCGACTGTTCCGTTTTTGAATTCAACGGTGGTCTTGCCCTCAACATCAGTAGCGGTTCCCTTATTCACACCTATTGCATTGCCGCTGAAAACCGTGCTGTCGCTGTATGAATTTACAACCGTTGCGCTGCTGTTTTCTCCGCATATGCCGCCGACAGAAGGCTCTCCGCCGCTGACCGAGCCGGAATTGTAACAGTTAATGATTTTACCGTAGTCATTATATCCTTTAAGGGAGCCGCACACGCCGCCTATCCAAACTGTTACACCGCTTACATTACCCCTGTTGTAAGAGTTTTTCAATGTTCCTTTGTCGATAGTGCCGCATACACCACCGACAAGGAAATAACCGTTTACCGTGCCCGTATTATAGCAGTCTTCAACCGTTCCGAAGCTGATGCCGCCGCAAATACCGCCGACCGCATTGTCGCCGTTAAAATATGAGTTTTCAACGCCGACATTTGATACGCTTCCTCTAACGCATCCGAACAAGCCGACATATTTTGAGCTTGAATTATTAAAATACAATCCGCTGATTGTGTGATTTTGTCCGTCAAAGCTGCCTGTGTATCCGCTCTCGCTGAAGCCGATCGGCGTCCACTCTGCAAAGCCGCTGTTTACGCCGCCGCAATTTGTAATATCGCCCGTATTCACGGTAATATCATTTGTCAAAACTGCGTTTGCGTCCCGTTCGCCGTTATTTACAAGCCTTGCAAAGCCGTATAATTCAGCCGTATTGCTTATTTGATACACGCCGTCAACAATTATCGGAGTAGAGATAAACACGGGATACAGGTCGCCCTGATAAAATCTTACTTCCGAGCCCGCCGATACCAAAGCGGAATTGAGAAGCGAACAAACAGTTCCGTCCTTTAACTCGGCGGCTGTTACACTTGATACCGAACCCGTGCCGTCGCCTATTCCGTTTTCATTGCTTTCCCCTAAATAGTAACAGGAATTTATCCGTCCGTTGACAGTGTTTTTACCGCAAACGGCTCCTGCGGTTTTGTCAGCGGCAACAGTGCCTCGGTTATAGCAGCCCAATACAGTGCCGTTGTTATATCCGCAAACACCGCCGACATTTTCTTCTCCGATAATTCGTCCGATACTGTCGCTGCCTGTTACGGTTCCGTCGCTCCAGCCGCACACGCCGCCGATGTGCCTTTTACCGTAAACCGTACCCGTATTGAAGCAGCCGCTTACCGTACCGCCCTTATTAAAGCCGCAAACAGCACCGACGGAATTTTCGCCCTTGATATAAGAGCCCATAACTCCGACATTTTTGACTGTACCCTTGTTCCAGCCGAACAAACCGCAAAGGCTGTCTGACGAATTTATATAAAGGCCCGATACGGTGCAGTTTTTGCCGTCAAAAGTTCCCGTGTATGGGTTATCTGTTGAACCGATAGGCGTCCACACGGCAAAACTGCCTGTATCGTCGGTAAGCTCTCCGCCGTATTCGTAAATTACATTTTCATTGACAGTAATATCCGCCGTCAATATTGCGTTTGCGGAAGCGTTGCCGCTGTTGACAATATAAGCAAAGCCGTAAAGCTCCTCTGCAGTGCCTATTCGATACGGATTTTCAGCCGAACCGTCGCCGACAGACGGCGCAAATGTTGACTCTTCGGCATTCACCGCGTAAGTCATACCGTCGTCCGATGTTATTTCAAGCCAAATTTTGCACAAGGACAAATCAACATCGGAAGCCAAGCTCAAGCTATTCTTAATTGTGTTGGTATCTGCCATCAGTGTATCGTCAAACTGCTTTGCGTAATACCAATTATTTGTGCCGTCAAAGCCCTGTACAATCAACCTGACGGTTTTTGAGGTACTGCCCTTTTGCGCTTTAATTATTCCGATTGAGGAATTATAAAGCACCTTGCCGATACCTTTGTCCTTGCCGTCAAGCCTCAAAGCCATTGCGGCTGCATTTGCCGTTGTTCCCGACGCCGAAGCCTCTGTCGGCACTGCCGAAGCAAAAAGAACGGAGGACATATTTATATTTCCCGCAGGGCGTGCGTTGGGATAACTTCCATCGGGCGAAGCATTGACTGTGTAATCGGTTGCAGCGTAATCGGGACTTGCCAAAAGTGCGCTTTGACCCGTTTTTCCGTAAGGATCGCGCAGCCAAAAATAAGTGTCGCCGTACCAATAATTCTCACTGACAACTATATTGTCGCTGCTGCCTGCCCATAAAACAATCCAATTATATTTTCCGTGCATCGGGTAAAGTTTATCCGATGTTGTGTACGACTTGGCGCATTTACTGTCATTTGTGGTTACAGTGGTGGCGTTCATCAAGTTCTGTTCCGCAATGCTGAAATAATCCGTGTTTTCGGCAGCGGATTTCAAAACGCTTCTTATGTTGCTTGCGCCGTAATGATTAGGATATACCTCCTCAGGAGTTGAACCGTCGGTGTAAACGCAGTCGTTCCACAAAGAACTGTCGGTCTTATTAACACTTTTGTTAAATTCAAAACAGATGTTTTCGATTAAAGCGGACGCCGCAAAAATTGCGATATTATCCCCCTCAACACCGCTGTCTTTACCCAGAACATACCATTCCTGCGGTTCTGAAGCACTGTTCTTTCCAAAGATAATTTTTCCCGTATTTGAAGCATATCCGTCGGAATTTGTGGAAAACTCGGTCATAAGCTGTTCCTTTGATGCATAAGCCGAGGCGCTTATTTCGCCTGCGCTGTCGGCAGTGTCCGCCAATGTCATAATCGGAACGGCATTGAGCAACAAACACATTATAAGTACAATGCTTAAAATTTTCTTTTTCATTTTGTCCTCCCCGTATGTAATCTGTTATTATTATATTTTTCGATAATCAGCGTTATTGACTGTTTCAGAACTTCCTTTTGACTTTCAAGATAATATTCATCCTCAAACATTGCGTAATGCACGCAGGCACGGATAAAAATGAAAATCAGTGGAGTAATAACGGTATAAGGAAGCCCTATTTTAGGCTCCAACAGTTTAGCATATTCCGTATATCTTTCGTTTACGCCCTCAAAGAATTTTTTGCCGTGTTCTATGTATTTCGGATGAGTATAGACCTGATACATCAAACGGTACTTTTTGCCGTGCTTTTTTGCGGTCCAATAAGGTATTTCCTCAATAAAACGCATAACATCCTCGGGGTCGGTCGGCGCTTTTTTCATAAAATCGTCCTCGACCTTTGCCATACAATATGCCGTCGACTGAATAATCAGGTCGTCAAGATTATCAAAATACAGATAAAGCGTGGCTGAATTGCATCCGCACGCCTCTGCGATTGCCTTTATTCCGACGCTGTACAACCCGTTTTCGGCATAGCAGTCGTAGCATTTTTCCATAATATCAATCTTTTTTGCCTGTCTCGCTTCCTTGTTTACGGTTCGCAATTTATATCTCCCTGTCTATTAAATAATTGAACGATTATATAATAACATATGCCAACCGCTTTTACAAGTGATATTAGAACAAAAACTAAAACCTCTTTCAGCAAGTGAAAGAGGTTCGTTTTACAGTTATAAAATTTTATTTATCTTTTTTCTTTCTAACAAGCAATACCGTCGCAAAGGAAAGAGCCGCCAAGGCTGTGAAAACACCTGTGTAGGTTTCGCTGCCTGTCATGGGCGAAATCATGCTTCCGTTTTTGCCGGGCTTATCTGGCGTTGTGCCGCCGTTTGTTTTATCTTGTTCGGGATTGATAATCGGCTGTTCCTGCGGCTTTTCTTCAAGCGCATCTATCGCCGCAAGCATCGCCTTTGTTTGGAGGTCTACCTCCTCCTGCTGTGTGATATTTCTGCCGCCGACATCAACAGCCAATTCCTTTTCAACCTGCGAGAAATCAACATATTTCTCTTTGTCAAGTCCCTTGGCTTTGGCAACCGCTTTGTCGTATTCGGTGTAATCCGCGGGCTTGTATTCAAGTGCTGAAATTGCGTTTCGCAGCTGCTCGGCGTAGGAGTCTACTACCTCCTGCTTTGTAATATCCAAGCTGTAATCAATGCCGTTTAGTATTTCGTTTAGGGCATTAACGGTTTCATCTGTGTAATATTCCAAATGCTCGGGAACGGTATTGATTTGTTCATTAACCCGTGAATAATCGGCGGGCTTCAAAACAAGGTTATCCAAAGCGGCTTTGATTTTTGCCGTCTGCTCGTCAACAATGTTTTGCTGTGCGTTTGACAATCCGCTTATGTCAGCCGAAAGGGCTTCGTCAAGCTCGGTCAAATCGGTGTACAAGCTGCGGTCAAGAGCCTTTGCCTGTGCCACGACTTTGTTATATTCCGAATAATCGGCAGACACAAATGTTGTGTTCTCGCAAACGCCTGTGCGTATCTCGATTGAGTCATATCCCACATCGGTGCTTGTAACCACGCAGTAATAATATTTTGCGGGGTAGTCGGCAGGGTTAAATTCTTTGCCTGTTGCGCCCGGAATAGGCGTACCCGCAGTATTGTTGTTCTCACTGCTTGCATACCATTGGTAGGTGCGATTGAAGCCGATAACATCAGCGGTTAAAACTCCGTCCGCATCGGTATATTTTTCGGGCAGTTGAGTAAGCACGGCAGTGTCCTGCGAAATTTCAACAAATGTGTGTCCGTTTTCATTTGCCCACTGCTCCGCATATGTTCCCTTAGTACCGTAAACCGTATAATTCCTGCCCTTTGTATCTTCCGTACACTCTTTGAATGTTGAGGGAAGTGAGATTATGCACTTTTCTGTTTGCGGCAGGCTTTGTGCGGTTTCGAGATGCGAAAATTCAGCACGAATCGTATTGCTTTTTCCGAAAGCACCATTGCCGATATTTCTGGCATTGTCAAAAGAATATGTACGCCGATGATTATCAGACCCTCCGGAAAAAGCATAATCCGGAACTGAGAGCAATGACGGTAAATCAACTTTTGATAAATGTTTACAATTTGCAAAAGTGTCTGAATCTATTGATTCCAACTTAGGAAAGTTTGCTTGCAATATATATGTGTCATCAAATTGTTCATAGCACAAATCTATAATCAAGGGCAATTTAACATCTACAATATGGTCGCTGTTTTCAAATAACGCCGTTGCTGTCGGTATAAATTCTTCACATTTAGACAGACATACAGATTCCAATCTGTTGCAATATGAAAATATACTGTTATAAGCCTCTGTTACTTCAGATCCGTTAAATGAAATTATTTCCGAATATCCAAATGCATAATTGCCGATTTTTTCCACACTTGAAAAATCTCCATAGCAAAAGGACTTTGTTTTAACAAAAGCGGATTCGCAAATTTCTTTTGCATTTGGAAACTCAGCATACATAATGTGTGACTCTTCAAATGAAGATGCGTCTATTTTTTTTATACCGTTTCCGCAAACATATTCAAGCGTGTTGTTTTTATAAAAAGCTCTTTGCGGAATATCTGTTATGCCATCAGGCAAAGTCAGGCTTACAATATCAGATGTATTAAAAGCATTTGGTGCAATACCTGTAACAAAAATATCATTTATAACATCAGGAACATAAAGATTTGTTATATTTCCTTTGTAAAGATTTATAACACCGTTTTTGTCAATAACAAAGTTTTCGTCACTGTCGATATATTGGATACGGGGTGTTATCTCTACTTCGTCGCTGTAATATCCGCCGTTTTTGTAATAAGCAACTGCTCTAATACGAGTCCTTTTTGTGATTTCAAACGGTGCTGTATATACTTTTGCATTATCAACTGCCGGATATGTTCCGTCCGTAGTATATAAAACGGTTGCATCATCGTCCGTGCAAGTGATATTACATGTTTGTTCTCCGACATAAACTTTATCTTCTAAATTAATTTCAGGCGCAGTAAGCTTTTCCAAACCGAATGCATTGCAAAACTGAATCATACCAACCCCGTCATAAAGTGAGTTGTAATTATCGAGATTTTCCCCTTCTGATGAAAGTGCTTCATTAAATCGTTTAACATTAAACGATGTGTTTTTCAAGGTGTTTCTTATTTCGTCAACCGTAATATCAGGATTGACTGATTTCAAAATTGCACCGAGAGCCGCCGCACAAGGAGAAGCAAACGAAGTTCCTCTCCAATATCTGTATTGATTATTTGATATTGCTACAATAACATCTTGACCGGGTGCTGAAACAGCCGAATGTACAGACCACGAGTTCCATGTAGGAACAGTGTTGTCCTTATCGGTTGCCGATACGCCGATGGTTCCGTATGTATTGGCAGGTAAATTGACGGAATCATATCTTCCGGTATTTCCTACACTTGCAAATATCGGGATGTTCTTTGAGTAAGCTCTTTGTAAGCAAGCACGAAGCAATCCTGATTTATCAGCTGGATGGGTAAGACTTGCATTGATAATGTCGGGGTTACTTTCTATCGCGGCAATATATCCTGCAGCGATCTGAGAAACATTGCTTATCATATCATTATTAAACACTCTAAATACAGAAACCTTGATATTCCTCGGAGTATTATCAACAACAATGCTTGAAACAGCGGTTCCGTGGCTGACATCCGTGTTATCAAGCTCGTCATCTTTGTTACCGTCAGCCGATGAATTAAAATATGTCCTGACAACTCTTTCTTTTAAAAATTCATGGTTATAATCTATACCGGAATCAATTAATGCAACAACAATTTCTCGCTGAGAAATACTGTGTGTGTCCATATAATCCAAAAGCCGTTTTGATTGTGTTCTGTCTGTGCTCCAATCGCATAAATGAGTTCCTTCGTTTGCTTCATTTTGCGATATTATTTCCGACACATCTCCTGCGCCCCCGTTTATAACAATGTCAGGGGATGCACTTATAACATTTTTGTCTGTTTGCATAATCTTATATGCATCCATTGCGGCTTCGGGACTTTCATATTGCAAAATATGAAAGTTCTCAAAGCCACTGACATGTTTTAAGGCGGCAAAATCATCAAACTTTTTATTTGCACGGACAATTAATCGGGCTGTCTGAAAGTCCTGTAAAGTATATTCTTCGCCATTATTTTCCGAAGAATATGTTTGAACAGAATCGATCCCATCTTTTACGGAAAATTCCTTATTTGCATCGTATTCATGTGTTAATTCAACAATTCCGTTTACAAATTCATTTAACGAATTATTTGAATCACTTCCTTTTGCAAACACAGAAAATCCTGCACCTAACGGCAACACAGCAATAATCACAGCAATTAAAATGCTGATAACCTTTTTCATAAATTCCTCCTGACTGCTATTTAACCTTTTTACTTGATATTACCATAAGCGGAAACAGCAACGCCGCTGTAATTTCATTGTACAGCAAAGTGTGCTGATGAAGCCTGTTATCGGAGAAAAACGCAAAGCAATAAAACGCATTTGCCGCCGCAAAGAATATGACCGACAAAGCTTTATATAAAGCCTGATTTTTTTCATAATTCGCACGCAGTTCCGCAACCAAAAACACGGCTATCCCCGCCGTCACAACGCACAGGCTGATTATGCTCTTGCCGACATCGTTAATCTGCAGGCATGCACGCAGAGCGCTGAACCCGAATATAAGTAAAACTTGAGCCAATAACCAATTATACCTTTTCACGCATTATTTGATTGACTGCCGATAAAGCAGCCGGTATAAAACATCCCCCTTTCAAACTCTTGCTCCTATAATATACAACAGTTCAAAAGGAGGTTTATGTTACAAAAATTTTTAATTTTTTTCGACAATATTTTTTGCTAACTCTGTAATGTCAATATTAAGGCTGTTCGGTATATTCAAAGTAAACAAATAATTACCGTCAGTCCATGTTAAGCAAGTGTTAAATTCATATTGATTTAAGTAAGCGTTATAACCGTTTATACTTATCTCCTGATAATTATGCTCGTTGTCGATAGACATATTTACAAGCAAAATATCTTGTGAAAATACTATTTCTGAGTTATCTGAAGAGTTTCTCCAACTAGAAAACACTCCTGTTTCATCTTTTTCATATGTTGTAAGTTCATATTCTTCGGGTAAATCAGATAAAGTATATTCCGTTTCAATTCTTTTAACAGGTAAAGTCGAGTTTTCTGACAGTGTTATTTCATTGCGATTGGAAAATACTTTTTTAACAAATTCTATAATGGACTCTCTCGATGCCGAAACACTCATAAGGCCGGTAAATGCAACAATCAACGCTATAATTGCCGCAAGCAAACCTCTTCTGACGGTTTTCCGAGTTGACAGCTGAATGCGGTTGTTTTTCTTTATCAGCTTATTCATTGAATTTTCAAATTCCTCCGAAAATTCCCATTCGATTTCATCTTCGCTTTTAAGCTTTGAAAGCTCTTTGCCGTCGACTTCAATCAGTGCCTTTATAAACAATTCTTTAGCATTTTCCAATTTAATCCCTCAAATCGTTACCTGAAATTTCAAGCAATTTTTTCTTACCTCTTACCAGTTTTTGCTCAACGGTAGAGACTTTTTCGCCCAACAAATCGGCTATGTCTTTTATTTTCATATCGCAGACAAAATGATAATACATAACATCTCTGTATGTATCGCTCAACGACTGTATAGCATTCACAACTTCGCCGTACCGCTGCTTTATGTCCAGCCTTTCAAAAAAATCTTCCTCCGCTATGTTTTCGGTGCTCTCCGTACTTGCAAGCTCATTTTCTCTCTTGTTCTTATTGAGCATGTTTATGGCGTTGTTTTTGGTCGCCTTTATAACATACGACAGCGTTCTGTCCGAGCTCGGGTCGTCAACGGATTTCATATTACGGGTAAGCCTTATAAAAGTCTCGTGAACTGCGTCCTCGGCGTCCTCTTTGTTGTGCAAAACCGAAAAAGCGGTCGCAACCATTCTTTTCCTGTATGCTCTGTATATAAATTCAAATTTTTCTCTGTCGTCCTCATCGTCAATAAAGGACATATAAAATGCTAACATAATCTCTCCTACAATATACAACAGTTTCAAACTGCATTTATGTTACAAAAACATACAAATATTTTGCATTAAATTTTTACCGTTGTCAACTCGGAAAATTCCCGATTGATTTATCCCGTGTGCAATGATATAATGAAAATAAATCATTTGAGGGGTGATTCTATTGAAAAAAGTAAAAGAAAGCAATAACGAAACCCAAAGCGTTCATCCGAATAAAATCGGCATAAAGGAAGGCATGGGATATATGCTCGGCGACGCAGGCAACCTGTTCGTCCTGACATATGTTTCCTCTTTCCTTAAAGTCTTTTATACGGATGTTTTACACATTGCCACTAACAAGGTCGCAAACCTTTTCCTGGTTACCCGTCTTTGGGATGCAATCAACGACCCGATGTGGGGTTCGATCGTTGCAAAGAGGAAGCCCAACAAAGACGGAAAATACCGTTCTTATCTTAAATGGCTTGCAATTCCCCTTGCATTGTCACAGCTTATATGCTTTATGGATATAAGCAAGTTCACAAACCGTGACTGGGTAATCCTTCTCTTCGCTTATGTTACATACATTGCGTTCGGTATGCTCTATACGGGAATGAATGTGCCTTTCGGCTCACTCGCTTCGGTTATTACCGACGACCCCGAGGGCAGAACGCTTCTTTCGACTTTCAGAACTATCGGCGGCGGAATCGGCGGTGCGGCTCCCCTGCTTCTTGCTCCGTTTATCATTTACACAAAAGTCAGCGACGGAAAAGGCGGCACATACAATGTCGCAAATTCAAAGGGTATGCTTTTGTTTGCAGTCGCAATGGCTGTCTGTGCGATAATTTTCTATTTCTCCTGCTATGCGACAACAAAAGAGCGTGTTCCGTCTGAGGCGTACCCGCATGTTGACCTTAAAAAGACATATCTCGGTATGATAAAATCAAGACCGTTTGTTGTACTTGCTCTCACGGGTATTCTTATCAGCGGTCAGCTTCAGTTCGCTTCGCTCAACCAGTACCTTTACAAAAACTATTTCTGCAACACAAGCCTTTCGGTTATGGGCACGATAGCGCAGTACCTTCCTATGGCTATTATGATTCCGTTTGTTCCGAAGCTCGTCAAAAAGTTCGGCAAAAAGGAATTGAGCGGTATGGGAGCGTTTTTCTCGGCTGCTGCGGCAATCGCCTGCTTTATAATTAAACCCGGCAGAGACCAGTCATGGTTGTTTATGATATTGCTGTTCGTTATGGGCTTCGGCTACTCGTTCGTTTCAATTACAAACTGGGCGGTCGTTGCGGATGTTATCGACTACCAGGAATACAAAACCGGTATAAAGAGCGAAAGCGCAATTTACGCCGTATATACCTTCTGCCGCAAGCTCGGTCAGACAATCGCAGATTACGGCGGACTTATGCTTCTCGGCAAGGTCGGATATGATGTACAGATAATGGCTAACGCAGGTTATGTCGAGGGCGTCAGCGAGGGTATTCTCAAGGTTTGCACGCTCATTCCCGCCGTTACCTACACGCTTATTTTCCTGCTTTATCAGTTTGCGTATCCGCTTACAAAAGAACGCCTTGAACCTATTTACAAGCATGTCCGTTCTTCACACGATACGGAAGCAGAAGCACAAGCTATTTCGGAATAATAAACAATAAAAAATCAGTGGGACACTTCACTTAGATGTCCCACTGATTTTTTATTCAAAATTGCTTACCCATTCTCTCAACAATCCGTCAAGCTCGTCGTCGCTTATGGAATATGCACTTGCCAACGGAAGTCCGTCAACAACATTACCGTTTATGATTCTTTTTGAAAAGTCTCGCCGTGTGCTGCCTTGATTTGTAATATATGTCCAAAACGGAGCTACGGTTTTGTTGTTGAAATCCGTTTGTTCCAAATAACCGCTGACGGGATTAGCCAAACTGTTATTCCAAACAGGTGTTCCGATAAATATTACATCATAAGCCTCAACATTGGGAAGCTCTCCGGTCAATTCGGGCATTTCCCCTTTTCTTCGCTCGGCAAACACACGGTCAGAAACATCGTTATCGCTGCCGGTGTACGGCTCTGACAGTTTAACCTCATACAAATCGCCGCCGGTAACGGCTTGAAGATGCTCGGCAACTCTTTTTGTTGTTCCGCTGTATGAGTAATAGACTATCAGTGCCTTATTATTCTCCGTGCTATATACGCTTTCCGTATTTTTATAGCTTTCCGAGGCATTCTGCGGCTGATTGGAATTACAACCTGCAAATGCCAATGCAACAATCAAAATAACAACTGTCAGCCATAAGTATTTTTTCATTATATCGACCTCACATCAATTTATATCCACCGTCTATTTTTATTACCTCTCCGTCGATAAATTCCGCATCATCACTTGCAAGAAAAGCAACCAATTTTGCAATTTCCGAAGGCTCTGCCATCCTGCCCTTACAAGTCTTTGAAGCCTGATAATCTATAAGCTCCCGAGGCAAGTTTTTATTCATATCGGTTGCCACCCATCCGGGACAGACGCAGTTAACATTTACATACGGCTGAAATTCCAGCGACGCCGTCTTTGTCAAATTGATAAGAGCAGCTTTTGAAGCATCATATTCGGCACTTTCGGCATTGTAAGTTGTCATAACATCAACCGTTGCTATATTGATTATCTTGCCGTATTTATTCTTCATCATTTCTCTGCCTATAATTTGAGTTAAAATAAACGGAGCGTAGAAATTTATTCTCATGGATTTGTCAAACCCTTCAACGGTTTTAGAGTCAAAATCGCTGTAAAGTGCCATTCCCGCATTGTTTATGAGAACATCCGCTTTCCCGAATTCCTCAAGTACTGTCCGTGCAAGTAAGCGCACCTCGGATTCCACCGATAAATCAGCCTTTACCGCAATCGCTTTAACATTATACTTTTCAATAATTGAATTTTTGATTTTTTCAGCTCTTTCCCTGCTGTTGACATAATGAATGACAATGTCATAGCCTCTTGAAGCAAATTCATAAGCTTCAGCCTCTCCCATTCCTCTGCTTGAGCCTGTTATAAGTGCAACCTTATTCATAATTTCTCTCAATCCTTTCATATTCTTCATCACTGACAGGCTCCAACCACTCAGGCTGACCCTTAGACCAATCTTCAAGAGCAATATGCTCAAACCAACTGTCCTTTGAAGCACCGTGCCAATGTTTTACGCCACCCTGTATTTTTACTACATCCCCGGGTTTCAGCTTTTGCGCCTTTTTACCGAATTCCTGATACCAACCGACGCCCCTTGTTACTATAAGCACCTGTCCTGCCTGATGGATATGCCAACTGTTTCTGACCGAGGGTGGGAATGCAACAGCATCGGCAATCATCGGAAAATCAAAATTGAGAATTTCCTTAACATATACGCTTGAAGTGAAATGGTTTTTATCATTAATCTCTGTACCGAGGTCAAATAATGTTCTGTCATTCATCTTTGTTACCTGCTTTCTTTAACAAATTGTCTGCGAATTCGGTTTGCACTCCGATCGCAATATCAAAATCACTGTCTTTTATCGAGGCTATTGCCTCCTCCTCATATCTAAACAACGGAAAAATCAATTTTTCCGCAAAATCTCTGCCATCAGAAGTCAAAGCAATAATTTTCTCTCTTTTGTTAAGTGGATTTACTTCCATCATAATTCTTTCCGAAGAAAGTTGTTTCTTAATTATACTGTTTATTGAGGTTTTCGGTGCGTCAAGCTGCTTACATAAATCCTTTTGGGTTATTGGTCCTCCTCCGTTTTCGAGAATCACATAATATACCTGCATTTCATACAAGGTCAATCCGTGATTTGCAGACCAAATATCATATGCTCGGTTTATCTTCTTCACAGAGTCATAGATTTTATTTATCTTGTTCCTTTGCATAGCTGAACCGCCTTTCTTTTAGTACGATTTCGTACTGTTATCAGTATAGTACGATTTCGTACCGTTGTCAAGCAAAAAATTAAAGCAGATAAAAATCTGCTTTTTAATCATATTAAAAAAGCACAAAGCACTGTCAAATGCATAGATGAATATTTACAGCTTGCGTTTAAGGTCAAGTATCGTAACATAATGCGGAACGGTAAAGTGTTCGGGATATTGCAGAAGCAGATTTTTGTGCTCCGTTTCCCACGCTTTAATTTGCTCTGCCGTAAGAGCCGAAGCGCCTATTCCCCTGCACGCTTTAATCCTGCCGTGCCAAGTCTCCCGAGTAAAAGGCAGGTCAATATCAAACGAAACGGTATTTGCAACATCAAACAGATCTTTTGACAGCTCGGGTGCCGCAACCTCGTACCTTGTCATTCCCCTGCCCGACCATGACGGATTGTATTTGAGTACCGATTTTTCACTTCTCATTGCCAATTCGCTCTCAAACGGCAACCACGCCATAAACAAAATCAAGAAATGTCCGTCGTGTTTTAACCATTTGTGCGCTTTCGGGAACAACACGCTTTGGTCAAAATACATAAAGCACTGGCAGGCGGTTATAACATCAAAGCTGTTCTCGGGAAAATTCAGATTTTCGGCAGCTGAAACGATGTATTCTATATCCATCCCACGGCTCAATTCCCGTGCGTATTTAATTTGATTTTCGGAAATATCCGTGCCGACCCATTCGGCGCCGTATTTATACATATTTCGAGGCAAAACGCCCGTACCCGTTGCCAGATCAAGGACCCGCTGACCGTCTTTGCAGTACCCGAGTTCAATGATTTTGCGGTAAAATTTCTCGGGATAAATATCCCTGTATTTTGCATATTCAGCGCTCGCAAGCCCCCAATCGAAGCCTTTTCCGCCGTCAATGTGTTCATTTGTAAGCATCTGCCTCACCTCTTTTTTAATTTTAGCATAAAAATAAATCCGCCTCAACAAAAAAATGTCTTGACATATCGCCATTATAACTATATAATATTTAAGCGGTTTAGATAGGGGCCAGTAGCTCAGTTGGTTAGAGCATCCGGCTCATAACCGGACGGTCCGGGGTTCGAGTCCCTGCTGGCCCACCACTATTAAACCGCATATTATAGGGGTATAGCTCAGTTGGTAGAGCAGCGGTCTCCAAAACCGCGTGCCGAGGGTTCGAATCCTTCTGCCCCTGCCAAAACGGAAACGGTTACCGAAAGGTGACCGTTTTTGTTTTGACATTGAGTAAAATGATTTTGAATCCGAGGCACGCGGAGCGTGTCGTGGGGTGAGGGTCTCCGGTGGAGACCTCTGCACGAAGTGCAGAAGCACCGACCGAGCCGGCAGGCGAGACCGAAGCCTAAAATAAAACAAGGAGCAGTGCGAAGCGCTCCAAGCAAGCAATGCGACTATGTTTTTGAGGGGTGTTTTCTAAACATCCCATTTGCAAACCGCTCATAGCATTATTTGCACGAAGTGCAGAAGCACCGACCGAGCCGGCAGGCGAGAAAAATCCTTCTGCCCCTGCCAAAAAGAAACAGTTGCCGTTTTGGCGACTGTTTCTTTTTTTACAATGATTTATAAAGTTATGTAACAGTTATCGTTATATGTTCGCCGTTTTCTGTATCTACTTCTACAATATCCGTTACATTTTCTTCTAACAGTTCATTTATCTTTTTAGTAATTTCTTTACTTAACCCAAACATTGAGCCAATATTTATTCCCAACTTTACAAAATCAAAAGGACCCTTAACATTATTTTCTTTACCGTTTTGCTGAATAATCCTGATATTAATTTTTTTATTTTTGCTTATCTTGCAAGAATTAATGTTTTCATTAATAGCCTCATCAATAATTTTTTCTTCAGCACGAAGCAGAGCGTCAACAGTAACGCCAAAATAATCGGCAATACTTGTTAGTAATGAAACATCCGGACAAGAACTGTTATTTTCCCATTTAGATACAGCTTGAGCAGAAATGCCTAATTCATTTGCTAATTCTTCCTGTGTTATGCCCCTTTGTTTTCTCAAAAAAGCAATATTGTTACCTATGTTCAATGATTCCGCCTCCGTATTATTTTCGTTTTTTAATTTGTTAAACATATTAACTACCTCCTTTGGTAAGTTAATCGTAACATCAAAAACGCCATATATTCAATTATCTGTTAGTTGTTCAACTGCACTATTAGTTGAAATTCCATTCAACCTGTGGTTTAGACGCAAAATTTCACCTTAAAAGTATAATTCTTCGCAAATAATAATACCATAAAAGTCGGAGATTACTCAATACCGCAAAAGAAGATTTATTGTCAATTACTTTAGTTAATGATATAATAAATTAAATTTTGTAATTATTCGGAGATATAAAAATTATGTACGACGAAAAATTTATGAAAACGGCAATCGAGCTGTCAAAGTCGGCTGTTGAACACGGCAACGAGCCGTTCGGGGCTGTGCTTGTAAGAAACGGCGAAATTGTATATTCGCACGAAAACCAAATATACACAAAGCATGACCCGACCTATCACGGCGAGGCGGGGCTTATCAGAGAGTTCTGCGAAAAGACGGGAATTACGGATTTGAGCGACTGCACCCTGTATTCAAGCTGTGAGCCCTGCTTTATGTGCAGCGGAGCAATGGTCTGGACAAAGCTCGGCAGACTTGTTTACGCCGCAAGCAATGATGATTTGGAAAGAATTTTAGGTAACGGCGGCGGTTGTAACTGCTCAAAAATCGTATTCGACAATTCCTTTTGGCAACCCGAGGTTACGGCGGGCGTATTGCGTGACGAGAGCTTGGATGTGTTAAAATCGTATTTCGCCTCGCACGGTAAAGGATAATCAAAATTATATAAGGCCATAAACAACCGCTCCCGACGAAGCTTTGACTTCAACGGGAGCGGTTGTTGATTTTATGTGCTTTTGTAAGATTACTGCTTAGCGCCGTTATCAAACATTTCAAGAGCCTTTACGGAAGCTGCAAAGCAGTTTGCAAGTCCCTTCGGGTTCATATTGTCATATGTATCTCTTCTTGTATGATAATAGTTTTCAAGCTTATGGTTAAGACCCGTTACGCCTGTTGCACGGAAGCCTGCCTGTGCAAATGCCGCAGAGTCCGTTGCGCCGCCGAGGGGCGGAACCCAACCCTTTTTACAAGGAACGCCGACTGCCTCGGCAGCTTCCATATAAAGATCGGAAACATCCTTATCAACCTTGACGGTACCGTTAAGATCACGGTAGTTTGTCATAAGATATTTGGGGTCGTAAATTGTGTCGTATGAAATGATAAATGTGGGAACATCTTGGAATTCGCCCTGATGAGCCTCGCACCAAGCCTTTGAACCTCTGAGTCCCGCTTCCTCCGAGCCTGTAAGGATAACGCCGAGCTCCGTGTTTTCAAGCTCAATACCCTCATCCTTGAGAGCTTTGAGGATTGCGATACCCATATAGCAGCCTGTAAGGTTGTCGTTTGCACCGTCAACAATTCTGTGTCTGTTCCACATCCAATAAAGGCCTACAAGGAAAGGAACAAAGAGGAGTCCCCAAAGTGCAGCTTTTGTAAAGCCGGCAGTTGACTCAACAACGCCGAACGCTCTGCCGTTTGCGCAAGCGATGATAGAAAGAACAAGATAAAATACTGCGCCGATACCGCAGATAATTGCGTGTCCCTCAAATCCTACGCCGCCGAGAGCATAGTTTACGGGCCATTCCCAAGCAGCGTCGGGATGTCCGTTGAACATAATGCGGCGTTTAACCTCGCCGGTCGGCTTCTTGATAGCCGTTACATTATGACCTGTTTTTTCGGGGAAAAATCTGTCTACAAACTTCTTATAAAGGCCGAACTGCATAAACGCAATGAAAAGTCCCGCAACAATAAGAATTGCAGAAATGAGCGGAGCTACGAAATAGAGTGCGATAGCGATAAGCACGAATGTAATCGTGAAGAAAATCCAGCCGAAGAACGAACCGGGATTTTCCTTGAACGATTCAACCTCGGCGCTGTCGCATCCGCAATCCTTTTTAAGAACCTCAGCCATATATTCGCACGCCTGAAGCTCACCCTTTGTGCCGGGGCTTCTTGTTTCAAAGTCCTTACAGATATGAGTGATTTCGTCAATCATATACTGTGCGGCTTCGTCTTTTTTGTCAATAATTTTTGTTAAATCCATATCCCAAACCTCCTGTTGATTAACATAGATATTACTTTAGCATAAATTTAAGTGAATTTCAATAAAAAATCTTTTACTCTTGCAAAAAAATTGTTTTTTTTATATACTTAATATATATAACGCAGGAAAGAAGCATATTCATAAATGAACATTACCCCCGAAGCGCTTGATTTTCTCTTTGAAAACAGGCTCAAAGACAGCAAAGAATGGTACAGGGAGCACAAGGATATTCATAAACGCCTTGTTGTCGAGCCCTTTCGTGAGTTCATCTTAAAGGTTGAACCGTATATAAATGAAATCGACCCGAAAATCGTTTGCAATCCCAAGAAAATATCAAGGATATACCGTGACACCCGCTTTTCAAAGGATAAAACAATATTCAGAGACAATCAGTGGTATTGCTTTATGAACGGCAAGGAGCTTTATGAGGGTCTCCCCTCCCTTTTCTTCGATTTTTCTCCGCGCGGATTTATGTACGGCTGCGGATATTACAAGGCAGGAAAAGGCAGTATAGACGCCCTGCGCTCGCTTGTTCTCAAAAGGGATAAGACTTACCTTGAAGCGAGAAAAACGGTCGAATCGGACCCTAAATACATTCTCGAATGTAATCCTTATAAAAAGGAACATTTCCCCGACGCAGACGAAACCGACCGTCCGTGGCTCAACATCAGGGATTTTTGCGTAATAGTCGAAAGCTCGGATTTTGACCTGCTGTTCAGCGAAAATCTCGGCGACGAAATCGGCAAAGAGTTTGTAAAGCTCAAACCCGTTTACGATTTCCTTATGAAAGCCGAAAGCATAAACACCGCAAGGCTGAAAAAATAAAATTAAGAAGTGAGAACCATTAAAAACAATAAAGTTAAAAAGGCAGTCAGCATTTTCGCCGCAATCACGGACTTGCTGCTGTTTATCGTTAAAATATATATCGCAATCTCGACTAATAGCATCAGCATTTATGTTGACTCGTTAAACTCGCTTGCGGACACTTTCGTGTGCCTGTTTGCGTTTATCGGGTTTATTGTCAGTGCGATTGAACCGAATGAAAAGTATCCTTTCGGCTACGGCAAAGCCGAGGAGCTTATCAACCTGCTTCTGTCAACCGTAATACTTATGACGGGCTTTGTGTTCGTGTACACCTCGCTTCAGAGGCTTATGTATCCCGTCCCCGTCTGGTACTCGACAAAATATGCCGCTACCATAGGCGGTACGGCGCTTGTCAAGCTGATAATGGGCATTGTTTTCAACCGCATTGACAAGAAATATAAATCCGATATTATAAAGAATTTAAGCATTGACAGCTTCCTTGATTTCTTTATGTCGTTCTGTATCGTAATTTCGTTTACGCTGACTTCAAAATTCGGCTATGCAATAGATTCCGTTATGGGTCTTGTCGCTTCGGTAATTATAATCGTCAGCGGCTCAAGGTCGTTTTCAGCCTCCTGTAAGGTTATAATCGGCAAGCGTGACGACAATGCCTGTGAAAAAGCGCAGGATATTATCAAGGAGGTTGACGGGGTTGCCGAAATCACGGGCATTCAATGCCACACATACGGCGACAGAAAAATCATAACTGCGGAAATAACGGTTGAGTGCGGCACCGCAAAAGAGACTGCGGAGCTTACCCGGCTGTTAAAAAATATTATTAAAGATAAATTAGGTTACGATTTACAAGTAACCGTCGGAGGAGTTCTATGAGTGAAAAAGTAAAAGTCAAGGGAAAGCATAAGAAAAGATTTCTGAAATTTTTGTGCATATTCCTGTGCGTTGTAATTGTTTATGTTGCGGTTACCACCGTAATTACGCTTATCGGATTAAGAGCCAACAAGAATAAAATCAAGACATTTTCAAAGGTGTCTTACGAAAATCAGCTCGTACCCGAAAACTACGATAACGGCTGCTGGAACATAAGAACCGATAAAGATGTCAAGGTAGTTCAGCTTACCGATGTGCATATCGGCGGCGGCTATCTCTCGATAAACAAGGACTCAAAGGCAATAAACGCGGTTGCGGCTATGCTTACCGCCGAAAAGCCCGACCTTGTTATCGTAACGGGCGACATCTCCTACCCCGTTCCGTTCCAGGCAGGAACCTTCAACAATAAATCCGCCGCAGTTCTCTTTGCGGAGCTTATGGAGTCTCTCGGAGTTTATTGGACAGCCTGCTACGGAAACCACGATACGGAGGCTTACAGCTATTATTCAAGAGAACAGCTTACAGAGGTTTATTCAAGCGGCGACTATCCGCACTGCCTTTTGCAGGCGGGTCCCGAAGATGTTGACGGCTGCGGCAACCAGGTAATAAACATTGTAAATTCGGACAATGTTGTTACCCGTTCGTTTATCCTGTTCGATTCTCATTCGTATATCGACGGGGATATTTTCGGAATTGCGTGGAAATATGATAACATACACGACAATCAGATTGAATGGTATAAAAACACCGTTAAATCTCTTACCGAGCAGAACGCACAGGCTGTTTCCAAACTCTCTGCCGACAGAGCGGCTTTGTATGACGCTTCCGCTCCCGTTAAGACCTCTGCATTTATGCACATTCCGCTCAACGAATACAGAACCGCTTGGAACGAATATGTTGACAACGGATATAAGGACGATGAAAACATAACCTATAACTACGGTACTGCTGGCGAAAGCGGCAAGGTCGTTTACTGCGGTATTCACGACGATATGCTCTTTGAGACCATGCTTGAGCTCGGCTCGACCGACTCGATTTTCTGCGGTCACGACCATCTCAACAACTTCTCGATTAACTATAAGTCAATAAACCTCAACTACGGTATGAGCATCGACTACCTTGCTTACAGCGGTATTTCGAGAATCGGCTCACAGCGCGGCTGCGGCATATTGAGCATTGACCCCGAGGGCAACCTTACATCGAGAAACGAAAACTATTATCAGGATAAATACCTCTCCAAATATGCAAAAGAAGAGGTTACAATGCAGGTACTTAACGAAGATATGCAGTGAGGAAAGCTATGCGTATTACCGATATTATCAGAAAAAAGCGTGACGGATATGCTTTGAGCGAGGAAGAAATAAACTTCTTCGTCAACGGCTATGTAAACGGCGAAATACCCGATTATCAGATTTCCGCCCTGCTTATGGCGATTTACTTCAACGATATGAACGATGAAGAAACCGTCTTTCTAACCAAGGCTATGCTCAATTCCGGCGAAAAGGTTGACTTGTCAAAAATCGACGGAGTTAAGGTGGATAAACATTCAACGGGCGGCGTCGGGGATAAAACTACGCTTATCTGCGCTCCGATTGCCGCTGCCTGCGGCGTTAAAATCGCAAAGATGTCAGGCAGAGGGCTCGGTCACACGGGCGGTACCGTTGACAAGCTGGAGTCCATACCCGGCTTTAACACTTCAATCGACCGTGAAAGATTTTTCGACACCGTAAACCGTACGGGAATATGCATTGTCGGTCAATCGGGCAACCTCTGCCCTGCCGACAAAAAAATATACGCCCTGCGCGATGTTACGGAAACGGTTGATAAAATCTGCCTTATCGCCTCAAGCATAATGAGCAAAAAATTGGCTTCGGGAAGCGACAAAATTCTGCTTGATGTCAAAGTCGGAAGCGGCGCATTTATGAAAGACCTGCCGTCTGCCGAAAAGCTTGCGGAAACTATGGTAAAAATCGGAGACGACGCAGGCAGAAAGACGAGGGCACTTATCACAAATATGGATATTCCGCTCGGAAATGCCGTCGGAAACGCCCTTGAAGTTATCGAGGCGGTCGAAACCCTCAACGGTAACGGACCCGAGGATTTAACGCTTGTATCGGTTGAATTGGCTGCAAATATGATAAGCCTTGCAACGGGAGAAAGCGTCGAAGTCTGCCGACATAAGGCACAAAACGCAATAGCCGACAAATCCGCTCTTAAAAAGCTTACGGAAACGGTTAAATATCAGGGCGGCGACGAAAGGTATATTTATGACCCGTCGCTTTTCAAAAGAGCAAAATATTCATTGGATTTCTTATGCAAAAAGGACGGATATATCGCTCACACCGATGTTGAAAAATGCGGTATCGCCTGCGTCTGTCTCGGAGCCGGCAGAGAAAAGAAAGAGGACAAAATCGATTACTCCGCAGGTCTTGTTTTCAATAAAAAAACGGGCGACAAGGTCTCTTGCGGCGATGTGATAGCCACTCTGTACGCCTCGGAGGAAAATCTCTTTGAGGGCGCAATAAAAGAGCTGTCGGAAGCCTTTGAAATTTCGGAAAAAGAGCCGAAAAAGCGGGAACTTATACTGAAAACCGTCGAATAACAAAATTTGACACGCAAAATAAAAACATTTTTCGTTTTTTCGATTGACATTTTTGTGAATTTATTGTAAATTATAAGAGTATTATTTTGCAAAATTGTCTCAAGCATTGAAAGGGGAAAAAACAATGGCAAAAAAAGAAAAGATTCCGTCAACACCGGAGTCACGCGCAAAAAAACTCGCAGACAAACAGGAAGTCCGTAAGGCTTTCAGAAAGACATTCGTTCCCGCATTGGCAGTATGCCTTTCGCTTTTACTTATCTACTCTGTTTGCTACATATCATTCTTTGATCCCGATAAGGAATTGGCTGAAAAAGGAATTACAACCGCTGACTCGAGCAACACGGGCAACAACAGTTCTTCCAACAGCAGCTCAAACAGCAACTCTTCAAGCAACTCAAGCTCATCAAGCGACTCTTCAAACAGCGGTTCGGCTTCTTCAGGCGACGATGCAGCAGCTCCGAGCGGAAATGTTACAGAACTCTCGGCTTCAAGCTCAACAGCCGATATAGTTGCTTATTTCAATACAGCAATCAACAAGGTTAAACCCAACGCTAAGCAGATTACTCTTAACAAGGAAGTAAACAAAGAAGCCGGCGGAATTGAAGGCAACCTTCCCTCATCGCTTACCTCTTTGGCAAACAGCCTTATTTCAAGCAATATGGGCGAAAAGGATCTTTCAAAGCTTGACCCCGGTGCTGTAAACGCTACAACAGCCGACCAGAAAAACGCAATGTTCCCTGTTGAGAACGAGAACTGGTCAAGCAAGCTTACCGCAGATGATGTTGACAACGCATCTGTTATTGACAACGGCAGCACTTATGAAATCACAATCAATGTTAAGGCTGACGACCCGAGCGAAGCAACGGCTCACGGTCAGGGACATAACGGTAAGGTATTCTCCGTAATTATGCCTTCCATCGTTACAGACAATGCCGGTGCTGCATCAAGCATCATCAAGGAAGTAAAGACCGGTCATAAGGACGGCGTTGTTAAGGTTACCGTTGACAAGGCAACAGGCAATGTAACACATGCAAACTATGAATTCGTTTGGACTCTTTCTCTTAAAGCTTTAGGCGCAAACATTTCCATTCCTTTCGGTCTTGAGAAAGACTTTACCATCGCTTGGTAATCAATAAAAATCAACAGGTGCTCTCCGAGAAATCGGGGAGCACTTTTTTTAGTATTTATTTTGTGAATTTGTTGACAATATCGCTATATATGGTATAATTATATTACAATATTATATTTTCTATGAGGTGGAAGATTATGGCAGATAAGAAAACCGTAATGCTCACCGGCGGCTCGGGAAATATGGGCTATGCCGGCTTCAAAGAGCTTTATGCAAAAAAAGACAAGTTCAACATCACTCTCCTTTTGAGAGGCAGTGAGAAGAACAGAGAAAAGTTCAAGGCTTACCTCAATGACCCGTCAGTAAGAATTGTATGGGGCGACCTTACAAAGTATGAAGATGTTCTTGACGCTGTAAACGGCGCAGATTATGTTCTCCATGTCGGCGGTATGGTTTCTCCCACAGCAGACTGGAAGCCTTACAGAACACAGAAAACAAACATCGGTGCTGCTCAGAACATCTGCAACGCAGTTAAGGCTCAGCCCAACCCCGATGCTGTTAAGGTTTGCTACATAGGTACTGTTGCCGAGACGGGCGACAGAAACTATCCCATCCATTGGGGCCGTTGCGGCGATCCGCTCAAGGTTTCTATCTACGACCACTACGCAGTTTCAAAGTGCCGTGCAGAGGCAGTATTTGTTGAAAGCGGACTTAAAAACTGGGTTGTAATGCGTCAGTCAGGTATCCTCTACCCTAACATTCTTAAAAATATGGACCCGATTATGTTCCATGTACCGATTAACGGTGTTCTTGAATGGTGTACGGTTGAGGACTCGGGTCGTTTGCTTGCTAACCTCTGTGATGAGGACGCAAAGGGCAACCTCGGCGGCGACTTTTGGAACCACTTCTTCAACATCGGTTCAGGTAAGGAATACAGAATTTCAAACTATGAATTTGAGCAGCTTCTTCTCGGTACTCTCGGTCTTGCAGGCCCCGAAAAGCTCTTTGATCCCAACTGGTTCATCACAAAGAACTTCCACGGTCAGTTCTATGCAGACGGCGACAAGCTTGAAAACTTCCTTCACTTCCGTGAAAATCTTCCCGTTAAGGACTATTTCAACCGTCTTGCAGATCAGGTCGAATTCTACTTCAAAATCCCGAGATATCTTCCGAAGGGTCTCGTAGCAGCTTGTGCTAAGCCCTTTATGAAGAAGATTGCTTCAACACCCGACTTCGGTACTCTTGACTGGGTTGCTAAGGACAACAAGGTTCGTATGAGCGCTTACTTCGGCTCAAAGGCTGAATGGGAAAAGATTCCGTCAAAATGGGAAGACTTTGAAATTATCAAGTTCGACAAGGACAACAGTGCTGCCGAGCAGTTCAAGCTTGACCACGGTTATGATGAGTCAAAGCCCGAATCAGAGCTTGACATCAACGATATGAAGCAGGCTGCTGAGTTCCGCGGCGGCGAGTGCCTCTCTGAGACAATGACAAAGGGCGATATGGCTACAAAGCTTAAATGGAAATGCGGCCACTGCGGCGCTGAATTCGAAGCAAGCCCCGCTCTTATCCTCCTCGGCGGACATTGGTGCCCCGAGTGCTACATCCCGCACAAGGCTTGGGACTACGATTCAATCGCAAAGACCAACCCCTTCTTCGCTCAGGTTTGGTATCCGAACCACTCAAAGGATGAGAACAATAAGTACGATTTCGACGAGTTGTTCCACATCAACGGCGTTGCTTGGGATGACATCAAGAGATAATAATCTCACAAAAACACAATTACCCGACTTGTGAAAACAAGTCGGGTTTTCTTATATTCTCCCCTGCTTTGGGCACAAAAAAGGCGCTATCTTACGATAACGCCTTAATTTATTATGTACGGTTAATTATTCGCCCTTCATTTCAAGGAGCTTAACCTTACCGTCGAAAGCAGCCTGAGAAACCTTGATGGAGTCTGTGATAGCAGCTTTGATGTCGTCCTCTTCTACGCCCAATTCAAGGCAGTATTTCTTGTCAATGAAGAGGTTGTAGTCCATAATGTCGGGAAGCTGCATCGGGTCCATACCTGATTCAATGCCTCTCTTCTTATAGTCCTTAACAATCTTGCCCATACCCATTCTCATCATCCAGGGAGCAACTGTAACAACCTTTCTGCCGTGCATTCCTCTTGCGTCGAATACGATAGCAAGGAACTCGGGCCATGTCATGTTGTACATACCGATCGGGATAGCTTCAAAGCCGGTCTTACCTGCCTTGTTTTCAGCCGCACCTGCGATAACCTGACCTACCTGACGGCAAGTAAGCATTGCGGTGCCTCCCTTCGGATACATTGTGAAAGGCCATTTGTCCATAAATTCAATCTGCTCGATAAGAACAGTCCAAACGGGCTTTCTGCCGGGCTGTGTGCCGAAGATGTAGGGAAGCTCAAGAACACAAGCCGAGAAGTTTTCGTCGCAAGCGTCCTCGCAGACCTTTTCCTGAATCATTCTTGACTTCATGTAGGGGTTTCTCTCTTCAAGCTTCATTTCGGGTCTTATCTTGTTAAGATATGAGAAATAAGAACCGAGAACAACAGCTCTCTTAACGCCTGCCTTTTTGCAGAGCGGGAAAATTCTCTCAAGCGGAGCAATGTTGAACTTGTAATAGTAATCCATTACAGGATGCGGGAACTCAACTCTCTCGTCAACGCCTGCAGCGAAGATGAAAACATCCGAACCCTCAAGCATCTTTTCGATTTCTTCGTCCGACTTCTTGTTGATGTCGCCGAATACGATTTCCATTTCCTTGGGAATGGGTGCGCCCTCCGGAAGAGGCGGAAGCGCAACGCTTGTTACCTGGTGGCCTCTTTTAATAAGAGTAGTTGCAGCTTCGCAACCGAGAAGACCTGTACCACCGATCATAAATACTTTCATAGTGGACCTCCAATATGTTTTTTACGGGCAATGCCCGATAGTTTAACTTAGTCTTTGAATACGGGATCAAACAACGGAAGCTTTGAAACCTTCATAACAGCAGAGAAAAGTCTGCCGCCCTGAACAGGCATAATTCTTCCGAAATAGTTCATAAACGCAGCGTCGAAGCCGTGAACTCCGAGCGGACGCTTGAACTTGATGTCTCTCATAATCATATTTACCATTTTATCGCAAGGTGTGCTTACGGCGTTGAGCATCTTAGTACCCTTGTCATCGGTAGCGCTCTGGTCTCTGAAAATATCGGTCTTTGTAAAGCCGGGGCAAACAATTCCGACATAGCACTTACCTCTGAGTTCTTCTCTGAGAGCCTCGGAAAGCGACTTCAAAGCAGCCTTGGAAGCCGAATAAACCGATGTGCCCGCAAGAGTCATAAGAGCCGCAGATGAGTCAACATTGATGATTGCGGGTGCGGAGGACTCGAGAAGCAACGGAAGAAGAGCGTGAATGGAATAAACAGCAGAATAGAAGTTGATATCCATTGCCTTCTTTATGTAATCAATCGAGTAATTCTGGAATCTGTCAAACTTGGGCAAAATTCCCGCATTGTTGATAAGAACATCGGGATGAATGTTGTTCTCTTTGAGATAATCAACAAAATCAAGCCAATTCTGCTCAACCGAAACATCGAAAAGCTGATAAGAGAACTTATCCGCATAATTGCCGAGCTCCTCAACAACCTTTTTCATTTTTTCTTCGCTTCTTGCAATACCGATTACAGTACAACCGTGTTCCTTGATAAGACGCTCTGCAACGCCTTTACCCATACCGCCCGAAGCACCTGTGATGATAACGGTTTTGTTATTCATCCAATTAGTGTTCATAAGCACACTCCTTCAACTTTATTGTATCTTATATATTATACATCAAACTAATATTTTTTCAATAGAATAACCGAATTTTGTTAAAAATTCGTCAAAAAAAGTTATTGCAAAAATCATTATTTATGTTATACTATAAGAACAAACAGAACAAATCCGAAAAACGCTGTGAAAAAGGTCAGTAAATCTACCGATTTTACGAATTCAAGAGAGAGTTTGCACAAGCTGAGAACAAACTTATTCCGACGGCAGGTTGAAATTTCACTTTGGAGCGGTGCGGCTGAACCTTACAGTAGGTCGCAACGGCAGCCTCCGTTACGGGCAAGGGAGTGTTTGCTCTTTCCAATCGGGTGGTTTACGGTATTTTTCTCCGTCCCTATTTGGGGCGGAGTTTTTGTTTTGTTAAATATATTTCACAATATCGAAAGGAAGAGAAAAATGAAAGAACAACTCAGCAAAATTCATGAGTCTGCCAAAGCCGAATTAGCCGAGCTTTCAAGTATTCAAGAGCTTGAAAACTTCAGAGTACAGGTTCTCGGTAAAAAAGGTAAATTGACTGCCATTCTCAAGCAGATGGGCACACTTTCCGCAGAGGAAAGACCGAAAATCGGTCAGCTTGCAAATGAAGTAAGACAGAGCATTGAGGAAATGCTCAAGGAAAAGACCGTTCAGTTAAAGGAAAAGGAGCTTGAGGCAAAGCTTTCCGCAGAAACTATCGATGTTACCCTCCCCGGCGACATCACACCGATAGGTCATAAGCATCCGCTTTCAATCGTTCTTGACGAAGTTAAGGACATTTTCATCGGTATGGGATTCCAGATTGCAACGGGTCCCGAGGTTGAGTGGGATTACTACAACTTCGAAGCGCTCAATCTTCCGCCCGACCACCCTGCAAGAGACACGCAGGACACATTCTACATCACGGAAAAGATGCTTTTGAGAACGCAGACCTCCCCTGTTCAGATTCGTGTCATGGAAAAGCAGGAGCCGCCCATCAGAATTATCGCTCCGGGCAGAGTTTACCGTTCGGACGCAGTTGACGCAACTCACTCCCCCTATTTCCATCAGATTGAGGGTCTTGTCGTTGACGAGGGCATTACAATGGGCGACTTAAAGGGCAACCTTATGCAGTTTGCCAAGCGCCTCTACGGCGAAAACACCGAAATCCGTTTAAGACCTCACCACTTCCCGTTCACAGAGCCGTCCTGCGAAATGGATGTTACCTGCTTCAAATGCGGCGGCAAGGGCTGTCCTATGTGTAAGGGCGAGGGCTGGGTTGAAATCCTCGGCGGCGGTATGGTTCATCCGAAGGTTCTCCAGAACGGCGGCGTTGACTCGGAAAAATATTCGGGCTACGCTTTCGGTATCGGTCTTGAAAGACTTACAATGTTCAGATTCAATATTGACGATATGCGTTTGCTGTTTGAAAACGATATGCGTTTCTTAGGTCAGTTTTAAGGAGGTGTCGAGATGAATTTATCAAAAAAATGGATGAGCGATTATGTTACTCTCAATGTCAGTGACCAGCAGTTTGCGGACGATATGACAATTTCCGGCTCAAAGGTTGAAAGCTTTGAAACCGAGGGTAAAGATATAAAGAATGTTATCGTGGGCAGAGTTGAATCACTCGAAAAGCACCCCGATTCGGACCATCTTTGGGTATGCCAAATAAATGTCGGCACACCCGAAAATATTCAGATAGTTACAGGCGCACAGAACCTTAAAGAGGGCGACTATGTACCCGTAGCAATGGACGACAGCTATGTTGCAGGCGGTCAGCACATCAAAAAAGGCAAGCTCCGCGGCGTTGAGTCAAACGGTATGCTCTGCTCCCTCGGCGAGCTCGGTCTTACCGCTCACGATTTCCCGTATGCTATCGAAAACGGTATTTTCGTACTCGGCGACGACTGCGATTTAACTCTCGGTAAGGATATTCACGAGGCTATCGGTCTCGACGATGTTGTTACTGAATTTGAAATCACTTCAAACAGAGCGGACTGCCTTTCAATAGTCGGTCTTGCAAGGGAAGCTGCCGCAACCTTTGACGCAGAACTCAAAGTCCCCGTCCCCGAGGTTAAAAACACTCACGGCGATGTAAACGACTTCCTTTCGGTTGAAATCAAGGAGCCGTCGCTTTGTTACAGATATGCGGGCGCGGTTGTTGAAAATGTAAGAATAAAACCCTCTCCGAGATGGATGAGAGAAAGACTTCGTGCCTGCGGCGTCCGTCCAATCAACAACATAGTTGACATTACAAACTATGTAATGCTTGAATTCGGTCAGCCTATGCACGCATTTGACCTCAGATACCTTGACGGTCACAAGGTAATTGTCCGCAGAGCAGAAAACGGCGAAAAGATTACCACACTTGACGGTATTGAAAGAGAGCTTAACCCCGAAATGCTTGTCATTGCGGACGAAAACAAGCCCGTTGCCGTAGCAGGCGTAATGGGCGGCGAATATTCGGGAATTATGGACGATACGACAACGATTGTATTCGAGTCGGCTATGTTCAACGGCGTTTCGGTAAGGCGTACGGCAAAGGCTCTCGGAATGAGAACCGAGGCCTCCGCAAGATACGAAAAAGAGCTTGACGCAACAGGCTGCCTGCGTTCTCTTACCCGTGCTTTGCAGTTGGTTGAAATGCTTGACGCAGGCGATGTTGTCGGCGGCGTTGTTGACTGCGACCACAGCGACAAAACACCCGTTACTCTCCCCTTCAAGCCAGAATGGGTAAACAACTTTATAGGAATAAATCTCTCGGCAGACGAGCAGAAGAAAATCCTTGAAAAAATCGGCTTTAAAGTCAAGGACGGTATGATTATCTCTCCATCGTTCAGAAACGATATTGAGCATCAGGCGGATATTTCCGAGGAAATCGCAAGATTTTACGGCTATGACAAAATTCCCGACAGAGCGCTTGCAGGCGTTGCCGACGGCAGATACACCGACGAGCAGATGCTTGAAAAGAAGGTCAATGAAACCATGCTTGCCGCAGGATATTCCGAGGTATGCACATACACCTTCATAAGCCCCAAGGAATTTGATAAAATTATGCTCCCCAAGGACAGCGAGCTTCGCAACTGCGTTGTTATTTCCAACCCCTTGGGTGAGGACACCTCGGTAATGAGGACAACGGCAATTCCGTCAATCCTCCAGGTGCTTTCAAAGAACTACAACAACCGTAACGACAAAGCCGCTGTTTACGAGATAGGACCCGTTTACAAGTCAAACGGCACAGAAGAATTACCCGATGAGCCGTCGCTCGTTACAATCGGTCTTTACGGCGAAAAGGTTGATTTCTTCAACATCAAGGGCGTTGTTGAAACGGTTATGAACGCTGTCGGAATAAAAGAATATGAAATTGAAAGGGTTTCGGACAATCCCGTATTCCACCCCGGCAGAGCCGCAAAAATCAGCGTAAACGGCAAGGAATTGGCTATATTCGGCGAGGTTCATCCGAGCGTCAGAAGCAATTATTCAATCGGCACACGCTGCTATGTCGCACAAATTTCAATGGCTGTTCTGTTTGAAAACAGACTTGTCGAAAAGGTTTATACTCCGTTGCCTAAGTTCCCCGCTCTTACAAGAGACCTTGCTTTTGTATGCGAGAAGAATATTCCCGTTGTATCGCTTGAAAAGGTTATTTCCTCTGCGATAGGCAGAACTCTTGAAAACATCGCTTTGTTCGATGTTTATGAGGGCAGTCAGGTCGAAAACGGTATGAAGAGCGTTGCGTTCAGCCTGAAGCTCCGCTCGGGCGAAAGAACACTTACCGACGAGGATGCAGACAGTGCGGTAAACAAGGCTGTCAAGGCACTTGAAAAAATCGGTATCAAGCTCAGAAGCTGATAAACGGTTAATTGGATATTTTATAATGTACCCTCTTTATGAGGGTGCATTTTTTATGCGGAAAGCAGTGCAGCACAGGGATTGGTTTTTGCGGTTGTTCGGATAAACAACCCGTAGGGACAGCCCTTGCGGATGTCCGTTAATAAATATGAACTTCTCGTATAATTTAATATTTACATTGTCAGCGTATGGCGGGGGCTTGCTCCCGCCGCTAATAAACATCAAATTTTCGTTATCTCTCCCTC
>CABUHY010000002.1 GCA_902491475.1 uncultured Eubacteriales bacterium
TTTGACCATAAAAATATGCACCTCCAAAAGTGTCTAACTTTTGGGGTGCATATCAGTCAGAGGGAGCCTATGTTTGTGCTAAATTTTCAATTTGTTATAAACCGAAAGTTATTATAAACACGCTGATTTCCACGGCGGGAGCAAGCCCCGCCCTACGCTATACAATATATTTTTCAATTCGTGCGTTCAGCCTCCCTTGTGTAAAGGGAGGTGCCGAACGAATGTGAGGCGGAGGGATTGTAAGGTTGTTCTTATATGATTTTGTAAAAATCCCTCAGTCATTTTTTACAAAAATGACTGCTCCCTTTACAAGGGAGCCTATGTTTGCAATATTTTCAAGCTGTGTGAAGCATTATTTGTCATTATCTCTTAAACAGCCTGTTGATGTATCTGTAATAATCGGCGTCTATCATACCTACCGTTTCCTCGGTTGTTCTGAACTGCCAGTTACCGAACGCTCTGCCGGGGACATTCATTCTCGCATCCGAGCCGAAGCCGCAGAGGTCCTGAAACGATATTATCGAAATAAGCGACGGGCTTCGCCACACGGTTTCGATAACCGCACGGCAGGACGGGCTGTGATATCCGCCGTCGCCCCAATTATCGCCCTTGAAATTGCAGTAATCAAGCGCAAACCTCCTCTGCTCGGGTGTTGCCTCCCAAAGCCAAGCCAAAAGGGTCGTATTATCGTGAGTTCCTACATAGGCGACGGAATTTTTCGGATAATTGTGCGGCAAATGCGTGCTGTCGCAATTCGGGTCAAATCCGAACTGTATTACCCGCATACCGGGGAACTGCGTATCCTCAAGCAGTTTTACAACATCCTCGCCGAAGGTTCCGAGGTCCTCGGCTATTATGGGCGGTTCGCCTATCTCCTGCTTTATTTTGTCAAACAGCTTCATACCCGGTCCCTTGAGCCATTCGCCTGTTTTTGCGGTTTCGGCATCGGCAGGCACTGCCCAATATGAGGCAAACGCTCTGAAATGGTCTATTCTGACGGTATCGAAAAGCTTAAACGAAGCCTTTATCCTGTCAACCCACCATTTGTAGCCGTCTTTTTCCATTGCGTCCCAATCGTAAAGCGGATTGCCCCAAAGCTGACCGTCCGCCGAAAAATAATCGGGCGGAACTCCTGCAACCTTTTTCTTTGAAAAATCGTTTTCGTCTATTTCAAAAAGGTGCCTGTTGCTCCAAACATCGGCGCTGTCCATAGAGACATATATGGGCATATCGCCGAGAATTTTAACGCCTCTGTCGTTTGCATAAAGTTTTATTTCACGCCACTGCGAAAAGGCAATGTACTGCACAAACGCATAAAAATCCGCCTCGTCTTTAAGCCTGTCGGCATTTTCAAGGCAGTTTTCGTAATAGGCAAACTCCTTATCCCACTCATACCACGGCTTGTTTTTGAACTTCTCCTTTGCCGCCATAAAAAGTGAATAGCTTCTGCACCATTCGTTTTCCGAAACGAACCTTTGAACCTCCGATTTTACTTCGCCGCCTGCGTTTGCGTATGCCTTTCTCAAAAGCTCAAGCCTTGAAGAATATGCAAATTCATAATCCGCAGTGTACGGCGAGCCGTAATAAACCGAGCGTTCCGTATCCTCAGCCGAGACAAGCCCCGACCTTACAAGTCCGTCGGGAGATATAAACATATGGGAAATTGCGAAAACAGCGTCGGAGGTGTACGGCGAACCGTAAAAATCGGGCGGATTCAACGGCAGAACCTGCCAATATGAAAAGCCCATATTCTTTATTTTATCTATAAAGCGTTTTGTCTCATCGCCCATAACGCCGATACCGTACCTTGACGGTATAGACGACAGGTGCATAAGCACGCCCGAAGCTCTTGTGTTAAGCATATATTCACCTCAAAACGAATTTCTTCAATATGATACATTATATTGCGCCCAAGCGCAAGAAAAAATACGGCTCCCGAACCAAACGAACGGAAGCCGCTTACAGAATTACATCACTTATTCTGTTTTACCGCTTTGTTTCTGACATAAACTATACAGCCTGTCAGCACAGCCATAATAAGAGCCGCCACCAGCATCGCCGCAAATGTATAATTTATAAATCCCGACGCAAAGCTGAAAAGCGAAGCGTTTGCAACATTTATCTTGCTGCCTATACGCATAATGAGCGCAACTGCGGGCGCAACTGCAAGCATAAGCGCAGAGCCCGAGCACGCATAAATGTAATAGCGTGTGAAATTCTTTGTTTTTGCATACGAAAGCCTGATAACCACCGTCGCAAGGATTGCAAACACGGCAAGTCCGATTATCGCACGGTTAAAAACGGGCATATATCTTTTAAGCACATTTGAAGCCGAAGCGAAATATGATGTATTGAACATACCGACATAGGTAACATAGAGCTCGCCCATTTCCTTGCACATAACCTTGAGGTTTTCGGTAAGCGAATCGTCCACCGTAAAGCCCTTTTCGCGGGCATAATCCGTAAGCTTTGTAAGAATTTTACCCTCAAGTTCGGAGGTGTCAATCGTACCCTCGGAATTGTGCTTGTAGAAATATTCAAGGCTTGTCTGCGTATCTTTTTCGATAAGCTCGGGAGTTATAACATCCTCAAAAACTCCGTCAAAGAAGCTCTCGTCAACATTGCAGGCGCTTCCGTATGATACAAACTGCTCTTTAAGCTCTGTTTGCATAAGAGAGGAATAGCCAGATGTCTGAACTATCATTTTTGCATAACCTGCGTTGAGGACGGTAGCACGCACTGTCAAAAGCATAAGCAGAAGCGTAAGCGAAACGCAGAGGATAAATGAAACAAGTCCGCAAAGCACAGAGCGGATTTTTTTAGTCTTAACTGTCATATTCCGCCCTCCTATTCGTACATATTAACCTGCGGACCCGAAACAAATTCGCAAAATACGAAATATCTGTACGGAGTGGAAGCAAGGGTGTCAATCGGATAGCAGGTGTAAAGGATAAGAACCTCTTTGTCGCCGTTGAGCTCTTCGGCATACTTTGCGCGTTCGTTTTCCTTTATTACCTCCGAACGGTAAACCTTATATACATACGAGCCGTAATTTGTCTCGATATGTACCAAGCTTCCCTCCTCGGCTTCGGGCAGGGTGTGGAAATATGTGTTGTTGTGCGCCGCTATCATAACGCCTTTGCCGCATCCGGGGATATGGCTGTAAAGTGACATACACGCACCCTTTTTCAAAAGAGCGGTATCGTCGCCGTAAATCAGGTCGCAATTTATTTCTGTTCCCTCAACGGAGATATTGCCGAAAACACTGCCGTAATTCGGGAATTCAAAGTCGTCGTAATTCAAAAGACCGCTGTGAACACCGGTCGAACCATTGAAAATGCTGTTCGTCCCTGTTTCGTCAATGGTTTTGGCGTTAGTGTTCGAGAACGCTAAGCCGTAAGCCGAGAGCAGGGGGTCGATAACCGGGGTAAGACATACGAAGAACAGCATGTATCCGCATATTAAAAAAACTATCGGAAGAATTATAAAACACTTCCGATAGCCTTTCTTACTCCGATTTTTATCGGAATTAGTCTTCATTTTCCTTGCGGAATTTCTTAGCTGCTACGCCTGCTGCTACAAGAACTGCAAGAGCTGCTGCGCCGCAAACTGCTGCTGAAGAATAATCAGCACCGGTCTTAACGATTGCCGGATGAAGCTTAGCAACTACGTTGCCCTGAGCGTCAGCAATGATAAGAAGACCGTGGTCGGCATCTGCAAGGCTACCCTGTGTTGAAACGTGGTAACCGACTACGCCCAAAGCGCGGTTAGCATAACCGATAAGAGTTGCTGTTGCACCCTTAGCTGTGATGTCTTCGATCTTTGTGAGGTTGTTTGCCTTACAGTAAGCAAGAGCTTCGTCAAGGATAGCCTTGATTTCGTTGTACTGGCTCTCTGTAACGTCAACCTTTGTGAATACATTTTCAAGAGCTGTAATGTATTCAGCGGGAACCGTAATTGTAGTGCCGTCAACTACATATGCTGTTTTAACATATGTGATGATCTTCTGCTCGTAGTCGTTGATTCCGGAAGCCGCGAAGCAAGGAATCATACTTACAGCGAGAAGGACAGCTACAACCATGAGGCATGCCAATTTTTTCATGTTAGGAACTCTCCTTAGAAAAATATTATTCAACGTTGAGCAGTGATAGCTATGATACTCAACATAGAATTGCATATATTGTAGCACACACTTTTTTATTTGTAAACCCATAATAATAAAATTTACAAATAAAAACAACAGCCGCCTGTCGTAAAACAGGCGGCATTTTACTGAAAATTAAATATTAAAGTTCAGCGAAGTACTTGATTGTTCTTACCATCTGAGATGTGTATGAGTTCTCGTTATCATACCAAGAAACAACCTGTACCTCATAGAGGTCGTCTGCAATGTGAGAAACCATTGTCTGAGTAGCGTCGAAGAGTGAGCCGTATCTCATACCGATAACATCCGAAGAAACGATGGGCTCTTCGTTGTAACCGAAGGACTGAGAAGCAGCAGCCTTCATAGCTGCGTTGATGCCCTCTTTGGTAACATCTGCGCCCTTAACAACAGCTGTAAGGATTGTTGTTGAACCTGTCGGAACCGGAACTCTCTGAGCAGAACCGATAAGTTTGCCGTTAAGCTCGGGGATAACAAGGCCGATTGCCTTTGCAGCGCCTGTTGAGTTGGGAACGATGTTAGCTGCGCCTGCACGAGCTCTTCTCATATCGCCCTTTCTGTGAGGACCGTCGAGGATCATCTGATCGCCTGTGTAAGCGTGGATTGTTGACATAATGCCCGACTGAATGGGAGCATAGTCGTTAAGAGCCTTAGCCATGGGAGCAAGGCAGTTTGTTGTGCATGATGCAGCGGAAATAATCTGATCGTCTGCTGTAAGAGTCTTTTCGTTTACAGAATAAACGATTGTTTTAAGGTCATTGCCTGCGGGAGCCGAAATAACAACTTTCTTTGCGCCTGCGGTAACGTGAGCCATAGCCTTGTCCTTTGAGCAGTAGAAGCCTGTGCACTCAAGAACAACGTCAACGCCGATTTCGCCCCAAGGAAGTTCTGCAGCGTTAGCAACAGCATAAATTTTAAGGGTCTTTCCGTCAACTGTGATTGTGCCTGCTTCGTCATCAGCGGAAACAGTGTGAAGGTTTTCGCCGATCTTTCCGCAGTAGCCGCCCTGAGCGGTATCATACTTGAGAAGGTTTGCGAGCATTGAGGGTTTTGTAAGGTCGTTGATAGCAACTACTTCGTATCCCTCTGCGCCGAACATCTGTCTGAAAGCAAGACGTCCGATACGGCCAAAGCCGTTGATTGCAACTTTAACTGACATGGATATTACCTCCAAAATAGAATATAAATTTTATTGCGATATTATTTTATACCGAAAAGTGCAAATATGCAAGATATTTTATTGGGAGTTGACATATTTTTGTCAAACTGACCAAAATATGCGTTCGCAGAAGCAAAAAGGATATACTATTCACAAAGGAGTTGTTGCTTAAAGTGGATTTTTCCCTCGAAATCGAACAAATAAAGAACCTCATTTACCCGAACGCCGACTTTCCGCTTATCCGTGAGAAGCTGCAAAGGGTGTTTGACTCAATACTGTTTTCCGAATGTGAAAACAGAGAGGAAAAGCTGTCGTCTGCTTTTACCCTGCTTCGCAAAACGGACAATCTCGACTTTCCGAAAACACCCTGCGAATACAGAATAAACCTTTCGGCTCTTACGGAAAATCTTGTTTTCTGCTGCGACGCCGTGCTGTGCGAGAACGAAAAAAGAATTCTTTTTTTATCGGACGAAAACGACATATATATAAACGCCGACCCGAAGATTGTTACCCATGCGATATTGGGTGCCGTCTCAAATGCGGTCGGATATTCGCAGGGCGGCTTTATCACCGTAAGCCTTTACAGAGTCGGGGAAAATGCGGCGCTGTCCTTTGAAAATTCGGGGGATTTTGACATTTCCGAATACCTGCGCTCGCTCGACGGCACGGGCGGGCTGAGCTTTATTTCAAAAACCGTAAGGCTTTATAACGGCTGTTTGCTTATGTGCTCGGACGGCGGCAAAACATCTTTTCTTTTTTCGCTTCCCGCAAACGGTGCTTTGAACGCTCCCGAATACAGAACGCCCGATATAGACGAACTGCTTTTTGACAGGCTCGGCGCGGTTTACGAGGCATTATACAGGTTGACAATTCCCGATATTTAATTCATAATGAAGAAAAAGGTTTTCAGGAGGTAAAAACTATGGCTTCCCCTTTGGATTTCTATCTGATAACAGACCTGCATCACTACGGCGAGGCGCTCGGCATAAGCGGCAAAGCATATGAAAAAATCAACGCCCGTGAGCAGAAGTGTCTTGCGGAAACGGGTGCGATTATCGACGCATACTTTGACAAGCTCATTGCGGACACGGACACAAAAATAATTCTGATTGACGGCGACCTCACAAACGACGGCGCAATGGAAAGCCATCTTGACCTGCTCCCGAGGCTTAAACGCCTTAAAGACGCAGGCAAGGATATTTACCTTATAACCGCAACCCACGACTACTATGTCGAGGGCAACAACACGGGTATGGCGAAAAAATGCGTCGGCGACACGGTTGTGCCCGCTACATACACCTCCCGTGAGGAGCTCTTTGATATGTATTTTGAATACGGACCCGACAAAGCTTTGAGTATTGACAGGGAAAGCCACTCCTACTGTGTTAAATTGCAGGACGGATACAGGCTGCTTTGCTTAAACGACGACGGCGACCGTGTGTTCTGCGGATACAGCGAGAACCAATTAAAATGGATAAAGCAGCAGATTGACGAGGCAAAGGCGGCAGGCGACTACATTTTCGCAATGACGCATCACCCCACCCTGCCCCCGTCTGCGGTATACCCGATGATTTCCTCCCGCGATATGCTCGGCGATTGGGACAAAACAACCACCTTCCTTGCCGACGAGGGTATCGAAATTATGTTTACGGGTCATACGCATATGCAGAACATTGCCAAAAAGGTCACACAAAAAGGCAATGTATATTACGATGTAAACACCTCGTCGATGGTAGGCTATCCGTCATGCATAAGAAAGGTGCATATCGACGACAAAACAATCGATATAAAAACGCAGACGATAGACGACTTCGACTGGGACAGAAACGGAATGTCCGTCGACGAATATCTCCGGCACCATTTCCTGTTTTTCTTAAACGACATACTTGATTCTGCGGCGGACGACATTGACCACCTTGCCGAGCTCGGCTCGGGCTTCAGTATGACAAAGGAGCAGGTGTACAAATTAAAGGTTCCGCTTCGCATAATCGGAAAGGGACTTAAAAAATGGACATTCGGCAGTCTCGGCAGATTTTTCCTGGTGTCCAAAAAGATACCCGCAAGCGTCAAAAATGTGAAAATCCGTGATTTCCTGCTTGAGGTTCTGCAAAATATTTACCGAGGAAATGAGCCCTATTCCCCCGACACACCCGAATATCGGGCGTTTTCCGCAATAATCGACAGCGTTGTCGGCAAGCTTTCGCATTTCAAAAAGTTCAAAAATCTTCACGAGAGAACCGATTTGATAAAGCAGGCGCTTTACAATCAGGGTCCCGACGACTATGAGCTGACAATAGAGAGAAAACGGTAAACCGTATTAAACCTTCTTTGCTTTCATATTATATCCCGTACGGGCATATGATATGGCAAAGGAGGTTTTTTTATGGCAGAAAACAGCGGAATTACAAATCAGAGAGTTCCCCACAATATCATTATGGAGGACAGGCGTCATCTTACGGTGTCGGGCGTTTCGGATATAGACAGCTTCAATGAGCAATCGGTTGTGGTATATACGGAAATGGGCGAGCTTACGGTCAAGGGGTCGGATTTACATATAAACAGGTTGAGCCTTGAAATGGGCGAGCTGCTTGTAGAGGGCGAAATTTATGCTCTCATCTACGCCGACAAAGAGGAAAAGCCGTCGGGCGGCGGATTTTTCTCAAAGGTATTCAGATAATGGAATACATAGTCAGCCTGTCCTCGCAGACAAAAAATTTTCTTTTTTCGCTCGGCTTCGGGGTCTTGATAGGAGTGCTCTATGACATTCTGCGTGTTATCAGAATGAGTATTTCCTCTTCAAAAAAGGCGCTTTATGTAACGGATTTCATCTTCGTGTTCGTGTCCTCGGTGGCGACCTTCCTTTTTTGTCTCACCGTAACGGACGGGCAGCTGCGGTTTTATGTGCTGTTCGGCGAGGCGCTCGGATTTTTGATATACTATTTTTCATTCGGAATAATTGCGGTAAAGTTTTCGACAAAAACCGTCGAAAAAATCAAGTCGTTTTTCAAGAAATTTTTCCGCTTTGTTTCGGCTCCGTTTCGCAAAATTTTCACCCGAGTCTCGGTATTTGCGAAAAAAGCGGCTTCAAAAAGCCGAAAATCGCTGAAAAAATCGGCAAAAAACGCAAAAATCCTCTTGCAAAGCGACAAGGCTTTGTTATATAATTTAAGTGTTAATATGCATAATTTATGCCGAAAATCGCAGCGAACGGAAGTGAAGAAAAACTATGAAAGCGAAAAAAACGAAAAAAGCTCCTAAAAAGCAAAAATTCAGTTTTATCCTTGCTGTATGTTTACTTCTCGTGGCGGGCTATTTTATCATAAGCCTTATCAACACCCAGATGGAGATAAAGGAACGCAAAAACAAGGTTGACGAACTCAATGCTCAATACGAGCAGCAGGTTGCGGAAAACGAGCGTTTGCAGGAGGTTATCGACAACAGCGATAAGGACAGCTATATTGAGCGTGTAGCCCGTGAAAAGCTGGGCTATGTCAAGCCGGGCGAAAAGGTATATTATAATATAACGCCTAACAACTGAATTTGTTTTCGGGGAGGAACAATCTTTTTTATGGTCGAAATCGGCGCAATACTTGAGGGAAAAGTTACGGGGCTCACTAATTTCGGTGCCTTTGTCAGTTTGCCTGACAACAAAACCGGTATGGTACATATTTCCGAGGTGTCGTCATCCTATGTAAACGACATTCACGAGCACCTTAAAGAGGGTCAGCAGGTCAAGGTCAAGGTAATCGACATCACGCCGGAGGGCAAAATCAGCCTTTCCATAAAAAAGGCGGTTGACAACCCGTCCGACGGCACAGACAGGCACGAAAGGCCGAGGCGAAACGGCAAGCCGAGAGGAAATTCATCAAATGTATGGAAAGGAACTCCCGAGCCGAAGAACGACGGCCCTATGTCCTTTGAGGATATGATGGCTAAATTCAAGCAGGTCAGCGACGAGAAAATGACAGACCTTAAAAGGGCGACCGACGGCAAGCGCAGTTCATATTCAAGAAGAAAATAACAGGTGCAGGCATTTTTGCCTGCATATTTTTTAGGTGGAACAATGAGAGAAATAAATGTACAAACAGTAAGAGATACCGTAAAGGCGCTTGTTATAAAGGCAAACAAAATTTTGCCCGACGACCTTTGCGAGTGTATAAAGTGCGGCGAAAAAGCCGAAACGGACGAGCTTCCCAAAAAGATTATGGGCGAGCTGCTCAACAATCTTGACGCGGTACGGGAGCTTGATATTCCCGTCTGCCAGGATACGGGTATGGCGGTCATATTTATTGAGATAGGTCAGGATGTGCACTTTGTCGGCGGCGACCTTTACGAGAGCATAAACTCGGGCGTTGCGGACGGCTACACCGACGGACTTTTGAGGAAATCCGTCGTGCGTGATCCGCTTGACCGTGTGAACACGCAGGACAACACGCCTGCGGTCATACACACAAAGATAGTTCCCGGCGAAAGCGTTAAAATCAAGGCTTGCCCCAAGGGCTTCGGCAGCGAAAACATGAGCAAGCTCAAAATGTTTACACCGTCTGCGACAAAAGAAGATTTAATGAATTTCGTGCTTGACACGGTTAAAACGGCAGGCGGTAACCCCTGCCCGCCGATGGTTGTCGGCGTAGGCTTCGGCGGAGATTTTGAGCAGTGCGCCTACCTTGCAAAGGAGGCTCTCTGCCGTGAGGTCAGCGTCAGAAATTCAAATCCGACATACCGTGAAATGGAAGAGGAGCTTCTCAAACGGATAAACGAAACGGATATAGGTCCGCAGGGCTTCGGCGGCAAAACCACCGCTCTTGCGGTAAATATAGAGGTTGCACCGACGCACATAGCGGGTCTGCCCGCGGCGGTAAACATAGGCTGTCATGTTACAAGGCACGCCGAAAAAACAATCTGACGGTAAAGCTTATGAAAATCAGTCTTATACAGATGAATATGTTATACGAAAAGCCCGACGAAAATTTCAATCGGGCTGATTTTCTTATCCGCAAGGCGGCAAAGGACGGCTGCGACACGGCGGTTCTGCCCGAGATGTGGAACACGGGATTTTTGCCGAAATCCGACTTCAAAGCCCTTTGCGACAGGGATTGCGAACGGGTAAAGTCGCAAATCGGCTCTCTCGCAAAAGAGCTTAACATAAATATAGTTGCGGGCAGTGCGGCAAACATCAGAAACGGCAAGCGCTATAACACCGCCTGTGTTTTCGACCGAAACGGAAAACTCATCTGCGAATACGACAAGACCAATCTTTTTTATCCGATGGATGAGGACAAATATTTCACTCCAGGCAACGGACCGTGCACCTTTGCGCTTGACGGAATAAAGTGCTCTGTCATAATCTGCTTTGACATCCGCTTTGACAACCCCGTAAAAGCCGCTTCGGAAAACTCGGACATAGTTTTCACGGTGTCGCAATGGCCCGCCGTCCGCACAGATCAGCTTGAGGCGCTTGCAAGGGCTCACGCAAAGAAATACGGGGTTTATTACGCCGTCTGCAATTCCTGCGGAACAGCAAACGAAACCGTGTACGGCGGAAAGTCGCTTTTCTGCGGCAAAGACGGCGAAGTGATTTTGCAAGCCGACAAATCCGAAGATATTATTTCGGCAAATATTTTATTTGATTGAAGTAAGCGCAAATATATGATACAATAGCCAAAGGGTTCTGTATTATTATGAAGAAAAGGGGAACGGAAACCGCTTGTTGACGGTTTTCGCAAAATTATTATGACACAACTCATCGAATCCGTGTACGGCTTCCTTTGGGGAGATCTGTTCACTATCCGGTTTGCAAATACGACTGTCGGCATACCTTTAATTGTCGTATTTCTTATTCCGGCAGGCATATTTTTTACTTTACGGACAAGGTTTATGCAAATAAGGAAATTTCCGCAGATGATACGGGCTCTCGGCGACAAGAAAGAGGACAAAAGCAGTCTTTCGACCTTTCAGACGCTCATTGTTTCGACCGCAACCCGTGTCGGTATGGGAAATCTTGTCGGCGTAGTTGCGGCAATTTCGGTCGGCGGCGCAGGTGCGGTTTTCTGGATGTGGGTATCGGCGTTTCTCGGCTCTTCGACGGCTTATGTTGAAGGCGCACTCGCCCAGCTGCATAAAAAGAAAGACCCGCTTTACGGCGGTTACCACGGCGGACCGGCTTACTACATACACGATTTTGTCGAGGAAAAGAGAAAGAAGAAAATCAAGCGTTCCGTGCTTGCGGTTCTGTTTGCGTTTTTCGGACTTATATGCTGGTGCGGAATAAGCCAGGTTGTCAGCAACTCGGTTTCCTCGTCGTTTGAAAATGCGTTTTCAATCCCTCCGCTTTATACAACGATTGCCATTGTTGCCATTGCGGCTGTAATCGTTTTGCGTAAGAACGCAACCGTAAAATTCCTTGACGCTATCGTTCCGGTAATGGCTGTGCTCTACTTTGTAATCACGCTGTTCATTATCGGCAAAAACATAACGCTTATGCCGTCGGTATTTTCAAGAATATTCCAAGAGGCGTTCGGCATAAGGCAGGTTGCCGGCGGCGGCTTCGGCGCAGTGCTTATGAACGGAATCAAGAGAGGTCTGTTCTCGAACGAGGCAGGCTCGGGCTCGGCTCCGTGTGCGGCTGCGGCGGCAGAGGGTAAGAAGCCCGAAACCGTAGGTATGGTACAGTCCCTCGGCGTTATGATAGACACGATGGTAATATGCACCTGCACGGCAATGATAATGCTGCTCGTTCCGCAGGAAATCACGGACGGCTTGCAGGGTATGCATCTGCTTCAGACCGCAATGCAGTATCACTTGGGCTCTTTCGGCACAATATTTATTGCGGTAATACTCTTCCTGTTCAGCTTTTCGACCTTTATCGGCGTGCTGTTCTACGCCCGCTCAAATGTCGCATATATTTTCGGAAACAACTGGCTGAGCCAGACGGTTTATAAAATCATCGCTCTCGCAATGCTCTTTATCGGCGGCTTGCAGGAATACACCGTCGTGTGGGACCTCGGCGATGTGGGAATAGGGCTTATGACAATTATAAACCTCATAATCCTCGTCCCGATGTCAAAGGAAGCCATTGCTATCCTTGATAAGAAGAAAGAAAAATAGTTCTCACGAAAAGTAAAATATAAAAGTGCAAAACGCAAAAGCAAATGTTACCAAATAACATAACAGTAAGCAAAAAGCAACCCTTACACAAGGGTTGCTTTTTTGTGTGTAATAGATGTGCGGCATGACCGGTTGGGCAAAGCAGCGGTCGATTTTGTGCGGCACTCCAAGCCGCATTTACAAAATCGGGCACCGCAAGAGGGAAAGGCTGTCATTTTTCAATTTTGAAAAATGACTGAGGGAGAGATAACGATAATTTGATGTTTATTGCCTCTCTCCTTCCGACACGCCTACGGCGTGCCACCTTCCTCGTCAGAGGAAGGCTTGGTTCTGCGTACATTTTAATTTGATAAAAGCCGTAGGGACAGCCCTTGCGGCTGTCCGTAATGAGATATGTAACAAATTAGGACAGGGGGCAAGCCCTGTCCCTACGAACTTGATATAAAAAATTTTTCTTTTAAGTTCATTTTTATTTAATTTACACGGATAATAAGTAGAATATATATTCAAAAATCAAGTTGACAATGCAAAAATGTTCCTGTATTGTTTTCTTGAATATGCTTTAGGAGGTGCGCCGTGCCATATACCGAGGCTCCGAAAAGTCAAAAGACAGACAAAGAGCTGTTTGTCGAGCTTTATGAAAAATACAATATGCTTGTCTATTCCATTGCATACGAGAAATTACACAACAACTCTCTTTGTGAGGAATGTGTGCAGGACACATATTTAACGGTTATGTCAAAAATCAGGCATTTTGAGAATTTAAGCGAAAATCATCGCAGAAACCTTATTTGCACTATTGCAAGAGGCAAAGCTATAGACTGTATTCGTAAAGAAAATCCTTTTCACAGTACTGAAAATATTGAAGATATAGATATTTCTTATTTTGACAGTTTTGATTCGGTTGTTCTCACTCAGATCATTGAAAAACTTCCCGAGCTTTGGCAAACCTTCATTTTTCTTAAATACATATACGGCTTTTCAAATGTTGAGATCTCAAAAATGTACAATATATCCGCTTCGTATGTCGGAAAAATAATAAAATCGGCTCTCAATAGGCTGAAAAACGAATTGGAGGGAAATTGTAATGAGTAATTTTGAAAAAGCATGCTCAGCGGCTTGTGAAAATCAAGTAAACAGCATTAAATTGACAGAATCTCCCATTTATTCAAAAAAGCATGAAGAAAAAATTGAGCTTATATCAAACGGCAAAAGCACCTTCGGAACAAAAGCCAACTATATACGGCTTTCCCTGCTTGCTGCGTGTATATTAACTCTTGTATTAAGCATTGCAGCCTTTTCGGGGCAAGAACAGAACTTAAAATCCAAAGAGCTTGACTGCTTTGACAGTTCAATAATTTTCAATGACACCTCGTCAATATATTCAAATGCTCTTGAGAAAAGCGGCATAACCTCGGACGGATTTTTTATTCCGCGTCAAGCCAATTTCAAAATTAGTGACGGAGAATACAGCTATGTTGACAGCTTCTCTTACGGATATATTCCCGATGGCTACTCTCGACAAAGAGAAGAGTATATAAAGATTGGAGACGATCCGTGTTACAGCTGTTATGCTGTGTTCGGCAATGAAAACAATGAAACTGTCTACATTTCAAAAAATTCCGAGCGTACAACAATCCCTGTTGAAATTAACAATATCGACACAGATGTGGAACGCTTTGAGGATAACGGTATTAACTATGTATATTCCGATAAAGTCGGCATTGAATACAGAGAACCGCCACAGGTATTGCTTTGGGATAAAAGAGACTATATATATGAAATTCAGGCTCCATTGTCGGTACCGAGAGAGGAATTGATGAAAATTGGAGAAAAAATGGAATAATATGCGCAACTTAAACACCGTGTTTGCGGTAGTCGGGCTTGTATTTGCCGTTCTCGGCGTTGCATGCGACTACAATGTTTTTCTTATGGCGGCGGGACTCGTCTTTACCGTTTCGGCATTTATAGCGCTAAAGTCCAAACGGGCAAAAATAACGCAAATCGTCATTACGGTTGTATTTGCACTTATATTCGGAACCGCTCCGCTGACATACTTACTTTCACAAACAAGCGGGTTTCTGTCCGCATATTGCGGCAGCGAAGCCGCATATAACATACCGTTTGCAGTCATAGGAATACTTGCGGATATAACATGTATTGTTCTGATTATTCATTCGATTGTAAAATCCGACTCCGATGCTTTTACGGCATTAAATAGGTTTATTTATTCCGCAACGCACTGCCTTTTAGGTGTTTTTCTTTACGGATATTTCAATTACTTGATATATTCTGCCATTTATAACAACAACGCCTCGGCAACGCATGAAATGTTTGTATGGCACGACTTTTTTACGGTTCTCGGCTTGTTTACCGTTTCTTTAGGTGCGGTATCGCTGTTATTGCAAGTAAAAAGAATTGTTGATTCGACAGACAAATAACTCCCCTTTCTTTTATCCCCCGTTTAATTCTGAAATTAAACGGGGGATTTTTGTTTATTCCGCTGCGCATTTTTATGATTGAAAAAGTTAGAATGAGCAAAAGCGTGCATTTTGAGTTTGATATTGTTGCATATTTAACAACGAAAAGGGCAAGTTATAGGTATAAACGCCGATTTTATTTGCGTACTATTGACGGTATTTGAGCATTTTTGTATAATTAAGGCACAACAAGAGATTTGGAGGTGTGAATATGCTTACAACCGACAGAAGAGCGCAAATTCTTGAAATTTTGCGTCAGAACGGCTCGGTTACCGTTTCAAAGCTTGCCGAAAAATTCGAAACGAGCGAATCGACGGTAAGACGAGACCTTTTGGCTCTTTCCCAGCTTGGAAAAATCAACAAGGTTCACGGCGGTGCGACCGTTCTCGGTCAAGAATTTCTCCACAACGAAGAGGATTTCAACGAAAAGTCGCTGATGAACATCAATGAAAAGGAAGCCGTTGCAAAATACGCCGCTTCGCAGATAAACGACGACGATTTTGTTTTTATCGACGCAGGCACGACAACCTTTCTTATGACAAAATATATAACCGCCCGCAAGGCGACATTTGTAACCAACGGAATTGCCCACGCAAAGGAGTTGACGGCAAAAGGCTGTAAAGTTTTTGTTATCGGCGGCGAATTAAAAAGCACAACCGAGGCAATCATAGGTTTAGTAGCTGCTTCAAATCTTCAGAAATATAATTTTTCAAAAGCGTTCATCGGAACAAACGGCGTCAGCGAAAAGCAGGGCTTTACAACCCCCGACACCGAGGAGGCAATGCTCAAGGCGGTCGCAATGGAGCGAAGCTTCGTAACCTATGTGCTTTGCGACCACACAAAGTTCGGCAAGGTCTCGGCGGTCTCGTTCTCTCCGGTTGCGGCGGCGTGCATAGTCTGCGACAAATGCGACGACGAACAGCTTAAATCAAAAACGGTAGTGAAAGAGGTGACTGTATAATGGTTTACACCGTTACTCTCAATCCGGCTCTCGACTATGTGATGAAGCTCGGCAATCTCCGAACCGACGACATAAACCGCACGGACGGCGAGGAGATTTATTACGGCGGAAAGGGTATAAATGTATCCGTCATTCTCACACAGCTCGGAATTCCGAACACGGCGCTCGGCTTCCTCGGCGGATTTACGGGAAAAAAACTCGAAGAAATGCTCAAAGCGGACGGTATCAACTGCGATTTCAACTACCTCAAAAACGGCGACACAAGAATAAATGTCAAAATTAAAGCCGACAAGGAAATCGACCTCAACGCCTGCGGACCCGAAATCACAAAAGAGGATATGCAAAGCTTTCTCAAAAAGCTTGACGGCATAAAGGACGGCGATTATCTTATCCTCGCAGGCTCCATACCGAAAACTCTCCCCGACGACATTTACGAACGAATGCTCGAACGGGTCAGCGACAGAAATGTAAACTGCGTGGTCGACGCCACGGGAGACTTGCTCAAAAATGTGCTCAAATACAAGCCGTTTCTGATAAAGCCCAATCATCACGAGCTCGGCGACCTGTTCTCGGTCGAAATAAAGAACAACGAGGATATAGTTAAATACTCAAACAAGCTCCGTGAAATGGGTGCAAAGAATGTACTTGTTTCAATGGCAAAGGACGGCGCAATGCTCACGGACGAAAACGGAAATGTCCACAAGATAGGCAATGCAAAGGGCAAGCTCGTAAACTCCGTAGGCTGTGGCGACAGTATGGTGGCTGGCTTTACCGCAGGATATATAAAATCAGTCGACTACTCCTACGCTTTAAGGCTCGGCTCGGCTTGCGGAAACGCAACGGCTTTTTCGGAAAAGCTTGCAACAAAGGAAGAAATCGAACGCGTCTTTGACGCAGAATATAAATAAGGAGGAATATTTATGAAAATTATCGACTTGTTGAAAAAAGACGCAATCGCTCTTAATGTTTCTCTCGGGAGTAAGGAAGAAGCGATTGACAAGTTGATTTCCCTGCACGAAAAAGCAGGAAACCTTGCAGACAGGGCAGCTTATAAAGAGGCTATCCTTGCAAGAGAGGCTCAGGGCTCGACAGCCATAGGCGAGGGAATTGCCGTTCCGCACGCAAAATCGGACAGCGTAAAGGTTCCCGGTCTTTCGGCGATAACGGTTCCGAACGGCGTTGATTACGGCGCACCCGACTCCAAGCCCTCGGATATTCTGTTTATGATTGCCGCTCCCGTTGACGGCGACCTGCATCTTGAAATTCTCTCCCGCCTTATGGTAATGCTTATGGAGCCCGAATTCTGCACGGCTCTGCGCAACGCAAAATCGGCAGACGAATTTTTGGATATAATCGACAAAAAGGAAGCTGAAAAATATCCCGAAGAGGCGGCAGAACCCGAAGCAAAGCCCGAGGGTTACAGAATACTTGCCGTTACGGCTTGTCCGACGGGTATTGCGCACACCTATATGGCGGCGGAAGCGCTTGAAAAGGCGGGTGAAAAGCTTGGTTATCCGCTTAAAGCCGAAACGAACGGCTCGGGCGGCGCTAAAAATGTACTCACAAAAAAAGAAATCGAAGAATGTGACGGAATTATCGTTGCCGCAGACAAGAATGTCGAAATGGCACGCTTCGACGGCAAGCCCGTTGTCAAGACCTCGGTTTCAAACGGAATAAATAAGCCCGAAGAGCTCATCAAAAAAATCGTTGACGGAAAAGCTGCGGTATATCACGCAGACGAAAGCGAAAAACAGGCTGTTGACGATGATGAAAAAGAAAGCGGCTGGCACAGAGTTTACAAACACCTTATGAACGGCGTATCGCATATGCTTCCGTTCGTTGTCGGCGGCGGCGTCCTCATCGCCCTCGGTTTCCTGTTCGACACTGTTGCGGGCAATGCGGATGTCGGCGGAACCTTCGGTTTCACAAATCCCGTTGCGGCAATCGTCTTCTGGATAGGTAAAGCGGCGTTTGCACTTATGCTCCCCATCCTTTCGGCTTATATCGCATCGTCCATTGCGGACAGACCCGGTCTTTTACCCGGTATGGTCGGCGGCGTGTTTGCGGCAAACGGCTACACCTTCAGCTCGCTGATTGAAAACCAAAACCTTGTCGGAGACGACAAAGCGGTGTCGGGCTTCCTCGGAGCACTGCTCGCAGGTTTTGTTGCAGGCGTTATCGTAAATCTCCTCAAAAAGGCATTTTCTTGGCTTCCGAAATCCATGGACGGAATTAAGCCCGTATTTATTTACCCGCTTTTCGGCACGCTCATTATGGGCTTGTTTATGTGCCTTGTAAACCCCGTAATCGGCGTTATCAACACAGGTCTTTCATCATTCCTCTCGTCGCTCGGCGAAACAAGCAGAATACTTCTTTCAATCGTACTTGCGGCAATGATGGCAACCGATATGGGCGGACCGTTCAACAAGGCAGCTTATGTTTTCGGCACGGCGGCGATAGCGGACGGCAACACCTGGATTATGGCGGCTGTTATGATAGGCGGTATGGTTCCCCCGATTGCAATCGCACTTTCGACAACCTTTAACAAGAAAAAATGGACATCGGAAGAAATCAAATCCGGTCCCGTCAACTATCTTATGGGTCTCTGCTTCATTACCGAAGGCGCTATTCCCTACGCGGCTTCCGACCCGTTGAGAGTTATCCCCTCCTGTATGGTAGGTTCGGCTGTTGCGGGTGCTCTTACCTCGCTGTTCAATGTAGCATGCCCCGCACCTCACGGCGGAATATTTACCTTTATAGTCTGCGACCACCCGCTTCTCTATATCGTAGCCCTTATCGCAGGCTCGATAGTCGGAGCGCTGATGCTCGGACTTCTTAAAAAGAATCAGCCCGAACAGGCTTAAACAAAAAATATGCCGAGGGGTGCGATGCTCCTCGGCACGTGCATAAAACAAAGGAGAATTATTATGGTGCAGAAAACTTTCACAATTACTAACAAAATGGGACTTCATATGCGTCCGGCAAATGTCTTTGTAACGGAAATGTCAAAATTTTCATCTGACATTGAAATCATTTTCGGCGGCAAAAAAATCAACGGCAAAAGCATTATGAACATAATGGCAGGCTGTATCAAATGCGGCAGCGAAATTACCGTAGAGTGCAGCGGTGCGGACGAAAACGAAATGCTCAGAAAAGCCGAGGAGCTTATCACATCGGGTTTCGGCGAAGAATAATATCGCTTACGGCTTAAAGAAAGGATGAGTTCAATGCTTAAAGGAATCGGCGCATCACAGGGCTTCGGAATCGGCAAAGCTGTTGTAATAAAAGATATAAACCTTGACTATTCATCCGTAAAATATACCGATTCGGAAGATCAGAAAAAGCGTCTGCGTTCGGCGGTTGCCGACTTTTCCGACGAGACAAAAGCGCTTGTTGCGGAGCTTAAAAAGAACGCAGGCGAAAAAGAGGCGGAGATACTCGAGGGGCATCTCGTTATGCTTGAGGACCCGTTTATGCTCTCGCAAATGGAGGAGGCTGTCGACAACGGCTCTGTCGCTGAAGCGGCGGCGGACAGCGTATGCACAATGTTCATTGATATGTTCTCCGGCGTTGACGACGAGCTTACCCGTCAGCGTGCCTCGGATGTAAAGGACATCAGAGACAGCCTTTTACGCCTGCTTTTAGGTGTTAAAAGCGTGGACATTTCAGCCGTACCCAAGGGCTCGGTCCTCATTGCCAAAGACTTTACTCCGTCCATGACCTCACAGATAAACAAGGACAATGTCTCGGCAATCATCACAGAGGTCGGCGGCGTTACGAGCCACAGCGCAATCCTTGCCCGTGCAATGGGTATCCCCGCCGTTTTATCGGTTGTTAATGCGGTTGAAAAAATTTCGGACGGCGATATGCTTATTGTCGACGGCTTCAAGGGCAAGGTGTTTACCGATCCCACCGAAGCGGAGCTTAAAGAGTACAGAGACAAGCAAGTCGCATATCTCAAAGAAAAAGAAAGTCTTAATGAGTATTTTTCAAAAGAGACCGTTACAAAATCAGGCGTCAAAAAGCGTGTGTACGGCAACATCGGCAAGGCGGAGGACGCACAAAATGTTATACAGAACGGCGGCGAGGGCATCGGACTTTTCAGAACCGAATTCCTGTTTATGGACAGAACCTCTCTCCCGACCGAGCAGGAGCAGTACGAAGCTTATTCGACCGTCGCAAAGACAATGGATGGCAAAGAAGTCATAATCCGCACCCTCGACATCGGCGGAGACAAGGCGATAGATTATCTTAAAATCGAGAAAGAGGACAACCCGTTCCTCGGTCACCGTGCGGTAAGATACTGTCTTGACAACCCGAAAATTTTCAAAACTCAGCTTCGTGCAATTCTCCGTGCGGCGGTTTTCGGCGACATAAAGGTTATGCTTCCGCTTGTAACAACACTTGACGAGATTCGAAAGACAAAGGCTCTTATCGAAGAGTGCAAAAGCGAGCTTAAAGACGAGGGGCTCAGGTTTGCCGACATTCCCGTAGGCGTTATGATTGAGACGCCGTCGGCGGCGATAATTTCCGATTTGCTCGCAAAGGAGGTTGCGTTCTTTTCCATAGGCACAAACGACCTCACGGGCTACACCATGGCGGTGGACAGAGGAAATGCGGCTGTTTCCGAGCTGTATGACCCGACTCAGCCTGCGGTTCTGCGGCTTATCGAAATGACCGTTAAAAATGCAAAGAAGGCAGGTATACCCGTCGGTATGTGCGGCGAAGCGGCAGCCGATATACGCCTCATCCCCAAGCTTTGCGAATGGGGTCTCGACGAATTCTCGGTAACCCCGTCCTCAATTTTGCAGACAAGAAAAAATATATGCGAATGTGAATAATGCCGAAAGTGCAGGTTTTATTTCCGATAACTATATACGCTCCGCGCAAAATCAACCGTGAGTTGATTTTGCGCGGAATTTTTTTATATTTTTACTTTATAGTTGATGTTTCATGTGGTAATATAAAAGGAAAAGGGGTTGATTTTACGGAAAAGTTTCGCTCGCAGGCAATAAAAGAACTCAGGTTGAAAACAGGAATGACCCAAAAGGAGCTGAGCAAAAGGCTCGGTATAAGCAACCGTGCGGTTTCAAAATGGGAAAACGGTCTTTCCCAGCCGTCCGCCTTGCATATTTTCAAATTGTCGGAGATTTTCAATGTTCCGATGAACTCTTTTTACGAGCACGCTCACACCGTATCCGTAAAGCCTACCGCTTCGGGTATGCTTTCGGTTACCGATATATATAAAATCGGCAGAGGTCCGTCGAGCTCGCACACAATCGGACCCGAAAAAGCCTGTGAGATTTTTAAGTCGAGAAACAGACAAGCCGATTATTTCAAAGCCGTGCTTTACGGCTCGCTTGCAAAGACGGGCAAGGGACACGGAACCGACACCGTAATACGCAAGACTCTCTCTCCCGTAAAATGCGATGTGGAATTTGACTTTACCCGTGAGGATCTTCCCCACCCCAACACAATGCTCTTGTCGGCATACAGGGACGGTCGGGAAATAAGCTCCGTTCGGGTTTTCAGCGTAGGCGGCGGAGATATTGTTTTTGAGGGCGAAGAGGCGTCGGCAAAAGATACGGTTTACCGTCACACCAAATTCAACGAAATAGCCGAATACTGCCGTGACAGGCAAATAAGGCTGTGGGAATATGTCGAGGAAAACGAAGCCGACGGCTTTGAGGACTATATGAAAAAGGTGTGGGAGGCTATGAAGCGTTCCATACACAACGGACTGAACGACGAGGGAATTCTGCCCGGCGGACTGAACATTCAGAAAAAAGCAAAGGCTCTCTATAACAGTCAGCATATAGACGAAAAGGCCGAAACAAAGGAAAACAGAATTGTCTGCTCCTATGCTTTTGCGGTCGGCGAGCAGAACGCCTCGGGCGAGACTATCGTTACCGCTCCGACCTGCGGTGCTGCGGGCGTTGTACCTGCGGTTTTATACTATCAGCAAAGGAAAAACGGCTTCGGCGACGCACAGATAATAAAAGCGCTTATGACCGCGGGGCTTATCGGAAATCTTATCAAGACCAACGCCTCGATTTCGGGTGCGGAGTGCGGCTGTCAGGCTGAAATCGGCAGTGCCTGCGCCATGGCTGCAGCGGCTCTGTCGGAGCTGTTCGAGTTAAGTATTGACAAAACCGAATATGCTGCCGAAATCGCAATCGAGCACCATCTCGGTCTTACCTGCGACCCGATTTGCGGCCTTGTTCAAATCCCCTGCATTGAACGCAATGCGGTTGCCGCCATGCGGGCGATAAACGCCGTAAACCTTGCCAACTTCCTTTGGAATACAAGAAAAATCTCTCTCGACAATGTAATTCAGGCAATGAAAGAAACAGGACTTGACCTGTCATCGGAATATAAGGAAACCTCCGAGGCGGGACTCGCAAAAATCAAACTCAAATAAGCAATATCGGTGTTTGCGTCGGTTTTTGCGGATTTTTCTGAAATTTTTTCTATTATTTTACAGTTGTTCATTACAAGTTCATTATTGTACTGTATAATCGGTCTCATATTGATATAAAATCCGAATAAGAGAGGTGACCCCATGGCAGATCGCCGTCTTAAACACAAATATGCCCTGATTACAGAAAAGCTTTCCGAATCGGCAAAGAGCGTGTTACCCATTGTAGCCGTTGTTATTGCCCTTTCGCTTACAATAGCGCCCATACCGACAGACCTGATGCTGAGTTTTCTTCTCGGCACACTGTTTCTGGTCATCGGTATGGGGCTTTTTTCTCTCGGTGCAGAGATGTCAATGACGCCGATAGGAAGCAAAATCGGAACCTCGCTTACGGCTACCAAAAATCTGCCGTTGATTTTGCTTGTCAGCTTCGCCTTAGGCTTTGCGGTAACCGTTGCCGAGCCCGATTTACAGGTGCTTGCCCAAACCGTTCCGCATATTCCGAACAAGGTTTTGATTGTAACCGTCGGTGCGGGTGTAGGTTTCTTCCTTGCGCTTTGTATGCTCAGAATTCTTACGGGCGCAAAACTGAGATGGTTTTTAATTGTCTGCTATGCCGTCGTGTTCGCTCTTGCGGCTTTTACCGACAGAGATTTTCTCGGTATCGCCTTTGACTCGGGCGGCGTTACCACGGGCCCCATGACCGTTCCGTTTATTCTTGCTTTCGGCGTAGGCGTCGCACATTCCCGAAGCGACAGAGATGCGGAGGCGGACAGCTTCGGTCTTGTTGCGCTGTGCTCGATAGGTCCTATTCTTTCCGTTCTGCTGCTCGGTCTGTTCAGTTCGGGAGCCGATGCAACGGCGGAGATTTCGACAGCCGTATATGACAGCACGGTTCACATAGGCAAAACCTATTTGTCGGCTGTTCCGCACTACTTCTCGGAGGTCGCACTCGCTTTAATGCCGATTTTCGTCATATTTTTACTGTTTCAGTTTTTCTCCCTCCGACTTTCAAAACGGAAATTTGCTAAAATAACAATCGGAATACTCTACACATATATCGGGCTTGTTCTGTTCCTTACGGGTGTAAATGTCGGCTTTTCCTCACTCGGAGCGGTTCTCGGGGTTACGCTCGGCGAGGGCAGATACAAATATCTTGTTATACCCATTGCCGCATTGCTCGGCTGGTTTGTGATTTCCGCAGAGCCTGCCGTAGCCGTACTCGAAAAGCAGATAGAAGAGGTCAGCGCAGGCGCAATATCCGGCAAGAGCATAAAACTCGGACTTTCCGTGGCGATTTCGGCTGCAATGGCAATTTCGGCACTTCGGGTTATAACGGGAATTTCGCTTATGTGGTTCCTCGTTCCGGGATATGTGATTTCCCTCGTGCTCTCGTTCTTTGTTCCCGACATTTACACGGCTATCGCCTTTGACTCCGGCGGCGTAGCCTCGGGTCCTATGACGGCGACATTTATGCTTCAGTTTATAATCGGAATATGCCACGCTTTCGGCGGCAATGTTCTGCGTGACGCTTTCGGTCTTGTGGCGCTTGTTGCAATGATGCCGCTGCTTACGATACAGGCTATCGGCTTTATTTCGGAGCGCAAAAGAAAAGACGAAGCAACATCCGTTTCGGAGGTCTACGACGACCTTGATATTGTCGAATTCTGGGAGGAGGCTTGAAATGTGGAATATATAATATCGGTAGTTTCCCCGGACGATATAAAAGAGCTTGTCCGTATTCACAAGGAGCAGGAGGTTCCGATTTTCCTGACCGTATTCGGGCACGGAACAGCCATGCAAAGTATGCTTGACCTGTTGGGCATAGACTCGAACGAACGGCGTATCGTAATAGCCGTTGCAAACTCCGAAAAATCCGAAAAGCTGATAAAAGAAATCAAGCGGCGCCTTTATATAGGCGTACCCGGACACGGAATTACAGTTTCCGTGCCGATAAAAAGTATAGGCGGTGGAAAAAGCATGAGTATTTTAACACAGGGCGAAATGCCGAAAAAAGAGCCCCCGAAAATAAGCGCAAACTATGAACTGATAGTTGCCGTTGCAAACGAGGGCAGGACGGATAAGGTTATGAATGCCGCAAGAGCCGCAGGAGCGGCAGGCGGAACGGTAATACACGGAAAAGGCACAGCCTCGGAGGAGGCGGCGCACTTCCTCAATATCTCGATAGCAAGCGAAAAAGAAATGATTTTCATTGTCGCACGGAAAGAGCAAAAAGCAGAAATAATGCGTTCCGTTTTGGAAAAGGCAGGTCCGAGCTCCGATGTGGGAACGGTTCTGTTCTCCCTGCCCGTAACCTCGGCAGAGGGTTTCGGAATATTTGAGGATTAAAACAAAAACTCGGCTGTAAAATTTACATTTACAGCCGAGTTTTTTAGCGGAATTTAATCCTCAATATCGTCTATTTTGTCTTCAAACTCTTCTATCTTTTGGCGAAGTTTGTCGCATTTTTCTTCCCACGCTTCGTACTCTTCCGAGGCTTCATCATCGGGACACTTATCTTCAAGCTCGTCGAGTTCCTTTTCTATCCTCTCAAGCTCATCCTCCAAGCGGTCACGAAGAATATTTTCCTCTTTATCAATGCTGATTTTGTGCTCAAGCTTTCCGTTTTTTCTTTCAAACGAAATCTCGATATTTTTCTTGGCATCTAAAAAAGCCTTACGCAACTCAAATGTTATTTTCATCATTTAACACTCCTTTTTATATTTGTAATTTAATTATACGCCTCTCAAAGTACCATTAAATGGACTTTTGCAATATGTTATGATAAAATTTACGCTTTGCGTTATCTGAAATTGTGAGATATATACCGAGTTAAGTCTTAATAATATATCCTGCTGTTGCCGAATGTGAAAGAAAATTCATCATTATTCGCAGCAGTGTATCAAAATTCCGTTTATGAAGCGTTGCTGCGCAACATGAAACGCTCACTTATCGCTCGCATGAAGCAAAGCGCACTTTCATTTTTGAACACAAATACATTTTTCATGGTGCTTAAAAGCACCGCTTCGCTTTTCATGCACAGTTAGGTGCGCTTCATTAAAAAAGCCAAGTCTTTCGACTTGGCTTTTTTGGCACCCCCTGCGAGAATCGAACTCACAACTAACCCTTAGGAGGGGTTTATTATTACGAACAAAGCGAGTAACAACGAGCTTGTGAGTAACAAGGTTCTGAACGCTTCAGCGTTCAGGTTCTTATATCCATTTAACGGATAAAGTACAAAAAAAGAACTGCCGATTGGCAGTCCTTTTGGCACCCCCTGCGAGAATCGAACTCACAACTAACCCTTAGGAGGGGTTTATTATATCCATTTAACTAAGGAGGCGTATTTTAATATTAAATTGTAATCCGTTTTCCTGCAACAGCAATGTTACATTACCTCTTAAAGGGTTTATTATTACGAACAAAGCGAGTGACAACGAGCTTGTGAGTAACAAGGTTCTGAACGCTTCTGCGTTCAGGTTCTTATATCCATTTAACGGATAAAGTACAAAAAAAGAACTGCCGATTGGCAGTCCTTTTGGCACCCCCTGCGAGAATCGAACTCACAACTAACCCTTAGGAGGGGTTTATTATATCCATTTAACTAAGGAGGCGTATTTTAATATTAAATTGTAATCCGTTTTCCTGCAACAGCAATGTTACATTACCTCTTAAAGGGTTTATTATTACGAACAAAGCGAGTGACAACGAGCTTGTGAGTAACAAGGTTCTGAACGCTTCTGCGTTCAGGTTCTTATATCCATTTAACTAAGGAGGCGTATAACATTATTTTATTTTCACTCAAACGAGCGTGGTAATTGTACCAAAAATACGGTGCTTTGTCAATGAAAGACGCTATTGTTTTATTTTTATTTGTATGTTAAAATCAAATTATCTCAAATATAATAAAAAGGGTGAGATTATGGAAAAGACAAACACAAAAAGAAATACCGTCATAGGCATATGCCTTTTTGCGGTTATTTTCGGCGCACTTCTTGCGCTTGCAACGATTTTTGACCTGCGTGTAAGCGAAATACTCGTTCGCCTTGACCCGGGCGCTTACTTTACCAACAGCGTTTTCGGTGCGGTTTTTGAGTGTATAGGCTCGTGGCCCGTTTATCTGTTTTTAAGCATTGCATTCGCCTGCATCTATACGAACACAAGGCGTAGCAAAAACAAACCGCTTCGCATTTTGGGCTCTATCGCCTCAAATATCGCTTCGGTCGTTTGTATGTACATATTGGTAACCGACACCGTGGGTTATGCCGAAAGGCACGCCGATATTGAAAGCTTTACCTCTACGGTTTTTGCAAAAATTGTTTTCGTATTCGTCTCCGTGGCGTTCGGCGAGCTTATCTGCAACGCCTTTTCAAAAGTTGACGACAAAACCGCAAAGGGACTGCTTAAATATTCGTTTATTATTCTTTTTGCGGCGGCTTTTGCAAACATAATCGTAAACATAATCAAAAATATTATGTGCCGTCCGAGATACAGGACGATGAACTTCCTCGGCGACACCGAACACACGAATTTCCACCGTTGGTATCAGAAATTCACAATGCCCTCGGAGGACTCACCGCTCTATATTACTTCGGCAAACGGACACAAGGTAGGCAAGGACGCATACCGCTCGTTCCCGTCGGGTCACACCTGTGCGGCGGCAACGACCTACACCCTGCTTGCACTTCCGCACCTTTTCAAGAAATACAACACGGTTAAAATGAAGGCCCTTCTGTACTTCGTTTCGGTAGCCGTAACCGCAACCGTAGCCGTCAGCAGAATTGTCTGCGGCGCTCACTTCTTCTCCGATGTTCTTGTCGGCGGCACGGCAATGTTTATCGGCGTTATGCTCGCAATCAAGATTTTTGTAAGAAAAGATTACGAAAGGGTATAATCGCATAAAGCCATACTAAAGTAAATCCCTGTTGAGACGCAGAATTACTGCTGTCCGACGGGGATTTTTTTGTTTTCCGCCTTTCGGGTAAAATAACAAAGAAAAATACTCGGAGGTGTAATAATGAGCAGACGAAAAATAACAGAAAATATAATTTCAAGCTTTGAAAAACATTTGTCGGAACAAGAGAAAAGCCCCTCAACCATTGAAAAATATATCCGTGATGTCAGGGCGTTTTTGGTTTTCACAAAAAATCCCGAAATAACAAAGGAAACGGTTATTGCATACAAAAAGAGCTTGCAAGAAAACTATGCCGTGCGGAGCGTTAATTCAATGCTTGCAAGTGTCAACAGTTTATTTTCTTTTTTAAGTTGGCACGATTTGCGAGTGAAGTCTCTGAAACTTCAACAACAGGTGTTCTGCCCCGAAGAAAAGGAGTTGACCAGAGCGGAATATTCACGGCTTTGCATGACGGCGAAGCACAAACATAACGAACGGCTTAATCTCATTTTGCAAACGATTTGCGGCACGGGAATAAGAGTCAGCGAATTGCAATATATAACTGTTGAGGCGGTAAGACGCGGTGAAGCGGTTGTGAACTGCAAGGCGAAAACACGCTCGGTGTTTATCGTAAAGGAGCTGAAACAAAAATTGCTCCGCTACGCCGCAGAGCAAAATATTAAAAACGGTATGATTTTTGTAACACGAACGGGAAAGCCGATAAGCCGCACAAACATTTGGCGTGAGATGAAAGCCTTGTGCAAAGAGGCAAATGTCAATCCGCAAAAGGTTTTTCCGCATAATCTGCGCCACCTGTTCGCAAGAGTGTTTTACGGGATTGAAAAGGACATTGCAAAGCTCGCCGATATTCTCGGTCATTCAAGCATTAACACCACACGAATTTATATCATTTCCACCGGCACTGAACATCGCAAAAAGATGGAAAATATGCGCTTGATAATGTAGCCACAAAAACAAAAAATCCGCCCAAACAGGCGGTAACAACATAATCGGCATTATGTTGTAAATTCAAAACAAAGAAATCAAAACATAACGCCTTTTATCAAAATTAACATATCATATAAAGCATAAAAAGTCAAGAATTAAGTCAAAAAATGTATTTATAACCATAACAACAAAGCCTTTGTCATTGTCAGTTTTGACAATCTTCATAAGGCTTGTTTTTTCATACCCTTTTTTCTGCGTTTTGACAAATTTCAAGAGCATTTATTTAATTGATATGTTCTCATATACAACATAATGCCGATTATGTGATAAATAGAAAATAGCAAAAGGAGATGAATATAGAAGTTATTGGTTATTAAAAAACAAACGCAATTTTTTTGATTTACGGGAGGGTAAATGATGATACAAATGGAAGAAGCCAATAAATTGGAAAGAATGTGGACAGGCGGTAAATGCAACCATTGCTGGGAAAAAGAATTATATCTCGGCACTAAAACAGGTGATTATCGTTGCACAATTTGTGGTGCAACTTGTTCCGAAGTAGATATGAACAAGAAAAGTTCAATTTAAAATCAACTGATAGGAGAAACTAAAATGAAAAATGTCAACCGCTTAATAGCTATATTGATTGTTTTTATCTTAATTGTTTCTTCAACCGCATGTGAAAGTAAAACAATTACTAAAAACAAAAATGAAATTACCATGTATGATTATTGCCCGTCATTAGACGACTTTTTAGAATCATTGAAATCTGCCGGAAGAAAAGTATTAGGTTATGCAGAGAAAAAGAATGTTGCAAGTTGGTATACAAACGAAGATCTAAGCGAATATACGCGTGTTGAATGTACAAAAGACGGACTTATTTTTAGAATGGAAATCGACAACAATTACGGCGATTTACTGCGCTTTTTAAAAATGCTACCCGGTTCTGTTTGCTCTAAAGAAGAATTAGAAAAAGAGTTTTCTGCAGTTACCGAAACTACAGATAATATTGTTTCCGGAGAAGTTATTTATACTGACAGAAGTCAGTTCTCAACAAGCGGTATAAAATATTCCAAAACCGTAATGCGAACACCGGAAAAGACTATAACACAAACCATCTCCGCCGAATGCGAAGACATCATAATAAATCCATGTGAGTATCAAGACTTATGTCCAAATCTCACACAGGAAGAATTTTATAATATAGTCGAAACAAAACAAAACAGCAATGTTTATGACGAAGCTATTTTTTATTATACTTGTGCAAAATCTTATAACGATTCAGAGGCCAAAATTAAAGAATGTGCTTATAGAATAGCCTTAGAGTCTTATGAAAGCGGAAATCTGATAGAAGCCGGTAAATATTCAAAAATAGCGACCGGGTATGAAAACGCCGATACTATTTTAGCGAACATAACCGAAACTCTATACGATGAAGCCGTTGCTCAATTAAATAATTATGCTGACACTGGAAATGTTGATATGCTGGAAGAATCATATGAAAAATTTGCAGTTTTCAATGAAGCGTATAAAGAAACTAAAAGATTTCTAAACATTACCGAATGTTGCAAAAACATATATACCAGCAATGGGTTATTAGACGATAGTTTGTTAAATGATGAATTAGGCAGAAAAATAGTTCAAAATCATATGTTGATTAAGTTTTTATCTAAATATCCGTCTTGGTGTATAGTTGGAGACATTTTTGGCGACGGGCAATATTATATAACGGGTTCATTTAAATATGGAACTTCATATAATGGTGAATTCATTTATGTTTCTATATGCCGTAATGGATATGATGATAATGAAATATATACCGAATCCAAACGACTTGATGATTACACAATACCGGAAAGCATATCGGATTATTCGATATGCAACGGCGTATTTACATATGAAAATTCACCAAAATTTAAAATTGAAATAATTTCAAGAGAAGAAATTTGCCTACATTCTTTTTTAACAGGGGAAAATTACTATATGAAGCAAGAAAATAGCGAAGAGATCCAGAAACTCTTAAAAAATAAAAACGAGTGGCAATAGAAGATTGCAATAAAAAATTAATTTTAATTTATATTTGTGGCTTTTTTCAAAGTAAAAATAAATTTTTGAGAGGAAGATATTATTGCATTGTTGCGATTATGCATATGAATAAGCCGCAAATTCTCTTGATCCTAATTATGATGATATAACTGTTGTTATTGACCGTATCCTATGCTACCTATAGGAAATACAACAGCCGAAACCACAAAAATATTCAATAATTAAATAAAGGAGATAATTACTATGAAATTATCAGGCAATATGTTTGACAAAATGGAAAACAAGCAAATACCAAAAAGCTTAGATGAATGTTTAAGACCAGACCCGCTTTTAAATAATCTATGGTCTTGGTGTCAGTGGTTAGAAAGATTTGGAAAGATATTATTTTGGGTAATTATTATTTTTGGCACAATTTACTCCGTGCTCACATCGTTCCAGGAAGTAGAAAAAGGCATATATTATACATATACAGATACGGAATTTAACTTTATTCTATTCCTTACATCACTTTGGCGTATCGCAATTTATGCCGCTTTAGAATATTGCTCATACCATTTAATTGCATTACTTATCGGTGCATTTAGCAGTATTGTTCAAAACACTAAAATCAGCACAGATTTAAATTTGTATAAATTCGTGTCGGAAAACGAAAATAAGACCTGCAAAAACGAAACAGATAATCAAGTTGTTGCTGATTCAAAATCTAAGACTGTCTCGGATGTTAAAATATATAAGAGACCGACACGTAATTAATATGAGGGATAAATATGAAAAAGATTGCATTAGCTTTTACCAGCATTTTGTTAATCGTTTCATTTACAGCTTGCGGAGTTGTTAATAAAGACGAGGGTACATTGAAAAATCCGTCAAATACAAACACTGAACAAAAGCAATTAACAATAAAAGACTGTCTGGAAGAGACAAATAGGCTCATAATACAAGATACTGAAGTTGTTAGCATAGAATATAGTCAATATAATCTTGATAGTATAAATACGAAATATCAGGATTCCAACGGAGAGATTCGGGTGAAATACTATTACGATTTAAATTTGTGTTTCACAAACAAAAAGACAAAAGAAAAAGTCAACTCAAGTCCTCTGGGTAAAGCTATATACATTTGTGATGAGAACGGTGTAGTTAAGGGCTGTATAATGACAACAAATTATCGCAAAAAAACAGACAGCACAAATGTGAATTATACAGGATATCTTGCTGAAGCTGTCATCCTTCCCATAGTAAACTATAATAGTGTTAAGTACATCCTTAAAGATTTTAACCAAAAACTTGTGGATACTCACGAAAAATTAGCCGAACACTCGTTAAAATCAACTATAAATGGTCACGATATATACTACAACACGATTTTTAACTCGGAAAATGTATGTACCGAATTGAAAATCGACCCAATGGTTAACGAAACCATAATCAGCGACAACAACACAGAACAAAACAATACCACTGTAAATAACAGTGCCGAAACTCAACCTCAAAATAACAATATGCAATCCTATAATTCCAATAAATCTAACAACTCAAATGATTATGTTTATCATTATGGAAGCAGTGGAAGCTCCGGTAACGAAAATAGTGGGAACTACAATAATGCAGGAACTCCAAAAGCTGACCCTTGTGCAAACGGACATAATTGGGTTGCAATTACTCAAACCGTTCATAACAATGAACAGGGTCATTATGAAAGAGTGGAAACAAAAAGTGCATCAACTGTATTCAAATGCCCCATGTGTAGCAAAAAATTCGAGTCGTTAAATGATTATTACACACATTTTGACAGTAACTATCCGGATGTATCTATGATGCGTGAAAGATATACAGTCGAAAATGTGCCTGCTGAATATGATAATAAATATGTCGTTGACAAAGCGGCTTATGACGAAGTGGTTACAACGGGATATAAGTGTAGTGTTTGCGGAACATACAAATAAAAAAGGAGAAAATGAATAATGGACGGATTTAATTCTTATGAAGGCAGTGCAAAGCTATGGATAGTTTATCACGATCAGGGGACAACACATGTTCACGCTACAAGTGAAGCGATTGCTCTGCAAAGATTTATGACAAAGTATCCAAACAGAACTGTTAAAAAAATAGTTAGAATGTAGTATTTATACCTTTTAGTTTCACGCCCCGAACGAGTTTCGTTCGGGGCGTGAAAATTTTATATGCAACCGTAGGGACAGCCCTTACGGACGAATGAAAAATGAAGAATGAAGAATGAAAAATTGCGGGTGCTTCGCACGGATTAAAAATTATAACGAACAGTGTAGGGCGGGGGCTTGCTCCCGCCGCTAACAAACATCAAATTCCCGTAGGGACAGGGCTTGCCCCTGTCCACAAGAAATTATATAGCCATATTGACGGACAGCCGCAAGGGCTGTCCCCTACGATTTTTATCAAATGAAATTGCACGCAGAACTAAGCCTTCCTCTGACGGGCAACATATGCGACCGCCGCCTGTGGCGGATAAAGGGAGCATCTGTTGGCGCAGCGGTCGATTTTGTGCGACACTCCAAGCCGCACAAAATTGGTCGCTACAATCAAAATTATATTTCATATCATATCGTAGGGGCGAACTGTGTTCGCCCGCTTTAATTTGCGCTGAATTTGACGGGCGACCGCAGGTCGCCCCTACGGGTTGTGCGTTAAAATACAATATCATATCAGCTATAAATTACGACAAAGCATCGGCAATTAGGCGGCGGGAGCAAGCCCCCGCCCTACCGTGCTATTCATACCGATTTTTGCGGATTACGGACAGGGGCAAGCCCTGTCCCTACGCTATACGATATATTTTTCAAGTTGTGCTGTCCGTTTTTATTATACAACTTTCACTTCTTCACTATTCGCTTTTCAATCTTACCTCGCCCGCAAGGGCGCTGCCCCTGCCCTACCGGATTGATTATTTCGGACAGCCGCAAGGGCTGTCCCTACGGCGATATACAAATTGAAAATTACGCACAAAGCACATTGTACACAAAAAGCACCCCTTTTACAGGAGTGCTTTGCTTTTGCGCTGTTTAGTAACTTCTTTCTATTACTTCTTAGCCGGTTTTTTAGCGGGAGCTTTCTTTTCGGTTGTTTTCGTGTCAGCCGTCTTTTTCTCTGCCGCTTTTTTCTCAGCGGGCTTCTTTTCCGCCGCCTTTTTTGCTGCGGGCTTTTTGGGAGCTGCTTTTTCGGCAACGGGCTTTTCGGGATTGGTTTCCTTTTCAAAAGCCGACTTGGTGTGCCAAATGTCCCTTGCATAGTCATTGATAGCACGGTCTGCGGCAAATCTGCCTGCGCCCGAAATGTTCATAAGCGACATTCTGTTCCACTTTTCACTGTCGTTATAAAGCTCAACCATATGCTTCTGCGCTCTTCTGTAATCGGCAAAGTCAGCAAGAACCATATACGGGTCGTAGTTTATGATGTTTGCGATTTCGGGGAACTGCTTGCCTGCAATTCCGTTCTGTGCAATATAATCCACAACACGCTTGATTTCCGCATTGTTGTTATAGTAGCTCATCGGGTTGTAGCCACGGCGTTTGAGCTCGTCAACCTCGGGCGTGCTCATACCGAAGATAATGATGTTGTCGTCGCCGACAGCGTCGTGAATTTCAACATTTGCGCCGTCCATTGTTCCGAGGGTAACTGCGCCGTTTATCATAAGCTTCATATTGCCCGTACCGCTTGCCTCTGTTCCGGCAAGAGAAATCTGCTCGGAAACATCAGCCGCAGGCATAAGCTTTTCAGCCATTGTTACATTGTAATCCTCAAGATATACAACCTTTAATCTGCCCTTGACATCGGGGTCGTTGTTGATAAGGTCGCCGAGAGCACAGATAAAGGAAATTATCTTCTTCGCCATAAAGTAGCCCGAAGCCGCCTTTGCGCCGAAGATGTATGTGTGAGGCGTGAATTCGCCGTCGGGATTGTCCTTGATTTCAAGGTAATCCGCAAGGATATTCAACGCATTGAGGTTCTGTCTCTTATATTCGTGCAGGCGCTTAACCTGTACATCGAAAATCGAATCGGGGTCAAGCTCGATTCCCGTCGCTTTCTTAACATGAGCCGCAAACTGCTTTTTGTTGTCGTGCTTAATCTCGCCGATTTTCGCAAGCACTTTTTTATCGTCGGCAAACTTACGCAAATTGATAAGCTCGTCGGCATTTCTGACAAAGCCGTCTCCGATAAGCGACTGTGCATAAGCGGTAAGCCTCGGGTTCGACTGGCAGAGCCAACGCCTGTGAGCGATACCGTTCGTTACATTCTTAAACTTGCTCGGTGTGAGCGCATAGAAATCGCTGAATACGGTTTCCTTGAGTATCTCCGAATGGAGAGCCGAAACGCCGTTTACCGAGTGAGAGCCTACAACGCAAAGGTTAGCCATTCTGACTACGCCGTTTGACATAACAGCCATTCTCTCAACCTGGTCCGCATTGTTTGTTGCCTGCCAAACAAAGTTTCTGAAACGGTTGTCGATTTCCTTTGTAATCTGCCAAATTCTCGGCATAAGGCGCTTGTAAAGGTCCTCGGGCCAGCACTCAAGAGCCTCTTTCATAACGGTGTGGTTGGTGTAAGCGACGGTCTTTGTAACAATGTTCCAAGCGTCGTCCCAACCGTAGCCGCACTCGTCAAGCATAATTCTCATAAGCTCGGGAATTGCAAGAGTCGGGTGTGTATCGTTGATGTGAATTGCAACCTTTTCGGGGAGATTGTCAAGCGTTCCGTATGTGCGGAGATGCTTGTGGACAATATCCTGAATTGACGCCGAAACCAGGAAATACTGCTGACGAAGTCTCAACGACTTGCCCTCGGGATGGTTGTCGGCAGGATAGAGAACCTTTGAAATGACCTCTGCCATAGCGTTTCTTTCCATAGCTCTCATATAATCGCCCTGGTTAAAGAGCGTCATATCAAGAGCGGGAGCCTTTGCAGCCCAAAGACGAAGCACGGAAATACCCTTGCCGTCCTTACCCGAAACATACATATCATACGGCACAGCCTTAACGGGATTGTAATTTACAAGCTCAACATGATGGTACTGATTTTCCCATGAATCACGCACCTCGCCCTCAAAGCAAACCTCAAGAGCGCTCTCCTCGTGAGGTACAAGCCATACCTCGCCGCCGGGAAGCCAGAAATCGGGGAGCTCTGTCTGCCAGCCGTCAACAAGCTTCTGCTTGAAGATGCCCGCCTCGTAAAGGATGGAATATCCTCTTGCGGGATAGCCCTGTGTTGCAAGGCCGTCAAGATAGCAAGCGGCAAGTCTGCCGAGTCCGCCGTTACCGAGACCTGCGTCGGGTTCACATTCGTATATGTTTTCGAGCTTTACGCCGTAATCGTTGAGGACGCTTTCAAAAACATCCGTAAGATTAAGATTGTAAAGATTGTTTTTGAGCGAACGGCCCATAAGGAACTCCATGCAAAGGTAATAAACTCTTTTTGTTCCCTTTTTCTCGGCGTCGGCGGTAAATTCCGCTCTGCCTGCGCTCATCATATCACGGACGATAAGAGCGATTGCCTTGTAGTACTGTTCGTCCGTTGCTTCTTCGGGATTAACTCCCATAAAGTGAGAGAGCTTTGCCTCAACAAGCTCTTTCGCTTTCTTTTTAGTAAGCGAATAGTTCATTATATTCCTCCAAAAGTTTATAAACAATTAAATTTCAACTCATATATATTATACTATTTTTAATGCAAATTCAACCTTGCGCCCGTCAAAACGGAAAATTTCGTCTATTTAACTAAAAAACAAGCCTCAAACATACAAATTGTCTTAAACTTGTCGGCGGGTTTTGTGAATTTTCGGATGTGAAAAATCTTTGTTTTGCGTAAGTCTTTGAGAATTATCAATTATATAAATTATCGACCGCAAAACAATTTACAACTTATACATAATTATTTTATAAATGTTGATTGACATATTATGGAATAAATGTTATATTCAAGTTACAGGATACTCGCAATACATTAAATGTTTTAATCATACGGTTCGGTAAAGGAGCGATATTATGAGCAAAACGGTTAACAGGGTTGTTTCGGGCATTACCTGCGCCGCATATGTGTGGCTTTATGCGGCTGTGATTTATTTTACACTGTGCAACGGGATATTGCTTTCAACTTCCGGGAAAGCAAAGAGCTTTTTTGACGCCGTTTTCTTAACGGGCGACTCGGGAGAAGCCGCATTGTCAAAAATATTTGTTGCGGCAATGTCGGTTATGCTTATAAAGACCGTTGTATGCGCTTTCCAAAGGGAACTTACGCAACAGAATAAAGTAAGTGTTCTCGGCTTAAATCTCATTTACTTTTTAAGCATTTCGCTGTTTATTCTGTTTTCGGGAAATAGGTGCTTTCCGTTGTCTGTGCAATTCTCTGCGCTGCGGTTTTGGGAGTTGCCGTTTATACCAATGTAAGGCGTCAACCAGATTTTGAAAACAGAGTATCGGTCGGCACGGCAAATGCGGTTTTGTGCATTGTCGGCGCAGTTGTTTACCTTGTTACGGGGTTCTTTGTACTTGCCGGCTCTTTCGGCTCGGCGTTCGCCGACAGCTCCGTGCTTTGGCTGGGCATATTGATGCTGTTCACGCTCATAAGAGTGATTTATTTGACCGCTTGCAAGAGTTTGCCTGTACCGTACAGGATAAAATCCCTTGTTTGCTCCGGCATTGTTATCCCTGCCGCATTTTTGGCAATTTCCGATTTCGGAGGCGCTGCAACCCGTATTTTATCTGCCGTCGTCTTTTTTGCAAGCCTTGTCGCCGTAATTTCGGTGCAGGCAGAGCTTATAAGAGCCGCTGTCGGCAACAAAAAACAAAAAACTCTTGCAAAATAAATCACTATGTGTTATACTACTTTAGCATTTCGGCATCACGGAATATGGCGTAAACTTGTTTTTCAAGTGTTCACCTGACCTTATCCTGTGGTGTGCGGGGCAAAATAAATTTTAATGAGGTGAAACAAATGACACAGGCAGAGAAGCAGGCTATTATGGCTGAGTATGCTATCCACGAGGGCGACACAGGTTCTCCCGAGGTTCAGATTGCTGTTCTTACAAAGAGAATTCAGGATCTTACAGAGCATCTCAGAACAAACCAGAAGGACCATCACTCAAGAAGAGGCCTTCACAAGATGGTAGGTCACAGAAGAAACCTTCTTGCTTACCTTCAGAAAGTCGATATCGAAAGATACCGTGCTATCGTTAAGAAGCTTGGTCTTCGTAAATAAGACACTTTTCGGGCAAGCAGGTTTCCTGCTTGCCTTGAATTGCTTTTACAGAGATGTAAATTATCAGGGCGAAATCCTTGCATTTAGCGGTAAACAGAGCATTTGGCACCAAATGTTGTGTTTATTGCTAAACAGATTTCAGCCTTGAAAGAATAAAAAGAGAGGTTAAAAATCATGTTTTTCAAAAACTTTAAGGTTTGGGAAACCGAACTCGCCGGCAGAAAGCTTTCAATCGAAACCGGCAAAATGGCAGGACTTGCAAACGCCGCTGTTATGGTTCGTTACGGCGACACAAATGTACTTTGTACCGTTACCGCTTCGGCGAAACCCCGTGAGGGCGTTGACTTCTTCCCGCTTTCCGTCGACTACGAGGAGAAGATGTACTCGGTAGGCAGAATTCCCGGCTCTTTCCAGAGAAGAGAGGGCAAGGCAAGCGAAAAGGCTATCCTTACTTCAAGATGTATCGACAGACCTATCCGTCCGCTTTTCCCGAAGGATCTTCGTAACGACTGCACCGTTGTTGCCACCGTTATGTCGGTTGACCCCGATTGCAGCCCCGAAATCGCAGCGATGATCGGTGTTTCCGCCGCTATCGCAATTTCTGATATTCCGTGGGACGGCCCCATCTCGGGCGTAAATGTCGGTCTTGTTGACGGCGAAATCGTTATCAACCCCACTCTCGAGCAGAGAGCTAAGACAGACCTTAACCTTACCGTTGCTTCTACGGCAGACCTTGTCGCTATGATTGAGGCAGGCGGTAACGAAATCCACGACGACCTTATGTTCGACTGCATCATGGCGGGTCACGAGGAAAATAAAAAAATCGTTAAATTCATTCAGGGCATCGTTGACGAGGTAGGCAAGCCCAAGTTTGCTTATGAGTCATCCGACCCCGATCCCGTTATATTCAAGGAAATCGAAGACTTCTGCGTTGAAGATGTCAAGAAAGCTCTTGACACGGACGACAAGCTTGTTCGTGACGAGGCTCTTCTTCCCATCTATGCGGCTGTTCACGAAAAGTACGACGAACAGTTTGAGGGCAACGAAGCAAAGATTGACGAGATTATGTACCTTGTTCAGAAGCATGTTGTACGCTCATGGCTTAAAGACGAGCACAAGAGAGTTGACGGCAGAGGCATTGACGAAATCCGTCCGCTTAACGCTGAAATCGACCTGCTTGCAAGGGCTCACGGCTCGGGTATGTTCACTAGAGGTCAGACACAGGTTCTTTCAGTTGCCACACTCGGCCCGATAAGCGACGCACAGCAGCTTGACGGTCTTGATGAGCAGAAAGAAAAGAGATATATCCATCACTACAACTTCCCGTCATACTCGGTAGGCGAGACAAAGCCGTCAAGGGGCCCCGGCAGAAGAGAAATCGGCCACGGTGCACTTGCGGAAAAGGCTCTTATCCCCGTTCTTCCGTCGGTTGACGAGTTCCCCTATGCAATCCGTGTAGTTTCAGAGGTTCTTTCCTCAAACGGTTCTACATCACAGGGTTCAATCTGCGGTTCGACACTTGCACTTATGGCGGCAGGCGTTCCGATTAAAGCTCCCGTTGCAGGTATTTCCTGCGGTCTTATCACAGGCGACGAGGGCGTTTACGGCGACTTTATGACCATGATCGACATTCAGGGCCTTGAGGACTTCTACGGCGATATGGACTTCAAGGTTGCAGGTACAAAGAAAGGTATCACAGCTATTCAGATGGACCTCAAGGTTCACGGACTTACTCCCGCAATCATCAAGGAAGCCTTTGCAAAGACGCACAAGGCAAGAGAATATATACTTGACGACATTATGCTTCCCGTTATTTCAGAGCCGAGAGCAGAGCTTTCAAAGTGGGCTCCGAAAATGCTTACAACAAAGATTGACCCCGAAAAGATCGGCGAGGTTATCGGTAAGCAGGGCAAGGTTATCCAGAAAATCTGTGCAGAGTGTGACTGTAAGGTTGATGTCAACGACGAGGGTCAGGTATTTGTTTCGGCTATTGACCTTGACAATGCAAAGAAAGCAATCTTCATTGTTGAGACAATCGCAAACGGTCCCGAAGTCGGCGCAATCTACAAGGGTGTTGTTACCCGTCTTATGAGCTTCGGCGCATTCGTTGAAATCGTTCCCGGCGTTGAGGGTATGGTTCACATCAGCCACCTCGATGTCAAGAGAACCGAAAAGGTTGAGGATGTTGTCAATGTCGGCGACGAAATCATAGTTAAGGTTCTTCCCAAGGACGAGCAGGGCAGACTCAATTTCTCACGCCGTGAGGCTCTTATAGAGGTTGAGGGTCTTACTCCCGAAAATGAGCTTACCGAAAGAGCTCCGAGAAGAGACGGCAGAAGAAACAACTTCCGCAGAAAATAAAAAACGGTAAATAAGAAGTACCACGGTATATGCCGAGTGTTCACAAGGCAAATCCGTGGTACTTTTTTACAATTTTGCACTGAGAGATATGGTTAAAATTAACAAAATGTTCATTGACGAAATTTCGGGATAATAGTATACTATTTGTCATAAAATGTTGATTATCCAAATCAAAAAAGAGGTTCCTATGAAAAAAGCACTTTCCCTTATCCTTACAGCCGTTTTGATTTTCTCCGTTATTGCCTCGGGCGGAATAACCGCCTTTGCCGAAAGCGAAATTATCGAGGACGGCGACTATGATTATATTCTTCTTGACGACGGAACATATGAGCTTGCCGGCTACTACGGAAGCGACAAGAACCTTGTTTTACCGTCCGAGTTCCGCGGAAAGCCCGTCACGGTTTTAGGCGGTCAGTCCTGCTGTATGTGCGATGAGCTTGTAAGCGTTATAATTCCGAATACGGTAACCGTCATCGGGGAGCAATGCTTCAAAACCTGCCCCGTCCTTGAAAGCGTGACAATCCCGTCAAGCGTTAAAACTATCGGCTCGGGCGCTTTTTCAAACTGTCCCAATCTCAGCCGTGTAAACATTGACGACCTTGCAGTCTGGTGTGAAACCGTATTCGGCGACAACGAAGCCAATCCGCTCTATACGGCAAAGGACCTTTACCTTAACGAAAGCATTGTAAAAGACCTTGTTGTTCCCAAGGGCGTGGAAAAGGTTTCCGATTATGCATTCTTTTCCGCCTCGCTTGAAAGCGTAAAATTCTCTCCGAGCGTTACGGAAATAGGCATCGGTGCGTTCTATCAGTGTGAAAGCCTTGCGGAAATCTCTCTTTCAAGCGGTATTAAAACAATCGGCAGAGCTGCTTTTACAAATTGCACTTCCTTAAAAGAGCTTAATATTCCTTACGGCGTTGAAGAAATAAGCGAGTTCGCTTTCAACTCCTGTACATCGCTGAAAAGTATTACCTTACCCGCATCCGTCACATCGATAAACTCAAACGCTTTGGACGGCTGTTCGGCTCTTGAAGAGTTGATTGTTCTCAGCAGCGCAAGTTTCGGCTTTTCGGGCACGGGCAGCTCTTCTCTTACGGTTTATGCCAAAGCCGATTCCCCTGCCAAAGCCTATGCCGAAAGCAACGGCATTGCGTTTTCGATTCTTGCCGGCGGAGATGCAAACGGCGACGGAGAAATTGATATTTCCGACCTTTCGATGATTATGCTTTATCTTTCCGGCAAAGGGGAGCTTACCAATGTTCAGGCGGCATGCGCCGATATAAACGAAGATTCGACCGTAGACGGCTTTGATATGTTTTATGTTGACAAGGCGATGAACGGTTTGGATTAATAACACTTTCAATACACACAAAGCGGCGGCAGAGGTTAAACTCTCTGCCGCCGCCGTTATTTATTTGAGTTTACTGGCTTTGAATTATTCTTCCGTCGGTTCGATAAGTCCGTAGCCGCCATCTTTTCTCTTATAAACGACATTTATATCGTCCGTTTCGGCATTTCGGAACATATAGAACTGATGTCCGAGCATATTCATCTGCAAAACCGCTTCGTCAACCGTTTCGGGCTTTAAGATTACCGATTTTGTCCTTACAATGTCAAAATCCGTCTCTTCGTCAGCGTCCGCATTGAACACTTCGTCAAACGAAGCTTCGTGAATTTTCTTTTCAAGCTTTGTCTTGTTCTTTCTTATCTGTCTGATAAGCGAATCAACGCAAGCGTCAAGTGCGTCCTCAAGGTCCTGCGAGCGTTCCTGTGCTCTGAATATATAACCGCCTTTGGTCAGCGTTATCTCAACAATTTTGATGTTTTTTTCAACCGTTGCAGTTATCTTTGCTGTTGAATCGGGTCCGAAAAATTTTTCAACCTTGCGAAGTTTTAACTCTGCCCTTTCTTTGAAAGATTCTCTCGGTGTGCATTTTCTGCCGACGATGGTAATGTTCATTAAGACATCCCCTTGTTTATATATTCAAAAGCTGTTCGCTTTTGTTTTCGTCTTTAGTATAGCACAATTTTATAATAAAATAAAGATATTTTGTGAATTTTTATTTAATTTTCACAAATCATACATTCCAGCTGTTGATGTACTTCTCCTGCTCTGCGGAAAGCGTGTCTATCGAAATGCCCCACGCCGCAAGCTTCCTCATTGCGACATTACGGTCAATCTCCTGCGGAACGAAGTTTACGCCGACCTTTACCTTGTCACGGTGCTGCGCCATATACTTTGCGGAAAGAGCCTGAATCGCAAAGCTCATATCCATAATCTCGGCAGGATGTCCGTCGCCTGCGGCAAGGTTTACAAGCCTGCCCTCTGCAAGCAGATTTATCCAATGTCCGTTTGGCATTTTATAGCCCATAATATTATTTCTCTTTTCGGCAATTTCAACGGCGTTCTTTTCGAGGTCGCCTATGTTTATTTCAACATTGAAATGACCTGCGTTGCAGACGATTGCGCCGTCCTTCATATTGAGCATTGCCTCTTCCGTGATAACATCCTTGCAGCCTGTAACGGTAACGAAGAAATCGCCGATTTTTGCCGCCTCAACCATAGGCAGAACGGTAAAGCCCTCCATCTTAGCTTCCATAGCCTTTATCGGGTCAATTTCCGTAACGATAACATCCGCACCGAAGCCCTTGGCACGCATTGCAACGCCCTTGCCGCACCAGCCGTAACCGGCAACGACAACCTTTTTGCCCGCAACGACAAGGTTCGTGGTTCTGTTTATACCGTCCCACACGCTCTGACCCGTGCCGTAGCGGTTGTCAAAAAGATATTTGCACTGTGCATTGTTTACCGCCATCATCGGGAAAAGAAGCTTGCCGTCCTTTTCCATAGCTTTGAGCCTGATAATTCCCGTTGTGGTCTCCTCACAGCCGCCGATAACGCCCTTGATAAGCTCGGGGTACTCGTTGTGAATGAGGTTTACCAAATCTCCGCCGTCGTCGATAATAATATTCGGACCGACTTCAATAACTTTTTTAAGATGCTCGCCGTACTCCTCCGCAGTAGCGCCGTGATAGGCAAAAACATTGAGCCCGCCCTTTACGAGAGCCGCCGCAACATCATCCTGGGTTGAAAGCGGATTGCTTCCCGTAACGAACATTTCCGCACCGCCTGCCGCGAGCACCCTGCAAAGATATGCCGTCTTTGCTTCAAGATGAACGGAAAGCGCGATTTTAAGCCCCGCAAACGGCTTTTCCTGCGCAAATTCCTTTTCAAGCGAGGACAAAAGCGGCATATTAGCCTTTACCCACTGTATTTTTCTTTCTCCCGATTCATAAAGGGATAAATCTCTTATATCACTCATTACATACACCTTTCCGGTAAATATTTGTTAACCATAATAAAATAACATATTCCCTGCCAAAAAGCAATAAATATTGACATATGTTAATAATTATGCGATAATTAAGCTAACTAAAAGGCGGTATTGGGAGGCACACATTTTTATGGAAAACAGCAATAACATTATCAAAAGAATAATCTGTGTTGTTCTCGTTATTTCACTCACGGTTTGCATTTTTTCCTCCTGTAAAAAGGATAATCAGGAAGAGGAAATTACCCGAGGCAACGCTCAGATAGAAAGACCGACTTACGCCGACGAAACTCAACCCGACGGCGAAGCGACAACGGACCCTGCCGCAACCATGGCAGACGCACGCAACACCACAAAGGCGGCTTCTTCCGACACGGCTGCGACCACCGAAAGCACAACTTACAGCAATGACCCGCAGATAAACAACGCTATCAATGACGCAGCAAATGCAAGCGGTATGAGCCCCGAGCAAATAGCCCAGTTTATTCAGATAATGGGCTATGATTATGACCCCAACCAGGGCATTTTCTACACAAGCCTTGACAACTGGCAAAGGCAGGCAAATTTCGTTTCGCACTATGATACGGCAGCTCACTACTTCAATATGAACTACCGCACCGCACGAATCGACTTCGGACCTATCGACGGTCTTGATTGGAGAATTCAGCTTTGGAAAGGTCAGTACGGCGCATTCGGCGGAAGTGAAATCGGTGTTTACACCAAGGACCCGAAGCAGAACGCAATGCTTTACCACTGTGCGGACGACGACCATCTTCTTTATATGGAATCGGCTCTTTATCTTAACAAAAGCGATTATGAAAGTAATAAGATTTATTTTACAAGAGAGTGGCAGGCTCATTGGTGGCTTACAGGCTTCAAGCCCGGCGTTGTAAATCCCTCGTCGCTGATTATGACAATGCGTATCCGCTGCACCTCCTCAAAGATGGCAACGCAGTTTGTTTCGGCCCTTGAAACCGCAGGCTTTACGCAAGTCAAAAAGCAGAGCGAGTTGACATATGACACCTTCTGCAGAAGTCTCAACGATATTTACATAGTTTGGGACAGCGTCGGCGAGTTAAACTACATACAGCAGCATTAAAAATAAAGCCCACTACGGTGGGCTTTTATAATATGGTGATTAGTGTGATTTTCACACTAATCATAATTATATTGCCCTCAAAATTTGCCTTTGGCATAATTTTGAGATGGCAGAAATCACCATTCACGCCTGTTCAGGCAACGCAGGTTAATCAGGTGATTTTTAATAAACTGTTGTTGCCTGAAAGGCTATGGTGATTAGTATGAAAAAAGGATTTTTTGCCTTTACGGGCAGAATTAAATATATCAACCGTTGGGCGCTTATGCGTAACACGACTTATGAAACCTTGAGCCAACATTCGCACGAGGTTGCGGTCCTGGCGCACGCCCTCGCAGTTATCGGCAACAAAAAGCTCGGCAAAAGCTACAATGCCGAGAGAGCTGCTCTCCTGGGGCTTTACCACGATGTACCCGAGATAATAACGGGCGATATGCCCACCCCCGTCAAGTACTACAGCAAGGATATGCGCAAGACCTTTGAGCAAATCGAAAATAACGCCTGCTCAACTCTCCTTGATATGCTCGACGACGATATAAGAGGAGAATACACCTCGCTGTTTTTCAAGGACGAAAAAGACACAGAGCTTTGGCGGCTTGTCAAAGCGGCGGACAAGCTGAGCGCATATATCAAGTGCATTGAGGAAAGAAAAGCGGGAAACTCCGAATTTTCCGACGCCGAAAATTCGACAAAAGCGTTAATTGATTCGCTCAACTGCGAGGAAGCGGATATTTTCGTAAAAGAATATCTCCCCGCTTACGAATTACCGCTTGATAAGCTTAAATAAAAACAGACAGGCAAAATTAAAATTGCCTGTCTGTTTTTATTTTCTCATCATATTAAGCAAGTCGGGAATATCATACTTCAAGGTGTCGAAAATCACATCCAAGTCAACACTTCCGTAATCGTGAACTATTCTGTTCCTCAATCCCGACATTGCCGTCCACGGGATATTCTGCCTTGCTTTCTTATATTCGTCTGTCAGATGCTTTGAATTTTCGGAAATCTGTATCATTCTGAAAAGCATTGAGTCAAGCAAAATTTCATTGTGATTAAGCTCGTCAATATCCACATCCGCCATATGTTCGGTAATAAATTCCAAATCCCCTACGATTTTATTTATATAAAACTCATTGTCCTTAATGTTATCCATAAATTTTTATCCCATCCTTCAAAATCTCATTTATCAAATCCGGATTGTTATTCAACTGCTTTATATCCAATGCGTCAACCTTTTTATGCAAAGCGTTTCGTAAGTCCTCAACCAATGCAAAAAACTGCAAGCCTTTTACATTTGACGAAATCAACAAATCCACATCACTGTCCGGCTTGGCTTTTCCCTTTGCGTATGAACCGAACAGATAACAATACTCAACATTATACTTCTGAAAAATAACGGCGCTTTTTTTTATTATGCTGTCTTGCGTAAGTATGCCGTGCTCTTCATCAATCGGATTTATCTTCGCCAATTGTTCAAGAATGTAGTTATACTTTATTGTTCCTATCTTGCTTTTATCATTCTCATATGATTTGTAAGAGCGCAAGGAAATGCCCACAAGCTCTGCCGCTTGGGGTTGTGTGAAGCCTTTTTCGATTCGTGTTTCTTTTAATGCGCTCATTCTTTGCACCTCAAGAGATATTATAGTGCAACATTTGCACTTTGTCAATTATCAAAAGTGCAATATTTACACTTTTCCTTTTTCAAAATGCAAATCAATGCTTTTATATTATTTATCAACACTATATGATTATGTAACAAAAAACGGCTGAAAGATATTCAGCCGTTTATCATTATTCTTTTTCCTCTGTCCTTGTAACCGCAATGCCGAGGTCGTCAAGCTGAAGCTTGTCAACGGGTGCGGGACATTCGGTCATAGGCTCCGAAGCGTTCTGGACCTTGGGATAAGCCACTACATCTCTGAGGCTCTCACAGCCGAGCATCTGCATACAAAGTCTGTCAAGTCCGATACCCATACCACCGTGAGGCGGAGCGCCGAAACGAAAAGCGTCAAGCAGGTAGCCGAACTTTTCGTACGCCTCTTCCTTTGTAAGTCCGAGCAAATCGAAAATCCTCGACTGAAGCTGCGGGTCCGTAATTCTTATCGAGCCGGAAGAGAGCTCAATTCCGTTAAGCACAAGGTCATAGCACTTTGCCCTTACCTTGCCCTTGTCGGTTTCAAGATATTCAAGGCAATCGTCCATCGGTGCGGTAAACGGATGGTGCATTGCAAGCCATTCGCCGCTTTCCTCGTCATATTCAAAGAACGGGAACTCGGTAATCCAGAGAAGATTGTATTTGCCCTCGGGGATAATGTCGAGCTTCTTTGCAACGGTCTGACGCAGTGCGCCGAGTATTGAAAGAACATGACTGTTGTTGGCGTCAGCAATGACAAGAAGCACATCGCCCTGCTTCAATTCAGCTTTAGACAGAATTTGACTAAGCTCGTCCTCTGTCATAAATTTGGCAAATGAGGAAGCCATACCGTCGGGGTTCATTCTTATCCAAGCCATACCCTTTGCGCCGCTTCCCTTTGCCTGTTCGGTAAGCTTGTCTATCTCTTTTCTCGTGAGAACGGAAGCGGCATTTTCAGCCTTTATCGCCCTTACGCTTCCGCCTGCCTCAATTGCGCTCTTAAAGACAACAAACTCCGAATTTTTAACAATATCGGTAAGGTCGATAAGCTCCATACCGTATCTTGTATCGGGCTTGTCCGAACCGTATCTCTCCATAGCCTCTTTATATGTGAGACGGGGCAACGGAGTGGGAATATCCACGCCGAGTGCGTCCTTGAACACACGCTTTATATAGCCCTCGCCCATCTCAAGAACATCCTCCATCTCAACAAAGGACATCTCAATATCAATCTGCGTAAACTCGGGCTGACGGTCCGCTCTCAAATCCTCATCTCTGAAGCAGCGTGCAATCTGCATATACCTGTCAAAGCCCGCAACCATTGAAAGCTGTTTGTAAAGCTGCGGCGACTGCGGAAGTGCATAGAAGCTTCCGTTATGAATTCTCGACGGAACAAGGAAGTCTCTTGCGCCCTCGGGTGTGGAACGGATAAGCATGGGAGTTTCTATTTCGATAAAGCCGTTTTCATCAAAATAATCTCTTGTAATCTTTGCAACCTTGTGTCTGAAAATAATATTTTTCTGCAAATCGGGACGGCGAAGGTCAAGATAACGGTATTTAAGCCGAGTCAGCTCGCCCGTCTGTGAGTTTTCCTGAATTTCAAACGGTGTGGTCTCGCTCTTTGCAAGAACTCTTAATTCCTTGACCTCAATTTCAATCTCGCCCGTGGGAATATCGGGGTTTTTGGCGCTTCTCTCGCGAACCGTACCGACAGCTGCAAGGACATATTCGCTTCTTACCGAAAAAGCCTTGTCGAAAACTTCCTTGTCGGTGTTTTCGGTAAACGCCAACTGAACGACGCCCGTTCTGTCTCTCAAATCGACGAAAATCAATGCGCCGAGGTCTCGCTGACGCTGAACCCAACCGCAAAGAGTAACCTCTCTGCCTATATCCTTTGCGGTAAGCGTGCCGCAATAGTCTGTTCTTTTAATACCCTGCATTGTTTCCATCAATTTTGTCCTCCAAGTATATCTGTAATTTCAAGTCCCTCGATACCGTAGCCGTCAAGCGAGTCCATCGCCTGCTTTATAACGGTTGACTGGAAATTATCCGTGAAATCTTCAAGCTCAATTTCTGTCTGCGTTCCGTCCGACATATTTTTGAGCATAGCCTTGCCGCTTTCAAGCTCGCTGTCGCCGAGAACCACGGTGTAAAGCGCGCCTATCTTGTCGGCGTACTTCATCTGCGCCTTAACCGACCTGCCGACCGTGTCAAACTGAGCGGAAAGTCCCTCGTTTCTCAAATCGGTTGCGAGAGCCGACGCCTTGATGTTTGCCTCCGCTCCCATCGAAGCGATATAAAGGTCGCACTTTTTCCTTTCGGGGAACTCGGTTTTCTGTGTATCCATCAAAAGCATAAGCCTTTCGAGTCCGAGTCCGAAGCCGCAGGCAGGCGTAGGCTTACCGCCCATCTCCTCAACAAGTCCGTCGTAACGGCCGCCGCCGCAAACCGTGCCCTGAGCTCCTATCTCATTCGAGACGAACTCAAAAACGGTTCTTGTGTAATAATCAAGGCCTCTGACAATCGTCGGATTAACCGTGAAATCGATATTGTTTGCCGTCAGATATTTTTTAACCGACTCAAAATGTTCGTTGCAGTCGTCGCAAAGATAGTCGAGAATTTTCGGCGCGTCCTTTGCGATTTCCGAGCATACGGGGCTCTTACAGTCAAGTATTCTCATCGGATTTTTTTCAAGTCTGCCCTTGCAGGTATCGCACAAATCGTCATAGTGCGCCCTGAAATAGTCCTTGAGCGCCTCCTGATACTTTTTGCGGCACTCGGGGCAGCCGATTGAATTTATTTCAAGCGATATATTGTTTACGCCGAGGTAATTGAACACCTCGTTTGCAAGCAGGATAATCTCCGCATCCTGCGCCGCACCGCCTGCGCCGAAGCACTCGACGCCGAACTGATGGAATTCACGAAGTCTGCCCGCCTGCGGTTTTTCATAACGGTAGCAGGGGGTAAGGTAATAAATCTTCTGCGGCATAGCCTCGTTGAAAAGACCGTGTTCAAGGAAAGCACGCACTGCGCCTGCCGTTCCCTCGGGCTTTAAGGTTATCGACCTGTCGCCCTTGTCCTTAAAGGTGTACATTTCCTTTTGAACGACATCCGTAGTCTCGCCTACCGAACGCTGAAAAAGCTCGGTGTGCTCAAACACGGGCGTACGCATTTCGTAAAAGCCGTAGTTTTCGGCAATTTCACGCATAGCCGCTTCGATGTATTGAATTTTATAGCTGCCCGACGGCAATGTGTCGAGCGTTCCTTTAATTGCGTTGGTTATAAGCGCCATAAGTTTTCATTCCTTTATTTATACAGAATTGCCCCCTCCGAAAAGGAAGGGGCGATTTTATTCAGTGTTGTTCGCCGTTCTTCGGGTTTACAATATCTCTCCAGTCAAGGTCGCCCCTCGCAAGGCTGTGGATAAGCGCCTCTGCGGTAGCGATGTTTGTAGCGACGGGTATATTGTGAACGTCGCAGAGCCTTAAAAGATTTGCTTCGTTAGGCTCGTGAGGCTTGGGGTTAAGAGGGTCTCTGAACATAAGCAAAAGGTCAATTTCGTTGCATGCAATCATTGAGCCTATCTGCTGGTCGCCGCCCTGAGCGCCGCTTAAAAACTGAGTTATTTTAAGACCCGTTGCCTCAGCGACAAGCTTGCCCGTAGTTCCCGTAGCGCAAAGGTTGTGCTTTGAAAGAATTCCGCAATATGCAATGCAGAACTGAGTCATAAGTTCTTTTTTCTCGTCATGTGCTATAAGAGCTATGTTCATATATCTTCCTCCCTATGAAACTCCTCAAACAGTATGATACCAAATTTTCACTCGGTTTTCAACTGTTTATCAATAAAAATCCTTCGGATTGAATAAAACGCTTTCGCCCGAAATGCGCTTTGCCGTTCTTAAAAATGCATTGAAAGCATATTTTGAAATTTTGCTTCCTCCCGAAAGCAGTCTTACACTGTCGTCCTCGGGAATAACGCCGATAAGCCCGACCCTTGCCGCATCGACAACATCGTCAAGCTTCATCTGCTTTCCCGTTTCGACCTCATACTTGTCAAAGCGGTTGACTATCATCCTTATATCAATGTTTTTATTGGCTTTTAAGACCTTTCCGGCCGCAGCGTCAACGCTTCTGACACAAACGGGGTCGCAGGTAACGACCGCAAGGGCTCTGTCGCAAACCTCTGCCAATATTTCGTGAAGAGAATCGGCGCCTGCCGCAGAATCAACCAACACATAATCGTAATCATTGTCGGCACGGGCAAGCAGTTCCGAAACAGACTTTTTTGTTATGCTTTCCGAAAAATCGGACGGAGCCGAAAGCAAGTCGGGCATACCGTCGCCGCTGACAACGGCCTGTGAAAACGAGCATCTGTTTTCGATAATGTCAAGCCAGTTATATACGACCTGTGAGCCGATATTCATAATGAGGTCAAGGCTACGAAAGCCCACATCGGCGTCAACGAGCAAAACGCTTTTGCCCATTGAGCACATAGCGTTTGCAAGCCCGACCGACACGGACGACTTACCTACGCCGCCCTTGCCGGATATGACAAGAATTTTTTCAGCCATTTTCCTCACCCCAAATCAATTTAACACAGTGTTCTGACTTTCGACCGTATCAACCTCGCTGACCGTTCCGAAATACGCTTTGTAAATATCGGAAACCAGCACCGCCGTAGCGGAACCGCTGTTCAGGTTTTCAATCGCAACGCAGACCGCTATCTGCGGATTGTCGGCAGGCGCAAACGAAATCATAAAGCCGTTAAGACCCGATTCGATTTTTCCGCCGACCTTAGCCTTGGACTCTGCCGTACCTGTTTTTGCCGCAACCGCAACGGGCAAATCCTTGAACGCCGCAAGCCTTCCGCCGAGGCGCATCATACCCTCTTTGACAATGTTGATACTGCTTTGTGAAATTCCCGTTTCATTGAGCACGACGGGAGCGCTGTCTATTATCGTCTGTGAATAATCGGCGGATTTTACGCTCTTTACAAAATGTGCCTTGTATCTCGTTCCGCCGTTTGCGACGGTTGCCGCATAGTTGCAAAGCTGAATGGGAGTAAACAGGTTATCGGACTGACCGATTGCCGCCTGAACCGTATCGCCGGGGTACCATGTTCCGCCGTGAGCCTCACGGTATTCTATACTCGCAAGCACGCCTGTCGACTCATTTATTTCAACGCCTGTTTTCTGACCGAGACCGAGCCTTGTGCAATAATCGTTCATTTTTTCGATACCGAGCTGACGGCCCGTCTCATAGAAAAATATGTTGCACGACTGATTAAGCGCCTCGGCAACGGTAATCGCACCGTGTGCGTGCAGGCATTTGAACTGCGTGTCCTGGAAATATGTGTAAATCCTGTTACAGGTAATCCTCGTGTCCTTTGTGATAACGCCCTCTTCAAGTCCGGCAAGCGCAATGGCTACCTTAAATGTCGAACCCGGCTCGTATGTACTCTGAAGAGCTCTGTTCCAAAGCGGCGAGGATTTATCGCTTGCAAGTGCCGAGTAGTTGTCGTAATATGTCGTGAGGTCATAGCTCGGATATGTGGCGCAGGCGAGAACCGCACCGCTGTTTACATCCATAACCACCGCAGAACCGACAGCGGGCAGCGACGCCTTGTCCCTGTACTGTGCGATAAAGTTTGCAAGAGCCTCCTGAACGGCAAGCTGCAAATCCGAGTCGAGCGTAAGTATAACCGTATCGCCTTGAACGGGCTCGGTCGTAATTTCCGTGGTTTTGTTTCCGTCGGCATCCGTAATTGTGCTTTCAACGCCGTTTGTACCGCGCAGATATTGCTCCATGGCGCTTTCAAGTCCGAATTTACCGATGGTGTCGTCCATAGCGTAAGCACGGAGCTTCAAATTCGTTTTTTCCTCGGTGGTAAGATTTTCGTTCTTTACCGCTTCGTTGTATTCCTCCGTACGCTTGTTGTATTCCTCTGCATTAAGCGGTCCCGTAATACCGATTATGTGCGGAGCAAGCGTGCCGTTGAGGTATTCCCTCTCCGTCGTGACCTGAATTTCAACGCCGACATAAAATCCGCTGTTTTCCTTTATCTTTGAAGCGAGCTCAACCGAAACATCATCCGCAAATGTATAAGGGTTCGAGGTAGTGAAAGCATTTTTCTTCAGTGAATAGCATACCGAAGCGATTTTCAAAGCGTCCTCGTCCGAATACTGCTCAAGCTCAAATTTTGTTTTCAGCTCATCAAAGCAGTTTTGCGCCGTCGCATACTCATTAAGATAGAGCACATTTTTTGATTTGAGATACTTTATATCCGCATCACGGTCGGCGGCAAACTGAATATTGCCGTTTTGGTCGAAATACATAGGAATGTCGTTGTTCCATTCCGTCGAATTGCTCTCGAGCAGATGTATGAGAGAAATAATAATCTCATTCCTCTGCTGCTGTTCGTCGGTTCTCGGGAAATAAGAACCGTTGAAAACAATCGAATTTACCTGCTTGTTTGTAACAAGCGGCTTTCCGTTGCAGTCAAGGATTTCGCCCCTTGCCGCCTTTATGGTGGTGTCGGTCTGCTTCAACGCAACCCTTTCCACCGTAGCCTCGTCGGCGTTTGCTATCTGTATTCTGAAAAGGTCCGCAATAAACAGCGAAAAAACAAAAAGCACCGCTACGGTAAACGCAACAGTCCTGAATTTTGTGCTTTTGGTCTTATCCTTCATTTGCGGCTCTCCTTTCATAAGCTAAAACTCCTGCGCCGTCCTTGTAAGCCTCATAAGAGACCTGACTATCATATAGTATATCGGCGTGAACACGACAGTGTAAACCGCCGACGGCAGATAGAACCTCAAAAACAGCCAACCCGCCGAGTCCATACCCTGTGCCGTAACGAAGAAAAGCACATAAAGCACGGTATAAAGCAGCGTCGCCGAACCCGAAAGTATCAGCGCCGTTAAAAGATGATTTCTCATAAACACATTTATAAGCAGACCGCAACCGCCGCCGATTAACATCAGAAACAGCGCATTGTACCCGTCCGCAAGCCCGAAAACGCTGTCCCACAGCGCACCCGCAAACGCACCGAGCACCGCACCCGTGAACTCACGCTCAAACATTCCGAGGCAAACCGTAAGCGGTATAAGCAAAAATGCCCTTGCGGAAAAAATTTCGGGAAACCAGCCCTTTGTGTTCTGCAAAATATGGGTAAGCAATATCAGCAAAACAAATATTGTTCTTCTGAAAATGATAAGTTTTGTGTTATTACGCATTGCCCTTACCCTCAAAGTCCGTTATGACAAAGGCATCCTGAACCTCGCCCAAATCAATCTGAGGCGTAACCTCCGCATAGTAGGAGACATCGCCCTCCTCCTGCTTTACGGACTTAACCGTACCGATAATGAGACCTCTCGGGAATATTCCGCCGACGCCCGAAGTGCAGACAATTCCGCCCTCGGCAATCGCCGTGTCCTTTGTAAGCCCCGCAAACTTGACGGTTGAGTCAAGACTCATTTTTACCGTGGTGTCGGTGTAGCCTATCTCGCCCGTACGGATTTCATAAGCCGCAGCGTTTACCTTGGGGTCATATACCGAAAGGACGGTACAGGTGGTCGGCGTTACTTCGCTTACGATTCCGATAAGATACTCGCCGCTTATAACGGGGTCGTTCACGCTTACGCCGTCGTTACTGCCGCAGTTGAGCTCGAACGAGTCAAAAGCGTCGGCTGAATTCCTGCCTATTACAGTGCCCGCCGTAAACTTGAAATCGGGATTTTTTTCCTTAACGCCGAGGAAATTTTCATATGCCTCTATCTGTTTTTTCATCTTTTCGTAATCGACAAGCTTTTTCTGATAATCGGCAACCTGTTCCTCAAGTTCCGCAACCCTGTCCATATACGAAGCGGACGAAATAAATCCGCCCTTTACCGAATTGAATTTTTCGGATATTGCGGTCGAAAGGCGTGACAGCGGAGAGAACACCGTGCTGACCGCAGAGGTCAGCGGAGAAGAAGCACTGCTTGACGAAACGCCTGCAATTATTCCCGCAAGAAGCACGACAACAAGCAAAAGCAACGCCCTGAAGGTACCGCTTCTGACAAAATTCTTCAACTGTAACACCTGCCTTCCGTCATCGGATTAAACGCTTGTAAAAGCGCAACAAGGCGGGCATAAAACCCGCCGTTAAAATAATTATCAGTCGTAATATCCCTTTTCCATAAACTTGGGATTTTCAAGACACATGCCCGTGCCGTCAACAACGCAGTCAAGCGGATTTTCGGCAATGTGAACAGGGATTTTTGTCTCAATGGAAATGAGCTTGTCAAGACCTCTGAGCAATGCGCCGCCGCCCGTGAGCATTATTCCTCTGTCGATAATGTCCGCCGAAAGCTCGGGGGGAGTTTTCTCAAGCGTCGAATGAATTGTGTCAAGAATCTGATTTACCGGATCGGAAAGAGCCTCTCTTACATCCTCGGAGGTAATTTCTATGTTCTTGGGAAGACCGTCAAGCAGGTTTCTGCCCTTGACATCCATTGCACCCTCGCCGTCATAAGGATAAGCCGAGCCTATCTTAATCTTTATATCCTCGGCAGTTCTCTCGCCTATGAGCAGGTTATGCTTCTTTCTGATGTAAGCTATGATAGCCTCGTCAAAATTGTCGCCCGCAACTCTTGCCGACTGAGCGGTAACGATGTCGCCGTACGAAATAACCGCAACCTCGGAGGTACCGCCGCCGATGTCGACAACCATGCTTCCGACTGCGTCCGAAACGGGAAGTCCTGCGCCGATTGCCGCCGCCATAGGCTCGTCAATCAGGTTTACAAGCTTTGCGCCTGCCGAACGGGCTGCGTCGTGAACAGCCTTTCTTTCAACCTCGGTAACGCCCGAGGGAATACAGATAAGCACCCTTGCCCTTGAAAACGGAGATGAGCTTATCGCCATTTTTATAAATTCTTTGAGCATATCCGATGTAATGTCGAAATCTGCGATAACGCCGTCTTTAAGAGGTCTTACCGCAGTAATCGAGCCCGGAGTTCTGCCTATCATCTGCTTTGCCTTGTCGCCGACCGCAACAACCTTTTGCGGATAAGCGCTGACATTTACGGCTACGACCGACGGCTCTCTGATTACAATTCCTTTACCTTTAACAAAAACCAATGTGTTCGCCGTGCCGAGATCGATACCGATATCCTGCGAGAATAACATTTCTTTCTACTTCCTTTCAATTTATTCAATCTGTTTTACACCCATTTTATCAACTAATATTATAACCTCTGAAAGTCAAATACTCAACCTCTATAACGCAAAAACTTATTAAAATTTTGTGAATTTATGCGTTTTTGAAGCGTTCCGAGTTCCTGCGCCAATGGAAAAGGTACTGTTGAGCTATTCCCTCGTAGTTTTTCATACATTCGGGCAGCCCGTTCGGATACATTTCCTCGGTAATTCTCTTAACCCAGACATCGACGGGAAACGCCTCAAGCTTGCCGAAGCCGTACAGAAGCGTACACTCCGCAACCTTTTTTCCGACGCCCTTTATTTTTATGAGCTCCTCTCGTCCGAAATCTATCGGCTGTTTGTCTATTCTGTCAAAATCTATTTCTCCGCAGCTTACCTTTTGCGCCGCGTCAAGGATATACTTTGAGCGGAAGCCCGCACGAAGCGGCGACAGGTCTTCAACCGTAAGACCGCACAAACGCTCCGCACTCGGAAAAGAATAAACGCCGTTTTCTATCTCCTCTCCGAAACTCTCGCAAAGCCTTGAGATTATCCCCTTTATACGGGGTATGTTATTGTTCTGCGAAATTATAAACGAACAAAGTGTCTCCCACGGCTCCTGACGCAATATTCTGATGCCCGCATATTCCTCACACGCCGCTTTCAGGTTTTTGTCCGAAGAAAACCCGTCGGTTATCGCCTTGTAATCCCTGTCAAAATCAAGATACCTGCGAATCACGGCGTTGAAATCCGCCTCGTTACAGCTGCAATAAAGCATACCGCCGTCCTGCCTTAATATGTATCTTTTACCCGACACCACGCCGCACATATTTCCGTGTTCGTCCTTTTCCCAACGGAAAGCCTGTCCGCAGTCAAGCGACAGGTCAAGGTCAAACATCTTGGGTACTTCAATTTCAAACTGAAAGCCTTCCATATCTTCACTCCCGAAAAAATCCACAAAAAATCATAAAATTTATATTAAAAACTTACAATGTTAAATTGCACAAAAAAATTTTACCGCTTTACTCAAAAAATAACTACCGACCGTAATATTTTGTAAAGTTATAATAACTTACAGTATTTACCTTTGAATATTGAAAAGTTATAAACATTGGACTAAAAGTACGGTAAAAACCGAGTTTTGCACAGTTTTCAACGACACTTATTAACATTTTGAACATTGTTTTGAACATTTTTGAGCAAAACTAAAATATACTCATTGTAATATTTCAGAGGATAATAATTTTGTATAAAATACCATATTGACACAAATCCGCCGCCGAAAACAAGTATATTTTCAACCGAAAAGCACCATACTAAAAGCAACAAACACAAAGGACACAACGATATGATTAAAGGTGTAAACAGACAGGTTCTCGAAGTTCACGAAACGGGCACAAAATACTTTGAAAAGGCTTTGTTTTTTGTAAGACCCGAATATTCCACGCTCAGTGAAAAGAGGCTTAACGAAAAAGCTCTTCAGGCGCTTTCGGGCAATGCAAAGGTTCCCGTAACAAAGCGTGCAAAACTGAAAACCGCTGTACTTAAAATAATATATCTGCTCTTTGCCGCCGTGGCAGGTGCAGGCGTGACCCTGCTGTTAAGATAATTCGGTGCGTTTTTTCAAAACAACGGCGCTCATACCGTCGACAAACACGGACTCGCCGTACTTTTCGCCGTTAAGGGCATTTTCGGCGTCGAACCACTCCTGCGGCAAATTGTAGGTTATACCGTTTTCATTCCTGTTGGCAATAACCAACAGGTTTTCTTTTTTGCCGCACCGTGAAAACGCAACGCAGCCGAGAGCCGCCGAAACGCTTTCAAACTCTCCGTCTTTAAGACAGTCGTTTTCCCGCCTCATCTTTCCGAGAGCTATATAGTATTCCCGCAGTTCGCACTGCGTGTTGTTCCACTCAAAATACGCCCTGTTGAACGGGTCCTTATATCCCTGCATTGCAATTTCGTCGCCGTAATACACACTCGGTACGCCGGGGAGCATAAACTGGAGCGTTGCGGCAAGCTTCATAAGGCGTATTCCCTTCTCCTTTTGCTCGGGAGATAAGAAATGCTCGCTCTGCCACTGCCTGTCCCTGTATTCGCAGCTCTCGCCCGCAATACGGGTTATCGCCCGTTCCGTATCGTGCGTTCCGATATGATTCATCATAACATCAAGCGCCGGCTTAGGATAATTGCCGACAATCGACATAACGCTTTTCATAAAGTCCTCAGCAACGCCGTACCTTGCAAAATCAAGCACTGCGTTTGCAAAGGGATAGTTCATTACGCTGTCAAACTGTTCGCCGAGCAAGAATTTTCGCCTTTGACCGTATGAAAATTTGTTTGTCGCATCCTCCCACACCTCGCCGAGCAGGAGAGCGTTCGGGTCGTCACGCTTTACCGCACGCCTTACCGCATCAAGAAAAACATCGGGCAGTTCATCCGCAACATCAAGCCTCCAGCCGTCTGCTCCGAGCTTCAGCCACTTGGCAACAACGCCGTTTTCGCCCGTAATGAATTCGAGGTAATCCTCACACTCCTCCGTAACCTCGGGAAGAGTATCAAAACCCCACCACGAAGTATATTCGTCGGGATAGTGCTGAAATTTATACCACTTGAAATACGGCGACTCTTTTGAGTTGTACGCTCCGCCGTCGCCGTACCGCTTATATCTGTTAAAATACACGCTGTCGTCGCCCGTATGCGAGAAAACACCGTCAAGGATTATCTTTATTCCCCTTTTGTGCGCCGCCTTGCACAGCGAAACAAAATCCGCTTCGGTGCCGAGCAGGGGGTCGATTTTTGTGTAGTCGGCGGTGTTGTATCTGTGATTTGAATGTGCTTCGAATATGGGATTGAGATAAATACAGGTTACGCCGAGTTCCGACAGGTACGGGAGCTTTTCCTCGATACCTCTCAAATCTCCGCCTAAATAGTCGTTGTTGAGAACCTTGCCGTTTTCATTCGGGCGCCAATAGGGCTGATTTTCCGTGTCGGTGCGTAAAACTCTGTCGGACGGCACTCTTTCCTTTTTTTCGCCCGAATTATAAAAGCGGTCGGGAAAAATCTGATAAATCACTCCGCCTTTGAGCCAATCGGGCGTTACGAAGTCCGAAGCGCAGACCGTAAGCTGCCAGTCCGTAATTACGGCGCCGAAAGGCGAAAACGCTCCCGTAAAATCCGCCGTCTTGCAAAGCCTTGTCTCCCCCCACGGAGAAGAGATGTCAAAATGATACCAATAAAGACCCGAGTCGGGAATTTGAGTCTCTATGTCCCACACCTCGTGTTCGTCGCCGTACATTCCCGCCCAGTACATACCTCTTGACGAATATTCGTGCTGTGAGTCCGCCCTCAAAGACAAGCGTGCGGAATTTGCGCCGAACGAACGGGGAACGATTATCCTGAACCTTACGCTCTCTCCCGTTTTGAGTGCGCCTTTTATGCTTTTGTAATATTTATCTTCCGAATTGTAAGCTGCTGTTCCCATTTACTCTACACCTGTTTGCCGTATTCCTGTTTTATCATATTCCTATAAAGTATATCACATCCGAACCGATAAATAAACCGAATAAGAGCATTTTAGCAAGAAGAAAAATGCCAAAAATGCCTTATTTTACAAACAAACCGCCGAAACTCACGCCGAACGGGTCAATATTGTCTTAAAGCGGCACTTGAAGTTCATACGAACCTATGTTATTATCATATTATAACTATAGAGGGGTTGATGAAAATGCTGAAAAACATTCCCGGTACGGCGCTTGAATGGAACGACGCTTTAAGCAAGAACGCCTTTGCCGTGCTTTCGCCCGTTCTCTCCGTAACCAAAGGACTGACGCTCGCACAATTAAAGGAGCTCACGGGTCTTGAGGGCTCAACATTACAGAATTGGGTCAAAAGAGGCTGGGTGGAACGCCCGAGCGGAAAGAGATACGGCGAGCAGCAAATCGTCAGAATAATTTTGATAAATATGCTCCGAAGCTCCATGCAGCTTGAAAAAATAATTGCTCTTATGGGGTATATCAACGGAGAGGTTGACGACAGAAGCGACGATATTATCCCCGACCGTGAGCTGTTCAGCGTTATCTGTTCTGTCATTTCGCAGGTTGACAAAAAGCAGACCGCAGATAAAGATATAATAAAAGAGATTATTGAAAAAGAGCTTAAAGATTATGTCGGTCCCAATGAGGACTCAAAACAAAAGCTTGAGGGAGCGGTTTTATGTATGACCCTCGGATTTTTGGCGTCGGAAATCAAAAAAGAGTCGGAAGCAGAGTTTTCAAAACTTTTTGAATAAGGAGAAAAGCTATGATTATCACAACAACACCGTCGGTTGACGGAACAAGAATCACACAGTATCTCGGCGTTGTATGCGGAGAGGTTATTTCGGGCGTGAATTTCGTCAAGGATTTTGCGGCAGGACTTACCAACATCTTCGGCGGCCGCTCGGGCTCATACGAGGAAGAACTCGTTGACGCAAGAGAACAGGCGCTCAAAGAGCTTGAAGAGCGTGCCGAGGACCTTGGCGCAAACGCAGTTGTCGGCGTGGATGTTGACTACGAAGTGCTCGGACAGGGCGGCAATATGCTTATGGTTTCCGCAAGCGGAACGGCTGTGGTGCTCGAAAAAGAATAAAAAATCGCAACATAAAAATGAGCCATAGCTTTAGCTATGGCTCATTACTTTTTTGTTTCGGTAATTATTTTTTCTTTTCAATAAGGCTCTTGCCGCCCATATACATTCTGAGCGGTTCGGGAATTCTTACGGTTCCGTCCTCGTTGAGGTTGTTTTCAAGATATGCAATCAACATTCTCGGGGGTGCGACAACCGTGTTGTTAAGAGTATGAGCAAAATAGTTGCCGTCCTTACCCTTGATTCTGATTCCGAGACGCCTTGCCTGTGCGTCGCCGAGGTTTGAGCACGAACCAACCTCGAAATATTTCTTCTGTCTGGGGCTCCACGCCTCAACATCAAGGCTCTTGACTTTAAGGTCTGCAAGGTCGCCCGAGCAGCATTCAAGCGTTCTTACGGGAATATCGAGGCTGCGGAAGAAATCAACGGTGTTGTTCCAGAGTTTATCGTACCACTCGTCGCTCTCCTCGGGCTTACATACAACAACCATTTCCTGCTTTTCAAACTGATGTATTCTGTAAACGCCTCTCTCCTCAATTCCGTGTGCGCCTACCTCTTTACGGAAGCACGGAGAATACGAAGTGAGCGCCTTGGGAAGCTCCGCTTCGGGGATAATCGTATCAATGAACTTGCCTATCATCGAATGTTCGCTGGTGCCGATAAGATAGAGGTCCTCGCCCTCAATCTTATACATCATATTTTCCATTTCGGCAAAGCTCATAACGCCTGTTACGACATCGCTTCTTATCATAAACGGCGGAACATAGTAGGTAAAACCTCTGTCTATCATAAAGTCTCTCGCATAGGAAAGAATTGCCGAATGAAGTCTTGCAATATCGCCCGAAAGATAATAGAAGCCGTTACCGCTTGTCTTTCTTGCGGCGTCAAGGTCTATACCGTCAAAAGACTCCATAATGTCAACATGGTAGGGAATTTCATAATCCGGAACAACGGGCTCACCGAACTTTTCAAGCTCGACATTTTCGCTGTCGTCCTTACCGATGGGAACATCCTTTCCGATAATGTTCGGGATGACCATCATTCTCTTCTTTATCTCAGCCGCAAGCTCCTGCTCCTTAACCTCGAGTGCTTCAAGCTCTGCGTTGATTTCCTTGACTTTTGCCTTTGCTTTCTCTGCGTCCTCCTTGAGGCCCTTGCCCATAAACATACCGATTTCCTTACTGATACGGTTACGGTCGCCTCTCAAAGCGTCGCCTTTGGTCTTTGACTCTCTGTATTCAAGGTCGAGCTTAATTACCTCGTCAACCAACGGAAGTTTCTCGTCCTGAAATTTCTTTTTGATGTTTTCCTTTACTGCGTCGGGATTTTCCCTGACAAATTTAATATCAAGCATTTTTATATCCTCCGATATTTATTATCATTTATTTATTCAAGATTTTCAAACTGTTTTGAGAGCTTTTCAAGGTCTGTCTTTGAGAAAAACTCAACCTCAAGCGTGCCGCTTCCGCCCTTTGAAACGAAAACCCTAACCTTTCTGCCGAGCACCTTTGAAAGTGCTATTTCCACCTCGTCGTAGAAAATGTCACGCTTTTTCTCACGCTTTTCGGGAGCCTTTTTGGTCTTTTGCGCACTCTTTGCAAGGCGTTCGACATCACGCACGGAAATGCCGTCTTTTACAACAAGCTGCGCTACCCTCGAAGCCTCCGAGGTGTCCTCAAACGAGAGCAAAGCCCTTGCGTGACCCATTGAAATTTTGCCGTCCCTTACAAGGTCCGATATATCCGACGGAAGGTTGAGCAGTCTCAGGCTGTTTGTGACCGCAGTCCTCGATTTGCCGACCTTCTGCGCTGCCTCCTCCTGTGTAAAACCGAAGGTGTCGATAAGAGTTTTTATTCCCTGCGCCTCCTCGATTGCGTTGAGGTCCTCCCTGTGCAAATTTTCGATAAGCGCAAATATGCTCTCCTCTTCGTCCGTCATTTCACGGACGGTAACGGGAACTTCCGTAAGACCTGCCATTCTTGCCGCACGGTATCTACGCTCGCCCGCAACAAGACGGTAGCTGCCGTCCGCCATGGGTCTTACAAGCAACGGCTGTAAAATTCCGTGTTCCTTTATTGACTCGGAAAGCTCCGACAAAGCCTGTTCTTCAAATATTTTTCTCGGCTGTTCACGGTTGGGCTCTATTTCGTTGATTGAAAGCGTAACGCTCTCGCCCGAAGCGTTTTCCATTGCATTGTCATAAATAAGGGCGCTCATGCCCTTGCCCAAGCCGCCTTTTTTAGCTGCCATATTATTTATCCTCCTTTACAAGTTCGCATAAGCCTTTGCCTCTTCGGGATTCGTCTTGTTGAAATACTCTTCCCCAAAGAACGACATGGCGTTCTGACCGCTTGAAACTGTCGTTATAAGAAGGTAAACGCCGTCTTTGTACCAGATATAATTGGTCTTGCTTTCGTCAACCTTTAATTCGGCGTGCTTACCGTACTGCCTGTCATAGGTTGAAAGCGCTTCTTTAAGCACAAAGCCCGTGTTTACGGTCGAAAGATACTGCACCTCACAAAGGCGCATATCGGAATTGTATATGAAATATACCGAGCTCTCACAGCCGTCCGAAACAAACGGTAAGCCCTTTTTATTTACCACAAAATATGCGACGGAGCTGTCGTTGAGATAAAGGCTTGCTTTAATGCCCAAGGCGTTCTGCGTTTCCTCGACGCTCATGCCCATTTTGGTGCCGAGCACTTCAAACTCGCTGTATTTATATGTTACCTCTTCGGTGGTGGTTTCGGTGGTCGTGATTATCGGCGCCGGCTTAAACTCCTCGGGCTGACCGCACGAAGTGAGAAACACCGACACAAGAACCAGCAAAATTGCAACAGGTGCGATTTTTTTCATTTTCCCGCTCCTTTGTTACTGTTTTTTCAAAAACTCTTCCGCAAGAGCGGCATATGCCAAAGAGCCCTTGGAGTTTTTGTCATAATACATAATCGGCTCGCCGAAGCTCGGAGCCTCGGAAAGTCTGACATTCCTCGGAATTGTGGAGGAATAAACCTTTTGAGGGAAGAACTTTTTAACCTCGTCGACGACCTGGTTCGTGAGGTTAAGTCTGCCGTCGTACATTGTGAGCAAAACGCCCTCGATTTCTATATGCGGATTGTAAAGCCTTTTTATCTGCCTTACGGTTGCCATAAGCTGTGCAAGGCCTTCGAGCGCATAGTATTCGCACTGTATCGGAACCAGGAAAGTATCACTCGCACAAAGTGCGTTAATCGTGATAAGACCGAGTGAGGGAGGGCAGTCAAGGAAGATATAGTCGTAATTGTCCCATATCTCCGCAAGAGCCATTTTGACAAGGCTTTCACGCCTTTCCATACCTATCATTTCAACCTCTGCGCCCGCAAGGTTCATATCCGACGGCAGCAAATCAACATTTTTGAATTTTGTGTTGATTACCGCTTCCGAAGCCTTAACGGAATTTATAAGCATATCATAGGTTGAATTTTTAATTTCTCTTTTATTTATACCGTAACCGCTTGTTGAGTTGCCCTGCGGGTCAATATCGACAAGCAGCACCTTTTTACCCAAAGCGCCTATCGCCGCTGAAAGGTTGACGGCGGTCGTGGTTTTGCCGACTCCGCCCTTTTGGTTGATAATTGAAATGATTTTTGACAATTTTTTCACTCCGTGTATATAAAAATCCCGAAATTGAGCCGTTTTTGCTCAGTTTCGCAACCGAAATAATTATGCCGTATTATTATAGCATACCCGCACGCAAAATTAAACACTTTTTGTCAAAAACACAAGATTTTTATAAATATTTGTTTCACGTGAAACAAAGCAAAGCAAAACGGCGAAATTCCGAAGAACTCCGCCGCTCTGCTTGTGGATGTGGGGTGTGAAAGAGAAGGATATGGGTATATATAAAACGGCGAGTGCAACAGGGGTATTATTACAAACGCCCGTTTTATCGGTTATACTGCCTCGTCGGTCTCGCCCGGTAAGGCAATGCGAAGCTGTTCGACCTTGGGAATACGAACTACATATTCAATATATTCTTCGGTCTCGCTTCTTGCGGCGTCGGCGTCTACACCTGCACGGCGTATCGTGTCAACCGCATGATTGAGTGTATTTATAAACAACCTTACATCTCTTATTCCTCTTAAAGGATTTCGTGAACGGTTGTTTTTGTTTATCATCTGATTTATCATTCGCTCGCTTTCGGCAACATTCAGATGTCTGTCAACAATTATCGAGAGCGCCCGTGCACGCTGATTGTCATCCTCCAGCATAAGCAGCGCCTTTGCGTGGCTCTCCGTGAGACCTGCCTTTGCAAGCTTAAAGCGCATTTCTTCGGGCAGGCGTAAAATTCTCAGCTTGTTTGACACGGTGGACGGCGCTATGCCCAACTTTTGCGCCACCTCTTCACGGCTCATGGCGTATTCGCCTACAAGCTTTTCTATCGCTTCCGCCTCTTCAAAGAAATCAAGGCTCTGCCTTTGAAGATTTTCAATTACCGAAAACATTGCCGACTCTTTTTCATCTATGTTTATCACTATCGAGGGAACCTTGACAAGTCCGACAAGTCTTGCCGCACGCAGCCTTCTTTCGCCTGAAACGAGTTCAAACTTCTTGTCCTCCCGTTTTCTTACGGTTATCGGCTGAAGTATTCCGTTTTCCCTTATGCTCTGCGCCAAATTTTCAAGCTCGTCGTAATCAAATCTTTTTCTCGGCTGATTTGGGTTCGGAACAATCATATCCTGCGGTATGTTGTATATCTCCGCCGTGCATTTTACTTTTTGCTGCTTCATAAAAAAACCTCCGCAACGCTTGTCCTTGTCTAAAGGATAGCACCGCAGAGGTGGTTTTGTAAAGAAAAAGCGTTCGTCAAAAATCAACGCTGTTTCAAGGCTTTCACCATTATTTTATCGGATTTTTCGCAATTTTTGCCGAAGGTCTCGGATACTTTGTCGGAGTTTGCGATAACTTCTTTATTTCGACAATTCTCCTTGGTACACCGTCCGTCAGGTCAAAAATAATGTCCTCTTCAATCTTTCCGCCGAGTATTCCTATCGCTTTTTTCGCAGAGGCAATTTCCTCATCCGACGCCGCAGCTTTCATTGAGACAAACTTGCCGCCGACCTTTACAAGCGGCAAACAGTATTCCGAAAGATTTGTTAGATTTGCGACAGCCCTTGCGGTTGCAAAATCAAATTTCTCACGGTATTTCGGATTTTGACCTGCCTCCTCCGCCCTTGCGTGGACGACTTCTGCGCTTATTCCCGTTTCATCAAGCACATTTTGAATAAAGCCGAGCTTTTTCTTTGTGGAATCGAGGAAAGTCATTTTTATATCGGGTCTTGTAAGCGAAAGCACCAATCCCGGGAAGCCTGCGCCCGTTCCGACATCGATTATTTTTGCGTTTTCGGGTATGTTGACCTTACCGAACAGAGCAAGACAGTCCGCAAAATGCTTTACGGTAACATCATCGGGCTCCGTGATAGCAGTAAGATTAAAGCTTTTGTTGGTTTCAACAAGCATTTGGGCATATTTGTCAAGCCTTTCAAAAGCTTTATCGTCAATACTCACGCCGATTTTTTGAATTGTAGTATAAAGCAATTCTTTATTTAACATAGTTTATTTCCCCATTTTTGCCAAATATATAAGCAATACCGATATATCCGACGGAGACACGCCCGATATTCTCGACGCCTGACCGACAGAGTGCGGTCTTATTTTTGTGAGTTTTTCCTTTGCTTCAAGCCGTAAGCCCTCGATTGAATTGTAATCGATGTCTTTCGGCAAAACCTTGACCTCAAGGCGGCGCATTTCGTTTATCTGCGCCTGTTGGCGTTTGATGTAACCCTCGTATTTAAGCTCAATATCCACCTGTTCAAATATTTCGGGCGGTAAATCGGGGCGCTCGGGATCAAACGGAGTTAAGTCGGCATAGCTTATCTGCGGCCGCTTTATAAGCTCAATAAGCTTCAATCCCTTGTTCATCGGCGCTGTTTCATGTGAAACAAGCAGCTTTTGCAGCTCATCTGACATATGTATCGTGGTTTGAGCCGCTCTGTTCATTTCATCCTTGATTAGCTGCATCTTATGAAGAAACTTTTCATACCGTTCATCGCTGATAAGCCCGATTTCGTGTCCGTAGGGCGTAAGACGAATATCTGCATTGTCCTGTCGAAGCAAGAGACGGTATTCGCTTCTTGAAGTCATCATTCTGTACGGGTCCATACAGCCCTTTGTAACAAGGTCGTCAATAAGTGTTCCGATATATGACGACGCACGGTCGAGAATAAACGCCTCTTTTCCCTGTGCTTTGCGTGCGGCGTTTATGCCTGCAATCAAGCCCTGTGCCGCCGCCTCCTCATATCCCGAAGAGCCGTTGAACTGTCCTGCGCCGAAAAGTCCCGACAAATCAAGAAATTCAAGGCTCGGTTTGAGAGCCAACGGGTCAACACAGTCATATTCTATGGCATATGCGGTTCTCATAACCTCAACATTTTCAAGGCCCTTTATGGTTCTTAAAAACTTGAGCTGAACATCCTCGGGAAGCGATGAGGACATTCCCTGCAAATAAAGCTCCTCGGTGTCAAGTCCGCAGGGTTCAATAAAGAACTGATGGCGGAGCTTATCGGGAAAGCGCACTATTTTATCTTCAAAACTCGGGCAATATCTCGGGCCGACGCCTTCGATTTTTCCGCTGTACAGCGGCGAACGGTGGAGATTGTCGAGAATTACCTGCTTTGTATCGTCATTGGTATAGGCAATATAGCAAAAAGACCTGTTTTCAGCCGCTTTTTCGGTTTCAAAAGAAAAGGGAGTTTCGGTTTCGTCTCCTTCCTGGTTTTCAAGAACGGAAAAGTCGATACTTCTCCTGTTTACCCTTGACGGTGTGCCCGTCTTGAACCTACGCAGGGGAATTCCGAGCTTTTTAAGTGCAACGGAAAGCTCCGTTGCGGGGAACATACCGTCGGGTCCGCTCTCATATGACACCTCGCCGATATATATCCTGCCGCCGAGAAATGTTCCCGTTGCAAGCACTACGCTTTTTGCGGTGTAAATCGCCTCGAGTTTGGTCTTTAACTGCCATAAGCCGTCGGCGGTCTGTTTTATATCAATTATTTCAGCCTGTTTCAAGTCAAGATTTTCCTGTAACTCGACAACATGCTTCATATATTTTGAATACTCACGCCTGTCTATCTGCGCACGCAGAGAATGAACCGCAGGTCCTTTTCCTCGGTTCAGCATTCTTGTCTGTATCTGTGTTTTGTCCGCCGCCTTGCCCATTTCACCGCCGAGAGCGTCGATTTCACGCACAAGGTGTCCCTTTGATGTGCCGCCGATTGACGGATTACAAGGCATATTGCCGACCGAGTCAAGATTTATCGCAAACACCACGGTTTTTGCCCCGAGCCTTGCCGAAGCCAAAGCAGCCTCAATGCCTGCATGACCCGCACCGATTACGGCAACATCATATTCTTTTGCAAAATATTCCATATATAAAACTCCGTTTGAGTCAGTTTTGTTTCACGTGAAACATCATTTGCCTACACAAAATTGTGAAAAAATCTCGTCAACAACGCTTTCGGTAGCCCTTTCGCCAGTCAGAGTGTCAAGACTCTCAATCGCAACATCAATATTTACATTCAAAGCGTCACGGGTCATACCGATTTCAAGCGCCGCAAGAGCTTCTTTTATGCTTTGCAGGGCAGATTGACAACAGGAAAGCTGTCTTTCATTCATAAGAGTTGCCGCCGAAGTGTCAAAATCAGCTGTTCCGAGCAAATTTTCAATCGCTTTTTCGAGTTCGGTTACTCCGCTTTGAGATTTAGCGGAGAGATAAACAACATATTTGAAATTATTGTTGATTATATTTGTATCGATTTTTTCTTCCAAATCTGTTTTGTTTATGATAGCAACGGCATTTTTTCCATTGCACATTTTAATAATTTCCTCGTCCTCTGTGTCGATTTCAGTCGAAGAATCGAATACAGCAAGCACAAGCGCCGCTCGGTCAAGCTTTTGCTTGGTTCTGTCAACTCCGATTTTTTCGACTGTATCCTCGGTGTCGTGAAGTCCTGCGGTGTCCGCAAGTCTCAACACATTGTTACCTAAAGTAACTGTTTCCTCCACAATATCCCTCGTTGTGCCTGCAACAGAGGTTACAATCGACTTTTCATAACCCGACATAAGGTTCATAAGGGTTGATTTTCCGACATTGGGTTTGCCAACAATTACGGTTTCTACGCCCTCAATTATAATTCTTCCGACATCAAAGCGTTTGATTAAATCTTCAAGCTCCTTTTCGGCAGAGACAAGCATTTTTTTAAGATTATCGTCGGACAGCTCGTCGATTTCTTCGTCGGGATAATCGACCCATGCAGCCATCTGCGCCGCCGTCCTTTTCAACGAAAGTGATATTTCCGATATTTTTTTGAAAAGCGCACCGTCAAGCGTGTTGAGAGCCGCCGACTTTGCCTGTTCCGATTTTGCGGAAATGATGTTCATTACCGACTCGGCTCTTGTCAAATCCATCTTGCCGTTGAGAAATGCACGCTTTGTGAATTCGCCGGGTTCGGCGGGAACAGCACCGTTTGCAAGAGCGGCACGCAGCACCTGCTTTGTAACAAGCAAGCCGCCGTGGCAGGATATTTCAACAACATCCTCACCCGTATAGCTTTTCGGCGCTTTGAAAACAAGAGCCACTGCTTCATCAACGCATTTTCCGTCAAAAAGCACCTTTCCGAACGCCGCTTTGTAGCCGCTCAGTTTTTCCAATTTGATACCTGATACGGTTTTGAATATTCTATCGGCTACAAACAGGGCTTTTTCGCCCGAAATTCTAACAATTCCGATACCTCCGGCAGCTTGTCCGGTTGATATTGCCGCAATAGTGCTCATATTTTCACCGCTTTTCCTATAAATAATAAAATCGGGAGAGGAACTCCTCGCCCGATTTTCACACGAGGGAAACCCCTCTTATTCTTCGTTATTTTTCTTAACTTCGATTTTGCCGTAAACCGACGCACCCGAATAGTCGTTCTTCTTTTCACGGTTCTGTGAAATTTCGGGAACATAGGGTTCCTTTCTCGGACGCCTTGAACGGTTTCTGTCATTTCTGTCACGATAACCGTAATTTCCTCTGCCGCCGTTTTCGGGAGCTATTACAACTCTTCTGTCAAGGTCTGTGCCTGTTGAGAATGAAGTTGCGCCTCTTACCTCCTGTACAGCTGTGTGGATAATTCTTCTCTCATAAGGATTCATCGGTTCAAGAGTGATGTTTCTGCCGCTCTTGACAGCACGGATTGCCGTTCTCTTTGCGAGTGAAACAAGAACATCTGCTCTCTTTTCACGGTAATTGCCTACATTAACCGATACTCTCTTGTAGCCGGAAATGCCCTTGTTGGCAACCATTCTAACAAGATACTGAATAGCATCAAGGGTTTCACCCCTTCTGCCGATAACGATACCGTAATCGTCGCCGCAGTCAAGCTCAAAGGAAATTTCCTCATCATCTGCGTAAACCTCAACCTCGCACTTTTCCATACCGAGACCGAGAATAATCGATTTAAGATATTCCGCAGCCGAAGCATATTCGGTTGTGGGTTTGAGAGTTGCTTTCTTTTCGGCAAGAATTTCCGCAACGGTTTCTCTCTTTTCCTGCTTTTCAACAGGCTTTCTTTCCGCACCGGGCTTTTTGCTTTCTTCTTTTTTAACAACGGGCTTTTCGGACTTTACCTCGTCGGGAACTTCAACGGTAACTTTTACCTCTGCGGGAGAACCGCCGAAAAGTCCGAGAATTTTCTTTTCGGGCATTTTGAGAACTTCGATTTTATAATCGTCAAATTCGGAAAGACCCAATTCAAGCAATGCCGCCGCCTTAGCCTCATCAACGGTGGAAGCCTTTTTAATACATTCTTTAATCATAACAGAACACCTTACACAGTTGAATTATTTATCTTTCAACTCTTTAATTTTTTTAGTATTGTTTTCCTTGGAGCGGCGATATATTGTTTCTTCAACCATCGCTTTTGCAAGGACTTTTTTCGGCGAATACAAATGATTGAGAACAATCATCTGCAAAAATGAAATTGCCGAAGACATAATGATATAGATACCTACGCTGGTCGGGAAAAGGAATGCAAAGTAAATCTGCATTGCCGGCGTAAAGAGCATCATACAACCCATTGAGGGGTTTTTAGCCATTTCGGGGTTTGTCTTTCTCTGACGGATAAGCGAATAAACGCTCATTCCGAGTGCAATCACACCCGTGATTATCGGAATTGCCCAATAAGCGTCAAAAGACTTAACTTGCGGAGTGTGAGCAAGGTCAAGACCCATAAAAGTGAACTTTGCCATAAAGTCCTGAATTTTATTAATGAGTTCGGGAGTAAGACCTTCAATTGCGCTCTTATCCAATGAATTCCAATGCTGTAAAGCATAAAGCTCAAGTCTGAAAGACGATTTTGCTTCGCTTTCTGTCAAAAGCGGCAAAACAGCTTCTTTAAGTGAAGCGACTACGGTCGAGGGAATCCTCAAAACCATTGAAAAAGGATGATAGTTTACCTGATAAAGACCTATCATTACCGGGAACTGAATAAGCAACGGAAGACATCCGCCGCCCATTGCGGAGAAGCCCTCACGCTGATAAAGCGCCTGTGTTTCCTGCTGGAGACGCTGTTGGTCATTGCCGTACTTTTCCCTCAATCTTCTGAGCTTGGGCTGAAGGCGCTGCTGCATAGCAATGCTCTTCTGCTGCTTTATCGAAGAGGGAAGAAGACAAAGCTTAACGATAATCATCAAGCAGAATATCGAAACAAGATAGTTCCCGCTCAACGCATAAAATATTGAAATAACGAATCCGAAAGGAATTCCCAGTATTTCGTATAATTTATTCATTTATGTTCCTCCGAACAAAATGCCGGGCATTTTATTTTTCTTATTATTTTTTAGTTTTCTTTTCCGGAACGGGATCGACTCCGCCGGGGAAAAGAAGGTTACACCGCATAAGTCGGGCAACCGCCAACAAACCGCCCTTAATAATTCCGAATCTCTCAATCGCCGTAACCGCATACTGCGAACAGGTGGGATAATATCTGCACCTCGGCGGAAAAAGGGGAGAGATTTTTTTCTGATAAAACCTGATTGCTTTAATAACGGCTTCTTTCATCCGATTGCACCCGCATGTGCGAAAATATCAAGCATAATATCTTGTATATCGGTACTTTTAAGATACTTGGTTTTACTTCTTGCAACAAAAATAATATCGTACGAACCGTTTATTTCGGGTTCAACACCGTGCCATGCGGCTCTGATAATCCTTTTACAGCGATTTCTTTCCACTGCACATCCGATTTTTTTACTTACGGTTATTCCTATACGACAAATTCCCGCACCGCTTTTTTTCAAATAAACAACCAGTGCAGGATTTGTATAGGATTTGCCCCTGTAATAGAGGCGTCTGAAATCACAATTACGATTTAAGGTTACCGTACTCAAATTATTTACCTATTAGTAAGACAACTGCTTTCTGCCTTTAGCTCTGCGGCGTGCAAGTACTTTTCTGCCGTTTCTTGTTGACATTCTCTTACGGAAACCGTGTTCCATCTGACGATGACGCTTTTTCGGCTGATATGTTCTTTTCATCGTTATACCTCCGTTTCGTTACAAAAATAATCTGCGGAAAGATATTATATACTAAATTGTATAAAAAAGTCAAGATTTAAGCTGATTTTATAACATTTTTCTTATTTTCAACTATAAGCAGTGTCACAAAAAACAAAAAATACAAAATGTTGTATATCAAAAATGAAAAAATTACAAAAATCCGAAAAATCGGCAAAAAATTCTTAAAAATTTTTCCGAGTCCGCTTTATTATATATATAATTATTATTTAATATAAAATTAAAACCATTATAACTATTGAAAAAATGAAACGGGTATGATAAAATGGTATTTGCTATATTATGGTCATTTTAGGCTTATATTTGCGTTTTTATATTTTTTGGGCTTTTTGTTAAAAAACAGGCAAAACATAAAATAACGCGTTTTAATTGAATTATTATTACAGGAGACAGTATTTATGGAATCGTTAAACGATATGTGGACGGCAGTCTGCGAATGTGCGGTTGAAAAATATAATGTCAACTCGGAAGCGTTTAAGCTCTGGTTCAGTCCGATAACCCTTAAATCCTTTGACGGTCAAAAAGCGGTTTTGAGCATAAACAATAAATTTTTATTTCCAATAATCGAAAAAAAATATTCCGAACTCATAAACAACGCTTTTAACGAGGTAATCGGTTTCAATGTTGAAATTGAATTTGTACTTGAACAGTTAAAGGATGAAGAGGTTGAACAGAAAGCAGCCGACAGCGGTGCCTCATTGAGAACCATAGGCGATAATTTTGACAACTTCGTTGTAGGTAAATCAAACAACTACGCTTATGCCGCAGCTAAAAAGGTTGCGGAGGACCCGGGTAAATCATACAATCCGCTTTATATCTACGGAAAATCAGGACTCGGTAAAACACATCTTCTCAAAGCTATCGAAAACGAGATGAGAAATAGAAATCCCGAAGCAAACATCATATACATCACAAGTGAAAATTTCACAAACGACCTTATTTATCATTTGAGAAATAAGAATATGTATGAATTCCGCGATAAGTACCGTAACTGCGACGCTCTTTTGATGGACGACATTCAGTTTATAGCGCAGAAAGAGCAGACGGAGGAGGAATTTTTCCATACCTTCAACGCATTGACGGAATACGGAAAACAGATTGTTATGACTTCGGACAGACCTCCGAATGAAATACAGATTTTGCAGGAAAGGCTCAAAACAAGATTTGAATGGGGTCTTATGGCAGATATTCAGCCGCCGGACTTTGAAACAAGAATGGCAATTATCAAAAACAAGGCCGAACAATATGATTTTGCCATTCCCGATGAAATAGTCGAGTTCTTTGCCCAGGAAGTCAAGAACAATGTTCGCCAACTTGAAAGCGCAGTTAAAAAAATCAAGTCGCTTTGCCTTTTGTCGAACACCAAGCCAACTCTTGATACGGCAAAAGAGGCAATAAAAGAGCTTACGACTTACAATCAGCCCATTTCGGTTATAAATTCAAAAATAACGGAGACCGTAGGCAATACATACGGAATATCCGTTGAAAACATTATGTCGGACAAGCGTGACAAAAATATCAAAGACGCAAGGCAGATTTCAATGTATATTATCCGTGAAATTACCGGTATGTCGCTTGATGAAATAGGAAAATACTTCGGTGGAAAGACACATTCAACCGTAAAGCACTCGATTGACAAGGTCAGAACCATGATGGACGAAGATTTTCAGTTCAAAAAAACCGTTGAAGACATAATAAAAAATGTTAAAGATTATTAATAAAGTTTTCGACAAGTTTTAGTTTTGAACACCCGTGTTTTGAACAGTTAAAAACTGTCTTAAAATCGGTGTCGAATACTTTTTCGTTTTGAAAAGCTTTTTGACATTGAAAAAATTATTAAAATCGTTGACAGATAAGCTTTTTTATCGGTTTTGGTAAATTTCGACACCCCCTACTGATAATACTTATTTATTAAAATATATCTTATGTTAGGAAAGGAAAAAATATATGAAATTCGTTTGCGACACTCAAAAATTCTCGGAAATATGTTCAAATATCCAGCGTTCGGTTTCAAGCAAATCGACAATCCCCGCAATAGAGGGTATTTTGCTTACCACAACGGAAAATTCAATAACGGTAACAGGCTATGATTTGGAAGTCGGCGTTATCACTTCTGTTGAGGCAAAGGTTGAAGAACAGGGAAGCATCATTCTCAACGCTAAAATTCTTTGCGATATTTTAAGAAATCTTCCCGCTCAGACTGTAAGAATAGAATCGGACGAGAGAATGACAACCAAGATAAAAAGCGGAGACGCAGAATTTTCGCTTATCGGAATAAACGCACAGGAATATCCCGAGCTGCCGTCGGTAAACAGCAGTTTTCCGATTGTAATAAAGGGCGGTATTCTTAAAGATATGATAAGAAAAACCATTTTTGCGACAGCCGAAAATGACGCAAAAGTTGTTCATACTGGCGTAAGATTTGAAATAGGTAATTCGCTTATCCGTCTTGTTGCGGTTGACGGCTTCAGACTTGCCATAAGAAACGAGGCTATTGATTATCAGGGCGACGAACAGGTATTTGTTGTTCCGAAAAAGACTCTTAACGAAATTATAAAGCTTATCGTAAACGACGATGTTGCGGTTTCGCTTAATATCGGAAAGAGACATATTGTTTTTGAAATCGGCAGCTATCTTGTCGTATCAAGACTTCTTGACGGAGAATTTTTGAATTATAAATCGGCTATCGCAATAAATGAAAATACAAAAGTTGAGGTTAACACAAGAATGCTTATAAGCAGTATTGAAAGAACCTCACTTATGATAACCGACAGAGCAAAGAGTCCGATAAGATGTATTTTTGACGAGGATATGATTAAAATTTCGTCAATTACCTCTTTGGGTGCGGCAAACGACAGGCTTCCCGCAAAAATTGAGGGCGAAAAAATCGAAATCGGCTTCAATAACAGATTTTTGCTTGACGCATTGAAGGTTTGTGACACGGATGAGGTTATGATTAAACTCAGCAGCCCCATTCAGCCCATTATCATTGTTCCGAAAGAGGGAGAAAGCTTCCTGTTCCTTGTTCTCCCCGTTAAATTGAAGTAAGATGAAAACAGTTAAAATTAAGGCTAAAATTGCCGAAAAAGAAAAAGTTCAGTTAAAAATAGATACCGATTTTATCAGACTTGACGCAGCCTTGAAGCTCGCAAATATTGCTGTAACGGGCGGTCAGGCAAAAATAATAATCGGAGACGGTCAAATTAAAATCGACGGCGAACCCTGCACGATGAGAGGTAAAAAACTCAGAAGCGGAGACAGCTTTGAATTTGACAGAAAAATTTACGAGATTATATAGGTAAAATTATGACGGTAAACAGGCTCTCGGTAATTGATTACAGAAATATAGATTATATAGAAATCGTTCCGTCGGAAAATGTAAATGTAATTTTCGGCGAAAACGCACAGGGAAAAACCAATTTACTTGAGAGTATCTGGCTTTTTACCGGATGTAAAAGCTTCCGAACAAAAAGAGACAGCGAGCTTTTGGGCTTTCAAAAGGATTTTGCGAAAAATGAAATGGATTTTTTTGCAAAGGGCAGAGAACAGACCGCAACGATGATAATCGAAAAAAAGCGTTCAATTACCAAAAACGGAGTTGACTTAAAAAGTCCTGCGGAAATGATAGGCGAATTTAATGCGGTTATTTTTTCTCCGTCACATCTTGCTCTTATTCAGGAGGGACCCGTAAACAGGAGAAAATTTCTTGATACGGCTCTGTGTCAGTTAAAGCCGAGTTATGCGAGAGTGCTGACAAAATACAACAGAACGCTTGAACAGAGAAATGCGCTGTTAAAGGATATTCAGTTTCATTCGGAGCTTTACGACACGCTTGATGTGTGGGACGACAGACTTTCCTCTTATGCTTCGGCAATAGTGTCTGAAAGAATAAAATATACAAAGCTTTTAAGCGAAAATTCCGAAAAAATATATTCGGGTCTTTCGGACGGACGGGAAAGTCTTGAAATACAATATGTGAACAATACGGGTCTTTACAGCGAGGATATTTACGAAATCAAGGATTTTCTTTTTGAGAGACTCAGGCAGACAAGGCGTGAGGACATTTTCAACAAGATAACAAGCATAGGTCCGCAGAGAGACGATATTGACATAAAAATAAATTCCCTCTCGGCAAGAAAATACGGTTCACAGGGTCAGCAGCGCTCGTGTGCGCTTGCTATGAAATTGAGCGAAGCAAACATAATAAAGGATATTACGGGAGAAGAGCCTGTTATTTTGCTTGACGATGTTATGAGCGAGCTTGATGTAAAGCGGCAGGACTATATTCTCAATCATCTCAATTCAAGACAGGTTTTTATAACCTGCTGCGACCCGGCAACCGTTTTGAGAATGTGCGAGGGAAAAACATTCCACATTGAAAAAGGCAGGTTAATTTAATGTATCTGCAAATAGGAACCGAGGACTTTATAAAGACCGAGGATATAATCGGCATATTTGACCTTGACAATACGACGGTTTCCAAGGCGTCAAGGGATTATCTCAATTTTGCCGAGAAAGAAAAACAGTCAAAAACGGTTTCGTACGATTTGCCGAAATCGTTTATAGTAACCGAAGAAAAAGGCAAGAGGACGGTATATATTTCGCCGTACTCGACAAATACGTTATTTAAGCGAATAGATTAAATAAGAGTGTAACGGAGGAAAAAATGAGCGAAGAAATCAAAAACGTAATGGAAGACGAAGAGATGGACACTGCCGTTACCGAAGAATACGGTGCGGACGCCATTCAGGTTCTTAAAGGACTTGAGGCGGTAAGAAAACGCCCCGGTATGTATATCGGTTCAACGGGTCCCAAGGGTCTCCATCATCTTGTGTATGAAATCGTCGATAACTCCATAGACGAGGCATTGGCAGGATACTGTACACATATTGAGGTTGAGATTTTACCCGACAATGTTATTACCGTAAGAGATAACGGACGAGGAATTCCCGTAGGTATCAACGAGGAAGAGGGTCTTCCTGCGGTTACGGTCGTACTTACCGTTCTTCATGCAGGCGGTAAATTCGGCGGCAGCGGTTATAAGGTTTCGGGAGGTTTGCACGGCGTAGGTTCGTCGGTTGTTAACGCCCTTTCAGAATGGTTTGAGGTTGAAGTCAGCCAGAACGGTCATATCTATAAGCAGAGATTTGAAAGAGGCGACATTGTTACCGATCTTGAAGTAATCGGCGACACCGACGAAACGGGTACTCTGATAAGATTTAAGGCGGACTCCGAAATATTTACGGAGACAACTGTTTATGAATTTGATGTATTGCAGCGCAGACTCCGTGAACAGGCTTTTCTTAACGCAGGTCTTAAAATAACGCTTACGGACAAGAGAGACCCGGAAAACATTGTCGAAGAGGTTTACTGCTATGAGGGCGGTATCCGTTCGTTTGTTGATTTCATAAACAAATCAAGAGGTCTTACTCCCGTTCACGATGAAATTCTTCATTTTTCAACCGTTCAGGACGACAGAAGCGCAGAGGTTGCCATTTCTTATAATGACGGCTACAATGAAATTATTCTCTCATTTGCGAACAATGTTCGCACCATTGACGGCGGTACCCATGAGGACGGCTTCAAGACCGCTCTGACAAAGGTATTCAACGATTACGGCAGAAAATTCAAGCTGCTCAAGGATAACGATAAGAATCTTTCCGGCGACGATGTCCGTGAGGGTCTTACGGTTGTTATCAGCGTTAAGCTTACCGAAGCGGAATTTGAAGGACAGACAAAGGGCAAGCTCGGTAACACCGAGATGAAGTCGCTTGTCAACAAAATGCTCTATGAGAAGATGATGACATATTTTGAGGAAAATCCCGCAGTCGCAAAGACGATTTTCTCAAAGGCATTGGACGCTTCGAGAGCAAGAGAAGCGGCAAGAAAAGCAAGAGATACGGCAAGAAGAAAATCGGCGTTTGAGGGCAACTCGCTCCCCGGTAAGCTTGCCGACTGTATAGACAAGGACCCCGAAAACACAGAGCTGTTTATCGTCGAGGGAGATTCGGCGGGCGGCTCGGCAAAAGAGGGCAGAGACAACCGTATTCAGGCGATACTTCCCCTTTGGGGTAAAATGCTCAATGTCGAAAAAGCAAGAATAGACAAGGTTATCGGTAACGATAAGCTCACACCCGTTGTTCTTGCACTCGGAACGGGTATCGGCGACGAGTTTGATATAGCAAAAATCAGATACCACAAAATAGTAATTATGGCGGATGCCGATGTCGACGGTCAGCATATCAGAACGCTTCTTCTGACATTCTTCTTCAGATATATGCGTCCGCTTATCGACGAGGGATATATTTATATCGCACAGCCGCCTCTTTTCAAAGTCTCAAAGGGTAAGTCGTTCAAATACGCTTACACCGAGGAGGAGAGAGACAGATATACGGCGGAATTCGGCGGAGAAAAGGTTGATGTTCAGCGATACAAAGGTCTCGGTGAGATGGACCCCGAACAGCTTTGGGAGACCACAATGGACCCGGCAACAAGAATTATGCTTCGTGTTACCCTTGAGGACGCTATGGAAGCAGATGAGACTTTCTCAATTCTGATGGGCGATAAGGTTGAGCCGAGAAGAGAATTTATTGAGAAAAACGCAAAATATGTTCAAAACCTTGACATTTAAGATAAAGAGGTAAGACGATGGCTAAAAACAACAAATCAAGCACAAGTCATAATCACAATCTCGGTAATTATGTTCCGCTTGAGCAACAGAATATTATAAACAGAGAAATAAATCAGGAAATGAGAAATTCATTTCTTGATTATTCGATGTCGGTTATCACTTCCCGTGCTCTTCCCGATGTCAGAGACGGACTGAAGCCCGTTCACAGAAGAATACTTTATACGATGTATGAAAAGCATCTGTATCCGAATGTCGCATACCGTAAGTGTGCGGACACCGTCGGTGCGGTGCTCGGCTCTTACCACCCCCACGGCGACGCTTCGGTTTACGACGCGATGGTAAGACTTGCGCAGGACTTCTCAATGAGATACCCTCTTGTTGACGGACACGGAAACTTCGGTTCAATCGACGGAGACCCGCCTGCGGCATACCGTTATACGGAGTCGAGAATGAGCAAAATCGCTCTCGAGCTTCTGACCGATATTGACAAGAAAACAGTTGACTACATTCCAAACTACGACGACCGACTTAAAGAACCCACGGTTCTTCCGTCAAGATACCCGAACCTGCTTGTAAACGGTTCAACGGGTATTGCCGTCGGTATGGCTACAAATATTCCTCCGCACAATCTTCGTGAGGTAATTGACGGCGTTTGCTGTGTTATCGACAATCCCGACGCTTCGCTTGAGGATATAATGGAGCACATAAAGGGACCCGACTTTCCCACGGAGGGCATAGTTATGGGCAGAGCGGGCATCCGTGCCGCTTATGCTACGGGCAGAGGAAAGATAACTCTCCGCGGCCGTGCGGAAATTGTCGAAAACGAAAAGACGGGCAAGTTCCAGATAGTTGTTACGGAGCTTCCCTATCAGGTAAACAAGGCAAGACTTATCGAGTCGATTGCCGAGCTGCACAAGGATAAGAAAATCGAGGGTATGTCGGGTATTAACGACTACTCGTCAAAGCGTGGCGGCGGTATAAGAATAGTTATCGACTTGAAGAGAGACGCAAACCCGCAGGTAATTCTCAATCAGCTTTATCAGATGACGCAGCTGCAGATTTCCTACGGTATTATTCAGCTTGCCCTTGTTGACGGCGTTCCGAAAATACTTACTCTTAAAGAGATTATCGAAGAATACATCAAATTCCAGTGTGAGATTATCACAAGAAGAACGGAATTTGACCTCAAAAAAGCTCAGGACAGAGAGCATATACTCGAAGGTCTTGAAAGAGCGGTTGACATTGTTGACGAAATTATCGCTACAATCCGTGCCTGCAAGGGCGGTCAGCCTGAGGCGAAGCAGGCTATTATCGAAAAATTCGACTTTGACGAGCCGCAGGCCGACGCAATAGTTGCGTTCAGACTCGGTCAGTTGGCAGGTCTTGAAATTCAGAAGATAGTTTCCGAGCGCAAAGAGCTTCAGGAAAAAATCAGAGCATTGCTTGAAATTTTGTCGTCGGAAGAAAACATCAAGCACACCGTTAAAACAGAGCTTCTTGCAATTTCCGACAAGTACGGAGACGACAGAAGAACCGAAATTTCAAATGTTGCGGGTGAGGTTGACATTGAGGACCTCATCCCCGAGGAGGACTGCGTTTACACCCTTACGAATATGGGTTATATCAAGCGTCAGCCCGTTGACACATATCAGAGTCAGCGCAGGGGCGGCAAGGGCATCAAGGGAATGTCAAGGCGTGAAGAGGATTACGCAAAGACAATGTTTACCTGCTCGTCGCACGATTATATTATGTTCTTTACCTCACTGGGTAAGGCTTACAGGCTTAAAGGCTATGAAATTCCCGAGGGAAGCCGTTCAAGCAAGGGTATGAATGTTGTAAACATTCTTCCCATCACTTCGGACGAAAAGATTACCTCAATGATAAGAGTTCCGAATTTCAGCGATGAGGATAACTTCTATCTCTGTATGCTCACAAAGCACGGCATTATAAAGCGTACACCGCTCAACGCATATAAAAATATCCGTAAATCGGGTATTCTCGCAATAAACCTTGACGAGGGCGACGAGCTTGACTGGGTTGCGCTTACGGACGGCACAAAGAAGATTATGGTTGCCACAAAGAAGGGTTTTGCAATAAGCTTTGAGGAAAACGACGCAAGAGTTATCGGCAGAACCGCACGAGGAGTAAAGGCAATCTCGCTTCGTGACGGCGACGAGGTAACGGGTATGTGTATCCTTGAAGAAGGCAAGAAGGTTCTAACAATTTCCGAAACGGGCTACGGCAGACGCTCCGAAATTGACAATTACCGTGTTCAGTCAAGAGGCGGTAAGGGTCTTACAAACTACAAGACCGAGCTTTACGGCGATGTTGCCGCCGTTTCGATGATTGATGACGACGAGGATATTATTATAATTTCTTCGGACGGAATTATTATAAGAATCAAGGCTTCCGACATCAGCACCTTCTCGAGGACATCAAAGGGCGTCCGTGTTATGAAGGTATCGCAGGGCGAAAAGGTTTCCGCTTTCTCGATTACCGCACATGATGCCGAGGAAAAAACGGACGAGCTTGAAAAGAGCGAGGACGACGCAGAGGGTAATGAAACGGAAGTAACCGAAACGGGAGAATAATTTATAAATCCGTGTATTTTGTGTAACATTCTGTTAATTTTTAGATGTTACCATAACATAAAATACAAATTCGGCAGGTAGTATATGAATTATCAACAGCCGTTCTCTCCTTACGGACAGAACAATCAGTACAATTACAACAATAACAACGGAGAATATTTCTTTCTCAAAAGCAGACACAAGGCGAATATTTCGGCAGTCAGCAAGGCGTGCGGAATATCGGTAACGGCGTTTATCGTGCTCGGGACGATTCTCGGACTTCTCCTTGCGGCGTTTGACGGTTTTTATGACCTTTACAACAACAATGAAATTTTCGTTTCGGCGTTGACGGCTTTAATGTCGATTTTTACCTTGGGTCTCCCCTTTTTGATTGCGTACAATTCGCTTAAAAAGAAAAATCTCGCTCACGAATTGCCGTTGGGCAAACCGTACGACAACAAGGAATTTGCACTTTTGATTCCTATCGGCGTAATGGTTTGCATTTTCGGAAGCATTGCGACGGGAATTTTTGCAACCTTTTCCGAAGCGATTTTCGGAATAGAGTTTTCTCAGCCCGACGACGGTTCGACTTACAGCTCTGCGGCGGCGATTGCAATGTCGTTTTTCTCAACGGCGATGGTTCCCGCTTTTATTGAGGAGTTTGCGATAAGAGGCGTTGTTATGCAGTCTCTTCGCAAATACGGCGACTGGTTTGCGATAATTATGTCCTCGTTTGTGTTTGCGCTTATGCACGGAAATATGATACAGATTCCTTTTGCGTTCATTGCCGGCATAGGAATAGGCTATGCCGTTATCAAGACGGGTACGATGTGGACGGGTATCATAATTCATTTTATCAACAATTCGATAGCAATCGTTTCAATGGTCGTATCGGAAAACTGCACGGAGCAGACCGTAAACACCTTTGTTATGATTTTGTACGCCGCAATTTTCGGCATAGGTATCCTTTGCCTTATTCTGTATTCGAACGACAGAAAGCAAAAGGCAATCGGCGGAGTTTTTTCAAACAGGCTCTCAAGGGGCTGTACATCAGTGCTCACAAGCGGAGAAAAGGCGTTGAGCTTTATTTTCAGCGCACCGATGATTATTGCGGAAATATTGCTTATTGTTGAGACAAGTCTTTACATCAACTGATATGGATAAATTTGATTTTATGCGCCTTGCGCTCGAACAGGCAAGGCTTTCGGCAGATGAGGGCGAGGTTCCGGTAGGTGCGGTAATTGTACGAAACGGCGAGGTTGTCTCATACGGCAGGAACCGCAGGGAAAAGGAAAAAAATGCTCTTTGCCATGCCGAAATCGAGGCAATAAACAACGCCTGCAAGGCTCTCGGCGGCTGGCGGCTTTGGGAATGTGAAATGTTCGTCACATTGGAGCCGTGCCCCATGTGTGCCGGCGCAATTATAAATTCAAGACTAAAAAAAGTTACCTACGGCGCAAAGGATTACAAAAACGGCGCCGTCGAGTCGGTAACGGAAATGTTCTCTCTCCCCTTTACCCATAAGCCCGAAACGGAGAGCGGAGTTCTGGAAGAGGAATGTTCGGAGATGCTTTCCCGCTTTTTTAAGAATTTAAGAGAGAAAAAAACAGATAATAAAGATTAAATCATATTTTAAGTTTTAAGGTGAGATATTATGAGTGAAAATTGCAGCCATGATTGCTCAAGCTGCGCTTCAAAGTGCGCCGACGAGAAAAAGGATTTCCGTTTGCCGCAGAACGCACACAGCAATGTAAAAAAGGTTATCGGAGTTGTCAGCGGTAAGGGCGGAGTAGGCAAAAGCTTTGTTACCTCCACGCTTGCGCTCGCTTCACAGCTTCACGGATATAACACGGCGATACTTGACGCCGACATTACAGGTCCGTCAATTCCCAAGGCGTTCGGTATTCACGGCAGAGCGCTCGGAAACGACGACGGAATTCTGCCCAGAGAGACAAAGCTCGGAATTAAAATTATGAGCATCAACCTTTTGCTTGAAAGAGAGGACTCCCCCGTTATCTGGAGAGGACCCGTAATTTCGGGCGTTATCAATCAGTTTTGGCAGGAGGTTCAGTGGGGCGATGTTGACTATATGTTTGTCGATATGCCTCCCGGAACGGGCGATGTGCCGCTTACGGTGTTCCAAAGTATGCCCGTTGACGGAATAATCATTGTCACAACTCCGCAGGACCTTGTTACGATGATTGTCAAAAAAGCCTACAATATGGCTAAGATGATGAATGTTCCGATTCTCGGTATAGTTGAGAATATGAGCTATTTCGAGTGCCCGGACTGTCATAAAAAGCATTACATTTTCGGCGAAAGCAAAATAGACGAGGTTGCAAAGGAGCTTGACATTCCCGTGCTTGCAAAGCTTCCGATTGACCCTGCCGCGGCGGCGTATGTCGATAACGGTACGGTTGAGCTTGCAGACGCTTCGGCAATGTCCGAGGTAATAGAGCGCCTTGCCTTATAAGTCAAAAGATACAAAAACACCTGTAAAACAACGGGTGTTTTTTCTTATTTATCTATTGAATTAAATTTCAAGGAAATGTATAATTATAAAAATAATGTAAAATGGGAGGATATTAAAATGCTCAACGAAAAATTTGAAAAAGAGGGCCTTACCTTTGACGATGTGTTGCTTATCCCGGCAGAGAGCGACATCTTGCCGAAGGACATTGATGTTTCAACACAGCTGACCAAAAACATCAGGCTCAATATACCTATGCTTACGGCTGCCATGGACACGGTTACCGAGTCGAGAATGGCTATTGCCATTGCCCGTGAAGGCGGTATAGGTATCATTCATAAAAATATGTCTATCGACGCACAGAAAGCAGAGGTTGACAAGGTTAAGAGAAGTGAAAACGGCGTTATCATAAATCCGTTCTTCCTTCATGCCGACAACACGGTAGAAGAGGCTAACAACCTTATGCATCACTATAAAATCTCGGGTGTTCCGATTTGTGACGGCGACGGCAAGCTTGTCGGTATCATCACAAACCGCGATATGAGATTTATGACCGATTACAGTGTTAAAATCGGCGACGTCATGACAAAAGATAATCTCGTTACCTCCCATATAGGCACTACGCTTGAGCAGGCAAAAGATATCCTTATGAAGCATAAAATCGAAAAACTTCCGCTTGTTGACGAACAGGGCTATCTCAAGGGACTTATTACGATAAAGGATATTGAAAAGAGCGTTCAGTATCCCAATTCCGCAAGAGATGCAAGAGGCAGACTTCTTTGCGGCGCGGCTATCGGCGTAACTTCGGATGTACTTGACAGAGCGGCGGCTCTTGTTGAGGCGGGCGTTGATGTGCTCACGCTTGACTCTGCTCACGGACATTCGAGAAACATTCTCAATGCGGTTACAAGAGTTAAGGCTGCGTTCCCTGATGTTTCACTTATCGCAGGTAATGTTGCTACGGCAGAGGGCACAAAGGCTCTTATAGACGCAGGCGCAGATTGCGTTAAGGTAGGTATCGGCCCCGGCTCCATCTGCACCACCCGTGTGGTTGCGGGTATCGGCGTACCGCAGATTACGGCGGTTTACGACTCGGCAAACGAGGCTTCAAAGCACGGTATTTCGGTTATCGCGGACGGCGGTATCAAGTATTCGGGCGAAATTGTAAAGGCTATTGCGGCGGGCGCTTCGGCAATTATGGTCGGTTCGCTTGTAGCAGGCTGTGAGGAGTCTCCCGGAAGCAGCGAAATTTTCCAAGGCAGACAGTTCAAGGTTTACAGAGGCATGGGTTCAATCGCTGCTATGAACAAGGGTTCAAGAGACAGATATTTCCAGGAGGACAACAAGAAGCTTGTTCCTGAGGGAATTGAGGGCCGTGTTCCTTACAAGGGAATGCTTTCGGACACCGTATATCAGATGATGGGCGGCCTTAAATCCGGTATGGGATACTGCGGATGCAGAAATGTCCCCGAGCTTCAGAAAAAGACCAAGTTTATAAGAATTACAAATGCGGGTCTTAAAGAGAGCCATCCTCACGATGTATTCATCACAAAAGAGGCTCCGAACTATTCGGTTAATTTATAATTTATTAAGGAATTGAGGTTAAGGATATGTACAACGATCTTTTGGATTCAATCGGTCTTGTTTCCAAGTATGACGAGCAGGTCGGTGCGGCAATGCAGAAAGAGCTTGAGCGTCAGCAGAGAAACATCGAGCTTATCGCAAGCGAAAATATCGTTTCCCCCGCAGTTATGGCGGCTATGGGAAGCATACTGACAAACAAATACGCAGAGGGCTATCCGGGAAAAAGATATTACGGCGGCTGTGAGTGCGTGGATATTGTCGAGGACATTGCGAGAGACAGAGTAAAAGAGCTCTTCGGCGCAAAATACGCAAATGTTCAGCCTCATTCGGGCGCACAGGCAAATATGGCGGTTTACTTCGCACTCCTTACCCCCGGCGACACTGTAATGGGAATGAACCTTGCCGAGGGCGGACATCTTACGCACGGTTCTCCCGTAAATATGTCGGGTAAGTACTTCAATTTCGTTCCCTACGGCGTAAATTCGGACGGCTTTATCGACTACGACGAGTTCGAGAAAAAAGCCAAGGAATGTAAACCGAAGCTTATCGTTGCAGGAGCTTCGGCATATCCGAGAATTATTGATTTCGAGAGAATTTCACAGATAGCAAAGGAAGTCGGCGCTTACTTTATGGTCGATATGGCTCATATTGCGGGTCTTATCGCCGCAGGACTTCATCCCTCGCCCGTTCCGTATGCGGATGTAGTAACGACCACGACTCACAAGACTTTAAGAGGTCCGAGAGGCGGTCTTATCCTCTGCAATGACGAGGAGCTCGGCAAGGCGTTCAACAAGGCTATCTTCCCCGGCACACAGGGCGGTCCGCTTATGCATGTTATCGCAGGCAAGGCGGTTTGCTTCGGCGAGGCTCTCAAACCCGAGTTCAAGGAATATCAGAAAAAGGTTATCGAAAACTGTCAGGCTCTCGTAAAGGGCTTGCTCGCAAGAGACATTAAGCTTGTTTCGGGCGGCAGTGACAACCATCTTTGTCTTGTTGACCTCCGCGGCAGCGAGGTTACGGGTAAGGAGCTTGAACACAGACTTGACGAGGTCTATATCACGGCGAACAAGAACACCGTGCCCAACGAGCCCAGAAGTCCGTTTATCACAAGCGGTTTGCGTCTCGGTACTCCTGCAGTTACGACAAGGGGCTTTGACACCGACGATATGGATAAGATTGCTGAATATATCGCTCTTGCGGTAAATGATTTTGAAAACAGCAAGGAATATATCCGTAACGGCGTAAACGAGATTTGCGCTAAGCATCCGCTTTATAAATAATCGAAAAAAGGTTGATTTATGAGAGACGTTATTATTGCAAGTGCCAATAATCGCGCCGCAGAGCATATTAAAACAATATTGCAAAGCGGCGGGGTTTTCGTACGCTCTCTTTTCGGCTCGGGAAATGAGGTGCTCGCCTATGCGAGCCTTTATCCCGGGGCGCTGATAGTGTGCGGCAGGCTCAGCGATATGACGGCGGTCTCTCTCGCAAATATGCTTCCGCAGGGCTGCGATATGATACATCTGCTGCCCTCGGGAGAACCGCAGACGGTCTTTGTCAGCAATATGGTTACGCTGTATATGCCGCTTGACAGGGTTGAATTTTTGAAAACCGTCAGAGTGATGTCGGCAACGGAGAACGAGACCTTTACAAGGCGTGAAAAAAGCAGCGAGACCGAGGAAATACTTGACAGGGCAAAACGCATAATAATGAACAGGCACCATGTTTCCGAACGGGAAGCGCACAAGATTCTTCAGCGCAGAAGTATGGAAAGCGGAATGAAGATACTTGAGGTTGCACGAATGATTGGAGATGAGTAGATTGAAATTTACTAAAATGCACGGAGCAGGAAACGATTATATTTACATAAACTGCTTCGAAGAGACGGTCAAGGACCCGGAAAAGTTTTCAATTAAAGTAAGCGACAGGCACTTCGGTATAGGCTCGGACGGTCTTATACTTATATCTCCGAGCGACAAGGCGGATTTCAGAATGAACATTTACAACGCCGACGGCTCCGAGGGTATGATGTGCGGAAACGGCATAAGGTGCGTTGCAAAGTATGTTTATGACAACGGTATGACGGATAAGGAGGAAATATCGGTCGAAACCAGAAGCGGAATTAAGTATATCAAGGTGTTTACCGAAAACGGCAAGGTTACCTCCGCAAGGGTAAATATGGGTGCGCCGATACTCGAAGCCGAAAAAATACCGACAAAATTCGACGGCGACAGCGTTGTCAGACGAAAATTAACTATCGATGGCAAGGACTACGAGGTTACCTGCGTTTCAATGGGTAATCCGCACTGCATAGTCTATGTCGACGATGTAAAAAATCTTGACCTTGAAAAGATAGGTCCGAAATTTGAAAACAATGAAATGTTCCCCGAGCGTGTGAACACGGAATTTGTACACATTGTAAGCGATACCGAGCTTGATATGAGAGTGTGGGAAAGAGGCTCGGGCGAGACTCTTGCCTGCGGTACAGGTTCGTGTGCGGTTACGGTGGCGTCTGTGCTTTGCGGACACTGCAAGCGGAACACGGATATAAAAATAAACCTTCTCGGCGGCACACTTACCGACAACTGGACGGACGGCGGAGATGTCTATATGACGGGCCCTGCCGCAACGGTGTGCACGGGAGAAATCGAAGAATAAACGAAAGGAATATAGTGTGAAAAATCACACTATCAAATTATATTGCCCTCAAAATTTGCCTTTGGCACAATTTTGAGATGGCAGAAATCACCATCACGCCTGTTCAGGCAACGCAGGTTAACTCGGTGATTTTTAATAAAAATATTTGTTGCCCGAAAGGCTATGGTGATTATTATGAAATTCAACGAAAACTTTTTGAAAATCGAAAGCAGCTACCTTTTCTCCAACATTGCGAAAAAGGTCAGAGAGTACACTGCCGCTAATCCCGAAAAGGCAAAGAACATCATAAGACTCGGTATCGGCGATGTTACACGCCCGCTCGCTCCCGCTTGCATCGACGCTATGCACAAGGCGGTTGACGAGATGTCTCATGCAGAGACCTTCAGAGGATATCCGCCCGAGTACGGCTATGACTTTTTGCTTGACGCAATCAACGAGAACGACTATAAGGCTCACGGCGTTGAGCTTGATAATTCGGAAATCTTTGTTTCCGACGGCGCAAAGAGCGACACGGGAAATATCGGCGACATTTTTTCACTTGACAACAAGGTTGCAATCTGCGACCCCGTTTATCCCGTATATGTTGACACAAATGTAATGTCGGGCCGTTCGGGCGAAAAGAACGCAGAGGGCAAGTGGTCGAACATTTACTATATGCCCTGCCTTGCGGAGAATAATTTCCTCCCGCTGATTCCGACGGAAAAGGTTGATATAATTTATCTCTGCTTCCCGAACAATCCCACCGGTATGGCAATCACAAAAGACGAGCTCAAAAAGTGGGTGGATTACGCAAACGAAAACGGTGCGGTAATTCTTTATGACGCAGCTTACGAGGCATTTATCACAGAGGAAAATGTACCGCATACGATTTACGAGATTGAGGGCGCAAAGACCTGTGCTATCGAGTTCAAATCATTCTCAAAGACCGCAGGCTTTACGGGCGTTCGTTGCGGATACACCGTTGTTCCGCACGACCTCAAGGTAAACGGCACGGAGCTCAATTCAATGTGGGCTCGCAGACAGGCTACAAAGTTCAACGGCGTTTCATATATAACCCAGAGAGCTGCCGAGGCTGTTTATTCCGAGCAGGGAAAGAAAGAAATCAGAGAAATTATTGCTTATTATCAGAAAAATGCTAAAATAATATATGACGGCTTGAAGTCTTGCGGTTTTGAGGTTTACGGCGCAGTAAACTCGCCTTATGTATGGCTCAAAACTCCCGACAATATGGGAAGCTGGGAGTTCTTCGACCTTCTTCTCAATGAATTGCAGGTTGTAGGTACTCCTGGCGAGGGCTTCGGTCCCGCAGGCGAGGGCTATTTCCGCCTTACCGCATTCGGAACCACCGAAAACACCGAAAAAGCAGTTGAAAGAATCAGAAAGCATTTTGCCGAATAATAAAGGGGAATTATAATGAAAGACGTTTACGAGAGTCCGCTCAATTCAAGATATTCAAGCAAGGAAATGAAGTATATCTTCTCTCCCGATTTCAAGTTCAGAACATGGAGAAAGCTTTGGATTGCCCTTGCGGAGAGTGAAAAAGAGCTCGGCTTGGATATTACCGACGAGCAGATAGCGGAGCTTAAAGCACACGCCGAGGATATAAATTACGAGGTTGCCCAAGCGCGTGAAAAAGAAGTCCGCCACGATGTTATGAGCCATGTTTACGCTTACGGCGTACAGTGCCCGAAAGCAAAGGGTATTATCCACTGGGGTGCTACCTCCTGCTATGTCGGCGACAACACGGATGTCATTATAATGACCGAGGCTCTGAAGCTTATCAGAAAAAAGCTTGTAAACCTTATAAACGAGCTTTCCAAATTTGCATTGGAATATAAGGATATGCCCTGCCTTGCGTTTACGCACTTCCAGGCGGCTCAGCCGACAACCGTCGGTAAAAGAGCGTCGCTTTGGCTCAACGACCTTGTGCTTGACTTTGCGGCACTGGAGTTTCAGATTTCGCAGATGAAGCTTCTCGGCTCAAAAGGCACAACGGGCACACAGGCTTCGTTTGTTGAAATTTTCGACGGCGACTCGGAAAAAATCAAGGCGCTTGACAGAAAAATTGCCGAAAAGATGGGCTTTGAGCAGTGCTATATGGTATCGGGTCAGACCTATTCGAGAAAGCTTGACTACAATGTCCTCAGCGTGCTTTCGGAAATTGCACAGTCGGCATACAAGTTCTCGGGCGACCTCAGACTTTTACAGCACAAAAAAGAGCTTGAAGAGCCCTTTGAAAAGAATCAGATAGGTTCTTCCGCTATGGCGTACAAGAGAAATCCGATGAGAAGCGAGAGAATTTCTTCTCTTTCAAGATATGTTATCTGCGACGCACTCAACCCTGCGATTACGGCGGCTACACAGTGGTTTGAGAGAACGCTTGACGACTCCGCAAACAAGAGAATAAGCGTTCCCGAGGCATTCCTTGCAACGGACGCGGTGCTTGAGCTTTATATCAATGTCGTTGACGGACTTGTTGTATACCCCAAGATGATTGAAAAACATCTCAACGAGGAGCTTCCGTTTATGGCAACGGAGAATATTATGATGGCGGCTGTCAAGAAAGGCGGCGACCGTCAGGAGCTTCACGAGAGAATCCGCGAGCTTTCAATGGAAGCGGGCAAGGTTGTCAAGGTTGACGGCGGCGAAAACGATTTGGTTGACCGCATTGCGGCTGACAGTATGTTCTCGCTTACAAAGGAAGAAATCCTTGCGGAGATGAAGCCCGAAAAGTTTGTCGGCAGAGCGCCCGAGCAGGTTGTCGAGTTTATCGACGCCGAGGTAAAGCCGATACTTGAAAAGTACAAAGACGAATTGGGCATAAATGTTGAGATAAATGTTTGATGAGGGTCAAATATCTTAAAAAGAGGCTGATTAAGTGAATTATATTGGTGAAACCTGCCCTGTGTGCGGTAAAAAGTTTACGCAGGACGACGATGTTGTAGTTTGTCCCGTTTGCGGAACCCCGCACCACAGAGAATGTTACAATCTTCATAACGCCTGTGCAAACGAAAGCTTGCACTCTGCCGATTTTGAGTGGAAGCCCAAAGCGCAGCCGCAGGAAGCGAAAGCGTTTGATGAGCACGGAAAGAACGGTGCAAAGACTGTCGTCTGCCCGAATTGCGGCAGGGAAAATCCGGCAGAGGAGCCGAACTGCCTTTACTGTTCGGCAAGGCTTTACAATGTTCAGACACCGTTTCCTCCCGCACCGAATATGCCTTACGGAACAAGGGTTGTGGAAATTTCTCCCGACGACACGATAGGCACGCACAAGGTTTCGGATGTTGCCGCATATGTGCAGGTAAGCGCAAACAGATATATTCCCAAATTCTATGTTTCGGAAAAGACGGGCAGAAAGCACACCTTTAACTGGGCGGCATTTTTCTTCTCGCCCTATTGGTTCTTTTTCAGAAAAATGAACATTATAGGCTTTGCGCTGCTGCTTGTATCGCTGTTTACAACGGGTATTTGCACAACGCCGAGGCTTATCGAAAAGACTCAGACCTATCAGACCGCTATGGAGCAGTATCAGAACGGCGAGTTGTCCGTTGAGGAAATGAGTGAGGTCAGCAGCGACTTTATGAAAACGCCCGAGGTTATAGCTCTTGTAGGTGTGGAATTTGCCATAAGGCTGTTCGGCGGAATTTTCGGAAACAGTCTTTATAAAAAGAAAATCGAAAAAGACCTTACGGATTTCAATGCAGAGGCAAAGACGGACGAGGAGTACCGACTGCGGATTATGAAACGCGGCGGAATTTCAACGGTAATGGCGGTTATTGCCGTGTTCGGATATTACTGTGCGGAGCAATTATTGCTTTCGTTTATCACAAGGGGGAACTGAAAATGAAAATCACAAAGGCGATTATACCTGCGGCGGGCCTCGGAACAAGGGTTTTACCCGCTTCAAAATCAGTGCCGAAGGAAATGCTCAACATTGTTGACAAGCCCGCAATTCAGTATATTGTCGAAGAGGCTGCGGCGGCGGGAATTACGGACATTCTCGTTATCACAAACAGAGGAAAGAGCATAATCGAGGACCATTTCGACCATTCGTTCGAGCTTGAGGCTTCGCTTAAAGACAATCCCTCAAAGAAGAGGATTTATGACGATGTTCTTCATGCGTCAAACCTTGCGAATATGTATTATATCAGGCAGAAAGAGACAAAGGGTCTTGCTCACGCAATTTCCTGTGCGAGAAGCTTTATCGGAAACGAGCCCTTTGCAATCCTTTACGGCGACGATGTTATCGTATCGCCCGAGGGAAAGCCCGTTATCGGTCAGCTCATAGACGCATATGACAAATACGGTGCAGGATGCGTCGGAGTCAAGGAGGTTCCGAGAAAGGATGTTCCCAAGTATTGCTCGCTTGATGTTACTCCGATTGACGGCAATGTTATGGCGGTTCACAACATAATCGAAAAGCCCACCCCCGAGGAAATTGTATCGTGCTATTCGATACTCGGCAGGGTTGTTATGCCGCCCGAAATTTTTGATTTGATTGAGCAGACTCCGCCCGACAAAAAGAGCGGTGAGGTTTACTTTACCGATTCGATGCTTATGCTTGCAAAGCAAGGTAAGCTCAATGCGGTTGATTTTGACGGTGTGCGCTATGATATGGGCAACAAGCTCGGAATTATGAAAGCCAACTGCGAGGTTGCGCTCAACCACGACGAGATAGGCGAGGATTTCAAGGCTTATCTTAAAGAGCTTGTAAAGACCTTTTAAGTTGCGGATTTAAGAATAGGTTCCAAAAGGACACGGATACAATCTGTGTCCTTTTTTGTCGCAAGTTGCTATATTATAACATTATCAAAGTACAAATAATGGTACTTTTCGTAACAATTTTGTTTGCGTTCGTAACAAAATTTCTCTATAATCAAAATTACAAAATGTTACGAAAGGAAACAAAATTATGACTTTGAACGAACTTGCAAAGACTTACAGAGAAGACGAAAAAAGGCTCGAAAAACAGATTGCGGCGCTGCGTGAACGCTCTAAAGGTTACAAGGGCGCGCAAAAGCATACGGCGAACAGAAATCTGCTTTGCCTTTACGAAATGAAAAGAGAAGCGGCAAACACCGCAAAAACTCTCGAAAACTATTACAGCGAAAAGTCGGCAACGAGACTTTATCACAAAAAAAGCGACATTTTACACTCACAATCTTAAATTTTCTATTGATAAATCGATAACAAAAATGTATAATACTATCGTACATCGCCATAAAGCTGACGAATGCGATATGTATTTTATAAACCGTTTTCGGACAATCTTGCTTATTGTGTTACGGTTCTTTATGGTAAAACAGGAAAGGAGTTCATGTTACAATGATTAACTATTCACATGAAGTTGAAACAATGTGCTGTGTTGCTAAAGGACCGCACCACGATCCCGCTCCCATTCCCGAAGAAGGAAAATGGGTTGCCGCAAAACAGATCACAGACATTTCGGGTTACACACACGGTGTCGGCTGGTGTGCTCCCCAGCAGGGCTGCTGCAAGCTCTCACTTAACATTAAAAACGGTGTTATCGAAGAGGCTCTTGTTGAGACCGTAGGTTGTTCGGGTATGACCCATTCGGCAGCTATGGCAGCTGAAATTCTTCCGGGCAAAACAATTCTTGAGGCTCTTAATACAGACCTTGTTTGCGACGCTATCAACACCGCAATGAGAGAGTTGTTCCTTCAGATCGTTTACGGTCGTACACAGTCTGCTTTCTCGGATGATGGACTTGTTATCGGCGCAGGTATGGAGGACCTCGGTAAGGGCTTCCGTTCAATGGTCGGCACAATGTACGGCACAAAGTCAAAGGGCGTTCGTTACCTTGAAATGACAGAGGGCTACTGCACGAGAATGGCTCTTGACGAAAACGACGAGGTTATCGGTTATGAGTTCGTTTCACTCGGCAAGATGACAGACTTCATCAAGCAGGGTATGGAACCCAACGAAGCATACAAGAAATCAATCGGAACTTACGGCAGATTTGACGAAGCCGCTAAGTATATCGATCCGAGAAAAGAATAAGAGAAGGAGGATTTAACAATGGCACAGTTTGAAGGTTACGAAAGACGTGAGGCTAAAATCCTCGCAACTCTTAAAGAATACGGCATTTCGTCAATCGACGAATGTAAAGAAATTTGTGCGGAAAAAGGCATTGATCCCTATACAATCGTACAGGAAACACAGCCTATCTGCTTTGAGAACGCTAAGTGGGCTTACACAGTAGGTGCGGCAATCGCAATCAAGTCGGGCTGCACAAAGGCTGCAGACGCTGCGGCTGCTATCGGCGTAGGACTTCAGAGCTTCTGTATCCCCGGTTCCGTTGCGGAAAACCGTAAGGTAGGTCTCGGCCACGGAAACCTCGGTAAGATGCTTCTTTCCGAAGAGACAGAGTGCTTCTGCTTCCTTGCAGGACACGAGAGCTTTGCTGCCGCTGAGGGCGCAATCAAAATCGCTCTTAACGCAAACAAGGTTCGTCAGAAGAACCTCAGAGTTATTCTGAACGGTCTCGGTAAGGACGCAGCTTATATCATTTCAAGAATCAACGGCTTCACATATTGCGAAACAGAGTTTGACCCCTACACCGAAACCGTTAAGGTTACGGAGCAGAGAGCTTTCTCAAACGGTCCGAGAGCTGATGTTAAGTGCTACGGCGCTGACAATGTTCCCGAGGGCGTTGCTATAATGAAGCTTGAAAATGTCGGCGTTTCAATCACAGGTAACTCAACCAACCCGACAAGATTCCAGCACCCTGTTGCAGGCACATACAAGAAATGGTGCGTTGAAAACGGCGTTAAGTACTTCTCTGTTGCATCGGGCGGCGGCACAGGCCGTACACTTCACCCCGACAACATGGCAGCAGGCCCCTCTTCATACGGTATGACCGATACAATGGGTCGTATGCACTCGGACGCTCAGTTCGCAGGCTCCTCCTCTGTTCCGGCTCATGTTGAGATGATGGGACTTATCGGTATGGGCAACAACCCGATGGTTGGCGCTACCGTTGCAGTTGCAGTTGCTGTTGAAGAAGCAATGAAGGCATAATAACCTAAAACAGATTAAGACACCCTCTTGAGGGTGTCTTTTTTTGTGCTGTGAATTGTGCGGCAAATCGAAAAATATTGAAACGCCCGAAAAAATATGATATGATTGTTCAAAAGGGGTGCGTATTATGAAAAAATCATATACTGACATTGCGGGTAAACTTGTAATTTTAAGTGCCGTGTTCGGCGTGCTGACCGTGGTAATATCGACCTTACTCAGCGGCACAGACAGCACAGTAGCGACAAAAATATTGGTTGTTGCGTTGAGTTCAGTACCTGTGTTTGCGGTTTCACTGATATTTGCATTCGGTATTCTCAACAAAAACAAGGGCTTGCTTGTCGGATGGTATATTTTATCGGTGTTGGGTCAGATAACAAAATTTTTTGAAAGGTTCTTTATAAAGAGCTCTGTGACGGGCGGATTTTCCGAACCGAGGAATTTTGAGGCGATACCGTCGTATTTATCGGATATATTCTTTTATGTCGCAATGGTTGTGTTTATATTATCCGCAATGACCGAAAGTAAAAACGGCGGCGAGCAAGGCAAATCCTCTTTCGGCTCTGCGGCGGTATTTATGTTTATAGGTGCGGCGTTTAAGTTTGCAGGCATAATTCCGATTGCCGTATATTCTGACAGCTACTCCGTAAAGGATGTTGTAATCAGCTGCATATGTGCTTGTTTGGTTGCCGCAATGTTTATTCTTTTCGGAATAGGCATAAAAAACGGAAGCAAGAATTATATTTGGATAGGCATTGGCGTTGAGGTTGTCGGAAGAGTAATTTCGCAGTTCACAAGCGGAGCAAATGTTTTCAGCAATATAAGCAGTGTGATTTCGGCGGTGCTGTTTGATATAGGAGAAGCCATGCTTATTATTTACTTGCTTGAAAATGCACGGTCGACGCAGAGTAAAGGTCAAAAAATTTTGAAATAACGGTTTAACAATAAAAACAGGGCAGTTCATTGAACTGCCCTGTTTGGTTATAAGCAAATTACTGTAAATCTTTTAATTTTTGTTTACATTCTTCAAGAAGTTTATCGGCATCTTTATAGCCCGAAAGCAACTCGAGGTCTTTTATCGCCGATGTTATATTCATCTTTTTGCCCTCTTTTATGTGAGCTAAAGCGAATTGATACAAATCTTCCTTTTCACGCTCTTTTGACTGCTCGGTTTTATTTGACGGTGCGTTCGCAATCGGCTGTTTGTCGCCGACAGAGTTGTTTGCCGCAACCGACTGTGCGGGAGAGCTTGCAATGTGCGAGTCGGTATTATGTATGCCCTTTGTCTGTGAAGCGATGGCTTTTGTGTTTTGAACAAGCTCTCCGAACGCCGTCAAGAACAAGGTGGTGATATATGCCGTTACAACACTTGCGATTATACCGCCGATTGCAATGAAGCCCCCGCTGTATTCGCCGACAGCGAAAACTATTGAAACGATAGAACCGCCTATTGCTTCAAGCCAAAAAAGAATTTTTGCAAATAATTGAATTTTTTCTCCCGAATTATTGAACATATATGCCCCTCCTGTAATATTGTGTGAATTTATTTTACCATATTAAAAAGCCGATGTCAAAAATCGGGCGGTTCATTGAACCTCCCTTCAATTTTTTCAGTGCTTGAGTATGTTTGTTCTGCCCAATATATAATCAACCGACACATCATAAAAATCCGCAAGCTTAATGAGAACTTCCGGCGGAATGGTGCGCTGACCGCTTTCGTAGTAGGCGTAAGTGCGCTGTGGTATATTGAGCTTTTCTCCGAGCTCTTTTTGGGTCAAATCATTGTCTTCTCTCAGGTTCCGTATTCGTAAGAACTTCATCTGTATCACCGAAACAATTATAAAATATATAATTTTTAATGATTGACAAATAGAACAAACTGTCTAAAATATAGAAAGAACAAAAATATATATTAAAATTAAAAAAGCAAACCAATCCAACAAACAAATATGAACAAATTACACTTATTTTGTCGGGTTTTGCGGTGTAGGCAATATGTTGCACTCCGTGCGGCTGTTGATATAATCTTTAAGGAGAGGACTCTATGAAAAAGACAAAAATTTTATCCGTATTGTTATCATTGGTTATGATAATAACGGCAATTTCAATGCTGCCTGTCGGCTCATTTGCGGCAACGCCCGAAAGTGCGTTCAGCTACACAACAGGCTCTGACGGTACCGTTACAATTACAAAATATAACGGCTCCGCTTCAAATGTTGAAATTCCCGACACAATCGCAGGTAAGGCTGTATCGGCTATCGGCGATGAGGCTTTTGCGGAAAATGAAAATTTGCTTTCCGTTACAATCCCCGCAAGCGTTAAGTCGATAGGCGATTATGCATTTGATGTATGCTATAACCTCGCAAGCGTTAAGTTCAACGAGGGCTTGGAGACAATCGGCGAAGGCGCTTTTGAGCTTTGCGTATCCATCACAAACATTAAATTCCCGAATTCGCTTAAAACAATCGATGACGGTGCTTTCTTTGCTTGCGACGGTCTTGATTTTGTAAATATTCCCGCAAGTGTTACTTCCGTGGGAGATGCGGCTTTCGGTTATTCGATTGTAGAAGATGACTCTTCCGACTCGGGTTACAGCGTTGTAAGATGGACAGACTTTGTTGTTTGCGGCAGACCCGGCACTGCAGCTCAGACATATGCAAACTCAAACGGCTTTGAATACAGACTTTTCCCGGATGTTGTTTATGGCGAATGGTACACAGACGCTGTTTTGTTCAATGTTGAACACAATTATTTCAGCGGCTACGGCAACGGTTATTTCGGACCTGCAAACAACATCCAGAGACAGGATTTTGTAGTTGTACTTGCTAAAATCGCAGGCGCTGACCTTTCTGCATACGCAGGACAGAACGGCGGTTTTGCGGATGTTCCGGCAAACGATTATTATTCTGCGGCTGTTGCATGGGCTAAAGACAACCATATTCTTTCGGGTTACGCAAACGGCAAATTCGGTGTAGGCGACCCGATTACGAGAGAACAGGCTTGCCTCATTTTCTACAATTACTGCAACGGCGCTGCTTCGGGCGAGGTTGACGCAGTACTTGCAGGCTATCCCGACGGCGGTAATGTAAGCGATTGGGCAAGAACGGCGGTTGCTTGGGCGGCAGAAAACCATGTTGTCGGCGGCAACGGCAGACTTAACCCCGCAGGCAATGCCAACAGAGCAGAAATGGCACAGATCATTATGAATATGTCGAGCAACAATATTCTTTGATTTGATATTATTAAATAACACACCCCCGCCCCGAACGGAAATTTTCCGTTTGGGGCGGGATAATTATATATACAACCGTAGGGACAGCCCTTTCGGCTGTCCGACATAGGCTCCCTCGGGGAGGGAGCGGAACTTCATGGGTAATTTCATATAAAAAATAACGGCGGGAGCAAGCCCCCGCCCTACCGATACGGCAACGCACGCCCTTGCGCTATGTTTTTTTATTGTGCTGTCCGTTTTTATTATACAACTTTCACATCTTCACTATTACCTCGCCCTATGGGCGCTGCCCTGTCCGACGCTGTCGGCAATATGCAATTATCAGAAAAGACCGAACATTATCGGAAGCAAGTATTGTTTTATCTCAAGTAAAAACGGCAACTCAATGCGAGTTGCCGTTCTTCTTTATTCCGTGATTTTTATTTGTGGGTTTCAAACCTTTTTCGGGCATTCCCTGGGATATGGCGGGAAAAAAGTTTTCGGTTTCGGAGGTCGGCTGAATTTCATATGTGCCGTATTTGTTCAACATTTCATAGTCTGTCTCCGGAGAGTCGGGGATATATGTCGAACTTTCCTCAAGCCTTTTATATGAGTCGTCTTTGTTTTTCATTTAATCACCGATAATATTTTATCCCGCGATGATTAAAGTATGTAATTTGTACCGCTTATTTTTTACCCTTTAACAGCGGCTTGATTTTTGCAAAATATGCGTTGCCGTCGGTTTCGCCGAATTTTCTTACAAGGGCGTTGTGTATCCCCTCTTTTGTCTTACAGGTTATGGTGATTTTTGATATTGTTTTTGAAATTGTGCGGTCGCCAATTATTTCAATAACGCTGTTTTCAATCTTTTCGATTTCCTCCGAATTGTTGCCCTCGCAGATTTCCTGAATTTGTTTGACGCTGTAGCCTCGGTTGCACCAATATTGGCAAACAAACGAGAAACCTTGGTCCTTGGAAACAATATAATAGGTTGTTTCCTTGTCGTTATACTTGCCCATGAGATAGCCGATATATGTGTCAAGCTGTGCGTCAAGGGCATCGTGGAAAATTTTATCCGTACCCGTGATTTTGACATTTGCCTCTTTGAAAACGGTCTTTGCATTGGACTTTTGAATTTTTTCAACAGCCTTGATGTCGATTTTCGGCGCATTTGTGCTGAAAAAGACAACTACAACATCGGTGTCCAAAAGCTTTTCGATACCCGTCAAGCCTGCTACCGATGTGTTTTCATAGTCAATAACATATACGCTCATACTATCGCCTCTGTAATTTATTTGTGATATTTGCCGCCGTTTGAAATTTGGAATGCTCTGTATATCTGCTCCAACAGCATTATTCTTGCCATCTGATGTGGAAAGGTCATTTCGGACATTGAAAATTTGAAATCCGATATATTTTTAATCTCATCGCTTAAGCCGAACGAGCTGCCGATTATGAAAACTATATTGCTTTTTCCGTTTACCGCGATTTCAGACAATTTTCGACTAAACGCTTCGCTCGATGTTTGTCTGCCCTCAATGCACATTGAAAAAACATATGAATTTGACGGAATTTTCTGCTTTATCTGCTGCGCCTCTGCGGTAAGGGCGTTTTTTATTTCGCTTTCCGAGGGGTTGTCGGACAAGGGCTTGGGCGTGAGCTCAACGATATTCAGCTTACAGTATGCCGAGAGCCGCTTTTGGTATTCTTCGGAAAATTCACGCATATATTTTTCCTTGAGCTTTCCCAAGGCTATTACGGTTATGCTTATCAAAGCATCACCGCCTTTGAGTCCCAGACGGGTTTTGCGACCTTGAGAATATAGTCGCTGTCCTCCTTTGCGCCCGCACAAGTAAGAGACGCATATGTGGTCTGATATGCAAGCTCGGGGAAGTTGTTTTCCTTGCTCAAATGGCCGAGAATAAGCCTTGTTGTTCCGCTTTCGATAAGCTTAACCGCTTCGTCGGCGCAGGAATCGTTTGACAGATGTCCTTTTTCGCCGAGTATTCTTTTTTTCAACGAATAAGGATACGGACCGTTTTCGAGCATACGGATGTCGTGATTTGATTCGAGTAACACAAGGTCGGAACCGCAAATTGCGTTATGTACGGTGCTTGTCATAACACCGAGGTCGGTGGCGACGGAGATTTTTCTGCCGTCGGGAGTTTCAATGACATATCCGCAGCTTTCTGCCGCATCATGCGAGGTTCGGAACGGCTTTACGAATATTCCGTTTGCGTCATATCCGTTTTCGTCTATTACAGCCGTTTCAATTTTTTTGCCCTGAAAAGTGTTCTCTTCAAGATACTCCAAGGTCTTTTCGAGTGCAATGACCTTGATGTTGTGCTTGGAGGCAAACACCCTCAAGCCGCTTATATGGTCGGAGTGCTCGTGAGTTACGAATATTGCGCTCACGGTATCCGGGTCAACACCGATGTCGTAAAGTGCCGTATCGGTTTTCTTTGCGCTCACGCCGACATCGACAAGCACGCCGTTTTCGCCGCAGCCTATATAAATTGAATTTCCGCTCGATGACGAAAACAGCGGACAGAATTTTGCCATAATTTCTCCTCGGTTATTCGGGTAAAATAGAATTTGTTGTGATGTAGGTAACGCCTGCGTTTACCATAGCGTCAAGATGGTATTTGTCGTCAACGGTCCAGCAAGCCGCAACGAGACCTTTGTCAAGGAGTTTCTTTATCATCTCGGGACGGGGAGCGTTGAAGTCGGACGAAAAGTCCATACCCTTGCAACCGCTGTCAACCGCCTGCTGAATGTTCTTGTCGGTAAGATAATTGACGAGGTACCACATTTCAATGTCCTTGTCTATCTTTCCGAGTGCCTGAAGGTCTTCCAGAATAAACGAGATTACAACGCAGGTCTTTTCAATTCCGTTCTTTTTGAGCATATCGTAAAAGCTCTGCATTTTATCGGTTCTCGGGTCCTTTATCTCGATAATCGGACGGCAGTTGTATTTTTTGCATATGTCGATATATTCCTGAAGCGTGCACATCTTAACATTGAGGTGTTTGCCGATGTTCGCGCCTCGGAGCATTTTAAGCTTTAAGAGTTCTTCGCTCGAATGTTCCTTTATATCGCCCTCGCCGCTGAAAAGCGTTTCGAGGTTGGGGTCGTGCGCAACCATCCATACGCCGTCGGTCGCCATATGTGTGTCGCACTCTATACCGTAGAAATTGCCGTGCTTGCCCGCCGCCTCAAAGGACGGAGCGGTGTTCTCGGGATTTACGCCGGAAAGACCTCTGTGAGCGACAAACTTTGTCTTTTCAAAATCAATGTCGTTAAGCTCGCTTGCCTTTTTGAGCGTCATCGGGGAAATCGGCTTTTTTCGCATACTTTTATAGACGGCCTTGCTGAAAATCGGGGAGAATTTCGCTCCCATAAACGCTGTAAATCTGTTGAGTTTTTTCATTTCTGTGACCTCCTGAACAAAAGTAATTTCTTAAAAAATATTATAAATCAATTTTTGCCAAATGTAAACAGTATATATTGATGAGTTGTGACAACAATAAAGCGATATTGCGGCGTTTTTTAGGCTTGTTTTTACCCTTGATTTGCTTGACACCGATATTGTAATATTCTATAATTAAATGATACATATAACAGTGTAAAGAGGTAGTGTTTTATGCATTTTGAAGAGAGAGAATTTCTCCCGGTTATACTCGGCGCCGACATAACGGCGTATTCGCTCGCAAGGAGCTTCCACGAGGAATATCATATCAAATCTCTTGTGTTGAGTATGTCGGAGGGCGGATATATCGCAAATTCCGATATAATCGAAAACAGAATTTTCCCCGGACTTGAAAAGAAAGAGGTTCTTGTTGAAAAGCTTCTTGAAATAGGCAAGGAATTCGAGGGCAAAAAGAAGCTCATCGTTCTCGGTTGCGGCGACTGGTATGTCAGGGCGCTTATCGAGTCGAAAAAGGTGCTTGAACCGTATTATATAGTTCCGTATATCGACGAGGATTTGCTTAACAAGATAGTTCTTAAAGATAAGTTCTATGAGATTTTTGAAGAGCTCGGTCTTGACTATCCCGAAACCTATGTCTATGAGTGCGGAAAGGAAAACGACCTTAAATTCAATTTCAAATACCCCGTAATTGCGAAGCCCGCAAACTCCGCAATGTACCACTACGCAAAATTCGAGGGCAAGAAAAAGGTCTTTTCGTTCGACAACGAGGAGGATTTGCGTAAAATGCTTGCAAACCTCGAAAAGTCGAGTTACAACTATAAATTCCTTATTCAGGATAAAATCCCCGGCGACGACACCTATATGAGGGTGCTTACCTGCTATTGCGACCAAAACTCAAAGGTGCGTTTTGCGGCTCTCGGCAGAACCCTGCTGGAGGACCACACGCCGACCGCTATCGGTAACCCAGTTGCGATTATCAACGAGGTAAATCCCGATATTGTTGCGGCGGCTACAAAGTTCCTTGAACACATAGGCTATGTCGGATTTGCGAATTTTGACATAAAATACGACGAGAGGGACGGAAAATATAAGTTCTTTGAAATCAATGTTCGTCTCGGAAGAAGCAATTTCTATGTTACGGGCAGCGGCTTCAACACGGTCAAGTGGATTGTTGACGACTACATTTACAATAAACTTGACGACTACACCGTTGCGGACAACATAAATCTTTATTCGGTAGTGCCAAAGGGCGTTATTATGAAATATGTTCCCGAAAGCGATTTCAAGGACCTTGCAAGGAAGCTTTTCAAAGAGGGAAAGGTTACCTATCCCCTGCTTTACAAGGAGGATAAAAACCTCAAGCACAACTTCTATGCGAGGGCGGCACTGCTTAACCAGTACAGGAAGTTCAAAAAATATTTTTAATAAGAATGTGAAAATATGAAAGAAAAGATTTTAGGAGTTCTCGGCGGCGTAGGCCCGCTTGCAACGATATATTTTGCTGACCTTGTCGTTAAAATGACCGACGCAAAAACGGACCAGGAGCATATTGCGATGGTAATTCTGAACCATTCGTCAATACCCGACAGAACGGATTACATCCTTGACAAGACAAAGCCCAACCCTTTGCCCGTTATGATTAAGGACGCAAAGCTGCTGGAGGACGACAACTGTGATTTTATCGTCATTCCGTGCAACACGGCGCACTATTTCTATGACGAAATTCAGAAGAGCATAAACATTCCGATAATCAATATCCTTGAAGAGACGGTCTGCTACTGCGAAAGAACAATACCGAATCTTAAAAAGATAGGCGTTCTTGCGACGGTCGGAACGCTTAAATCAAAGGCGTATCAGAACATTATCGAAAAGCATAATTTGGAATGCGTCGTTCCGTCGGAATATGACCAGAAGTCGCTGATGAATATCATTTACAATCAGGTCAAGGCGGGCGAAGAGGTCGATATATTTGAATTTCAGAGGATAATCGGCGAGATGAAAAAGCAGGGCTGCGACGCTGTTGTACTCGGCTGTACGGAGCTGTCGGTTATCAAAAAGGACTTTAAGATTGACCGCCCCGATGTTGTCGATTCAATGGAATGTCTTGCAAGGGCGAGCATACTTGCCTGCGGCAAGAAGCTTAAAGCGTAATATTTTTTAAGAGGTAAATATATGTGCGGATTTGTAGGCTATGTAAACGCCGAAAATGACAAAGAAACAAATCAGAAAATAATCAAGGCCATGGCGGACAGGATTGTCCACAGAGGACCCGACCAGGATGACTATTATGTCGATTCCGAGGTATCTTTGGGCTTCCGCAGGCTTTCTATTATCGACCTTGACGGCGGAAGTCAGCCGATTACCAACGAGGACGGCACAAGGGTCATCGTTTTCAACGGCGAAATTTATAATTATCAGGAAATAAGAAAAGAGCTTGTCGAAAAAGGTCATATTTTCAAGACAAAGACCGATACGGAGGTTATACTTCACGGCTTTGAGGAATACGGTAAGGATATTCTTACAAGGCTCAGAGGTATGTTTGCGTTCGTTATCTGGGATAAGAACACGAAGAAGATTTTCGGTGCAAGGGATATTTTCGGTATAAAGCCGTTTTTCTATTATCTCAACGAGGGCAACTTCCTTTTCGGTTCTGAGATAAAGTCTTTCCTTTCAAATCCGCTTTTCAAAAAAGAGCTTAACGAGGAGAGAATTCCCGACTATCTCTGCTTTGAGTACATTCCCACCACAGAAACGCTGTTCAGAAATGTTTATAAGCTTGAACCCGGCAGTTATTTTGAATACGAAAACGGCGTGTTCAACACGCAGAGATACTTTACTCCCGAATACGATATTGACGACACAAAGAGCATAGAATATTGGGAAAATCTTATCGACGAGACCTTCAAGGGCTCAACGGTGGCGCACGGAATTGCCGATGTTGAGGTCGGTTGTTTCCTTTCGAGCGGCGTCGATTCAAGCTATGTCGTTCACGAGATGGCAAAGAGAAACAAGGTAAAGACCTTTTCAGTAGGCTATGCGGAGGAAAAATATTCCGAGCTTGACAGGGCTGTCAAGTTTGCCGAGCACGAGGATGTTCCGAACTTTACCAAAAAGATTACGGCGGAAGAGTATTTCGGCGTTGCGCCCATGGTTCAGTATTATATGGACGAACCGCTTCCCAACCCCTCGGCACTCGCACTTTATTTCCTTGCGAAGCTCGCTTCCGAGCAGGTAAAGGTTGTGCTTTCGGGCGAGGGTGCAGATGAGCTTTTCGGCGGTTATCACTATTACAGAGAGCCGCTTGACTTTGAAAAATATATGAAGGTTCCGCAGGGCATAAGAAATGTGCTCGGAGGTATTGCGGAAAAGATGCCCGCTTTCCACGGAAAAAGATTTTTGACAAGGGGCAGGTACCCGATTGAGCAGAGATTTATCAGATGCAACTATGTCTACAATCATTCGGAGCTTGACAAGGTCCTTTCAAAGAAAATTCCGTCAAAGGAGCCGTGGACATACACCAAGCAGTTCTTTGACGAGGTTAAGGGCGAGGACGACATCACAAAGATGCAGTATGCCGACATAAGAACATGGCTTGTTCAGGACATACTTGTCAAGGCGGACAGAATGAGTATGGCGAATTCGCTTGAATTGCGTGTTCCGTTCCTCGACAAGGAAATGCTCAAGGTGGCTTTGCAAATCCCGTCAAAGTACAGGGTAAACGACGAAACCACAAAAGTCGCATTGAGAGGCGCTGCGGCAAAGGAGCTGCCGAAGGAGACCTCGTCAATGAGAAAGACGGGCTTCCTCACACCGCTGAACGACTGGCTCAAGAGAGACGAGTTCTACGGTATGGTAAAAGAAAAATTCGAGTCGGACGAAGCGGCTATGTTCTTTAACCGTGATTATATAATGAAACTGCTCAACGAGCACAAGGCGGGAACGGCGCACAATATGAAAAAAATATGGTCGGTCTATTCGTTCCTGCTCTGGTATGAAAAGTATTTTGTCGAAAACTGAAAGTGAGGCGTCAATATGATTAAGAAATGCGCAGCGGTAATTCTGGCAACAGAGGAAAATCCGAACATTAAATCCTACCGTTCAATCTATATGATGAATCTGCTGTCAAAGCCGATTATCGGTTGGGTAATAAATGCGGTCAGAAAATGCGGAATTGACGACATTTCGGTTGTCGTTTCCGATAACGATGTGGCCATTGCGCCGTTTGCCGAGCTTTCGGGCTGCACAACATATAAGAGAAAGCAGATTGAGGAAGAGTCGATTGACTTTATCAAAAAGCACGGCGAGGGAAATATCCTTGTTGTCAGAGGCGACGCGCCGCTTATCGACCCCGTAATTCTCAGAAACGCAATGGCTGAGCATATCAACAGCGACAATAAGGTTACGGTTGTCAGCACGCAGGTGGATATGCCTTTCGGATATTCGAGAATTGTCAGGGACAGGGCGGGAAATTTCCTTTCCGTAGTCGAAGAAAAGGCGGCGACGAGCGAGGAGAAGAAGATAAACGAGGTAAGCTCGGGCTCGTATTGGTTTGACGCACAGACGCTTCTCAAAAGCTTTGAGACCTGTATAAAATATCATAAGGACGCCGTTGACGACGCAGTCAAGGAGATTATAAACTTCGGCGGAAAGGTAAACACCTTTTATGCCGACTCTCCCGATATAGTTTTGCGTGCAAACAGCAGAAAACGCCTTTTCTATCTCAATGAAACGGCAAGGAAAAACGAGCTTGTTAAGCACCTTGAGGCAGGCGTTGATATCCCCTGCTTCGACAGCGTTATGATTGAGCCCGATGTTGAAATCGGCGTTGACACGATGATTTTGCCCGGAACGATTATAAGGGGCAATGTTAAAATCGGCAAGGCTTGCAGAATTGGACCCAACACCCTGATTGAAAACAGCACGGTCGGCGACAATGTCATTCTCGACAATGTTCAGTGCTATCAGTCAACGGTTAAAAGCGGCTGTAATATAGGTCCGTATGTTCATATAAGACCCAATTCGGTTGTCGGCGACAGCGTACATCTCGGCAACTTCGTCGAGGTCAAAAACTCGAATATCGACACGGGAACAAAGGTATCGCACCTGACCTATGTCGGCGACAGCGATGTCGGCAAGCGTGTAAATTTCGGCTGCGGCACGGTAACCGTAAACTATACCGGCAAGGCAAAGTTCAGAACGAAGATTATGGACGACGCCTTTATAGGCTGTAACACAAACCTTGTCGCTCCCGTAACCGTCGGCGAGGGCGCATATACTGCGGCAGGCTCGACCATAACTGAGGATGTTCCGGACTCTTCGCTCGGAATTGCAAGGGCAAGGCAGGTAAACAAGCTCGGCTGGAGAATAAACAAAGACAGCGAATAAACAACAAGAGGAAAATTATGTTTGACAGACTTAACAAAAAAGGCAAGACTGTCGGCACGCCTGAATTCCTTGTGGTAGGGCTCGGAAATCCCGAGAAAAAATATACCCTCACAAGGCATAATTCGGGCTTTTTGTGCGTCGACGAGCTTGCAGAAAAGCACGGCTTTAAGATAAATAAGCTCAAATTCAAGGCTCTTATTGCCGACACGGTTATAAATTCGCACCGTGTTATCGTAATGAAACCGCAGACCTATATGAATTTAAGCGGCGAAGCGGTTCGGGAAGCGGTAAATTTTTATAAGATACCGCCCGAAAATGTAATAATTATTTTTGACGATATTTCGTTGGATGTCGGAAAGCTCAGAATTAAAAGAAAGGGCACGGACGGCGGTCACAACGGAATAAAAAGCATTATTTCCTGCATTTCGAGCACAAATTTCCCGAGGATAAAAATCGGCGTCGGCAAAAAGCCGCACCCGGACTATGACCTTGCGGATTGGGTGCTGTCGGAATTCAAAAAGGATGAGGCAAAGCCGCTCAAAGAGGCGATAGACAACGCCTGCGACGCACTTTTGCTTATGCTTGACGGAAATATTGACGAAGCAATGAACAAGTTTAATTCATAGGAGATAATTTTTAACTATGTCTGCTTTCAAAGAGGCGTTGAGTAAATCGCCCGAATATAAGGAGCTTGAAAAAGCGGTAAAGAACGGTAAAACTCCGCTCGGTGTTTTGGGGCTTACCGCCATACACAAGGCTCATTTGATAAGCTCGCTTTGTGCGGATAAATCGCACAAGGCGCTTGTTGTCATGCCCGACGAGTCGTCGGCTACAAAATTTTGCGAGGACTTAAAGGTCTTCGGTCTGAATGCGCTGGTTTATCCCGAGCGTGATTTTGCGTTCAACGGCGCCGAGTTCCGCTCACACGAATATGAGCAAAGGCGGCTTAAAGTGCTTTCAAATATGCTTGAGGGCAACATTGATGTTGCGGTGTGCTCGGTCGAAGCGGCAATGCAAAGGACAATACCGAGAGACGAGCTGAAAAAACACTCGCTGACATTAAAGGTCGGCAAGGACACGCCGCTTGACAGAGTGCTTGAAGTGCTTACGGCTTCGGGCTATACCCGCTGCGATATGGTCGAGGGCGTGGGTCAGTTTTCGGTGCGAGGAGGAATACTCGATTTGTTTTCCCCCGACAGCGAAATGCCCGTGCGTATTGATTTCTGGGGCGACACGGTGGAGAGTATGTCGCATTTTGATGTTGACAGCCAAAGGCGTGCGGACAAGGTCGAAGAGTTTTCCGTTATGCCGTCAACCGAAATCCTGTTTTCAAGCGACGACGAATTAAAGCAAAAAATAGAGGAATTTTCAAAGACGGTCAAGGGCAAGGGCTCGAAAAAGGCAAAGGAAATTTTGCTTTCCGACATTGAAAGGCTTGACTCGGGAGTAAAGCTTACCTCCGAGGACAAATATCTTGCGCTCGCCTACGGAGAGTTCAGCACGATATTCGACTATGCCGACGGGGAGTATCTTACCGTTGTCTGCGACAGCGCAAATGTTAAGGAAAGGGCGACAAACTGCGTCAAGCTGATGAACGAGGAAATCAAGACCTTGTTTGAGGACGGAGTGCTTTGCAACGGTTTAGACAAATATTATCTAACGCTTGCAGAGCTGTTCAAGGAATATGAAAAACACAAAATAGTATACTTTGATAACTTTGCGAGAGGCAGTTTTGACATACCCGTAAAGGACCTGATTTCATTTACGACAACACAGCTTCCCGTTTGGAACGGCAAGCTTGATATACTTTTGGACGATGTTTCCCCGCTTCTCGATAAAAACTCGACCGTTGTCGTTATGGGCGGCACGGAGAAAGCGGCAAAAACGCTTGCTGACGACCTCGAAAACGAGGGCACGCCTGCACTGTATTTTACATTTGAGCCCAAGGAATTTCCGCGCGGCAGGGTTTGCGTTCTGCAAGGGGCATTTTCGGGCGGCTTCGCCTATCCGAACGATAAATTTTATGTGTTCACCTACGGCAGGAACGCAATGTCGTCAAAGCGCAGGACAAAATACAATTTCAAAAAGGGACAGGGCATACATTCGCTTGACGAGCTTCACAAGGGCGACTATGTCGTTCACCGTATGCACGGTATCGGTATTTTCGACGGCATACAGAAGCTTGAAGTCGGAAAGATAGTCAAGGATTATATTAAGATAAAGTACGCAAAGAACGATGTGCTTTATGTTCCCGTCACACAGCTTGACCTTGTCTCAAAATATATAGGTCCGCACGAGGAAAACGGCAAGGGCGTCAAGCTCAACCGTATCGGCGGTGCGGAATGGGAAAAGACGAGAAACAAGGTCCGTGCGGCGGTCAAGGATATGGCTGACGAGCTTATAGCTCTTTATTCAAAGCGCAGACAGTCAAAGGGTTTTGCTTTTTCGCCGGATATGGATATGCAGTCCGACTTTGAGAGGCGTTTTCCCTACGACGAAACCCCAGACCAGCTACGTTCCGTTGACGAAATAAAGGGCGATATGGAAAAACCTTATCCCATGGACAGACTTCTCTGCGGCGATGTCGGCTTCGGTAAAACTGAGGTTGCGCTGCGAGCGGCGTTCAAGTGCATTGCGGACGGCAAGCAGTGCGCAATACTTGTTCCGACAACAATCCTTGCACTCCAGCATTACAGGACTCTTTCGACAAGGTTCGACGGCTTCCCCGTTGAGATCGAAATGCTCTCACGCTTCAGGACTCCGAAGGAGCAGGAAAAGATAATCAAAAACATTAAGCGAGGTTCTGTGGATATTATTGTCGGTACGCACAGGCTTATTTCAAAGGATATTCAGTTCAAGGACCTCGGTTTGCTGATAGTTGACGAGGAACAGCGCTTCGGCGTTGCCCAAAAGGAAAAGCTCAAGGAAAAGTTTCCTTATGTCGATGTGCTGACTCTTTCGGCTACGCCTATCCCGAGGACGCTCAATATGGCGATGTCGGGTATAAGGGATATGTCGGTTATCGAGGAGGCTCCGCAGGACAGACACCCCGTTCAGACCTATGTTATTGAGCAGGATATGGGCGTGCTCGCCGAGGCAATGGAAAAGGAGCTGCGACGGGGCGGACAGGTTTATTATCTTTACAACCGTGTTGAGGACATCGAGCGCAAGGCGGCGGAGATAAAGGAATATCTTCCCGATGCGAGGATTGCCACCGCTCACGGAAAAATGGCGGAGGATGAATTAAGCGATATATGGCGTGCTCTTCTCGAGGGCGAGATTGACATACTTGTCTGTACGACGATAATCGAAACGGGCGTTGATGTCTCAAACTGCAATACGCTGATAATTGAGGACGCAGACAAGCTCGGACTTGCACAGCTTCATCAGATAAGGGGCCGTGTGGGCAGAAGCGCAAGGCGTGCGTCGGCGTACTTTACCTTCAAACGGGGCAAGGAGCTGTCGGAGATAGCGCAGAAAAGGCTCGAGGCTATCAGAGAATATACCGAGTTCGGTTCGGGATTTAAGATAGCTATGCGTGACCTTGAAATAAGAGGTGCGGGCAATGTGCTCGGAGCGCAGCAGCACGGACATATGGAAGCGGTCGGCTACGATATGTATCTTGAACTGCTCGGCGAAGCGGTCAGCGAGGAAAAGGGTGAGAAGCCGCAGACTCCCAAAAAGGACTGCCTTATCGATATGCAGATTGACGCTCATATTCCCGAAACCTACATTGACAGTGTTCCGCAGAGGCTTGCCATATACAGGCGAATTGCAGACATCTGTTCGGTCGAGGACGCCGAGGATGTAAAGGATGGGCTCCTTGACAGATACGGAGACATTCCGACCTCGGTAAACGGACTTATAGACATTTCACTGCTTCGTAACACGGCTTCCAAATACGGCATATATGAAATCGGTCAAAAAGGCAGAAATGTTATACTCTATATCAACGAGATACCCACAAGTATGGTGCTGAACCTTTCCTCACAGTTGAGAGGACGGGTATCGGTATGCGATTTCGGCAAGAAGTATATAAGCGTTAAAATTACGGAAATGCAGGAGCCGTTGGACACTCTGAAAGAGATATTCGGCTATCTTTCGCAGGTGCCGTCAAAGGAGTAAAATATGAAATACGAGTGGATAGATGAATTTTTACTAAAGCTTCCCGCCGTGCAAAAGGACTTCCAGGCGGATTGGAATTGGATAAGATATAAAATCGGGGATAAAATGTTTGCGGCGGTGTGTCTCAACGGTCAAAATGTGCCGAAGTACATCACGCTCAAGGGAGAACCGCTTGAAAATGAATTCCTGCGAAAAGAATACGAGGATATTATCCCAGGCTACTATATGAACAAAACCCATTGGAACTCGGTTGAAGCGGACGGAAATGTTCCCGACGGGGTTTTGAGGGATATGCTCGAAAAGGCTTATTCCCTTGTTTTGCACAGCTTCAGTAAGAAAAAGCAGCAAGAGCTTTTGAACGGCTGATTTCAATAAAAATTCAATCTTCGGAATATACAATAATAAAAAATCGGTTACTTTCGGAGGTGCGGCAATGAGAGTTTTGCTTGTCGAAGACGAAAAAAGAATGGCGCAGGCACTTTGTGAGATACTACGGCGTGAGGGCTATACCGCAGACTGCCGATATGACGGAATGGCGGGGCTTGAAGCGGCACAAAGCGGAGTTTACGATATTATTGTTCTTGATGTTATGCTGCCGAAAATGAACGGGTTTGACATAGCGCAGGAGCTGAGAAAAGGCGGCGTGCGTACGCCGATACTTATGCTTACCGCAAAAGCGGAGCTTGACGACAAGGTTACGGGACTTGACAGCGGAGCGGACGATTACCTCACAAAGCCATTTATGACAAAGGAGCTGCTTGCAAGACTTCGTGCGCTTTTGCGGCGCAATATAGACACGCCCGACGGAAGGCTCAAATTCGGCGATATTTCCCTTGATTCGGACACATATGAGCTCTCCTGCGAGACTACGGGGCAGAGCGTCCGTTTGAGCGAAAAGGAAAAGCTGATTTTGGAATATCTTATAGCGAACCAAAACCGCATTTTGACGAGAGAACAGCTTGCGGTTAAAATTTGGGGCTATGAAAACGACGCCGAATACAACAATGTTGAGGTGTATATGTCGTTTACGAGGAAAAAGCTCGTCTTTGTCGGCGCAAAAACGGAAATAAAAGCGGTGCGAGGCGTGGGCTATGAGTTGAGGTGCGGCGATGTTTAAGAAATCAAGGCTTAGAATAATTCTGTCTATTATGGCTGTTATGGTGCTGATACTCGGCGGAACCTTTGCAGTTATTTACGGGACAAGCTATGCGAGAATGACCTCGGACAACCGCCGTATGCTTGAACAGTATGCAAGGGAATATTCGATTGAACGACCGCAGGAGACCGGCCCCGACGATCTGCTCGACGATATGCCGGAGAAGCCGACGGATGATGTAACGCCGCCCGAAAACGGTCAGCCGCCGCATGAGGACGAGCATAAATTCGATGTTTCCACCTTCTATTCGGTTGCGGTTTCCTCCGACGGTACGGTAATTAAAACCGACAACGGTTCGGGAACGCTTTATTCCGATGAAACGCTTGAAAAATATGCAGAGGAAATAATTAAAAACGGTTCGCAAAACGGAACCAAGGGAAGCCTGTCTTATCTTAAAACCGAAAAGGACGGTTATACCCTTGTCTGCTTTATAGATAATATTGTAATGCAGGGCAACATTTCAACGCTGTTTACAAACACGCTGATATTCGGCGGAATTTCGCTTGTGGCGGTGTTCTTTGCTTCGGTTTTCCTCGCAAAGCGCATAGTTTCTCCGCTCGAGGAGAGCTATGAAAAGCAAAAACAGTTTATTTCCGACGCGGGGCACGAGTTGAAAACTCCCGTTTCGGTAGTAAGCGCAAATGTCGAAATTCTTGAGCGTGAAATCGGAAGTAACAAGTGGCTCGAAAACATAAAATACGAAAACGGCAGAATGGGCGCACTGGTAAAACAGCTTTTAGAGCTTGCAAGGACGGAAAATGTTGCGCCGAATATGCAAAGGCTTGATTTGAGCCGTCTGGTTTCGGGCGAGGCTCTGCCTTTTGAAAGCGTGGCTTTTGAAAACGGGCTTGAATTGACGGAAAATATTGCGGACGGTATTTTTGTCAACGGAGACGAAATCAAATTAAAACAGCTCTCGTCAATACTTATAGACAATGCCGTAAAACACAGCGAGGACGGAAAAAGCGTTGATATAAAGCTCACTTCCGAACACGGATGTGCAAAGCTTTCCGTTGTAAACGACGGACGGGAAATACCGCAGGAAAACAGAAAAAAGCTGTTTGAAAGGTTTTACCGTGAGGACGAGGCGAGAAACGACGACGGCCATTTCGGACTCGGACTTGCCATTGCCAAGGCGATTGCCGTTTCACATAAAGGAAAAATCGGCGTTTCCTGCTATGACGGCAAGGTGGAGTTTACGGTTACCCTGCCGCTTGCAAAATAGAATACAATATATAAAAACAACCCTTTGTATCTTATGAGTGCTCGGCTAAAGTACAAGGGGTTAATTTTTTTGAAAAAAACTTTTGACTTTTCAATTATTGTTCAATCTTCGACGAATATAATACGCTCAAAGATAAAGAACAGGAGGAGTCTTTATGAAAACAAAATCAGAAAAAAGAAAAAACAACAGGCGGTCCGAAATAAAGAAAGCTACGGCTTTGTTATGCGCGGCGGCAATTATTATATCCTTTACCGCTTGCGGAAAAAGCACGGACTATTCAAACGAGACCGTTGTCGGCAAGGTAACGGCGATAAAAGGCACAAAGGTTACCTTGCAGCTCGGCGAGCTCTCGGAGAGTGAAAAGCCCGAAATGCCGAGTGGGGACGGTCAGCAGGACGGACAGACCCCGCCCGAAAAACCGAGTACAGACGGTCAGCAGGACGGACAGACCCCGCCTGAAAAGCCGAGCACAGACGGACAGCAAAGCGGACAGACTCCGCCGGAGAAGCCCGACTCAAACGGTGTGGGAACGGCACAGCCGTCCTCTTCGGACAATACGGGCGACGGTACGGAAGAAAACGGTGCACAAAGCGGTCAGACTGCTCCCGAAATGACCGGAACCCCGCAGGGCGAGGCTCCCTCGGGCGGCTTCGGCGGTATGCAGAGCTTTACTGCGGGCGATGAGACCGCAAAAATAGACCTTGACGGCGCAACGGTTACAGAAAATTCGCAGGAGGCTTCGCTTGACGACATAAGCGAGGGCGATGTTCTTAAAATCACATTCAACGACAGCAACGAACCCGAAACGGTGGAAATTATATCGGTGTCATCGGGTAATTCGGGCAGCGTCTCGCAGGGCTCAAGCGCAAATACCATTGATGAAAACGGCACATTTAACGGCAACGAATATACTTCTACGGGCGACGATGAAAACGCCCTCAGAGTTGACGGCGCAGAGGTAACACTTAACGGTATTACCGTCAGCAAAAGCTCGGGCTCAAGCTCAAACACGGAAAACGGCGACTTTTACGGCGTAAACGCCACCTTGCTTGCCACAAACGGCGCAACGGTAACGATTAAAAACGCAAAAATAAAATCGTCTGCACAAAACGGCAACGGCGTGTTCAGCTACGGAAGCAGAACAACGGTAAACATCTCAGATTCCGTAATCACAACGACAGCCGACAACTCCGGTGGTATTCAGACCACGGGCGGAGCGACAACAAACGCCGAAAATCTTACGGTTAACACCTCGGGCAACTCCTCGGCGGCAATCCGTTCGGACAGAGGCGGCGGAACGGTCAATGTAAACGGCGGAACTTACACCTCAAACGGTTATAACTCCCCTGCCGTTTATTCGACGGCGGCAATCACGGTGTCAAACGCAACGCTCACGGCAAACAATTCCGAAGCGCTTGTTATAGAGGGTAAGAACTCGATAACTCTTACCGATTGCACGGTTATGGGCAATATGAGCGATACGAACGGAACAAGCTCGGACGAAAATGTACACAATGTGATGATATATCAGTCAATGTCGGGCGACGCGGATGTCGGCACAAGCAATTTCACAATGACGGGCGGCTCGCTCACTTCAAATAACGGCGATATGTTCTATATCACAAACACAGCCTGCAATATCACGCTTTCGGGCGTTGCGCTTACAAACAACGATACGGACGCATATCTTATGAGAATTTGCGGCAACTCCGCTTCTCACGGTTGGGGTACTTCGGGCAGCAACGGCGCACAGGTAGTGTTCAGTGCGGACTCGCAGACGCTTTCGGGTAATATTTCGGTTGACACGATTTCAACGCTTAATATGACCTTGAAGGGCAACAGCGTATTTAACGGAACCGTCAATATCGTTGACAACGCACAGAACGGAACGGCAGTTTCCGACAATGCGGTTGTAACGGTTGAAGCGGGCAGCGTATGGAACCTTACGGGAAACTGTACTCTTACATCGCTTACGAATAACGGCACGATAAATTTCAACGGGTACACAATAACCCTTGCGGACGGCACGGTGCTGTCATAAAAGTATAAAAAAGAACCGATGCATTGCATCGGTTTTTTTATTGGGTTATTTAGAATAATTCGGTCAGGACTTCTGTCCACCACAAACATCTGTCCTTGTTCGAGTATTATAATAACATCGGATTATTGCAAAGTGCACACAAAATTGTGAACAAATTGTTAACAATCGCACTTTTTATTGCTTTTCTTTCGGTTTTTTTATTCTTTCTTGTGTCTTATCGCTTCAAACATACTTGACATTATTACTTGTGTGTTGTATAATATTGCAGAATTTACGATTAAAGGGAGGGAATAATGTGAGCCAGGTAAAAGTTAAGGACAACGAGTCTTTGGAAAGCGCTCTCAGACGCTTTAAGAGACAGACCTCTCGTGACGGCGTAATCCAGGAAGTTCGTAAAAGAGAACACTACGAAAAGCCTTCTGTAAAGAGAAAGAAGAAGTCGGAAGCAGCTCGTAAAAGAAAGTATAAATAATGCGGGCTTGTCGAGTAGGCTTTACGGGTTTTGCCCGTCGGCTCTCGGAGCAAATAAGTTTTGAGTAAAACACCGACATACCGTGCGTATGCCGGTGCTTTTATTTCACGGCGTAAATTATGCTGCCCTGCGGACTGCGGCGGGGCAGAAAACATCTTTTAATCGGAAAGGCGTTGAGAAATATGGACAAAAAGGACCTTACCATGCCGAGATACAGGTTCAGGTGTGTGCTTGACATAACTCCCGAAGATTTGCGTAAAATGGGTGCAAAGGCGGTAGGACTTGATATTGACAACACCATAGCGCCCGACGGAACGCTGAATTTTGTTGAGGGTATCCGTGAGTGGGTTGACAAAATCCAAAAAGCGGGCTTCCCGATTACCGTTATTTCCAACGGAACTTTTATAAGGGTCATACCCATTTCAAAATACCTCGGCGGTCTGCCGTATGTGCATCTTTCACTCAAGCCGTTCCCGTTCGGGCTTAAAAAGGCGGCTAAGCGTATGGGCGTCGATATTTCCGAGCTTGCAATGATAGGCGACCAGCTTTTTTCCGATATAAAGGCGGCAAATCTCTGCGGCGCAATACCCGTAAGGGTTGACCCGCTCCCCGCAAAAAGTCTTTATCCGCATTATTATAAATGGAAAAGCAAGAGGGAAGAACCGATAATCAGGGAATTTGAAAAAAATCACGGTTACGGAGTTGACGGAAATGATTGAAAAACTTAAAGAGTATCTTAAATCGGCGCCGTTTGATGCGGCGTTGATAATTTCTCTCGAAAACAGGTTTTATTTTACACGCTTTGCCTCGTCTGACGGCTATCTTATAGCTACTGCCGAAAAGGCGGTGTTCATAACCGACGGCAGATACATCGAGGCGGCGCAAAAAACCGTTGAGGGCTGCGAGGTTCTGCTCCAGACAAGGAGCATATCGCAGATAAAGGAAGTGCTTGCTTCGCTCGGAGCAAGAAGCGTTGCTGTCGAAGCGGACAGAATGACTCTGAAACAATACACTTCATTTGCGGGAGCGCTTGACGGAATTGATATTGTTGCCGACGGAGAGCTTGACTCGGCGATAACGGATATAAGAAACGTAAAGGACAAATCGGAAGTTGAAAAAATCATAAGGGCACAGAGGATTGCCGAAGAGGCGTTCCGACACATTTTGACCTTTATAAAAGAGGGCGTTACCGAAAAAGAGGTTGCGCTCGAACTCGATTACTATATGCTTTCGCACGGGGCGGACGGACTTTCGTTTGAGACGATAGCGATAAGCGGCAAGAACACATCAAAGCCGCACGGTGTACCGTCGGACAAGAAAATCGAAAAAGGCGACTTTGTCACAATGGATTTCGGTGCTGTCGTCGAGGGCTATCACAGCGATATGACAAGAACCGTTGCGGTGGGCTTTGTAAGCGAGGAGCAGAGAGCGGTCTATGAAACGGTACTCAGGGCACAGGCACAGGCGCAGCTTGCCGCAAAGCCCGGAGCGGTGTGCAAAAATGTTGACCGTGCCGCAAGAGAGGTCATAGAAGATGCGGGTTACGGCGAATACTTCAACCATTCCACGGGTCACGGAGTCGGCGTTGAAATTCACGAGTTCCCCAACCTTTCGCCCGTATGCGAAAAAGAGCTGATTGCGGGCAATGTCGTGACCGACGAGCCGGGTATATATATTCCCGAAAAATTCGGCGTGCGTATTGAGGATATGCTGCTGATAACCGAAAACGGCTGCGAAAACCTTACGAGAGCACCTAAAGAATTGATAATACTGTAAAAACTACTTGAAAAATATTCAAATATAGGATAAAATAAAATTGTAAAATTATGTTTCGCATTTAAGTGTGCGGAAAAAAGGAGGATTTATTTATGATTTCAGCTGGTGATTTCAGAAACGGCGTAACATTTGAGGAAGACGGCCAGGTACTTCAGGTTGTTGAATTCCAGCACGTTAAACCCGGTAAGGGCGCCGCTTTTGTCAGAACAAAAACCAAGAACGTTCTTACGGGCGCAGTAGTTGAAAAGAGCTACAACCCCACAGCAAAGTTCCCGACAGCATTTATAGAGAGAAAAGATATGGAATATTCTTACGCTGACGGCGACCTTTATTACTTTATGGATTCGGAAACCTATGAGCTTGTACCGATTAACGCAAGCGACCTTTCGGACAACTTCAAGTTCGTTAAGGAAAATATGGTTTGCAAAATCCTTTCTTACAAAGGAAAGGTTTTCGGCGTAGAGCCCCCCACATTCGTAGTTCTTGAAGTTACAAAGACAGAACCCGGATTCAAGGGCGATACCGCTACAAACGCAACAAAGCCCGCAACGCTTGAGACAGGCGCTGAAATCAAGGTTCCGCTTTTCATCAACGAGGGCGAAACAATTCAGATCGACACCAGAACAGGCGAGTACATGGGACGCGCTAACTAACGGAGGTATTTTATGATGACAGTTACTGAGAAAGCAGCATACCTTAAAGGACTTGCATCGGGTCTTGCTCTCGATGAAAACAAGCCCGAAACAAAGCTTATCAATGCAATGATGGATGTAATCGACGACCTTGCTCTTTCGGTTGCGGACCTTGAGGACGAAATTGCCCTTGTTACGGAACAGCTTGACGCTGTTGACGAGGACCTTGATTCTCTTGAGGAGTTCGTTTATGAGGACGACTGCGACTGTGATTGCGACGATTGCTGCGATGACGAAGAGATGTACGAGGTTGAGTGCCCCGCTTGCCACGAGATAGTTGAGTTTGACGAGGACTCGATTCTTGACGGCTTTGCAGAGTGCCCCAACTGCGGCGAAAGCCTTGAATTCGACCTTGACGGTTGCGATTGCGAAGATTGCGACGGTTGTGAGGACGACGAGGACTGATTTTTAATTAAATTTTAAGCGAGAGCTCAACCGAGTTCTCGCTTATTTTTTTATCACTGTTTGATTTGCTTGCCTGCTCCGTCGATTTTATAGGGCTCGGGGTATATGAGCTGGGAAACGGTCACAAAGGAATATCCGTCGGCTGCAAGCGAAGTGAGGACGGCGTCGAGCGCCTCGGGCGTGTTTTTGACATCGTTGTGAAAAAGTATTATCGAGCCGTTTTCGGTTGCGGACAGCACCCGTTTGGTCATTTCGTCGCAGGATATGCCCCGCCAATCAAGCGAGTCCACCGACCACTGAACGGTAGTCATATTCGCCCTCTTTGCCGCAGCCTCGCTTGTGTCGGTATAGTCGCCCGACGGAGAACGAAGAAGCTTCGGCGTTTCCCCCGTTATGCTTTCAAGTACGGCGTTGCATTTGTTTATGTCGTCATAAACTCCGTTTTCGTCAAGTGTGCTGTATGCTGTGTGATTATAGGAGTGGTTCGCGATTTCGTGCCCTGCGTCATAAAACTTTTTAACGCTTTCGGGATATTTTTCTCCCCATTCTCCGACAATAAAAAAGGTTGCCTTTGCATTGTGCGAGGCAAGGATTTCGATAAGCCTGTCGGTGTCGGAATTGCCCCAGGCGGCGTCAAAGGTCACGGCGACACGCTTTTCGTCGGTTTCGACGCAATAGATGGGGATAATCTTTTTCGGAGAAGCATCCGTCTGCACCGTGTTATCCGTAACACAGGCGGCGGCAACTGCGACGGTAAGGCAGAAAATGCATATAATGAATATGGTTTTTTTAGTGATTATCATATATTTCAAAGCTCTCATCTCCTCTTAAAAAGTATATTTGGGTAAGAGGAGAAAAAGACGGGAGAAAGCATATTTTTGCTTGTTGACATTGAAAGGTTAAGTGTTATAATATACACTGAATTTCGCATTGAATTATATTCAAGGAGACGGGGAAATGAAAATCGTTATTGCCGGAGCAGGCAGAGTAGGATATTCCATTGCACACGAACTTTCCAAGGAAAACCACGACATTACGGTAATTGAACAAAATGAAAAAAGGCTCAGAGAGGTTGAGAACACCCTTGATGTTATGACGATTGCGGGCAATGCCGCAAGCTATGAAACGCTCAACGAGCTTCAGCTCAAAGATACGGATTTGCTTATTGCGGCTATGAAAGAGGATGAGCTTAATATGCTCTGTTGCCTTACCGCAAAAAAGCTCGGCGTAAGGCACACGATTGCAAGAGTCAGAAACCGTGAATATTTCAGACAGACCGAATTCCTTAAAGACGATTTGGGTCTTACAATGACCTTTAACCCGGAAGAGGATACGGCAAGCGACATTTCGAGAATATTACGCTTCCCATCGGCTTCAAAGGTTGAGTCCTTTGCAAACAGTAAGGCGGAGTCGGTCGAGATAAGAGTCGGCGAGTCAAATCCGCTTGTAAATATGAAGCTTTACGACTTAAAGGCTAAAACGGACGCCAATATTCTTGCCTGTGCGGTTGCAAGGGGCAAGGAGGTGTTTATCCCGAGGGGCGATTTTGAAATTAGAGCAGGCGACAGGATAAACATAATCGGTTCTTATAAGGAAATAAACAAGTTTATCAAAAAGCTCGGCGGCCGCAAGCACGGCGTAAAGACTGTACTTATCCTCGGCGGAGGAAATATTGCTTATTATCTTGCAAAGCAGCTTGCAAACCTCGGAATTACAATAAAAATAATCGAATGGGATAAAAAGGTCTGTGAAAAGTTCAAGACCGCTTTCCCGAAAGCTAATGTTGTTCTTGCGGACGGGACAAATCCCGAAATATTGGAAGAAGAGGGCATCGAAATGGCGGATGCCTTTGTTGCGATAACCGGAGATGATGAGAACAATGTTATCGGCTCAATGTTTGCGATGTCTGTCGGAGTCGACAAGGTAATTGCGAAAATTAAGGAAAGCCATATAATCAGAATGCTTGCAGGCAACAGTATTGACAGTATCGTTCAGCCGTCAAGCATAGCTACGCAGAAGATTGTGCGTTATGTCCGTTCAATGCAGAATGCGTATGATTCGAGCCTTGACTCTCTTTACTATATATTTGAGCGCAAGGTCGAGATAATGGAGCTTAAAGTAAATGAAAATGCGGACTATCTCGACATTCCGATTAAGGAATTGAATGTCCGTGACGACGCTATTATCGCTTCGATAATCAGAAACGGAGTTTGTATTATTCCGTCCGGCGACGATGTTATTAAAGCCGGCGACGATGTTATAATTGCCACAACTCATAAGGGTATAACAAAGCTCGACAAGGTTTTGGAGGCCTGATATGAATTATAGGATGATAATTAAACTGCTCGGACGCATAGCAGGAATAGAAGCGGTGCTAATGGTTATCCCGATGCTCGTTTCGCTTGCGTACGGCGAAAGTATTAAGGGTTTTGCCGTTGGAATAGCGGTTGCTGTTGCGGTATGCGCCGTTTTTACGCTTGCCACAAGACACTCGGATAGGAAAATATTTTCAAAAGAGGGATTGACTTCGGTTGCGTTGTGTTGGGTGCTCATTTCGCTCATAGGCGCAATTCCTTTTACGGTTGACGGTGCAATTCCGAATTATATTGATGCTGTGTTTGAAACGGTGTCGGGCTTTACCACTACTGGTTCGAGCATACTTACGGATGTTGAGGCTCTCGGAAAGGGTATGCTTTTCTGGCGAAGCTTTACACACTGGATAGGCGGAATGGGAATACTTGTGTTTATGATGGCGGTCGTACCGATGTCAAAAGAGTATTCCATGCATATTATGCGTGCCGAAGTTCCGGGTCCCGAAGCGGGAAAGCTCACGCCTAAAATTCAGCGCTCGTCGCTTATTTTGTATCTTATATATGTTTTTCTTACATTTGCGGAAACGGTTGCGCTTTTGCTCTGCAAGATGCCTTTGTATGATGCGGTTGTTCATGCATTCGGTACGGCCGGCACCGGCGGTTTCGGTATAAAAAACGCAAGTATAGGCGCATACGGAAGTCCGGCGATTGAAATGGTAATTGCTGTGTTTATGGTGGCTTTCGGAGTTAACTTCAATGTTTATTTTTTGCTGCTTGTAGGAAAGCTTCGCACGGCTCTTTTTAACGAGGAGCTTCGTTGGTATCTCGGGATTGTTGCTTTTGCAACCGTTACGATAGCATACAACCTTAGAAGTGTATACAATTCTGTTTCGGAATGTTTCAGATACTCTTTCTTTCAGGTTGCGTCGATTATTTCGACTACGGGCTTTTCAACGGCGGATTTCGATAAGTGGCCCGAGTACAGTAAAATTGTACTTGTGCTCATAATGTTTATCGGTGCCTGTGCGGGAAGCACGGCGGGCGGACTCAAGGTGTCAAGAGTTATGATTTTGCTCAAATCCTCGATTGTTGAAATAAGACACATGCTGCATCCGCGCTCTTACAACATAATCAGGGTAAACGGAAAAAATGTGAGCAGGGAAACGCTTCACAATGTTCTTGTGTTTTTCTCACTTTATATTATGATCCTTTCGGCATCCTGCGTGGCTGTCGGTGCTCTTGACGGCTTTGACCTTGTAACTACATTCACAAGCGTCGGAACATGTATTTCCAATGTCGGTCCCGGACTTTCGTTGGTCGGTCCGACAGGAAATTTCTCAATGTTTTCACCGCTGTCGAAGATTCTTTTAAGTGTTTGTATGCTTATGGGCAGGCTTGAAATATTCCCTATGATTATCCTTTTCTATCCGAGCACATGGAAAAAGAGCGGTCAGTTTTGATAAAAAGGCATAATAAAAGCGTTACGGTCGTTTTTGACTGTAACGCTTAATTTTTATGCTCTTGTCAGTGCGACATATTCCCTCGGGGTTATGCCGTACTCTTTTTTGAAAAGCGAAATAAAATGGGATTGGCTCGAAAAGCCGAGTGCTTCACAGACTTTTTCATTGTCGTACCCCTCCCACAAAAGGGTTTGCGCAAGTTCGAGCTTCTGATGCGTGATGTATGCGCTTAGGTTTACGCCCATCTCCTCCTTGAACAGCTTTGAGAGGTAGTCGCTTGAAAGCTTGCAGTGCTCGGCAACGCTGTTTACCGTGAGCTTTTCGCCGAGGTTTTTGTTGATATATGCGACGCACTTGCGTATGTGCGGCGAATAGTTGAGGTTCTTTCTGCAAAGGCTTACCTTGTTTGTAAGCTCTATTGCGGCGTCAACGATAAGCGAATTTATGCCCGCCTTGGTCTTGCACCTGTCAACATTCTGAATAAAATCGTCGGAAAAGGTGTAAGCCGTGCTCTCGGCCAAGCCGCCCTGAATGGCATAGCGTGTGGCAAGAGTTATAAAGCTTACCGCCATATATTTGCGTTGCTTAATTTCGTCGTCGGACATCTGACCGACGGTAATGTTTTGAACGCCGAGCTGTTTCATTTCAAAAATCAGCTTTTTCAGGTCGCCCTGTTTAAGGCAGGAAAACAGACGGATTTCGTCTCTGTACGGGGTGTGATAAAGGTTGCCTGTAAGGGCTTTTGACTTCGATTTGGCAATATCCCTCGGGATGATTTTTATGCTCATAAGCTCTTCATAATCCATTTTATCACCTCAATTAAAGGATACAGAATAAATTCCGCCGAGTCAAGATTTTGCAAAATTTTATATCGGCAATCTGATATTTGATATGAATTGTGACATTTTGTTACATATTCTTCAGTAGGTCGGGGATTTGCGACAAAGCGGAAACTTCAAAATCGGGTGTTATATCGGTGCGGTTTTCACAGCGGCTTTGATTGAACCAAACTGTTTTAATGCCCGCATTTTTGCCGCCCTTGATGTCGGAAGTGAGGCTGTCGCCTATCATTACAGCCCGTGAACTGTCAAAACAGGGGATTTTTGAGAAGCATTTGTCGAAAAATCCCTTATCGGGCTTGTTGCAGCCGATTTGCTCGGAGATGAATATGCTGTCAAAGTATTTCTTGATTTCTGCGCTGTCAAGACGGCTGTTCTGCACCTTTAGGGCACCGTTTGAGGCTATAAACAGATGATATTTGCCGTAAAGCGCTTTGAGCAGTTCCTCTGCGCCGTCGACGAACCAATGCCCTATGCCGAGCTGTTCTTCATAACAGTGCGTAAACTCCGAGGGCGAAATATCAACGCCGAGCTCCGAAAAAAGAATTCTGTAACGCTCGGTTTTGACTTGTTCTCTTGTAAGCTCGCCCCTTTCGAGGCGTTCCCACTGTGCTTTGTTTATTTCGTGGTAGCGGTCGAGGATGTTATCCTCGGGCGATATGCCGAAGCGCACAAGGGATTTTGAAAGCGCCGCTTTTTCTGCTTTGTGAAAATCGAGCAGCGTGTCGTCCAAATCCAAAAAGACAAATTTAATCATCGGGTTCTCCTTGTCGGATAATATAGGATATTGTAGCATAACGGCTGAAATTTTGCAAAGAAAAAAGACCGCATAACGCGGTCTCTTTTCTTAAAAAGGGGGTTAGGATTCTATATGAAAAAGTGTAATGGTTATATGTAAACTCGCCGAAGCGAGATTAAAGCTCTAAGGTTAAGGATGAACTCCTGTGCCATTAAAGTGACATAGCGTAGAGTTCGATAGCCTTAAGGAATGTTTTCCAGGAGAATTTCTTGCTGACTTCAATGTCTTTAATAAGTCTGAGCTTTTCTTCTGTTGCGTACTTATCAACTGTCATTCTTATCGCCTCTCTTTCTCTGTTGTGACTGTATAATAACACCTTTTGTAATATTTGTCAAGACTTTTTTCACAAAAAATTATTAAAATATTTGTGCAATATGATTAAGAAAATGTGAACGAAAAGCCGAAAGCAGACTTTGTACGCCGCAAAAACCTTGATAATGCGTTAATTCGGCTAAAAAACGGTGAGCGGAAATTCACCGAAAAATCATATTGGATTTGGCAAAATGACGAAAAATTTTTATAAAAAATAATGACCGAAATCGGATAAACCGACCTCGGTCATTAAAAAGAAGAGAAAACCTCGAGTATTTATGCGTTGATGAGCGTTGCCGAAGAGTTTGAAGTCGGCACAAAGCCCATATATGTTTTACCCGTGTTCATTTTAAGTTCGCTGCCGTCAGCCGAGTAAAGCTTGAGTTGATTATGCGTCGAGCCCTTTTTCCATGTGATTTCCTCGTAAGTGCCGTTGGAAACATAAAGTCCCTTGCCCTCGGAAAGGTTCCATTCGACAAGCTTGGCGTCATTTTTGTACATTGTAACATTTGAATAGATAATAATTACATTGCTGACTGCCATCTGATTGCCGTCGGAGTCAACCATCGGCTTCGAGTTCATATTGTTATAGTACAGACCGTCGCCCGAGTTATAAGTAAAGGTGTGCTTGTAGCTGTCGGAGAACTTTATCTGGATACTGCTGCAGGGGTTCGCAAGAGTTCTCTTTTCCGAAGCGAAGCTGAACGGAGTCGCATAGGAAGCGTCAATGTCGGTGCGGAATTTCTTGTCTGCGATTGCCTGTGTGAGCTGTGCGCCTGTTGTGTATGCGTTGTGTGGAGCTTTTCTCGACTTGTCGCGCTGGAAGTAGCCGCTCTCGCCCTTGTTGCCGTCAATGTGATTTATCGAGGAGTCGGACGAGAAAAGGTTATACGCAACAAAGCTGCCGCCGAAGTGAACATATATAGCGTCAAAGCCTGCCGCCATTTCAACGAAATTGTGGCGAGCGCTTCTTGTCGGACCTATCTTGCCAACATTTGAAATGTCGGAATAAAGCCACAACATTCTTGTGATACCGCCCTCTGCAAGACCCTCTATAACTACATCGGGTGTGCAAAGACCCCACTGCGGGCGTGCTTCGGGAGAGTTTTCGACAACAACCGCGACGGGGCGCTTACCCTGTGCCGATTCGCTGAGACCCGAAAGACCTGTAAGGGGATTTATGTCGCCTGCCGGAGCGGGCTGTGTTGTTTCCTCGCCGGCGGAAGTGGTCTGCGGTTCTATGTCGTCCTTTTTGCCGCAGGCAGCAAAGACGCTCAATGCCACGGCAAGTGCAAGCAAAGCCGCAACGATTTTGAATTTACGGGAATGAGACATTTTTAACAACCTTTCTTGAATGTGTTTACTTATGTACATTTTACCACATTATCGATATTTTTCAATAAGTTTTGACAAATAAGACAAAAAATATGGGAGCTGTACCGAGTACAGCTCCCAATATGTTGTGGTTTATTCTTCGTTTGCGGCTCTGTCTGCAATAACCTTGTCGGCAACCGGCTGCGGAGCCTGCTCATAGCGTGCAAATTCAAGCGTGTATGAGCCTCTGCCTGCGGTTATTGAACGCAAAACGGTTGTGAAGTCGCCCATTTCAGCCATCGGAACCTCCGCTACGAGCTCCTGCATATTGCCGTCTGCGGGGTTTGTGCCGAGCACCCTGCCCCTGCGCTTTGTAACATCGCCCATAATATCGCCGAGGTTATCGTTCGGAAGAAGAACGGTAAGCGTACCTACGGGCTCGAGGATTGCAACATTCGCATTGGGCATTGCCGCCTTGAAGGCGAGTGAAGCGGCGGTCTTGAACGCCATTTCCGAGGAGTCAACGGGGTGATACGAGCCGTCGTAAAGGGTTGCTTTAAGACCTACCATGGGATAGCCTGCCGCAAAGCCCTTGGAAACACATTCCTGCAAGCCTTTTTCGACTGCGGGGAAGTAGTTCTTCGGAACCGCACCGCCGACAACAGCGGTTTCAAACACGAGCGTGTCGCTGTCGCAGGGCTCGAATTTAATCCATACATCGCCGAACTGACCGTGGCCGCCCGACTGTTTTTTATGCTTGCCCTGTGCCTCAACCGCTTTTCTTATTGTTTCACGGTAAGCAACCTTCGGGGTTTCAAGCGTTACTTCAACGCCGAATTTGTTTTTGAGCTTGGAAACGATAACATCAAGATGCTGTTCGCCGAGACCCGAGAGTATCTGCTGACGGGTTTCCTTGTTGAGAGAGAACGAAACGGTGGGATCCTCCTCCATAAGCCTCTGGAGACCCTGCGCTACCTTTTCCTCCTCGCCCTTCTTTGAAACGACAACCGCCATTGAAAGGCAGGGCTTCGGGAAGTCAACGCCCTTTAACTGCAATTTATTCTTCGGGTCGCAGAGCGTGTCGCCCGTCTTTACCGACTGAAGCTTTGTGACAACGCCGATGTCGCCTGCGATGATTTCTTTTGTATCCTCCTGCTTGCCGCCTTTTACGGTTACAAGCTTGCCCATTTTTTCAATTCCCTCGGTGCGGAAATTGTACGCCTGCGTGTCGGGAGTGAGTTTACCCGAAACAACCTTGAAGAAGGACATTTTTCCGACAAACGGGTCTGCAACGGTCTTGAAGCAGATTGCCGCAAGGGGTCCCTTGTCGTCGCAGGGAAGCATAACCTCTTCGCCGCTTTCGGTCGTTGCGGTTTCGCCCGCATAGCCGAATGCGCCGGGAACCGACCACGCAAGGCCGTAAAGGAGCTGGTCAACGCCTGCCGCTGTAAGACCCGAAACCGCATATACAGGGTAGATGGAGCCGTCGAAAATACCGAGGCAAAGACCCTTTAAGATTTCCTCCTGCGTAAACTTTTCACCCTCAAAGAATTTGTCCATAAGAGCTTCGTCCGTTGTCGCAACGGCTTCCATAAACGCAGATGTCATTTCCTCGATTACGGGGTCATTGGGAACATCGACCTTTTTAGCCTTGCCGTCCGCGTCATATTCAAACGCCATACCCGTCATAAGGTTTACATAGCATTTTGTAATGTTGCCCTCCATATAAGGAATGATTGTCGGGCAAAGCTTGTTGCCGTAAACCTCCTTGAGAGCCTCAAAGGTTTTATAGAAATTTCTGTGGTCGGAGTCGGTCTTGGTAATGGCAAAAAACTTTGCTATACCCTTTTTCTCAGCCGCATTAAAGGCTTTTTCCGTGCCGACATCAACGCCCGAGCCCGCAGAGGTTACGATAAGTACGGCTTCAGCCGCTCTTACCGCTTCGGCAACTCCGCCCTCAAAGTCAAAAAGACCGGGTGCGTCGATTATGTTAAGTTTTGTGTTGTCCCATTCAATAGCCGCCATTGCGGAGGAAACCGATGACTTGCGGCGTCTTTCCTCGGCGTCAAAGTCGAGAACTGTATTGCCGTCGGCTACTTTTCCGAGCCTGTCGGTTGCGCCTGCAACATAAAGCATTGCTTCGCAAAGGGTGGTTTTACCTTTTCCGCCGTGTCCGACTACGGCAATGTTTCTGATGTTGTTTGATGTGTAGGTTTTCATAGGGATCACTCCAATATCTGAAAAAATAGTTTATCTTTATGAAAATGAACATAATTTTCATATCAACAATAAAAATTGTAGCACATTTGCACAAATATAGCAACAACAAAAATCAAAGAAAATAAAAAAGACCGTAAAAAACATAAGTCTTTTACAGTCTTTCTGTATTACGACTCGTTCTGCGGCTTAAAGAAGCGGTTGAGGCGAGTAAAGAAAAGCTGCTGAATTAAAATGCAGTTGATATGAAACTTTAGGCGGCACTTGAACAATACACTTTTATATAAAAAGGTGTCAAATACCCATCCTGTTGTGCTTTATACATTTTGCTTATGGCAACTCCGGCTATACTGGTATATTCTTTGTCTGATTTATAATCATATCTGTCGGTAATAGTCATTCCATATCTACTTGTTTTAACATAATCAAAACAATGTATGGCATAGTATGCGTCTTTGTCAAATTTGCTGCCGGAATTTAGAAAAGCTGCGCTACCGCTTGTTGTGCTATCTGAATGTATTTGCTTAAAAAGAGCAGTTTCGCAAATATCGCCGCCGTAAATCGGGATGTATACCGAATCCAACACCTTGTTGGATTTCATATGTGTAAGTAATTCGGCAGATAAACGATAATCGTGTAATTTGAAGTAAGCAATTACAGAAGCTACTTCAGTTGCATAAATCGGATGAACAGAATAACAGGCTACTCCGGAATTTTCAAGCAAGTATTCGTCTCTTAATTCTATTAAGGTTTCAATCAGTTCTGTAAATTTTGCTTTTTGAACCGTATCTGAGCAAACACTTCTCAACTGTTCATATTCTGCAATACTGTTGTTGAGTTCTTCTTCAACACTTGTTTGATTTTCAGCAAGTTCGGTGTTGATTGCTGTTAAGAAATCATCCGTTGAAACCTCTTGCGGTGTAGCGGCAAAAGAAACGGTTGATGTGAGCAAAATCATAAATAAAATTAAACAAATAACTTTAAGTGAATTTTTATTCATAAATAAAACTCCTTTTTAATTTACTGCGTCCATTGAATGACATAAAATTTGTTTGCGGTTTGGTCGTAAAGCAAATACAACTTGTTTTCATACTTTTGAATCAGCTTTACACGGCATTGATTTTCAAAGTCAGGGCGGTTTTCCGAGGGTGCGTTGATTTCATCAAGCCAACTCAAAATTTCCTGCTTATACTCGGGATTGCAACCGTCGGAAAAATCGGCAAAAAAGTCGCTCGGTATTTCTTTTTTCGGTGAATATACAGAGTAATATATTCCGTCGCCGTGAAAGCTCGGTCCTGTTGAAGCATAATAATCCTCGTGCAGCTTTTCGGGCAGAGTTGTTTCAAAATTCTGTTCATAAGCCCACTTCCTGTCGTGTACGACAAAATCAATTATGAAATTAACTGCGAGGATTATTACCAACACTGCGAGAAATGCAAGGAAAATATACTTTACCGCTTTTTTTGACTTGCTCATTTCAGTCGCCTCCTTTCACTGTATTTTACAAATTCATTATCGTATTTAATTACACTTTGTCAATATTTAATGCAAAACTGCATTGTATTTCGTGCAAAACTGCACAGAAAAAGGACCGTAAAAAACATAAGTCTTTTACAGTCCTGTTATATCTTTATGTTTTTATCAGCCGTTGAGAAGCTTTCCCGTGTTCACATAGAGGTCGGAATAGAACATATCGAAAGCGTCTATAACGCCGTCCTGATTGTAGTCGGCGGCATTGAAGCACGCTTCGTTTGTAAATTCCGCATCCTGCATCACGGCTTGTTCAATCAATTCATTGTCGGTAAGGTCGGTTTTGCCGTCGGCATTTACATCGCCCCAACGCACAAGGGTGTATTCAACCGCTGTGGGGCTTGTTACCGTGAGCGTTCCGCCCGTGGTTGTGCCCGAGAGCGTCGCCTTATTGTTTGACGGTGCCCAGGACGGAGAGCTTATGCACCAAATTGAGGTGCGGATGTCGGCGTCCTTTGAAAAGAAGAGCATACCCTTTTGATTGTCGAAAACCGCCGATGCGCTCGGATTTATCAGAACGGACGAATATGCGTTTTCGGCGAGCGCGGGATAGGTAAGCGCAAAGCCGTCATAGCTGAAATGGGTGCCTGTATTGATGTGGCTGCCCGAGGAGTCCGTTCCGCTGCCGAATTTTGTCTGTGTTCCGAACGAGCTTGACGAAAGCGACTCCGAGCCGACAAGGAAATAATCGTAGAATATTCCCGACGAGCCCTGATCCGCCCATGTGGCGTCGACGCCGTACCACTTGCCGTCCTCCATTTTGACATAGTTCCACTTGTGAGCTCCGCCGTTACCCGTGCCGACAACAAGTATGCACGGTATGTTTTCACGGTCGCAAATAAGCTTGAAAGCCTCGGCATAACCCTCGCAGACCGCCTTGCCGTTCAGGAACACGCCCGTGGGCTGGTGCGCCATGGCGACATTCGTTGTATATTCGGTCATTTTGCAGATTTTGTCGTGTATGGATTTGCATTTTGCGTAACGGGAGGAGCCGCTGACGGTAAAGTTGCCTATTTCCGACATCATTTGCGAATAGCATGAACGCACAGAGGCGTAGTTTTCATAGTCGCTTGTCGTGAGCCTTATATAAAGGTTAATTGCGGTTATCCAATAATTGCCCGAGCCGTCGTAAGAATAGCCGTAGGAATATCTGTATCCGCCGAGCCAGAAATACTGCGGGCAGTCGTCAATCGCTGCCGACACAGCACCTATCATAGCGTCCTGTGAAGCGGAGGCAAGGTCGTCGGTCGAGCTTCCTTTAATCTGACCTGTCGGGATTGTTACGGAAATAATTGCCTCCGTATCGCTGTCTCCGCCTATGTAAAGACCCGCTTCGTTTTCGATAATAGCATTATAAACGGTCTTTTGAGCCGAAGTGAGAAAATCGGAAAACATCCACTTTGAATTTGCGTTTGCGTAAAATCTGTTCGGAATTTGCACTCCGCCCGTTTTTGTCGGGAAATACGCCTCGTCAACAAGGGCGTTGCCGTAGATAAAGCCGTCGCTTTTCTCGTGATATATTTTCGGAGACTCGGAAAAGACGAAAACGCAGCAGGCGCCTATAATCAGGCACAGACAAAGTAAGATTGCCGTAAGTTTTTTCATTTATATGTCCCCTTTCCTGTGTTATGCCGCACTGTTTGCAACTTCAGTGAGAATTTGTTTTGCATCCGCTATGCCGACAGAGCCGTCTCGGTTTACATCTGCCGCAAGCTTACCTGCGCATACGAGCGGACGGGAGCCTGCAACGCTCTGCAAAACAAGCTTGGCATCCATAAGCGAAACTTTGCCGTCGGTGTTTGCGTCGCCGAAAAGGCTTATGTCGGAGCTTGTCGCTATATATGCGGAGGTGTTGAGGTCGGGATATGTAAGCGTTACATTTGTATAGCGGTCTCCCGTTGCGGTATGGGTGGTTGAAAAGGTTCTTCCGTCGGAGTCACGGGTATTTGCACCCATCATAAAGAATTCATCCGAGCAAACGCTTAATGAGCCGTCAAGGTCGTCCCAGGTAGTGTCTATTGCATACCATCTGTCGTCCATTTTGACATAGTTCCATGCGTGTCCGACATTTCCCGCATAGCCTACGACTATAATACAGGGAATGTTGTTTTTGTCGCAAATCATTTTGAACGCCTTTGAATAGCCGTCGCAAACCGTGCTGTACGGGGCGAGCAGTGCGCTTGACGGGAAGAAAACCTTTGAATTTGCAGGCGAGGTGTCGTCCGTCAGGTCTGTTGCGTAGGAGGCGAGGCTGCAAAGCCCGTTGTGGATTGACGAGATTTTTTCGTAGTCGGTGTTTCCGCTTACGGGGAAGCTGTTTACGACCTTGAGCATAGCGTTATACTCGCTCTCGATTTGGGCAATATTATTATAAGGTATATAGCTGCAGTTAAGAGTAAGCGTGACGGAGGTTACGGTTGTGCCCAAAAATCCGCTTGTCGTATATGAATACTCAAACGGGAGCGGATATATCCAGAAATACTCGGGCAAATCGTCCGTAAGAGCCGCAGCCGCCGCAACAATATTGTTCACAAGCTGACTTACGGGAAAGGTCTGCGAGGATGAAAAGTTTACTGTTATCTGACCCTTGGGCGAGGATTTCAGCCCTCCCCTTGTGTTGACAAAAGCGTTGTAAATAGCCTTTTGAGCACTTGTAAGGTTGTCGTAAAATTTATATGTCGAGGTGTTTACCGAAAGCTTGACATTTGCCTCGGAAAGGCTTGCCGTGTTGCCCGACGGGGAAAATCTTGCCGTGATAAGCTTGTTTTGCAGGTTTCCCGAAGCGGAATTTGCGCCGACGCCGAAAGAAAAAGTGCATATCAGAATACACAGACACAAAACAATGCTTGTAACTTTTTTGACCTTCATAATGAACACCTCCGCTTTAATATGTCTATCGTATCATATATCGGAATTTTTGTAAATATATAATGGTATTGATTTTTAACTGCGGAAAAAGTATAATAAACTGATAAAAGTCTGGAGTGATTTTTGTGGCAAACGAGAAATTTTTACAATTCCGTGAGGACTATCCGTCATTCTCATACGACGGTTGGCATCTCACAAAGGAAAACGGTGTAATTAAAATAGTTTTCGACTTTTCGATTGACGGCTTGTGCGAGTTCCATCCGTCAACGGAAATTCCCGTCGCAGACCTTGAAATTGCGAACGATTACAATTCGGAGACCGCAGAAAAGATTATATTCAACCTCGGTATGGTGGAGCTGATAAGCTATTGGAAATGCGCCTGCCCGAAAACCGTGAATGTAAAGTGCGGTTATCTTTCCAAAAAGGATATTAAATGGTATAAGAAGCTCTATTTCGGCGGCCTTTCGGAATTTTTCTACATAAACGGCATCGACACGGACGAAGAAGAGTTTATGGAGATAAAGGTAAACGATGAATTAAAGCACCACACCCATCCGCAGGTATACAATTCAAAGGGTATAAATCTTATCCCCGTCGGCGGCGGCAAGGACAGCTGCGTTACGGCGTCGCTGCTCAAGGACTTCCGTGATAAAAATATGTTCTTTACCGTAAACGACCAGCAGGCGAGAACCGATACGGTGCTTGCGGCAGGCTACGGCGAAAAGGATATTATAAAGACTTACAGAACGATAGACAAAAATCTACTAAACCTCAATGCACAGGGCTTTCTTAACGGTCACACACCGTTTTCGGCAATAGTTGCCTTTCTGTCGCTTTATTGTGCGTATCTTGTCGGCGGAAAATATATAATTCTCTCCAATGAGTCGAGCGCTAACGAAACGAATATCGAGGGTGTGAATGTAAACCATCAGTACTCTAAATCCTATGAATTCGAGGATGATTTCACGGCTTATGTCGAGAGAAACATTTTCGGATATGACGGAGTTGAATATTTCAGCCTTTTGCGCCCGTTTTCCGAATTGCAGATAGCGAAGATGTTTGCCTCGCTCCCCCAATATCACGATACATTCAGAAGCTGCAACAGGGGCAGCAAGAAAAATGTGTGGTGCGGAAAATGCGCCAAGTGCCTGTTTGTTTTCACGATTTTGTCGCCGTTTATCGAGTATGACAAACTTGTTTCGATTTTCGGAAACGATATGCTCAACGACTCCGACTGCACCGAGGATTTTGACGGCCTTGCGGGAATTACAAAGCTGAAGCCCTTTGAGTGCGTGGGAACAAAATCGGAATTTAATTTTGCGCTTATGCGCCTTTGCGAAAAGCTCGAAAAGGACGGAAAAGAGCTTCCGCTTCTGTGCAAACGCTTCAAAGAAAATGTTGATGAAAACACGATAGATAAAAATTTACTAAAGGAATACAATGCCTTGAACAATGTGCCCGAGGATTTCCTTTATATCATAATGGAGATGTATAATTATGTTGCCGAAGATAATTGATTACCTTAAAGACAAGTCCGTGCTGATACTCGGCTTCGGCAGAGAGGGTCAGTCCACGCTTGCGTACATTAAAAAGTATCTCCCCGAAAAGGAGCTGACCGTTGCGGACAGAAACAGCGTTTCCCCCGACGGCAAAAACATTAAAACAATATGCGGCGAGAACTATCTTGACTGCGTAAACAGCTTCGATGTTGTGATGAAAAGCCCCGGAATATCCTTCCGTGATGTTGAGGTTGACAAAAGCACCGAGGTTACCTGCCAGGTGGATATGTTTTTGCGCTTTGCGGATTGCCGCAAGGTAGGAATAACGGGCTCGAAGGGCAAGACCACAACCTCGACGCTCACATACGAAATGCTCAAAGCGGCAGGCAAGGACGCAAGGCTTATCGGAAATATCGGCGTGCCTGTTTTTGAGGTGCTTGAAAGCGTTACGCCCGACACCTATGCGGTTATAGAAATGTCCTCGCACCAGCTTGAATTTACACGCACCTCTCCCGAGGTTGCGATACTCACAAACATTTACGAGGAGCATCTCGATCATTACAAGGGCGGCTTTACGGGCTATGTCAACGCAAAGCTCCACATTATGAATTATCAGGACAAAAACGGCACATTTATATACAATTCCGACCAGGGAGTGTCGGATTATGTCAATCTCAGCTCTACCGAGGCTCAAAAAATCGGAGTTTCGGTAAACGACCCGCTTCCGTTTGAGGTGCACAACGAGCATCTTTTGGGCATCCACAACAGGCAGGATATACTTTTTGCCTACCGTGCGGCAAAGATGCTCGGCGCAAGCGATGCGGATTGTGAAAAGGGCGTTGAAAACTTTTCGGGAATCGAGCACAGAATGGAAAAGGTCGGAACCTTTAAGGGAATAACCTTTTACAACGACTGTATAGCGACAATTCCGCACGCCGTCGAATGTGCGGTTGAAGCACTCAAAACCGTAGATACGCTGATTTTCGGCGGCAAGGACAGGGGTATTGATTATTCGGAATTCTGCGAATATCTCGAAAAATGTTCGGTTAAAAATCTTATAGGTACGCCCGAAACGGGACACAAGATAATCGACAGGCTTGAAAAGGACGCCTGTCCGAAAAAGCTTGTCAAAGCAGACGACCTCGAAGAGGCGGTAAAAGAGGCATACAGGCTTACCGCAGAGGGAAAAATCTGCCTTTTATCCCCTGCGGCGTCAAGCTATAATGTATATAAGAATTTTGAGCAAAAGGGTAGGCATTACAAGGAGCTTATAAAAAAATATGGCGAGTAATCACATAATTGCGGACAGGATAAGCAGCTCCTCGCACTGCTTGTAAAGCTCGGGGAAGTCGGCTGCGTTCCTTTCCGAAACGGAGAAGTCGAAAGCCGGAGCGGAGAAGTTTTTGCAAAACCAACAGCTGAAGCTGCCGTAGGCTTTTTGCGGTTTTATGCGCTTTATCGGCAGTTCGCTCACGCTTTTGAAAACCTGAGTCATCATAGCGCAGTCGGACGAGCTTTTCGGGCTTTGGCAGGATATGTATTTGCCCGAGCAGGAAAGCGTTACGGCATATTTTGGAATAAGGGTGCGGCACAGGGCGACAACTGTCTTTGTTTCGGGCTCGCTTGCCTCGGACGGACCTTTGTACCCCGATACGGACGGTTTTTCGGCGGGGCTTTCGGCATCCGAAAATCTGTACGGGAAATTAAGGGAAATATCCACACCTCTTGCGTTTGAGATCCAGTTTTCGCAGTTGCCGTCGGCGGCTTTTCGTACAAGCCCGTTGTAACAGCGTGCGTTTTCCCCGTTGGAGCGTGAAATCTCCAGACCGTCGGGGTTTGTAAGCGGTACAACGACGATTTTTTGGTCACGGAGAATACTCCTGATTTTAATTGCGGAAATTTTCAGGTCGTTTTTGTAAGCGATACACAGCCGCTCGAAAAATGTGAGCAAAATCTTGGCGGACATACCGCTTGTGTCGGAAAAGTCAGACAGAAATAGCACGCAGTTTTTTCCGTCGCCGATGCCGAGCGAGCGTATATTGCGTTTGCACCAGCTTTTGCCGAGAGTATCGACCGTTACAAAATCAAAGCTGGTTTTGATTTTGTCGGTATATTCTTCCGCATTGTTATAAGTAAAGCACATAATATCAACAACCTTCGTTTTCTATGGTATTTGATATTAAGATATATTCCGAAAGAAGTGAATTTATTATGGATTTGACCGAAAAACCCGTAAATCGGGAATACATATTCAAGGGCAGAATTATAAACCTGCGTGTTGACGACGCGCTTTTGCCCGACGGCTCCGTCGCAAAAAGAGAGGTTGTCGAGCACCCGGGCGGAGTTTGTGTTGCGGCGCTGACGGAAAACAACGAGCTGTTGTTTGTCGAGCAGTTCAGATACCCATACTCCGAGGTCGTTTTAGAGCTCCCCGCAGGCAAGCTTGAATACGGCGAGGACCCGTTTGAGGCGGGAAAGCGTGAGCTTCGTGAGGAAACGGGAGCCGTCGCACGGGAATATGAGAGTCTGGGCAAATTATATCCCACTCCGGGATATTGCGGCGAGATAATACATATGTATTTTGCAAAGAATTTGACTTTCACTTCGCAGGACCTTGACAGCGACGAATTTCTTGAGGTGCGGAAAATTCCGCTTAAAAAAGCGTTCGAGATGGTTATAAACAATGAAATTGCGGACTCGAAAACACAGGTCGGCATTATGAAAGTTTACTATAAAATATACGGGGAACAGAAATGAAGATTATACTTGCCTCGGGTTCGCCCAGGCGCAGAGAAATAATGAAAAACGCAGGATATGATTTTGAAGTGAAAACTTCAAGCGCAGACGAAACCCTGCCGCGGGAAATGGCGGCTGACGAAGCGGTCAAATATCTTGCCGAAATAAAGGGAGACGCCGTAAAAACGGACGAAAACACGCTTGTTGTGTCGGCTGATACGGTTGTGGTGCTCGACGGTAAAATTCTCGGCAAGCCGAAGAATGACAACGACGCATTTTCAATGCTGTTTTCTCTTTCGGGCAGGACGCATACGGTTCTTACGGGCGTGTGCGTGAGGCTCGGCGAAAAAAAGACGGTGTTTTGCGAAAAGACAGAGGTTAAGTTCTATCCTCTCGGAGAGGACGAAATCAAGGCATATATTGCAACGGGCGAGCCGTCGGACAAGGCGGGCGCGTACGGAATACAGGGCAAGGGTGCGTTGCTTGTCGAAAAAATCAACGGAGATTACCTCAATGTCGTGGGACTTCCGATGGCAAGACTTCACAGAGTGCTGAAAGACTATATAAAACAGTGAATATATAAGGAAAACAAACCGATTTTATTTTGGCGGACATTCGCCTTGATAAAATCGGTTTTTGCTTTATTTATTGAAAATCGGCGTTAAGATTTTTATTATATTTTATATGTTGACATTTTTTGAAAAATACTGTATTATGAAATCGAAACCAAATATAATTATTCACTGATATTATTCACTTGTAAATCCTGCACAATAATTATAGTTATAAATATATTGTTATATGCTGGATTTTTTAACAGATGCTAGTCGTATATTGTCGGTGATATATAATCAACTTATATATACAAATACATTTAATTATAAAGCGGAGGTGGTTTGCCATGGTTAATAAATAAAAGAATAATAAGCATATATCCATGGTGTTTTTTAGTTTGATTAAAGGAGAATTAAAATGAAAATGAAAATTAAAAAAACTATAATTTTTATGTTTAGCGTTTTATTAATAATACAATGGTCTCCAGTAACGATATTTGCTGAAACATATGAAAAACCATATTATTACACAAATGAATCAGGAAAAACGCTTGAATATTATGTGGATAATAACGGAGATGAATACATATATTCAAATGGGGAAAAGATATATGTTTTGTTACCGCTTGAAAAATATTTAATTACAGACGAAGATATTATTAATGCCGAACTTGAAAGGATAAGAAACACTGTTGATGTTTCTACTTGCTCATTAAATTCAGAAGCACGAGGCACGGTTATCGTAAAGACAATATTTAATAATACAATTAATTTTGGGGATAGCGTTTTCAGAATTGGTTATCACACATGGGATGATGGAGCCTCGCATATTAGATTAAAAACGAGCAATCACAAGCCGGTTTTATCAAATCATAATTTAAATGTTATTTTTTATTGGTATTTAGAGGAGGATAATCATTTGTATGGCAAAACATATATGAATCAGAACTGTTCAATTACAAAAGGATATTCTCTTGGCAGTACCGGAATTGAAAAGGTTGATGTAGGTGTTACGCCTGTCGGCGGTATGACATCTTGCAAATTGGCAGTTACATTGACGGTTGGATAATTATTAAGAAGGGCGGTAGGTCTGATGAAAAAAGCAAGCATTTCATTATCCGTAATAATCGCAGCCGTAATAATTTTCGTTTTCGGAATTTTTCCTGCGACAGGCTTGTATTGGGTCAAAGAAGATATGGGCGTAATTAACGGAAGTGCTAATGCATCTGTCTATGCGCTTATTCCACGGACCGCACAGTTGTCGAAAAAAGGAACGGATTTCAGAATGAGCGTTTTGGACAAATCAGCCGATTTTTACTATGCAAACGGATTTGTCAATTATTCCGAAGCGCCTCAAATAACCGATATAAAATACGGTTATAATAAGGTTCGATATACATTAAACGATCCAAACGGCGGAGCGCAATGGCTTGTTTCGGTTCGTTACGGATGGGGTAAAGAAGAGGTTGACTGTGAAATCCTCAAGCAGAAGAACTATTCTGTTCCCGAACTGACGGCGCTTAATACTATGTTCGAGAGCAATTCGCTGAAAATGGAAGTTTTTCTGTTGGACACTTATGCGGCGGCGATGGGTAAATATTCAAAAAACGGCACGATGTCGGATAATCTTGTAATCAGCACTATAACTTCGGCGATAGACACCTGCGACAAGACGCCAATCGAAAGCAGAGCGAATGAGGATTATAATTTCAAATGTGTAATCAAAAACGACAGCGAAAACAATGAGATAACACTTTTGATATGGAAAGATTCGGTAAGTATAAACGGAACGACTTACACAATCGATACGAATACATATAATGTGATTTTCACCAACGCATTAAAGGCTCTGGCGAAGTAACTGCTTTTAGGTAAGTTGTTGATTTTGCGGTTGCGCAAAAGATTATTGCACAGCAGACAATGTAAAGGGGTGTGTATATGAAAAAGAAAGTTTTGATTTGCTGTTTGGTTGTTTTGGCGGCTGCCGTTATTGCGTTTGCGTGCGTTTCAAAGGCTAATCCTCTCTATACGGCGGCGGTAAGCTCTCCTGTCGATATTGATGCGGCGAAAAACGGCGGTTCGTATTGCGCCGATGTGATGTTCGGATATAATGAGCACAAGCTTTTGCACACATCGTCCGAAAGGAAAAGAAAGGCAGAGCAGTACGAAACGATTCAGGCAGATCTCGACGAATTCCGCAAGGAGGCTGCCGATTTTCAAAAGCCGTATATGATTGACGCCGACTATAAAAACGCCGACGGAAAGACCGTTATCACATTCAGCGGCACGGTAACAGACCCGAACAGCGGCGAAGCGGTTCCGTTTGAGAGAACCTATCAATATGATTTTATACTCACGGATAAAATCAACAAATAAATAATTTTAATGCAACACCCCCTTTCGATGTGATGTCGGGAGGGAGTGTTTTTTAATTGTTCACAACATTTATCGGGTTGCCGTTGAAAAATATTTTTGTTAAACCTCTTTAATTTTATATTTCGTAATGATATACTGTTATTGCCAAACAAATTTTTATAAGTATTGAAGTGCTCCAAGGGGATATTATGTCCCATAGTAAGCATAATAACTTTGTTATTCGGTAAAAGTGCAAATTCCGTCAAGTTATTATGCAAGGTTACACTTCATGCTTGAAATTTGTTTGGCGACAATCGGGGTTTGCGTTTTTCGGTGCGCTGACTTCGGTTGGCGCACTTTTTCATTACCGAATAATAATAAAAAAGAGGGAAAGAAAATGAATTCGAATTTTTACTTGCACAAATCAGACAGAGCCGCATTAAAAGCATTGAAAGCAATTCCGGGATTTTCTCAGCTTACAAAAGCGTATATGAAATTTTGGTATGAGAAAATGGATCGTATTGAAAATATGTCGAGAAATCTTCGCATAAGCGAAAAACAATTGTCTAAGTACTATGATATGCTTGTTCCCATATGCAACAAACTTGAAATCGAAGTACCGGAATTGTATTTGACGCTGGATGTTACGGCAAATGCATGTACATACGGATATACAAAACCGTACATAGTCATTAATTCGGGAATGCTTGAAACTATACCCGAAGAGCTTGTTCCGACAGTGTTGGCACACGAATGCGGACATATTGCTTGCGGACATTGTCTTTATACAACAATGGGAATGTTTTTACTTAACGGAACAGATACGGCATTAAAACTGCTTGGCTTAAGCGGTGTGGAAATACTGCCGCTCAAGGTTGCGTTTGCATATTGGATGAGATGCAGTGAGCTTTCCGCAGACCGTGTCGCCGCCGTTTGCGACGGCAACAGCGACAAGATGGTTGAATTATGTATGCGCTTTGCCGGCTATGATAAGGATGTTGAGGGAGAGGCAAATATTGATGAATTTATGAATCAGGCACTTGATTATCTGGAAATGGTCAAAGACTCAAAGTGGAATAAAACATTGGAATTTTTATATCTTTCCAATAAGGATCATCCGTTAAGTGCCGTGAGAGCTTATGAGTGTTCGCAATGGTGTAAGACGGACAGCTTTAATAAAATTACAAATTATATAAACAACAAGGATAAAAGCGAAGCGGATTTGATAAAAAGTTTAGAAGAAATACCGATGAATCGAGATTCAAAGTCTTATATCGGAGAAAATATAGAAAAGGTGCATAAAGTATTTTGCGATATGGGTTTTTCAAATGTCGTTGATGCTAAAGTTTCAAAGAAAGGGCTGCTGACTAAGGATAAGCAAGTGCTTAATATAAAAGTTGACGGCAATGACGGATTTGATGAATGTGAATGGCTCTCAAAAAACTCCAAGGTTGAACTTGAATATTACGATGAGTCGGGATTAACGGAAGAGGCGTCTGCGGCTCATCCCGGTCAGCTCAGAATACCGGATTCTACAAAAGCGTATCTCGGACGGGAGTATATGTCTGTATCGGACGAAATAAGCAAAGCCGGATTTATGAATATTGAGCTTCAAGAGCAGAAAAAGGCAAAAAAGGGCTTGTTTGAAAAGGACGGGAAAGTAACATTAATTTCTGTAAACGGGCAGACACAGTTTTCAAAGGATGAATGGTTTGATGAAAAAGCCAAGATAATTATTGCATATCAGACTTTTGAGAAATAATATACAAAATGCGGAGAGATTAACAGTCTCTCCGCATTTTATCGTTATTTGTCATCCGTTCACAACATTTATCGGGTTGCCGTCAAAGAAGGCTTGGACATTGTTTTTGAGAATTTGCATAAGGCGTTCTCTGGTTTCGTATGCCGCCCAGGCGATATGCGGTGTGATATTGCAGTTTTTGGCGCTCAAAAGTGGGTTGTCGGCTTTCGGCGGCTCGGTCGAGAGGACATCAACGCCCGCACCTGCGATTTTGCCCGAATTGAGTGCGTCGGCAAGAGCCTGTTCGTCAACCGCTCCGCCCCTTGCGGTGTTGATTAAAAGCGCCGTCGGCTTCATTTTCGAGAGGAAGTCGGCGTTTATTATTTTCTCCGTCTTTTCCGTGAGCGGACAGTGCAGGGTTACAATATCCGATTTGTAAGCCAACTCGTCAAGCGTTGACCAGCTGAAATTTTTCCTGTCCGACTGTTCGGTTTCGTGACCCGAAACTGCCAGAATGTTCATTTTATATGCTTCGGCTATATCCGCAACCGCCTGACCTATCTTTCCGAAGCCGATAATGCCTATCGTTTTGCCGCAGAGCTCGGTAAGCGGCGAAAGCTGATAGCAGAAGTCCGGGCAACGGCTCCAGCCTCCGTTTTTAACATCGTTTGAATGAAGAGAAACGGCGTTGTAAAATTCGGTTATATGGGCAAAAACAAGCTGAGCCACAGCCTGTGTGGAATAGGACGGAATGTTTGACACGGGGATGTTGTGTTGCTTTAAGTATGCCGTATCGACGACATTGTAGCCTGTGGCGAGGACTGCGACGAATTTGAGGTTCGGCATTTTTTCGAGGTCGTCCTTTTCAAGCGGCGTTTTGTTGGTTATAACCGTGTCGGCGGTTTCGCACCGCTTTAAGATAAGCTCTTTCGGCGTTCTCGGATATATTTCGAGCTCTCCGTATTCTTTGAGCCAATCCCATGAAAGGTCTCCCGGGTTCGTTGTCTCGGCGTCGAGTATGACGGTTTTCGGCATAATTATTCCTCCGTGTAAGATAATATTGTTTGTATTGTACCATAATTCGGCGGCCTTGAAAATAAAAGCCCGTGCAAAAACAGATAAATTGATTGACCTTGAAGCGATTATGTTATAAAATTATAATGATATTGTATGTGCCGAAAGCGAGGTGGGGCTGTTGGCGAAAAAAAGAATAAACCGCAGAGGTCTGCTTAACTTTCTGGGCGTTGCGCTTATTATAATCGCAGTGGCTCTGCTTGCGTTGACGGGGCTTATGCAGGTTCGGCAGTTTGCCGAGAAGTATGACGAGCTGCTGAAAATACTTGCAGACTTCGAGGATGCGGTTGCGGCAATACAGATAAAAGGCTTTGTCGTTATAGCGATATTGCTTATTTATCTGTCAAAGGTAGTGGTTCCGATACCTATTTCTGCGGTGTGCGTTATCGCGGGTATGGTGTTCCCGACCTATATTGCGGCGCTTATTAACATTGCGGGCTTTATTATACTTTTAACAATAAAATATTTTTGGGGAAAGCACCTCGGCGGCGGCTTTGTCCATAAAATTTTGAGCAGATACGAAAATTTTGACAAGATTTTCACCTCGGATTTTTCGGGGAAGGGCGGTCTGCTCGTGGCGCTGAGGCTTGTGCCGAATATCCCGATAAACACAGTCAGCCAGCTGTACGGAGCGATGAACTTCGATTACTATAAATATATCCTGTTTTCGATTATCGGCTTTATGCCGAAGATAATTTCGTACAGTATGGTCGGACGCCATGTCTACAACCCGTTTTCGCTTGCGTTTATGTTGCCGTTGGTCATTATTTTCACAATTTCGGGTCTTGCAACGCTCGGAATAAACGCATTTATCGACCTTTACAACAATTCGTCAAAGGCGAAGGCGGCAAAATCAAAAGAAAACAAACAAAATTCGGAAGGATGAGAGCAGATGTCAACAACTGCACAGTTAAGAGAAGAAATAAAAAGCGGAAAGCTTGACGATAGATTTAAGAGGGTTTATGTTACCGATACGGAGGTAAAGGCTCAGTATGAGAGATACTGTTCGCTTGCGGACGATTTCGACGAGGTTTTTTCCTCGGACAGAGATGTAAGACTTTTCTCCGCTCCCGGCAGAACAGAGGTCGGCGGTAACCATACCGACCACAACCACGGTAGGGTTCTTGCCGCAGGAATTAACCTTGACGCTATTGCCCTTGCTTCAAAGAATGACGACAACACCGTAAGGGTAAAATCGAGAGGTTACGCAATGGATGTTGTGGAGCTTTCGGATTTGAGCGTACATAAGGACGAGGAGGGTCACTCCCCCGCCCTTGTAAGAGGCGTATGCAAAGGCTTTTTGAACCACGGCTACAATATAGGCGGCTTTGACGCTGTTACGGCGTCGAGAGTTCTTTCGGGCTCGGGACTTTCGTCCTCGGCGGCATATGAGGTGCTTGTCGGCACAATGCTCAACTATCTTTATAACGACGGCAAGGTTGACCCCGTTACGATTGCGAAGATTGCACAGTATGCCGAGAACGAATATTTCGGCAAGCCCTGCGGACTTATGGATCAGATGGCGTGCTCGGTCGGCAGCTTTATCACGATTGATTTCAAAGACCCGTCAGAGCCCGTAATAGAAAAGGTCAGCTTTGACTTCGCTTCGTGCGGACATTCGCTGTGCATTGTCGACACAAAGGGCAGCCACTCAAATCTTACCGACGAATATGCGGCGATAAGGCTTGAAATGGAGAGCGTAGCGGCTCAGTTCTCAAAGAAGGTTCTGCGTGAGGTTGACGAAAAGGACTTCCTTGCGAAAATACCCGAGCTTCGTAAGGCTGTGGGCGACAGAGCGGTTCTGCGTGCAATGCATTTCTATAAAGACAACGAAAGAGTTTTGCGTGAGGTTGACGCTCTTAAAAAGAACGATTTTGAACGGTTCAAGAAGCTTGTAATCGAGAGCGGCGACTCCTCATATATGTACAATCAGAATGTTTTTGCGGTAAAGCAACCCGAGGTTCAGCCCGTTTCCATTGCTCTTGCTTTGAGCGAGCAGGTGCTTGACGGCAAGGGTGCGTGGAGAGTTCACGGCGGCGGATTTGCAGGCACAATACAGGCGTTCGTTCCCAACGAGCTGCTTGAGGAATACAAAACCACTCTTGAAGCGGTGTTCGGCGAGGGCTCATGCTATGTTCTCGCAATAAGACCCGTAGGCGGAGCGGAAATTTAACAAAGGAAGTTATTCGGAATGGATGTTCGTCAAATATTAAAGGATTTGACAGTCGGCGCAGGCGTTTCGGGCTGTGAGTACGAAATCGCCCCGACAGCCGAAAAATATCTTGAAAAATACGGCAGGGTTCACATTGATACTCTCGGAAATGTCATTCTTGAAAAGGACGGCAAGGGAGACGGAATTTTGCTTGACGCCCACACGGATATGGTGGGTATGATAGTTACCTCAATAACGCCCGAGGGCTTTTTGAGGGTTGACGCCTGCGGTCATATCGATACAAGGCCGCTCGGCGCACAGCAGGTTACAATCCACGGAAAAGAGCCGCTTGTCGGCGTTGTGATAAGCACGCCTCCGCACCTTCAAAAAGGCGACAGCGAGCACAACGGTATGAAGATGAGCGATGTGCTGATAGACACGGGCCTTCCGAAAGAAAAGGTCGCTCGGCTTGTCGGTCTCGGCGACAGGGTTACGGTAAACTCCGAATTTACGCAGCTCCTCGGCGACAGGGTTTCGTGCTGTGCTCTTGACGACAGGGCGGGTATGGCAAGCCTTATCTACGCTATGGAAATTCTCGAAGAAAAGGGCTGCGACAAAAAAGTTACGGTATCCTTTTCCACCCGTGAAGAGGTCGGGGGAAGCGGAGCGAAAACGGCTGCGTTCAATGCGAGCACAAAGGAGCTTATAGCCGTTGATGTAAGCTTTGCAGACACACCCGACAGCAATTCCGAGGAGTGCGGCGAGCTCTCAAAAGGACCGATGATAGGCGTTTCGTCCTCGCTCGATTATGAGATGTCGCAGAGATTTATTGACACTGCCGAAAAATGCGGTATTCCGTATCAGCTTGAAATTATGGGAGGAAGAACGGGTACCAATGCCGACAGCATGACGGTGGCAAAGGGCGGATTTGTAAGCGGCCTTATTTCGATACCGCTTCGCTATATGCATACGGGCGTCGAAGTCGTTTCGGTCGCCGATGTCGAAAACACGGGAAGGCTCATTGCCGAATATATTGCGGGAGGTAACGAAAATGCTTAAAGAACTTTGCCCCCTCAACGGCATTTCGGGAAGAGAAAAGGCGGTAAGGGAATATATAATTTCAAAGATACCGTCAGACTGTAAATATTCGGTTGACGCACTCGGCAATGTTATTGTCGAAAAGCCCGGCAAGAGCCGTGCAAAGAAAAAAGTTATGCTCAGCGCCCATATGGACGAAGTGGGCTTTATGGTAAACTATATTACCGACGACGGATATATCAAAATAACCCCCGTGGGCGGAATTGACGAAAGAGTTGTTTTCGGCAGGCGGGTAAATGTTTCGGGCATACCCGGAGTGATAGGCTCAAAGGCACTGCATCATCTTTCGTCGGACGAGCTTTACAAGGTTCCGAAGTGCGAGGATATGTTTGTGGATATAGGCGCCGAGACGGGAAAGCAGGCAAGGAAATATGTCCGCTTGGGCGACGAAGTGAATTTTGAGTCCGAATATGTCGAATTCGGCGACGGATTTATAAAGGCAAAGGCGCTTGACGACAGGGTCGGCTGCCAAATTCTTCTCGATATTCTTGCAAGCGAGCAGCCGTACGATTTAACGGTGTGCTTTGTCGTTCAGGAGGAAATAGGAACAAGAGGCTCTGCGGTTGCGGCGTATAATGTTATGCCAGACTGTGCGATAGTGCTTGAATGCACCACGGCGGCGGATATACCCGACACGCCCGAGCACAAAAAAGTCTGCAAGCTTGGGAACGGCGCAGTCGTAAGCTATATGGACAGAGGTACGGTTTACGATTTTGAGCTTTATAAAAAGGCGTTTGCGGTTGCGGAGAAAAACGGAATAAAATGTCAGACAAAGACGGTTGTCGCAGGCGGTAACGATGCGGCGGCAATTCACAAGTCGGGAAAGGGTGTTCGCACTGCGGCGATTTCGGTGCCGACGAGATACATTCATTCCCCGTCCTGCGTTGCGAAAAAAGAGGATATAGAGGCGGTTGCGCTTCTTGCTCAGCGGCTTGCAGAGGAGCTTGCGAATGATTAAGCTTATCGAAAATCTGTCAAAGACAACGGCTGAAGATTTGACGGCGTTCTTTTCCGACGACACTGCGGCGGCGTTCACGCTGTTTTCACTGCTCGATTTTACAAATGTTGACGGCGCATGGGTGCAGACGCAGGGAGAGAGCATAACGGCGCTTGTCGTTGAAAAGGAAAATAGCAAGGTTTATGTCTGCGCTTTTGAAACGGCGGATTTTTACGAGCTTGAGGATTTCATTTCACGGCTCGGCGGCGTGGTGGTTCACTGCTCCTCGGACATAACGGAGAGGCTCGGCGTGACGGCGTTTTCAAAAATCAGCGTTATGGAGCTTAAAGGCGAGCCGCCCGAGGGCAGGCAGTCTGTTGAAATAAACGACGGTTTGCGGCCTGTTTTTGATTTGCTCACGCAATCCAAAAAGGAAATTCTGACAAATGCGGTCGAAAAGAAAGATTTGAAAAAATTTACCGACAGGGCATACAAGGAATGGCTTTCAAGGACGACGAGGGGAATATTTTCGGGCTATACGAGCGTCAGGGCGATAAAGGTCGGAGACAATTCGGTCTTATCGGTTGCGGTTGCGGACAGGCTCGGTAAAAATATATTTATAAGAGATGTGGCAACGGATGCGGAATTCCGTAAAATGGGCTATGCGTCCGATTGCATAAGCGGACTTTGCAGAGATTTCAAAAAAGACGGAGAAAATGTCTTTCTTGCCTGCAACGATTTGAAAACGGAAAAGTTTTACAACAAAATAGGCTTTGAAAGAGAAGCGTACATAGATTTGGGAATTATTGAGTTATGAGAGAATTTTTTGAATTTACCGATACCGTGAAAGCGGCGGCGGAAAAGGCGACGGCGAAAGCCGAAAAAATGTTTTCGCAAATTGAAAGAACAGGGGAATACAATCAGCAAAAGGTTTTGGCGGCGTTCATCAACAACAAGGTTGACGAAACCGACTTCAACACCTCCACGGGCTACGGTTATTCCGACAAGGGAAGAGAAAAGCTTGACGCACTGGTTGCCGATATTTTTAAGGCGGAGAGCGCAATTATCAGGGCGGGAGCGCTTTCGTGCGGAACACATACGCTCGGCGTCTGCCTTTACGGAATTTTAAGACCGAATGATGTTATGCTCTGCGTTTCGGGCGCACCGTACGACACAATTCATCCCGTTATAGGTATCGGCGGAAAAAACAAGGGCGACGGCACTCTTGCGGACTTCGGCGTTATATACAGGCAGGTCGATATGACCGAAAAAGATGAGCTCGACTATGCCGAAATCGAAAAAGCCGCAGGCGATAAAGCGGTAAAGATGGTATATATCCAGCGCTCAAGAGGCTATTCGTTAAGGCACTCGATAAGCGTTGCGGAAATAGAAAAAGTGTGCGAAATCGTACACAGGGTAAACAAGAATGCGGTGGTTATGGTTGACAACTGCTACGGCGTGTTCACGGAGGAAAAAGAGCCCACAGAGGTAGGCGCAGACATTGTTGCGGGCTCGCTTATCAAGAATATGGGCGGCGGCATTGCTCCGATGGGCGGCTATATAGCGGGCAGAAAGGACCTTGTGGAGCTGTGCTCATACAGGCTCACGGTTCCGGGTCTCGGCTCTGAGGTCGGCGCAACGCTCGGCGTGAACAGAAGCCTGTTTATGGGCATTTTCAACGCCCCGAATGTGGTAAAGGAAGCGCTTAAAACCGCAGTGTTTACGGCGGCGCTGTTTGAAGAGCTCGGTTTTGAGGTCACGCCCCGAAGCAATGAGACAAGGCACGACATTATACAGGCGGTCTGCCTTGAAAACGAAGAAAGACTCATTGCGTTCTGTCAGGGCATGCAAAAGGGAGCTCCGATTGACTCGTTTGTCGTTCCCGAGCCGTGGGATATGCCAGGCTACGACAGCAAGGTTATAATGTCGGCAGGCGCATTCACTTCGGGCTCGTCGATAGAGCTTTCCGCCGACGCACCGCTTCGTGAACCGTTTGCGGTATGGATGCAGGGCGGACTCAACTTTGCTTCGGGCAAGGTGGGAGTTATGCTTGCGGCGGATGAAATCGTAAGGAGAGATTTAGTATGAATTTAATGCATTTGAAAAGCGGAACGGATGTCAGAGGCGTTGCCGTTGCGAAAGAGACTACCGATACGGTAGAGCTTACCGATGAAGCGATAAAAAGAATAACGGGTGCGTTTGTTTATTTCCTTTGCGCCAAGACGGGAAAGGAAAAGGACGCTCTTACGGTTTCGGTGGGACATGATTCGAGAATTTCCGCCGACAGGATAAAGACGGATGTAATTGCAATTTTGCTCTCTATGGGAGTTAAGGTCAAGGACTGCGGTCTTTGCTCAACACCCGCTATGTTTATGACAACGCAGCTTGACACCTGCGACGGCGCCGTGCAGATTACGGCAAGCCATCATCCGTGGGACAGGAACGGACTTAAATTCTTTACCGCAGGCGGTGGACTTTCGGCTGAGGAAATCGGAAAAATCCTTGAATTTGCCGAGATGAACGACGCAATAGCTTATGACACTTCAAGGGAAGCGGAGAAAATCTACTTTATGTCGGTTTACTGCGAGCATCTGAAAAATCTTATAAAGCAGGGCGTAAATTCCTCGGATAATTACGACAGACCGCTTGAGGGGCTTAAAATAGTTGTTGACGCAGGCAACGGAGTAGGCGGATTTTTCGCAAATGAGGTTTTGGCACCGCTTGGTGCCGACACAAACGGTTCAAGGTATCTTGACCCCGACGGAATGTTCCCCAATCACATACCTAACCCCGAAAATGCGGTTGCCATGGCTTCAATTTGCGAGGCAACGGTTGAGTCGGGTGCCGATCTCGGCGTAATTTTCGACACTGATGTTGACCGTGCGGCGTGCGTAAGCGCAGACGGAAAGGAAATCAACCGCAACCGTCTTGTTGCTCTTGCGGCGGCGATAGCTCTCGAAAACTGCGAGGGCGGAACGGTGGTAACGGACAGCGTGACCTCCGCAGGTCTTACGGAATTTATCGAAAACACGCTCGGCGGAAAGCACAGACGGTTCAAGAGAGGCTATAAAAATGTTATCGACGAGAGCGTAAGGCTTGAGGGCGAGGGAGTAAAGGCTCCGCTTGCGATAGAGACCTCGGGCCATGCGGCGTTCAGCGAAAACTACCATCTTGACGACGGTGCGTATCTTATCACAAGAATAATTATCAAGCTTGCCGAGTTGAGAAAAGAGGGTAAGACGCTTGAGTCGCTTATCGCTTCGCTCAAAGAGCCTGTTGAGGAAAAGGAAATCCGCTTCGGAATAAAAGCCGAGAACTTCAGGGAATACGGCGAGGGAATAATCGATAAAATAGAAAAAAGCGCAATTTTAAGAACGGATATAAAAATTGCCGACGACAGCTGCGAGGGCGTAAAGGTTATATTCACGGACCCCGAAATCGACGGATTTTATATTTTAAGAATGAGCGTTCACGACCCGGTTATGCCGATGAACATCGAAAGTGCGGTTGCGGGCGGAGTTCGCAAAATCGCTCAGGCTGTATATGATGAATTACAGGCATATTCACTTCTCGATATGACCTCTTTGAAACAATTCTTGTAGGAAACTATTGACAAAGCGTGAATAATACATAAAATGTATGTATATATTTATCAATCAATAAGTATAACGAAAGGCAAAGGTAATGCGTTATGATTTTTGAGAAAGTAAGAGAAATTATCTGTGAGCAGTTTGATGTTGACGAGGAAAATGTTACCCCCGAGACGGATATAAGAGAGGATTTGGACGCCGACAGTCTTGATTTGGTCGACCTTGTTATGAGCTTTGAGGATGAGTTCAAAATCGAGGTTCCCGACGATGCGGTTGAGACGATAAAGACGGTCGGAGATATTGTTAAATTTATTGAGGAACACTGATTTATCAGTTAAATATTAAGACAAGGATGTAAGAAAATGGCAGAACAGAAAAAGATGGTCAATGACATAACCGCAATGGACGAGGACTTTGCGAAATGGTACACCGATGTTGTTAAGAAGGCGGAACTCGCCGAATATACGAGCGTCAAGGGTTGTATGGTTATCCGTCCCTACGGTTATGCGATATGGGAAAACATTCAGAAAATAATGGATAAAATGTTCAAGGATACGGGACACGAAAATGTCTGTATGCCTATGTTTATCCCCGAAAGTCTCCTTGAAAAGGAAAAGGATCATGTTGAGGGCTTCGCTCCCGAGGTTGCTTGGGTAACACACGGCGGAAGCGAAAAGCTTGAGGAAAGGCTCTGCGTGCGTCCGACTTCGGAAACGCTTTTCTGCGAACACTACAAGCAGATTGTTCATTCCTACCGTGATTTGCCGAAGCTCTACAATCAGTGGGTGTCGGTTGTCCGTTGGGAAAAGACTACAAGACCGTTCCTGCGCACAAGAGAGTTCCTTTGGCAGGAGGGTCATACAATTCACGCAACAGCCGAAGAGGCTAAGGCAGAGACGGTTAAAATGCTCAATGTCTATGCCGACTTCTGCGAAAATGTACTTGCGATGCCCGTAGTCAAGGGCGTCAAGACCGAAAAGGAAAGGTTTGCCGGTGCGGAGGACACCTATACCATCGAGGCTCTTATGCACGACGGTAAGGCTTTGCAGTCGGGCACCTCGCACTATTTCGGCGACGGCTTTGCTAAGGCGTTTGAAATTCAGTATATGGATAAGGACAACAAACTCAAAACACCTTATCAGACTTCGTGGGGTTCAACCACAAGGCTTATCGGCGCAATCATTATGACTCACGGCGACGATAACGGACTTGTGCTCCCGCCCAAGGTTGCACCCGTTCAGGTCGTTGTAATCCCGATTGCACAGCACAAAGAGGGCGTACTTGACAAGGCGCAGGAGCTTTGCGACAGACTCTCAAAGATATGCAGGGTTAAATCGGATGTTTCGGAAAATTCTCCCGGCTGGAAGTTTGCCGAGTATGAGATGAAGGGCGTACCGCTCAGAGTCGAGATAGGTCCCAAGGATATTGAGAAAAATCAGTGCGTTATCGTACGCAGGGATAACAGGGAAAAGTATTTTGTATCTCTTGACGAGCTTGAAGCAAAAATCCCCGAGCTTCTCGAAGAGGTTCATAAGGGACTTTACAACAAGGCTCTTGAAAGAAGAAAGAATATGACATACACTGCAAGAACTCTTGACGAGCTCAAGGATATTGCCGACAACAAGCCCGGATTTATCAAGGCTATGTGGTGCGGCGACAGAGATTGCGAGGATAAGCTCAAGGAGTATGCCGGCGTAACCTCAAGATGTATCCCGTTTGAGCAGGAGCATATAGGCGACACCTGCGTTTGCTGCGGCAAACCTGCCGATAAGATGCTTTACTGGGGCAAGGCATATTGATTTTATTTGACAATAAAGAACAAAAATCTTATAATGTGTTTTGTAAACATAAAACGGAGGAAACACTATGCAAAAGAAAATTATTGCAGTAAGCCTTGTTGTTTTGATGATTTCGGTATTGCTTGCATCCTGCGGAAATAAATATCTTATGGCGGAAATAAACGGCGTTGAACGCCCGCTTGTTACCGACGCGGAGGGGAACACCGAGATTGATAACGAGGGCAGAGTTGCGGTATATGTAACGGATTCAAAGGGAAATCTTCAGTACGATGCGGACGGAAATCCGCAGAAGAACTACTATGCTCTTCCCGACAAGTCGATTAACGGACAGAGTCTTGAAACACTTGTATATAAGTTTACAATGCCCGACGGTTGGAAGCTCAAGGACGACGGTGTTTTCTATAAGGACGGAACGGACGACAAGTGCTATGTTCAGTGCATTAAGGATAAGACCCTTGATGAGCTTGAAACATACGATTTGTTCATTGCCCAGAAAGAGGCTGACCAGCAGGTAGTTATCGACAAGTTCAAGGAGCAGTATCCCGACACTACAATGGTTATTACCACAGGCAACCTTACGGACGGCAAAGAGGTTACATTCTTTACCTACACAATAAAGGACGCTTCGGGTGCGATAATCCACTATGCGATTTCGGCTTATGTCAACATAGGCGAGGATATTTACTCGGCAAACTATGTGTGTGACAGCGGCGTGGGTTATGACGAGTCGTTTGACTTTATGGGAGTATTTTCTTCGGGCTTCGTTGTTAAATAACATGGAAGCATATAATTTTATCGGTGCGGAACAATGCTTAGTGTTCTGCGCCGATTTTTTATTGGGCACTGCGTGTTTATACTTGTTATTTACACGGTTTTATGATAAAATATATTATCTATAAATATGAATGCAAGGGGAATTTAAGTGGCTGTTCTCAAAGATGTAAAAAGGCTTGTTGTCAAGGTCGGTACATCGACGCTTACATATGACACGGGCAAAACGAACATAAGGCGTATGCACAAGCTTGTTTCCGTGCTTTCGGATATTGTAAATTCGGGGGTTCAGGTTGCGCTTGTAACCTCGGGCGCCATAGGCGTCGGAGTCGGTAAGCTGGGTCTTAAAGAGCGACCGTCGGACATTTCGGGCAGGCAGGCGGCGGCTACCGTCGGTCAGTGTGAGCTTATGTTTATGTACGACAAGCTTTTCGGCGAATACGGTCACACGGTGGGTCAGCTTCTTATTACAAAAAACGATGTTGACAGTGCCGAGCGCCGTGAAAACCTCATAAACACCTTTGAAAAGCTGTTCGATTACGGTGCGGTGCCGGTAATCAACGAAAATGACTCGGTTGCGGTTGATGAGATAGTTTACGGCGACAATGACAGCCTTTCCGCAATAGTTGCAAGGCTTATAAATGCGGACGCATTGATTATCCTTACCGATATTGACGGGCTTTATGATGACAATCCGTCGGAAAACGAGGACGCAAGGCTTATTTCGCAGGTTGACGAGATAACGGAGGAGCTGATTTCCGTTGCAGGCGGTCACGGCTCAAAATTTTCCACGGGCGGTATGGTTACAAAGCTGCATGCGGCACAGATAGCCATGGACGCAGGAATAGACACGATTGTTATGAACGGTGCCGCTCCCGAGAGCATATACAAGGCTCTTGACGGCAAGCAGATAGGAACGTTTTTTACGGGTAAAAAGGACTGATTTTATGACTCAAACTCAATTACTCGGGCAAAAGGCAAAGCAGGCTGAAAAGTCTCTTGCCACGGCTTCGACCGAGTTGAAAAACTCGGCGCTCGGACTTATGGCGCAGGAGCTTACGGCGGCAATGTCGGAAATTCTTCTTGCAAACGCCGAGGATATGAAAAATGCCCGTGAAAACGGAATTTCACAGGTTATGCTCGACAGACTTCTTTTGACCGAGGACAGAGTTCGGTCTATGGCAAAGGGAATAACGGACATTATTTCGCTGCCCGACCCGATAGGCGTAACGCTTTCCGAGATAAAGCGTCCCAACGGTATGACGGTAAGCAAGGTAACCGTTCCGCTCGGTGTTATTGCGGTAATATATGAGGCTCGTCCGAATGTTACCTCAGACGCGGCGGTTCTGTGCCTGAAAGCGGGCAACGCAGTCATTTTGAGAGGCGGCAAAGAGGCAATAAATTCTTCAAAGGCCGTTGTCAAAGCTTTGAGAGTGGGACTTAAAAAATCAGGCTTAGATGAAAACTGTATATCGCTTGTTACGGATACTACAAGGGACAGTGCAAACGAGCTTATGAAGATGAACGAATATGTCGATGTGCTTATCCCGAGGGGAGGCGCGGGACTTATCCGTTCCTGCATTGAAAACTCCACCGTGCCCGTAATCGAAACGGGAACGGGCAACTGTCATATCTATGTTGACAAGGATGCAGATATCGGAATGGCGGCGGACATAATATATAATGCCAAGACTTCCCGCCCGTCGGTCTGCAATGCGGCGGAGAGCATTGTTATCCACAAGGATATTGTGAACAAGGCTTTGCCCGTAATAAAGAAAAGACTTGACGAAAAGAATGTTGAATTGAGAGGCGACGAAGCGGCAAGGAATGCGGCAGAGGGCATACTTCCCGCAACCGAAGAGGATTGGGGCAAGGAATACCTTGACTATATAATGTCGGTAAAGACCGTTTCAAGCCTTGATGAGGCTATCGAGCACATATCAAAATACTCTACGGGACACAGTGAGTGTATTGTTACCGAGGATGAGAAAACCGCAAAGGAATTTCTTTCCCGTGTGGACTCGGCGGCGGTATATCACAATGTCAGCACCCGATTTACCGACGGGGGCGAATTCGGCTTCGGTGCGGAAATCGGAATTTCCACACAAAAACTGCACGCAAGAGGACCGCTGGGACTTCCTCAGCTCACCTCGTTCAAATATATTATCTGCGGTAACGGGCAGACAAGATAACAAGGAGAAAAACTATGGCTGATGAAATCGTAAAATTCGACAAAGCACCCATGAAGAAGAAAAAGAAAAAAAGAGCGCACCCGTGGGCGTTTCCGCTCGGACTGCTGATGGCGGTGCTCTCCGTTACGGGTCTTGTGACGATACTTGTTGCAGGCGTAAACGGTATAAATTCCGTCAGAGCAAGGCTTAAAAACATTGAAGAATACAACACAATGCTTACTCCCGTCGTAATGAACGACCCGAGTATGTTTGATGACCTTTCAAAGGCGGATATGAGCCAGCTTATCGACATTTCGGTGTGGTCGATTCTTAAAAGCGATTTGACCCCCGACACTTACGAATATACGGAGTCGGGTATGGTTATCCCCGAAGCGGATGTTGCGGCGGCTTATACAAAGCTTTTCGGAACGGAAATAGCGCCCGTGCATATGACGGTTTCGGGCTACGGCTATGAGTTTACCTACGATTCCGCAAAGCAGTGCTATATAATCCCTCTTACGGGTATCGAGCCCACCTACACGCCCGATGTTGTGGATGTGGATAAAAAGAAAAACACGGTGGTGCTGACCGTGGGATACCTTCCGAGCGGCGGTTGGGCACAGGACAGCGACGGCAAGATGGTTGCGCCCGAGCCCGACAAATATGTGAAGGTTACACTGCGTGAAAAGGACGGCAGCTATTATATAAGCGCAATGCAGGCAAGCGCAAGCCCCGAAACGGCAAGTACAACGCCTGCGAGCACGACGGCGCCTGCCGAGACTGCGACCGAGCAGACAACGGCGCCCGAAACCCAACCTGTCGAGGATGTTCCTCAGACAGAGATTGCATAAAGAAAAGGAAAAGATTATGGTTAAGATTTCCCCCTCGATTTTATCAAGCGATTACGGCAAGCTTTCTTCGGAGCTTAAAAGAATGGAGGATTGCGGAGCGGATATGCTTCATATCGATGTTATGGACGGACACTTTGTTCCGAACATCACGCTCGGTGCGCCGATAGTAAAGTGCATCAGAAAATCAAGCTCGCTTCCGTTCGATGTTCATCTTATGATAAGCGACCCGTATAAATATATCCCCGATTTCGTAAAGGCGGGCTCGGATATAATCACTTTCCATGTCGAGTCCGATTCGGATATTGAAAAGACGATCGACCTGATTTTGGATTCGGGCAAAAAGGCGGGACTTTCCGTTAAGCCCAAAACGCCGATTGAGGCGGTTTACCCTTATCTCGACAAGCTTTCGATGGTGCTTGTTATGACTGTTGAGCCGGGCTTCGGCGGACAGTCATTTATGGAGGATATGATGCCCAAGGTTTCGGCTGTAAAGGCTGAAATCGACAGAAGAGGTCTTGACATTGACATTCAGGTTGACGGCGGAATAAACAAGGATACAATTTCGGTTGCCGCAAAGGCAGGCGCAAATGTATTTGTGTCGGGCAATGCGATTTTTTCAAGCGACGACGCCGCAAAAACGATTGCCGATTTCAAGGCTAAGGCTTCGGTCTGAATTCGCGGATAAATTCGGCGTGCTCGCAAAGTGCCGAAAAGACGCTGTCGGAGCTGTCAACAACTTCTCCGTATTCCGACAAGAAATGTTTTAGATAAATTCCGTCTATTGTGCGTTTTGCCGTTTTGACAAAGTATTCTTTGCCGATTTTGTATGTGCCGAATTCAATGTCACGGCATCTAAGCAAAAACGATACAAGGTCCAGAAACGAATTTTCATCAAAGGCTCTGACGAGGAAATTTTGAGGTTTTTCAATCACTCTGAACCGCCTTTTCGGACGAAAAGCGACAAAGATGCATATGTATGAGCCGAGACGAAAAGCGTCAACGCACATTCGTGAAAGGCTCTTGTCGGGAGTTATCTCTGCACGGGCAAGGAGCTCGAGCACAAGCCTTTGGGTGGGCGGCGTTTCAATGTCAAGGCTTTCAAAGCTTAAAGAGTAAGCGGACAGCTCGTTTGAAGTGATTTCCGCAACAAAGTCGGATTGAGTCAGTTTTATTATTTTCATATGTTACTCCGTATAGTGTGATATAAATATGATATTGTATTCTCATTGCTGTTTGCAATGAATAAATTATGGGAAATGAGGTGAAATTTTGAGCGACAGAGAACAGAGGATTAACGCACAACCCGTGCTGTCCGAAAAAGAAAAGCTTGAAATTAAAAACACCCGAAAATATATGGTTGATATGCTTATGGTGCTCATTGCGCCTATGGCAATGTCGTTTTACTATTACGGTCTGCGTGCCGTGCTTTTGGTGCTTTACTCCGTTGTAACGGCGTTGGTATGCGAATTTCTGGCTTCAAGAATTTATAAGTTTGAGGCGAGCTATTCCGACCTGTCGTCCATAGTTACGGCAATAACCGTTGCAATGTGCATACCCGCATCTTCTCCGTGGTGGGTTCCGATACTGACTACGGTCTTTGCGCTTGCGGTTGTTAAATTTCCGTTCGGAAATTCAAGAAGTCTTATGTTCCTGCCGTCTGCCGCAGGTCTTGCGTTTTTGACGGTATGCAACTCGGCAAGAATGTTCGCATACCCGATTATACCCACGCAGTCGGACAAGTTTGCACTTCTTTCAAGCGCAAATGCGGCGCAGGGCAACTCCCTTGCGTATATGCTTTCGCAGGGTAACTCGATAGGAATTAACATAATCAGCTATATTGATATAGCGGTCGGCAATGTTTCGGGACCTATGGGCGCCACCTGTGCGGTCGCAATACTCGGCGGACTGCTTTACCTGCTTATAAGAAGACCGAAAACGGCTGCGATGTCCTTTGTATATCTCGGAACCTGCGCGGTTTATGCCTTCCTTTTCCCGAGGATTACGACAGGACGGGGCATTTCCGTAATAATGGAGCTTTGCAGCGGACTTGTAGGTCTTGCGGCGCTGCTGTTTGTCACAAATGAAACGCTTGCGCCGAAAAGGACAAATGCGAGAATACTCTATGCGGCGCTGATGGGTCTTATAACAATGCTTTTAAGAACCTTTGGCTCGTTTGAGGACAGTACGGTGTTTGCGGTATTGATTGTAAACGCCTTTGCCGCGGCGCTCGATAAGAAACTTCCGCTTACCAAAAAAGAAAAGCTTTTGATTGAGCAAAAAAAGGCTGCCGAGGCAATGTCGGTTGACAGACCTGTTGACACCGAGGAGCAGTCGCAGATAGTCGCTCAAAAGGTAATGGATATAATAAACAGCTCGGAGGACGCTTCGACTGACTCCGAACTCGAAAACGGAGGTGCTTCAAATGGCTGACAAGACCTCTTTTTCAACCTCGATAAAAAACAGCGCATTCATCAAAAATCCCGTTTTGTTTGAGTCGATAGGCGTGGCGCCCGTTGTCGCAATGGCGGTGTCGGTCAAAACGGCGATTATGCTCTCGGTGATTTCCGCCGCAGAACTTATAATAATCGAGTGCTTTGCAAGCCTTGCGCTCAAAAAGGTCAAGCACCAATTAAGAGTGCTGATATATACCGTTTTCGGCGTGCTTATAAATATCCCGCTGTGGATGTTCTTTACAAAATTTGCTCCGAACGAGACGGCAAATGTCAGCATTTTCCTGCCGATACTTGCGGTAAACTCGCTTGTTGCGCTCCACTGCGAGAGGGTGGCGGTAAGGTCGCCGCTTAAAGAGACATTTTTCGACGCTGTTTCGGCAACGATAGGCTATACGCTGATTATTTTCATAGTAGCTGTCATAAGAGAAATATTGGGCTCGGGCACATTTTACAGCATAAAGCTCAACCTGCCCGTTCAGTTTAAGGGACTTTTATTGCCTTTCGGCGGATTTTTGATGCTCGGCTTTTTGGCGGCGTTCTTTAAGTCGAGAATAAAGAAAAAATATCCCGACGAAAACCCCGAAGAGGCGTTTAATCTTTCTGAAATTTCACAGTCACATTACGAGGACATCAAGACCCTGTTCCGTGAGGATTTCGACTCCGTTCCCAAGGACGGCGGCAGGGAAAATCCCGCCGATTTCTTTAAGAGCGTCATAGAAAAGACCGAGAAGGAAAAAACGGACAAGGTTGAAAAGCCCAAGAAAGAGAAAAAGGCGAAAAAACCGAAAAAAGACAAGCCTGCGAAAGCGGTTAAGCACAGCGCAGAGAAAAAAGCTGCGGAAAAGCCGATTGAAAAGGTGCAGGAGACAAAACTCAAGAGGGAAAAGTACGAATCCGAATTTGATGATATTTTGCTTGACCTGGAAAGAAGCAAGGCTCCGAAAGAGGAAAAGGAAAATATCGATATTTCAAAGGACAGCGACGGAAACGGCGGTGATGAGGCATGAGAATAATATCGGAGCTCATTTCGGCGGCACTGTACGCTATGGTAATTCAAAACTTCATCTTTACGGGCGGTTACGGTGCGTCGGAAGCCATAAGAATGGCGGCAAAGCCGAAACAGCTGTACCCGATGACATTTTTTATAACGCTGTTTTCGACCTCGGTGTCGGTTATATGCGTTTTGCTTGAACAGATAAGCTTTATAAGGCGGCAGGGCGCAATAGGCCATGCAATCGAGTTTGTCGCAGTGCTTTCGGTTATGTACCTCATTGTGCTGGCGGTTTCCGTAGCGGTGTTCAGGGCAAAGGACAGAACGGTAAGACGAATAGGCATTGCGGCGTTCAACACGCTTGTTATTGCCGTTCCGTTTATCAACTACCGTGCGGCGTTTACCGTTGCACAGGCTATCGGTTCGGGTATCGGCTCGGGCTTTGCGTTTGTAATTGCGGTGTTGCTTATAAATGTCGGACTTCGCCGACTTGACCGCAATCCGAATATTCCCGAGGCGTTCAAGGGAACTCCGGCGATATTCATCTATGTTTCTATTCTTTCGCTTGCCTTTTCGGGCTTTGCCGGCAGCGGATTGACTATGTAAGGGCAGAGGAAAATGCAGTTTCAGAACAAGAATGTTAAGCCGAGAAAAAGAAGCTATTACCGCTTTTCCAAAAACTATCCGAGTAAGAGCGGTAATATCTATGCTATCGGCGAAAGCAGAACAAGAAGAAAAAAGGAAAAAAGAAACAGAATAATTTTCTATGCGTCGCTTGTACTTGTGTTTGCGGCTGTATTTCTTATTGTTTCGGTTGCACGGAATTTGTCACGCAGACCGATTGACGGTTCGGCACAGGGGCTTGCGGACAGCTATGACGGACAGTTAAAGGCTCTTGAAATGCCCGACGAAGCACTCGGCGGAGGCATTGCTTACGAGCTTTTCAGAACTCAGCTGAAATCCGATAAAGCAAATGCGGTGGTTGTTGAGCTCAAAAGAGCCGACGGTAAACTGAATTACAGCTCTTCGGTCCAGACGGCTCTCGATATAGGCGCCTGCACGGATGCGTACGAAAATGCGGCGCAGACCGTGGAACAGCTTAAAGCCGACGGATATAAAATAATCGCAAGCGTATATTGCTTTGAGGATCCGCTTGCGGCGTCAATGCTCAAGGGTTCGGCTGTAACAACGCAGGACGGCACGACCGTATGGCTTGACGACAGCGCCCAAAACGACGGCAACCCGTGGCTCAACCCTTATTCGCAGACGGCACAGGATTATCTATACAGCATTATAGGCGAATGTGCCGCAATGGGAGCGGACGCGGTAATGCTCAAAAGCGTTTCTTTCCCGACGGGCGGACTTACCGATACGGCGTTTTTCTCGGGCGAAGCCGAGAGTGTGGAAAGCCGAAATTCCGTTTTGCATACCTTTGTTTCAAAGGCGGCGGAGTTTTGCGGCGATACGCAGGTTGCCGTATGCACGGATATAGGCAGTGCGCTCAATGGAAACGAACAGCTCTATTCGGGAAGTATGTTTGACAGCGGAGCACTGTTCAATGCGGTTGATTTTACACGATTTGAGCCGACCGATGCCTTTTCGGTGGGAAGCGTTTCCTCGCAGGGAATGGACAAGACGGCACTCATATCCGCGGCAATTCCGATATTGCAGCAAAAAACGGACGAGAACTATACCACGAAGGGGCTTTTGCCGATTATTGACGATGAGGCATATGTTTCAATTCTCGAAAATTCGGGAATAAATAACTATATACTCATTCAAAAAACAGATACTTGACAAAAGTCTATGAATATGATAATATATCATCAACAGTTACCCATATTGAAGGGGAGTAGCTTGAATTCGGCGGTCAACATCATGTTGCGTTTCGCATCTGGTCGTCGAACCTATGATTAGGAAGCAAGACCTTCGGCAGACTTTTATATCTGTCGAAGGTCTTTATTTTTAACAACGGAGGAAAATTATGAAACACTATCTCAGCACGACCGAAGAAGTTTTCAGGGAAACAAATTCTTCGGAAAACGGTCTGACTTCGGAGCAGGCGCAAAAGCGGCTTGAGGAAAACGGTAAGAACCGTCTTGAAGAGGGCAAGAAAAAGTCCGTTATCAGGCGGCTTCTGGAGCAGTTTACCGACCCGATGATAATCATACTTATCGTGGCGGCGGTAATTTCGGGAATTACATCTGCGTTTGACGGAAGCTTTCCGTCGGATGTAATAATCATTCTTTTTGTCGTAATACTCAATGCGGTACTCGGCGTCGTACAGGAGAGCAAGGCTGAAAAGGCGATTGAGGCTTTGCAGGAGATGGCGGCGGCAACCTCAAAGGTCGAGCGTGACGGCAAGGTTATGCACATCAAGAGCGAGAACCTTGTTGTCGGAGACATAATTCTCCTTGAAGCGGGAGACGCCGTTCCTGCCGACGCAAGAATAATCGAAAGCGCAAGCCTTAAAATCGAAGAGGCGGCGCTGACGGGCGAATCTGTTCCCGTAAACAAATTCATTGACATTATCTATCTTAAAGACAGCGAAAAGGATGTTCCGCTCGGCGACCGTAAGAATATGATGTATATGGGCTCTTCCGTAGTTTACGGACGGGGCAAGGCGGTTGTTACAGCAACGGGTATGGACACCGAAATGGGTAAAATTGCAGGCGCTCTCGCCGAGGCACAGGACGGACAGACACCCTTGCAGAAAAAGCTTGCACAGTTGAGCAAGATACTCAGCGTAATTGTTATCGGCATATGTGCGGTTATCTTTGCGATAGGAATTATAAGAGAACTTATTCTCGGCAATCCGATAGGTCTTGAATTCCTGCTTGATACATTTATGATAGCGGTTTCGCTTGCCGTTGCGGCAATCCCCGAGGGACTTGCGGCGGTTGTAACGGTTGTGCTTTCAATCGGCGTTACCAATATGTCGAAGAGAAATGCGATTATAAGAAAGCTTACCGCAGTTGAAACGCTCGGCTGCGCACAGATTATCTGTTCGGACAAAACGGGTACTCTCACACAGAACAAGATGACTGTTGTCGAGCACTATGCGGACGATGAAAAAATGCTTGCAACGGGTATGGCTCTTTGCACGGATGTAAACATTGACGAAAACAAGGAGATAATCGGCGAGCCCACCGAAGCAGCTCTTGTGGCATATGCGCTCACTCTTGATTTGAACAAGAACGACCTTTCAAAGGTACAGCCGAGGGTTGCCGAAGCTCCCTTTGACTCAATGAGAAAAATGATGACCACCGTTCATTCAAAGGACGGCGGATATATTCAGTACACCAAGGGTGCTCCCGACGAAGTGCTCAAATGCTGTACGGGAATTCTGAAGGACGGCAAGGTAAGAGATATTACCGACGCCGACAAAGCGGAAATTCTCGGAAAGAACAAGGAATATGCCGACAGGGCGTTGAGAGTTCTTGCGTGCAGCTTCAAGGAGCTTTCGGAAATCCCTGCCGACCAAAGCCCCGAAGCGCTTGAACAGGGTCTTGTTTTCTGCGGACTTGTCGGAATGATTGACCCCGTAAGACCCGAGGTCAAGGCGGCGATTGAGGAGTGCAGAACTGCGGGAATCAGACCGATTATGATTACGGGCGACCACAAGGACACCGCAACGGCGATAGCTATGGAGCTCGGAATAATCGACAGCCCCGACGGTGCAATCACGGGCGCACAGCTCAACGAAATTTCGGACGAGGAGTTTGAAAAAGAGGTTGAAAAGTATTCGGTCTACGCAAGAGTTCAGCCCGAACACAAGGTTAGAATAGTAAACGCCTGGAAGAAGCGCGGTATGATTACCGCAATGACGGGCGACGGCGTAAATGACGCTCCCTCGATAAAGAGTGCGGACATCGGCGTCGGAATGGGTATCACGGGTACGGATGTTACGAAGAATGTTGCCGATATGGTGCTTGCCGACGACAACTTTGCCACAATCGTTTCGGCGGTTGAAGAGGGCAGAAGAATTTATGACAATATCCGTAAATCGATACAGTTCCTGCTTGCATCAAACCTCAGTGAGGTAATTTCGATTTTCGTCGCAAATCTTTTGGGCTTTACGATTTTGAGACCGGTTCATCTGCTTTGGATTAACCTTGTAACCGACTGTTTCCCCGCACTTGCGCTTGCAATGGAAAAGGGCGAAAAGGATATAATGAAGCGTCCTCCGAGAAATTCAAAGGATGGAATTTTCGCAGGCGGCGTAGGCTTTGATATATTCTATCAAGGTATTTTGGTAACGGCGCTTACGCTTGCGGCTTACTTTATAGGTCACCATATCGAAGCGGGTGTATGGGAAATTACAAATTCTCCCGACGGCATGACAATGGCATTCCTTACCATGAGTATGTGTGAGATTTTCCATTCGCTGAATATGCGTTCGCAGAGGGGCTCGACGGTGGCAATGACCTTCAAGGGCAGCCACAACCTGTATCTTTTGGGCTCGTGCCTGCTTTCGCTTCTTATGACAACGGTAGTAATTTATGTACCGTTCCTTTCAAACGCATTCGGCTTTGAGAGCATTGACTTGGGCGAATATGCGGTTGCGCTCGCACTCGCATTCGCTATCATTCCGCTTGTCGAAATCGTTAAGGCGATTGAAAGAGCGTATGATAAAAAGAAAGCGAAGAAATAATTGAAAAGCTAAATAAAACGGCTTATTTGCATTTTCGCAAATGAGCCGTTTTTGATAAAGCGAGTTATTACGGTAGGGCGGGGGTGATTTCCCTATTAGGGAAAATGTCTGCGTAAGCAGACAAAAGGGTGCCCGAATTCGGGAGCAAGCCCCCGCCGCACAATGCCCTTACGGACGAGGTAAGAGTGAATAGTGAAGAGTGAAGAGGTGTGGGTGCTTCGCACGGATTGAAATTTATATCATATCGTAGGGACAGGGCTTGCCCCTGTCCGAAATCCGCAAAAGTCGGTAGCGACAGCGAGCCGTCGGGAGGGCGTTTACAACCGAGCAGGCGAGCCGAGCGTGATTTTTGCG
>CABUHY010000003.1 GCA_902491475.1 uncultured Eubacteriales bacterium
AGCCGCAGTCATATGTATTAGGTGGCAGAAACCACCCTTTACATATTAACTCTTGAAAGGAGATATTAACATGAAAAAAGTATTATCGGTAGCTCTTGCAGTGTTAATGCTCGTTATGGTTTCTGTTCCGGGCTTTGCGGCAAGCGTTACAAGCGCAGGCACATCAGATGTTATAGTTAAAACAAAGACAACAAAAGAGGACTACACAAGCGCAGAGGAATTCGCTGTTACCATTCCCGCAGACACGGTTATTCCGTGGGGCACAGAGGAAACGGATGTAAGCTATCTTGTAGAGTCTCATCTTGCAAGAAATAAGGGCGTTAAGGTTGCAGTAGCGGGCACAGGCTCCATGAAAACAACCGATGCGGCTTATTCACTTGCTTATACTCTTGAAGGCGCAACAGAGTATCTTGCAACTTCTCCCGTTGTTTACGATGAAGCAACAGACTCAGGCGTTTCTCAGGAACTTAAGGTTAAAATCAACAGCACAGACTGGAAAAAGGCTGTAGTTGAGGAGTATTCCGATACACTCACATACACCGTTTCCGTTGAGGCTATATAACGCACGAAGGGAGAGCGAATTAAAATGAAAAAAGCAGTTTCAGTTATCATTGCTGTATTGATGCTCGCAAGCATTTGCGTTCCCTCTTTTGCGGCTACAATCACAGCTGACGGCAGCTCGACTTCAATCGTTAAGACAAAGACGGTTGACGAGAGCGGCGACAATGCGGAAAAATTCACGGTTATCATTCCCGCAACAACAGAAATCCCGTGGGGCAAGGCTTCACAGGACTTGACTTACAGTGTTGAGTCACACCTCGGTTACGGCAAAAAGCTTGCGGTTAATGTTGCAGGCAACAATGTTATGACATACACGGTAGGCGCAGATTCAATGACGCTTGCTTATACTTTGGGCGGCGCAACGGCATTCACAGCGGCAGGCCCTGTTGTTTACCCCGCAGCAGACCAGACAATCAATGTAAATGTAGCGGATACAGCATGGAAAACAGCAGTTATAGGCGAGTATCAGGACACACTTACATTCACGGTTGCAGTTGCAGAAATATAATAAGAGGTGCATAGTGTGAAAGATCACACCATGCAGCTTATATTGCCCTCAAAATTTGCCTATGGCATAATTTTGAGATGGCAGAAATCACCATCACGCCTGTTCAGGCAACGCAGGGTGAACCGGTGATTTTTAATAGAATATTTGTTGCCTGAAAGGCTATGGTGCTTAAAAATGAAAAAAATTCTTTCAATTGCTTTGGCAGTTTTGATGATAGCTGCCGTTTGCGTACCCTGTTTTGCGGCTACAATCGATAAGAACACCGCTGACGGCAAGGGCACGGCACAGGTTAAGACGGATATTTCCGCAATTACCGACGACGGTAATTTCACGGTTACAATCCCCGCAGAAATGCCCATTCCGTGGAACACGGCTAACACAGACAGCGCAACAGACTTCACATATTCGGTTGAAAGCCAGCTTAAAACAGGCAAGGCTGTTCAGGTTGATGTAGCGCAGAACAATCTTGTAATGAGCGCTGCAAGCGGTGCAACACTTGCTTATTCGATTTCGGGCGACATCACAGCTGTTAAGACAACTTCTCCCGTTGTTGCTGCAGGCGCATTTGAAAAGGTTGTTACCGTTAATGTTGCAGGCACAGCATGGGCTAATGCGGCTATCGACGAGTACAGCGATACTCTTACCTTTACCGCACAGGTTATCGACGCTTAATTTATAAGGAGAGTTTACAATGAAAAAAGTAATTTCTGTTATCCTTGCGGTTATGATGCTTGCAAGTATCTGTGTACCTGTATTTGCAACAGACATTACCAAGGATTCGGCTCAGACAGCCAACGCAAATGTTACAACAAAAATCACAAAGTCGGACGATTCCGACGCATACACATACACGGTAACAATCCCTGCTTCCGTTGAGGTTGCATGGGGCGACACAGCCGCTCAGGACGCTTCCTACTATGTTACTTCACAGCTCGTGCTCGGCGACACTCTTAAAGTTAAGGCAGAGGCTAACGACGCAGGCGTTATGACTGCAAACGGCACAACTTCTACCCTTACATTTACCGTTGCGGGCGGCGACGAAGCTGTTTACAACGAAGTTAATGACGGCACGGCAGCTTCCGGAACAAATGTTACCATCGCTGACTTCTCCGGCGTACCGATTGCTGAGTATATAGGCACAATGACCTATACGGTTGAATACGTTCCGCACGCTTAATCGCAATTTGGTATTATAAGGAGGTGGTTTCATGAAAAAGGCTTGCAGTGTCATAATGTGTCTGATTTTGGTTTTGACCATGCAGTTTGCTGTGTTTGCCGAAGACATGAACCTTAAAACCGTAGTACCCGATTCACATGAAATTACCGTAACCTTTAACGAGGGAGGCTATGTTCTCCACTCGGGACGAAGAATGGAAAGCGGCGATAAAATAATCGTCAACCGTTTTGACAGCGTAACCCTTGAGGTTATCGCAAAGCCCGACGCTCATCTTGAGGCGGTCTATGTAAACGGCGAGGATGTAACGGCGCAGATGCAGTACGGAAAGCTTGTTTTGGAAGACATTTCAAGCGATATGGATGTAAACTTTGTTTTCTGCGAGTGCAACGCCCCCTCCGTTGACGAGGACCCCTGTGTAAGAATGAAGCTTAACGGTAAGGTCTACAAAGGCGAGGATATAATGCCTGAGGCAAGGCTTGAATTCGACTTCGGCGAGTTTGAGACGGCTGCCGACAAAAAGGGCGCGTATAAGCTTGACGAAATAAAGGACGGCAGACATACCGTTTCGATTTACGATAAGGACGGAACGCTTGCAGGCGAGCAGAGCTTTGTTATCGATGTAAGCGACACCGCAACGGAAGTAACCGTTGTAACGCTTGACGACGGCACACGGATTGTGACCGTACCGAAAGGAACTTCCGAGCTTTGGCTTGACTTTGTCGTAAACGCTGACGGAACCATCAATATCATTCCGTCGGGACCCGACGGCGACGAACCTACTCCCACGCCGCCCGCTCCGACTCCCGAACCCGGTAATGACGACAAGGATATAGGAAAGATAATCAAGGACAGTCCCATTATTTCAAGAACAGGTGCGCTCATAAAGGAAAACATCGTAGCGGCATTTGTACTTGCCCTTGACGGCTTGTTCATTTTGTTCTTCGTTCTTTGGCGCAGAAAGCGCAGGGATGATGAAGATGAAGGTGCAAAAGTTAAATAAAAACTAAAGCATATCAACCCCCGACAGTCTGACTGCCGGGGGTTATAATTTTGTATGCAAAATAAAAAGCCGTTCTCAACAAAGTGAAAACGGCTCATATGGTATTTCGTTATTGCATATTGGCGAAGCGTTCGACCGCCTTTGTAAAGCTCTCAATGGTCTTGTCGGCATCGCCGTGCTCAATTCCGTCCTTGACGCAGTGCTTGATGTGACCCTCAAGCACGACCTTTCCGCAACCGTTGAGTGCGGATTTTGCGGCGTTTATCTGTGAGAGAATTTCCTCACACGGAACATCCTCGTCAATCATACGGTCAATCGCCTGAACCTGACCTATAATTTTTTTAAGCCTGCGGTGCAGGTTGTCCGAATCCATACATTGTTTCATACTATCACCATAATCTTTACGACTGTAAGTCTTTGTGTCAAAATTCTACCGGTAGGGGTATATGTACATTATAATTTAAGAACCCGAAGATGTCAACCTTGCGCTAAAGCTGCGGTTTGAGCTTCTTTTTAAGTTCCGACAGCCTTGTACGCACGGTCGACGGAGAGACGCCCTGTATTTTCGCAATCTCCCTGCTCGACCAGCCGTAGGCTTTAAGCGTTATTGCTTCCCTGTCCGTTTCGCCGAGGGTTGAGAGCAGCTCCTGCATTTCAACCGAGGTTATGTCGTCAAAAGCCTCGGTGTTTTCTTTGAAATTCTGTTCTTCAAGCAATTTTTGAAGCTGTAATTTCCGCAGTCTGTCATTGAGCACATTTTTTGCTATTTTGAAAACCAACGATTTCTTGCTCTTGATATGTTCAAGGGAGGGGAGATACGCCCAAAGCTTCATAAAGACGGTTTGAGCCAAATCCTCCGCCTCATTTTTATCAAAACGCTTTGCAAAATATGCGACAACGCTTTTATAGTATTTTTCGTATATCCTCTTAAAGCATTCGATATTATTCATCTGTTACCTGAATATCCACACCCGTCTGCGAGTTTGCGTTTACATAGCCGTATATGCTTTTCGGGCACTCAATGTCCACGCCCGCGTAGAATTTAATCCTTTTCGCCGAAAGCTCTTCCTCGGTAATGTCGTTTTTGAGTTTTATATCCACGCCTGCGGCTATTGCGGTCTTTTCAGGAAGATTTTTAACCGTGTCCTTATCTATAACCGCCTCAACGGGATAAATCTTCAGGACTGCGTCATCGTCGATTTCCGCCGGCCGACCGTTCAACGAGGCAAGCTTGCAGGGAGCGTTCTTCCTTTTTATAAGCGTTCCGTTTATATTCAGCTCGGGCGCTTTTTCTTTTGTTTCAAGAATACACAAGCCGTTTACAATAAAGAGCTCGCCGTCGGTTACATCTGCGTCGGTAAGGGTTACCGCACCGTTTATTGTGCGGTATTTCTGACCTCTGCCGAGTTCGATTATCTGCGCTATGTTTTCTGTGCCGATGTCGGCATAAGCCTCCGTCCACTCGTCATTCCGTTCCTTAGGGATAATAAGAAGCGCAACATTTTTAATGCGGCGTATTTTTTTCAGACTGTCGGCGGTGTGGTCGCACAGGTCGAGTATCGGTATGTTTTTATAGGTTTTTTTGAACATAATGTTTTCTCCTTTTGCTTTTTGAAACGCATTTCACATATTAAGACGCACGAAAAGCGAAAAGTGTCGGAGCTTTTATAAAATTTTTTCGTTGCCCCGTAAATTTTTGTATGATAAAATAATTATACAATACATTCAGGGGATTTTGTATGGAAAAGCAAAAAATTCTTAATTCAAATCAACTAAAGATAATAGCGATACTTGCAATGACGGTTGACCATATAGCGTGGGCGGTATTCCCGGGCTATCCTGCGGAGGCTCTGCCGCTTATTATGCATATTATAGGCAGGCTTACCTGCCCGATAATGTGTTATTTCATTGCCGAGGGCTATCATTACACAAGAAACATAAACAAATACACCGCAAGACTTTTTGCTTTTTCCGTTGTGTCGCACTTTGCGTATATTTACGCTTCGGAGGGCTTTATTGACGCAAAATCGTTTATTCCGTTTTATTACGGCGGCTTTCTGAACCAAACAAGCGTTATGTGGTCGCTTGCATGGGGACTTGTTATGCTGCGTGCGGTAAATTCGGAAAAGCTGAAAACGCCCGCAAAGGTGGCGGCGGTTATTTTGATATGCATTGTGACCCTGCCGAGCGACTGGAGCTGCATTGCCGCACTGTGCATTATGGCGATAGGCACAAACAGGGGCAATTTCAAAAAGCAGATGACATGGATGATGTTCTATGTAAGCCTTTATGTAATTGTATATTTCTTTGCGATAGACGCGGTTTACGGTATATTGCAGCTTTGCGTGGCTCTCTCTGTCCCCGTGCTCTCAATGTATAACGGCAGGAGGGGAAGCAACCCGAAAATCAATAAGCTTATGAAATGGTTTTTCTATATATACTATCCGCTGCATCTGGTAATAATAGGTATTGTGAAGAGGTATTTTTAACAGTCTGTAAACTTTGCGTATTGACTTTGTTAAAATATTGACACAGGCGTTTTGCGGGATTTATAATTGAGGTGTTAAGGGGAGAAATCCCCAAAGACATAAAAACAAGTTGTAAAAGGAGTCAGTAATTATGGCTAACAGATTTGTACTCAATGAAACAAGCTATCACGGAAAAGGCGCAATCAACGAGATTGCAACCGAGGTTAAGGGCAGAGGCTTCAAAAAATGCTTCGTTTGCTCCGACCCCGACCTTTTGAAATTCGGCGTTACCAAAAAGGTTACGGATGTTTTGGACAATGCGTCGATAGATTATGAAATATATTCGCAGATAAAACCCAATCCCACCGTTGAAAATGTTCAGACGGGCGTCAAGGCGTTCAAGGCTTCGGGTGCCGACTGCATAATCGCAATCGGCGGCGGTTCTTCAATGGACACCGCAAAGGCTATCGGCATCATCATTGAAAACCCCGAGTTTGAGGATGTCGTATCGCTTGAGGGCGTTGCCCCGACCAAAAACAAGTGCGTTCCGATTATTGCGGTTCCCACAACGGCAGGTACTGCGGCAGAGGTTACAATCAACTATGTAATCACGGATGTTGAAAAGAACAGAAAGATGGTTTGTGTTGACCCGAAGGACATTCCCGTTATCGCAGTCGTTGACCCCGACATGATGTCGTCAATGCCCAAGGGACTTACCGCTGCAACGGGTATGGACGCTTTGACCCACGCTATTGAGGGTTATATCACAAAGGCGGCTTGGGAGCTTTCGGATATGTTCCATCTTAAAGCTATCGAGATTATCTCAAAATCTCTGCGCGGTGCGGTTGAAAACACTCCCGAGGGCAGAGAGGGTATGGCTCTCGGTCAGTATATCGCAGGTATGGGCTTCTCAAATGTCGGCTTGGGCATTGTTCACTCAATGGCTCATCCGCTCGGCGCTGTCTATGACACACCTCACGGAGTTGCAAACGCAATTATTCTTCCGACGGTTATGGAATATAACGCTCCCGCAACAGGCGAAAAGTACAGGGATATTGCAAAGGCAATGGGCGTTAAAGGCGTTGACGAAATGACTCTTAACGAGGCACGCAAGGCGGCGGTTGACGCAGTCAAGCAGCTTTCGCAGGATGTCGGTATTCCGAAAGACCTGAAAGACATTGTAAAGCCCGAGGATGTTGACTTCCTTGCGCAGTCGGCATATGACGACGCTTGCCGTCCCGGTAACCCGAGAGACACAAGCGTTGAGGAGATAAAACAGCTTTATCTTTCGCTTATGTAATATTTGAAGGCATAATAAAAGGCACCGAACACTTAAAATGTGCTCGGTGCCTTTTTTGTATGTTACCCTAAATTGTGCTTGTCTGTTATTTCAACAGAGGGCTTTGAGTAGCCGCCGATATTGAAAACAACGATTTCGTTTTCTTCCTTTAAGAGCGTGCCGGGTATGTAAAGCGACTTTTGCGGACCGACCTTCCAGAAGCGTCCGAGGTTGAAGCCGTTTACGAACACGCAGCCCCTGTTAAAGCCGTCAAGATGAACAAAGCAATCTGCTTTTGAACTCGTCTTGAATGTTCCTTTAAGGAATACGGGCTCATCTTTTTTGACATTTGAGCCGTATTTGAGCTTTTCAAGGTTGTCAAACGGGAGCGTCCATATATCGTAATTCATAAGGCGCTGAATACCGACATATATATCGGAAATGCCCTTGCGGTCAAGCATATTCTCGCCATAGTTTACCCTGCCCATTGTATCGACAAGTACGCCGATTTTCCTCTCGCCCGAAAGAGCGGGCATAAGGAACGGTGCGCTCTCGCCTTTCTTTTTCTTGAAGAAAAGGTCTTTAAGAGTCGTCTTTTGTTCGAGAGTATAAAGCGTACGGTCAATGCTCGTTTTCTTTTCTCCGTCAAAATAGACCTCGGCGAAATCGTGAACATTTTTAATGTACATGGGTGTGGGATTGTACCTGCCCTTTAGTGTTGTCTCATAGTAAATAAGTCCGAAATTCTGACCGAAATACTCCATTCCCTCGGGTACGGGAGCGTGGTGCTTTTCGCCGATATTGTCAAGGTTTTCAAACAACGAAGCGGCTTCGGTAAGCTTAACTTCGCCGATGCTCTGAAGCTTCGGGCTTTCGGGAAGAGCCGTGAGCTCGATTCCCTGCTTTTCGCACAGAAGCTTTCTTACGGCGTGATATGCGGGGGTGTAATCTCCCCATTCGGTCAACAGAGCGCAGTAATCATAGCTTGTAACCGTGGGCTCATAGCCGTGGCCGGGGTTCTGGTTTGCGCCTGCATTGAAGCCGAAATTTGTTCCGCCGTGGAACATATACATATTAAAGCTTGCGCCGTTGTCGATAAATCCCTTTATTTCATTTACGATTTCAAGCGAATTTCTTGTGTGGTGCGAGTCTCTCCAATGGTCGAACCAGCCGCACCAGAACTCGCCGCACATATTAGGTCCGTCGTTTTCAAAGTTTTTCATAACATTGAAAGCGGTTCTTGAACGGGAACCGAAGTTTAAGACCTTGAAAACATCGGGCAATGAGCCGCCCGAAATCATATTGTTGTCGTTTCCGTCCGAGGTAAAGAGCATACAGTCAATGCCGCAGTCCCTCGTGAGTTTTTCGACATAGCGGAGATACTCCTTGTCGTTGCCGTATGAGCCGTATTCGTTTTCGACCTGCATGGCGATAATGTTACCGCCGTTTGACTGAAGATGGGGCACAAGCCTCGGCAAAAGCTCCTTGTAGAAACGGTCTATGCATTTGAGATAATCGGGGTACATACAGCGAATCTGCATATTCTTGTCCTTGAGAAGCCATGCGGGCAGTCCGCCGAAATCCCACTCGGCACAGATATAGGGACCGGGACGAACTATTGCGTAAAGTCCGACCTTTTGTGCGATTTCAAGATATTTTTCGATGTCGAGTATTCCCGAAAAGTCGAATTCTCCGGGCTTCTTTTCGTGGAGATTCCAACAGACATAGGTTTCAACCGTGTTGAAGCCTGCCGCTTTGAGCTTCGTCAGTCTGTCCTCCCAATATTCGGGGACGGTGCGGAAGTAGTGCATAGCGCCCGAGTAAATGTCGAACGGCTTCGAGTCCATATAGAACTTTTTGTCTTTTATTTCAAGCATATTTTAATCCTCATTTATCGCTTTGCGGGTTATTTCCTGCATCTGTTCGTATTTCTTTTCAATGTCGGCAACAAGCTTGAACTGATCCCTGCAACGCACAAGGTTGTGCTCGGGATAGTCGGTTTTGAAGTAAACATCGCCGTCAAGATAATCGGCTAAAAATCTCATTCCGCATTCAAGCGTCATAAGCTTGGCGGAGAACGGGAGATAGAACATCTCTTTCTCCGTGAGGCTCTGCTTAGCCGTAGAGAGATAGCCTTTTGTGTATGCTTCGTACAGCTCAAGGCTTAAAGAAACCTTTGAGAGGTCCTTTTCATCCTCGCTTGCGGTGTTGGCGCCGAAACGGATGCTGTCGCCGAAATCGTAGAGCGAAAGACCGGGCATTACGGTGTCAAGGTCAATAATGCAGATGCCCTCGTTTGTGTCGTTGTCAAACAGAATGTTGTTGAGCTTGGTGTCGTTATGCGTAACACGAAGCGGCAATTCGTTCTTTTGAAGCTCCGCAAGCAGTACCTTTGTGTCAGCCTCCCTGTCGAGGACAAATTGAATTTCGTCCTTTGCGGTTGCGGCTCTGCCCGAGGCGTCCTTTTTTACCGACTCCAGAAAATCGTTGAACCTTGAATAGGTGTCGTGAAATTTCGGGATAGTCTCGAAAAGCCCGTCAATGGGATAGTCCGAAAGCAGGTTTTGAAAGTTGCCGAACGACTTGCCTGCGTTATAGAAAACATCCGCGGAGTCTATAATGTTGCAGGTATATGCGTTGTCGATATAATTATAGCATCTCCAGCAGTCGCCGTTTTTGTCCACAGCATAGTATTTGCCGTCCTTGGCAGGTAAAAATGTGAGCGTGCGGCGCTCGGCGCTTTCGTTGCTTTTGTGAAGCTTTTCCTTGATGTGCGAGGTAACGCCGACAATGTTTGACATAAGAGTGTCGGGGTTCTTGAAAACATAGGTGTTTATTTTCTGAAGAGTGTACTTTTCGGCACAGCCGTCCGGTTTTTCAAATTCAATAACATATGTAGAGTTGATGTGACCGTCGTTCTTAACCTTGTAGCCGACATATCTGCCGGCAAGATTAAAGGCGTCCGCCACAAACTCTGTATCAAAAGGAGTTTCCATAAATATACCTTCCCCAATAATATAGTAACATTACAATTATATTATCTTTTTTATCGGAAGTCAACAAAGTATAAACAATGTGTCGGGCAGACCGTGGGCGATAAATATTTATTAACAAATTAGTTGTTTACAAAGGCGGAGATTTACTGTAAAATATATGTGTAAATTTATGTAAACCGTACTGCGTTTTGCCGCATTACGGAAATTCGGAGGAATTTTGATGGAACCGGTTTATAAGAGAATACTGTTGAAATTGAGCGGCGAGGTTCTTGCGGGCGAGCAGGGACACGGCTTCGATTTCGACGTTATAAATTCAGTCTGCGACTGGGTTAAAAAGTGCGCCGATACGGGCGTGCAGATAGGTCTTGTCGTCGGCGGCGGAAACTTCTGGAGAGGCCGTTCGAGCGGCAGTATGGACAGAACAAGAGCCGACCATATCGGTATGCTCGCAACGGTAATGAATTCGCTTGCGCTTGCCGATACGCTTGAACAAAAGGGCGTTCCGACCCGTGTTATGACGGCTATCGATATGCGCCGCATTGCAGAGCCGTTTGTAAGGGACGAGGCTGTAAGACATCTTGAAGAGGGCAAGGTTGTAATTTTCGGCTGCGGAACGGGCAGTCCGTTCTTCTCGACCGACACGACAGCCGCTTTGAGAGCTGCCGAGATAGGCGCGGATGTAATCCTTAAAGCGACGAATGTCGACGGCGTTTATGACAAGGACCCAAACAAGTATGCGGACGCAGTCAAGTACGACACGCTTTCCCATTCGGAGGTGCTCAACAAGGGCCTTGCCGTTATGGACAGCACGGCGGCTTCGCTTTGCAGGGACAACAACATTCCGATTCTTGTTTTCAACCTTGAGGACCCCGAGAATATTCTCAGGGCTGTAAGCGGCGAAAATGTCGGAACTTTGGTAAAATAATAATTTCAGGAGGGAACAATTATGCAGGAAGTATTTGATTTTGCAACGGAAAAAATGGAAAAGTCTATCAAGGCTCTTCACAACGAATTTGTATCAATGAGAGTGGGCAGGGCTTCGGCTGCCGTACTTGACAAAATAATGGTTGACTATTACGGCGTACCCACGCCGATTCAGCAGATGGCTGCGGTATCGGTTCAGGAGGGTACAAATCTTATCATTCAGCCGTGGGATATTTCAACGCTCAAACCTATTGAAAAGGCTATTCAGACCTCGGATTTGGGAATCAATCCCACAAATGACGGCAGGGTTATCAGACTTGCTTTCCCGCCGCTTACCGAGGAGAAGAGAAAACTTCTCTGCAAGGATGTAAGCAAGTATGCCGAGGAGTGCAAGGTTGCTATCCGCTCAATCAGAAGAGACGCTATCGAAAAGCTCAAGAAGATGAAGAAGGACAGCACCATTACGGAGGATGACCTTCACAACGGCGAGGAGAAAATCCAGAAAATCACAGACAAGTTTGTCAAGGAAGCCGACGAGCTTGCTTCCAAAAAAGAAAAAGACATCATGGAAATATAATCCGTCACAAGCCCCTCTTATGAGGGGTGTTGTGCGATTATCGGTTTTTATGAAAGGCAGTTGTTATGGACTTAAATAATTTACCGACCTTTGAAGTGTTGCCGCAGCATATCGGCTTTATTATGGACGGCAACGGAAGATGGGCAAAGGAAAGAGGTATGCCCCGCTACAAGGGACATATCGAGGGAGCAAAAACTTTCAGAAAAATCGGCGAGTTTGCAGGCGACCTCGGAATTAAATATCTTACCTTTTATGCGTTTTCGACCGAGAACTGGAAACGCCCCAAGGAAGAGGTGTCCGCCATTATGGACCTTTTCAGGGAGTATCTCAGGGAGCTTGACGAGCGCAAGGCGGAAAACGAGGAAAAGGGTATTCAGGTAAACTTTATCGGCGACAAGTCGGGACTTCCCAAGGATATACTTGCGATGATGAAATACAGCGAGAGGATAACCAAGGACAAGACAAAGGTTTACCTCAACATTGCGATAAACTACGGAGGACGCCAGGAAATCGTTCATTCGGTAAGAGAGCTTGCAAAGCAGGTCAAAAAGGGTAAGCTTAAACCCGACGACATAACCGAGGATATGATTTCCGACAACCTTTATACGGCGGGTATGCCCGACCCCGACCTGATAATCCGTCCGAGCGGCGAGAAGAGGCTTTCAAACTTCCTGCTTTGGCAGTCGGCTTATGCGGAGTTCTGGTCGTCGAATGTGCTGTGGCCCGATTTTACCGAGGAGGACCTTGTTGAGGCTCTTCGCAATTTTGAAAAAAGAAACCGCAGGTTCGGCGGAATATAATATTTGTGTGGATTGAGGGATCTTTATGCTTAAAAGAACGATAACCGGCGTTGTGGCGGCATTGTTCGCAGTGGGAGTGCTTGCGTTGAGAGATACGCCCGTGCTCTCGATAGTTGTGGCGATATTTGCAGTTATCGCCGCAAGAGAAATAGAAAAAGTAATAGGAATCAAGAACAAGGCAATATACTATATAAGCCTTGTATTTTCGGGAATTATACCGTTGTTTTACGAGTACAGAAGCGAGCTTGCGTGCGCAGGGCTCAACATACCCGTTACGGCTGTTGTGGTTATTTACTGCGTTGTGCTGTTTATGCTTATGCTCACGGACTTCGAGCATACAAAGTTTGAAGAGGTGGCTTCGGTAATTATCTCAACAACCTTTGTGCCGTGGAGCTTTTCGACTCTTATCTTCTTTAACGATATGAGCGAAACCTATCCCGACAAGTTCGATTTCCACTATGATTTGTTCTTTATACTGTTCGCTTTGTTTGCCGCTTGGCTTTCCGACTCCTTTGCGTACTTTACGGGAAGATTTTTCGGCAAGCACAAGATGTGCCCGAAAATAAGCCCGAAAAAGACGATAGAGGGTGCAATCGGCGGCGTTATCGGTGCCGTTATAAGCAATGTCGTGCTCTTTACCGTGTTTGACAGGTGCTTCTTTACGGTACATACGATAGGCTACGGCTGGGTAATCGGCGTTTCGGCGGTACTTGCCGTTATCGGAATATGCGGAGACCTTACCGCTTCCGTTATCAAGAGGAATTTCGGAGTCAAGGATTTCGGCAATCTCTTCCCCGGTCACGGAGGAGTTATGGACAGATTTGATTCCGCTTTGTTTGTTCTTACAATGCTTTACGCATTTATCACTTTTTATGGAGTCGTATGCTGATGACTGAAAATTTATCAATTTTAGGCTCAACGGGTTCAATAGGTAAACAAAGTCTTGACGTCTGCCGCAAATGCGGTTACGGCGTCAAGGCTTTAACTGCTTTTTCGAGCGTAGACGAAATCGAAAAGCAAGCCCGTGAATTCAAACCGGAAACGGTTGCGCTTGTCGACGAAAATGCGGCGCGCGACCTTAAAATCAAGCTCGCCGATACCGACATAAAGGTGCTCGGCGGAATGGACGGCGTGTGCGAATGCGCACAGATTCCGAGTGCCGACACGGTGCTCAATTCCGTGGTAGGTATGGCAGGTCTCAAGCCCACGCTTGCGGCAATCCATGCAAGGAAAAAGATTGCGCTTGCCAACAAGGAAACGCTTGTTGCGGGCGGTCAGCTTGTAATGAGCGAGGCGCAAAAGTACGGTGCGGAAATTTTGCCTGTCGATTCGGAACATTCGGCAATATTTCAGTGCTTGCAGGGCAAACCTACTAATAAGGCGCTTAAAAAGATAATACTTACCGCGTCGGGCGGCCCGTTTTTCGGAAAAACCGCCGACGAATTGCGTGATGTAACGGTTGAGAGCGCGTTAAAGCATCCGAACTGGTCAATGGGCGCAAAAATAACAATTGACTCCGCAACGATGATGAATAAGGGCTTGGAGCTTATTGAAGCGGTATGGCTTTTCTCCGTAAAACCCGACGATGTTGATATTGTCGTTCACAGGGAGAGCATTGTTCACTCGGCTGTCGAGTATGACGACAATTCTGTTATCGCTCAACTCGGACTTCCCGATATGAGGATCCCCATTCAGTATGCTCTGACATATCCCGAGCGTTTTGAGTCGCCCGTAGGAGAGTTGAGCCTTGCGGATATCGGCAAACTCACATTTTATAAGCCCGATTATGAAACCTTCCGCTGCATAAATCTTTGCAGGCGTGCCATAAATATGGGCGGACTTTACCCTGCGGCGGTAAACTCCGCAAACGAGCAGGCAAACCTTATGTTCCGTCAGGGAAAAATCGGATTTCTCGACATTGCGGACAGGGTAGAAAAGGTGCTTGACAGAACTCCGCATTACAACGATTATACTTTCGGGGATATACTCGAAATTGACAAATTTGCAAGAGAAATAGGTGATTAAAATATTACTTGATATTACGGCTTCGGGTGTTTGGTCAAAGGTGTGGACTGTTGCGGTTGCGCTGCTTTTCTTCGGCGTTATAATTATGATTCACGAATTCGGACACTTTACCTGCGCTAAGCTCTTCAAGGTAAAGGTAAATGAATTCTCAATCGGTATGGGTCCCGCAATTTTCAAAAAGAAAAAGGGTGAGACCACCTATGCCCTGCGTTGCCTGCCGATAGGCGGCTATGTCAGCATGGAGGGCGAGGACGAAAACAGCACCGACGAGAGGGCGTTTAACAACAAACCTCTTATACAGCGAATGCTCATTGTTGCCGCAGGCGCAATAATGAACCTTATACTCGGCGTAATTATTATGGCGATATTGCTTTCTACCACAAAGGGACTTATCGGTACAAATACAATCCACAGCTTTTATGACGGAGCCACAAGCGTGAATTACGGCTTGCAGGCGGGCGATAAAATAGTTAAAATCGACGGACACAGGGTGTTTTCCGAAAGGGATTTAAGCTTCCTTATGGGCAGAAGCCGTGACGGCGTTATCGATTTTACCGTTGAACGAAACGGCGAAAAGGTGGATTTGAACGGCGTTAAGTTCCAAACGGAGGAACAAAACGGCGTTACGCTGATAACCTACGATTTTATTATTGTCGGCGAAAAGCCCACCTTCAAAAATGTCATAACGAACTCCTTTACGCAGTCGGCTTCCATTGCAAGGCTTGTATGGTTGAGCCTTTTTGACATTGTAACGGGAAGATACGGAGCCTCGGAGCTTGCGGGTCCCGTCGGAACGGTCGATATTATCGCCGATGTCACGGCGGCTGCGGCAACCGAGAAAAATCTTGACAACCTGCTGTTTATTATGGCTCTTATCACGATAAACCTCGGCGTGGCAAACCTTTTGCCTTTGCCGGCACTTGACGGAGGCAGACTTTTCTTCCTCATAATCGAGGCGATAAGAAGAAAACCCGTAAACCCGAAATATGAGGGCTATGTTCATGCGGCGGGTTTGGCGCTTCTGATGCTTTTGATGGTGTTTGTAACCTATAACGATATTGTAAGAATTATTCACTCTTAAAACGAGGTGCAGATATGGAACGCAGAATTACGAGAACTGTTAAGGCGGGAAATGTCAAAATCGGCTCGGACAATAAAATTACCGTTCAGTCGATGCTCAATGTTCCCGCTCACAATATAGACGGAAATGTCGCACAGGCTGTTGAGCTTGAAAAGGCAGGATGTGAAATAGTCCGCCTTACGGTGCCCGACCTTGAGGCGGTAAAAACACTTTATGCCGTAAAGAACGCTGTTAAAATACCCGTTGTTGCGGATATTCATTTTGACTATAAATGTGCGCTTGAAAGCGTTGCGGCAGGTGTTGACAAGATAAGAATAAACCCCGGTAATATCGGCTCGGACGACAGGATAAAGGCTGTTGCCGACGCTTGCAGGCAGAAGAATATCCCGATAAGAATAGGCGTAAATTCCGGCTCGCTTGAAAAAGATTTGCTTAAAAAGTACGGTCATGTAACGCCAGAGGCTCTTTGCGAGAGCGCTCTGCGCCATGCCTCGCTGCTCGAAAAGTTTGACTTTAATGATATTGTGATTTCGATAAAATCCTCCGATGTGCCGACTATGGTTGCGGCTTACAGGCTCGTGGCAGAGCAGTGCGATTATCCGCTCCATCTCGGCGTTACCGAAGCGGGTACAAAGCATATGGGTATGCTCAAATCCGCTGCGGGAATAGGCTCGCTTTTGCTTGACGGTATCGGCGACACAATCAGGGTTTCGCTCACGGCTGACCCCGTTGCTGAGGTTTCTGCAGGCTTTGACATTCTTAAAGCGGTCGGTATTAAAAAGGACTGTCCGCAGATAGTTTCGTGCCCGACCTGCGGAAGAACGAAAATCGATTTGATTTCGCTTGCGGAAAAGGTCGAAAAAGAGCTCGCAAATGTTCATAAGCCGATAAAGGTTGCGGTTATGGGCTGTGCGGTGAACGGACCGGGCGAGGCGAAAGAAGCGGACATAGGCGTTGCGGGCGGCGACGGCTACGGACTCATTTTCAAGCACGGAGAAATTCTTAAAAAAGTACCCGAGGATAAAATTGTTGAAGAGCTGTTAAAGGAAATAGATAATTTATAACTAACAAGGATTTACATATATGAACGGTTTCTACGATTTGTTCGCAGAGTTTGCGGACGAGCTTTCAAAATATGACAGGGCGCTTAAAACGGCAAGGGTTTTGAGGCTTCTCAAAAGCAGTGATGAGGCGGGCGACAGCGTTACGGCGGTCGTCTTTTTCCCCATACTTATGTCCGAGCGGACAGTGGACGCAATAGGAAAAATCATTGCAAGAGGTCTTGAAATTTCCGAGTTTTCAATCGAACCCGTGTTTGACAGAGCGCTTTTGACAAATAAATACGACGGCGAGCTGCGTGAAATTATAAAACGCAGGGTGGTTGTCGCAAACGGCTTTTTGGAGGACTGCGTTTTTTCATACGAGCCGAACGGCGAGCTGCACATAAAGCTTGCGCACGGCGGCAGGGATGTCCTTTGCACGGCAGGCTGTGACAAAGCCGTGGAGAGGCTTCTCAAAGAGCGTTTCGACGCCGACTTGAAGGTGTTTATCGAGCAGGAAGAGGAGAGCGAGGACTCCGCACAGGCTCTTATACAGAAGCAGCAGAAAATTGACGAGCAAATGCGTGAAAAGCAAATAAACGCAAAGCCCGTCAAAAAAGACGAGCCTATGAAAGCCGAGGTTGTCGAAGAGGGCTATCCCTACTACACCGACAGCCTGAAGGTCATTTACGGCAACAAGATAAAGGGCTCTCCGATGAGAATGGAGGACATTACCGCCACCGACGACCGTGTTACCGTATGGGGCCGTATTTTCGGCTTTGAGTCACGCCTTACAAGGAACGGCGACAAGTACATAATCTCGTTTAATGTTACGGACGACACTTATTCCTATTCGGCTGTCATTTTTGAGAAAAAAGATTACTGCGACGACTTGCTCAACTATATTTCCGACGGCAAATATATCGTTATGTCGGGCTCAATGTCGTTTGACAAATACAGGGGCGAAAATGTTATCAACCCGAGAAGCATTTGCCTTGTTACGCCGATTGAAAAGCAGGACAACGCTCCCGAAAAGAGAGTTGAGCTCCACCTGCATACCAATATGTCGGCAATGGACGGTATGACGCCGCCCGACAAGCTTGTCAAAAGGGCTATAAGCTGGGGACATAAGGCTATTGCCATAACCGACCACGGCTGCGTTCAGGGCTTCCCCGACGCCGCAAATGCCGCAAAGGGGAAGATAAAAATCATATACGGCGTTGAGGCTTATTTTGTCGACGATATGAAAGACCCCGAGGTCGCAATCAAGGATTTGCCGACATATCATATGATAATCCTTGTCAAGAACTCGGTCGGTCTTAAAAATCTTTACAAGCTTGTCTCGATGTCAAACATAAACTATTTTTACAAGAAACCGAGAATGCCCAAGTCCGAAATCATAAAGCACAGAGAGGGACTTATCATAGGCTCGGCGTGCGAGGCGGGCAATCTTTACAGGGCGATACTCGACGAGCTTCCCGAGGAGGAAATTGTCGAAATTGCCTCGTTCTACGATTACATTGAAATTCAGCCCACGGGCAACAACAGGTTTATGCTTGAGGCTCATTCCGACCCGAACGCAAAAAATCCCGAGAGGAACAAGAGATACGATAAAATAACCTGCGTTGAGGACATTGAAAACATCAACAGGCGGCTTGTGTCCGTTGCGGACGCTCTCGGAAAGCCTATTGTTGCGACGGGAGATGTGCATTTCCTTGACCCCGTCGACTCGCAGTACAGGGCTATACTTATGGCGGGTCAGGGCTTTGAGGATGCGGACAAGCAGGCTCCGCTCTATTTCAAGACCACGGAGGAAATGCTCTCCGATTTTGCCTATCTCGGCGAGGAGACCGCAAAGGAAGCGGTTATAACAAACCCGAATAAAATTGCGGATATGATTGAAACGCTTATCCCGTTCCCCAACGGCACATATCAGCCGTCCATCGAGGGAAGTGAGGAGCAGCTTCGTGAAATATGCTGGACAAAGGCTAAGGAGTGGTATGAAAAGGACGGGGTTATCCCGGAAATCGTTTCAAACCGACTCAACAGGGAGCTTGACTCCATTATTGAGAACGGATTTGCCGTCCTTTACATAATCGCACAAAAGCTTGTATGGGACTCGGAGGCTCACGGCTATCATGTCGGTTCGAGAGGTTCGGTAGGCTCGTCGTTCGTTGCGACGATGGCGGGTATTTCCGAGGTTAACCCCCTTGCGCCGCATTACAGATGCCCTAAGTGCAAATATTCCGAATTCTTTACTCACGGCGAGTACGGCTCGGGCTTTGATATGCCTAAAAAGAACTGCCCCGAATGCGGCGAACCGCTTATCCGTGACGGCCACGAAATTCCGTTTGAAACCTTCCTCGGCTTCCACGGCGACAAGGCGCCCGATATAGACCTTAACTTCTCGGGCGAATATCAGGGCAAGGCGCACAGATATACAGAGGAGCTGTTCGGCTCAAGCCATGTCTTTAAGGCGGGTACAACCGCTTCCGTTGCCGATAAAACGGCGTTCGGCTTTGTCAAGAAATATCTTGAAAGCAAGGGAAGAACCGTTTCAAGAGCCGAAGAGGACAGGCTCACCGTCGGCTGTACCGGAGTCAAGAGAACTACGGGTCAGCACCCCGGCGGAATGGTCGTTGTGCCCAACGCCTATGATGTTTACGACTTCACACCCGTACAGTATCCTGCCGACGACACCTCCAGCGATATGGAAACAACGCACTTCGACTTCCACTCGCTCCACGACACAATTCTTAAACTTGATATTCTCGGACACGATGTTCCCACGCTTTATAAGCACCTTGAGGATTTGACGGGAATACCCGTAATGGATGTGGATGTCTGCGACCCGAAGATAGTAAGCCTTTGCACCTCTCCCGAGGCGCTCGGCGTTACTGCGGAGGACATAAGCTGGCCTACGGGAACGCTTTCAATCCCCGAAATGGGCACATCGTTTGTCTGCCAGATGCTTATCGAGGCACAGCCCAAGACCTTCTCCGACCTGCTTCAGATTTCGGGACTTTCCCACGGTACGGATGTTTGGAACGGTAACGCACAGGAGCTTATACACAACGGCACCTGCACCATTTCGGAGGTTATCGGCTGCCGTGACGGTATTATGACATATCTTCTCCACGCAGGACTCGAACCGAGTATGGCGTTCAACATTATGGAGAAAACAAGAAAGGGCATTGTCGCAAAGATGGGCTTCCCCGAGGGTGCGGAGGAAGCGATGAAGGCTTGCAATGTCCCCCAGTGGTATATGGACTCCTGCCGTAAGATAAAATATATGTTCCCCAAGGCTCATGCGGCGGCGTATGTAATTGCGGCGCTGAGACTCGGTTGGTACAAGATATACAGACCGCTTGAATATTACACGGCGTTCCTGACCGTGCGAGGCGGAGACCTTGACGCCTCCACCGTTATCAAAGGCAGGACGGCTGTCCGTGATAAAATGAAAGAAATCGAACAGAAGGTCAGGGAAAAGACGGCAACCGCCAAGGATAAGGACCAGTACACCGCCTTGCAGGTCGTAAACGAGATGATGGCAAGAAATGTCGAGCTGCTTCCCGTCGATATATATAAATCCAAGGCTAAGGATTATATGATTGAGGACGGAAAAATCCGTATGCCGTTCGGTGCTCTTTCGGGCGTCGGCGACAGTGCGGCAATCCCGCTTGCGGCGGCAAGAGACGACGGAAAAGGCGAGTTCGTGTCTATCGAGGACTTTGCATTGAGGGCAAAGGCGGGCAAATCAACTATAGAATTGCTCAAAGAGTGCGGCGCTTTCGGCGACCTGCCCGAATCCTCGCAGTTATCTCTGTTCTGATAATTTTTGCTTCTTGAAAGGCTGATTTTATATGAGAGAAAAACTTGTAAAATATCTCGACAAGGCGTTTATAACGCTTATGGCGATTAACCTTGTGCTTGTCGTGCTGGGAAGTGCGTTTATAATTTCGGATAAAAAGTTCGTAAAAAATTCCGAAAAAACGATAGGTTATGTTTCCCGCGCAGAAAAGCAGGATAACGGCAAAAAGAAATACACGGTTATGTATTACGCAAACGGCAGTCAGTATTATACGGATTACGGCTTCGCAGACAAAAACACATATATCGGCGAGAGTGTACCGATATATTTCAACACCGAAAATCCCGAGGAAATATTTATAAAGACGGAAACTGTATGGTATGTGCTTCTTTACCTCGGAATTGGTCTTGCGGCGGTTGAGGCAATCGCTTATTTACCGCTTAAAAAGCGTGAGGTGCTCTACAGGGTAAATCTCAAAGTGTTTTGCCGTGTTAAGGACACAAAGGAGTCTTGGTTTACGGGCAAAATCCTTGTCTGTGACAGCTCGGCTGTCCCCGCAAGAAAGGGCAAGCCGTTTTTGAGCGGTGCGGTCAGCAAAAAATATGCGAAGTCCGTCAAAAACAAATCGCTCGCAGTATATTATCACGCAAAAAATCCGAACATATATATTGTTGATACAAAGACGAAATATTAAATTCCGAAAGGAAGGGGATATATTATGACAGTATTATGGATAATCCTCGGCGTTATAGCGGCGCTTATCGTGTTTACGCTCATAAAAGCGGCGTTCTGGAAAGCAAAGCCCGTTGAAACTGCCGAAAAGCAGGAACCCGAGAATGTCGATTTTGACCGCTATTGTAAGAATTTGAGCGACGCTATCAAAATCAAGACTATCTCAAACTATGACAGGGAGCTTGTGGATTGGAACGAGTTTGACAAGTTTCATAAGTTCCTTGAGGAGCGTTATCCGCTTATCCACAAAACCATGACAAAGACAAAGATTGCAGACGCAAGCCTTGTGTTCAAATGGGAGGGCACGGACCCGTCTCTTGACGGTATCGCACTTTTGGCACACCAGGATGTCGTGCCGATAAACGAGGGCACATGGGACGATTGGGACCACGACCCGTTTGAGGGATATAACGACGGCGAGTTTATATGGGGCAGAGGCGCTCTTGATATGAAAAACCACCTTATAGCGGTTATGGAGAGTGTGGAACAGCTTATTGCCGACGGCTATGTGCCGAAGCGTACGGTGTATATCTGCCTCGGACACAACGAAGAGGTAGTTGCCGCACCCGACAACGGAGCAAAGCAGATAGCGCAGTATCTCAAAGAGCAGGGCGTTCATCTTGAAGCGGTTGTAGACGAGGGCGGCGCAATTCTTCCCGTAAAGGTCAAGGGCGTGCTTGACTGTAACCTTGCAGGCGTCGGTATCGCCGAAAAGGGCAGCGTAAACTATGAAATCAGCGTAAACGCAAAGGGCGGACATTCTTCGCAGCCGCCGGAGCATACGGCTATCGGCCATCTTGCCGATGTAATAAAGGACTTAGAGGGACATCAGTTCAAGGCTAGTATGCCGCAGTTCGTCTATGACCTGTTTACAAGAGTGGGAAAGCGCTGCACATATCCCGTAAGGCTTGTTGCGTGCAACCTTAAAGTATTAAAGCCCATAGTTCTTAAAATAATGACCAAAATTCCGCCTGCGGCTTCGCTTGTCCGCACATGTACGGCGGTTACGATGGCTTCGGGCAGCCCGCAGTTCAACATTTTGCCGCAGAAGGCTACAATTACCGTAAACTTCCGCACAATGCCCGGCTGTACGATAGACGATGTCGAAAAGCATATCAGAAAGTCTGTACGCAACAAGGATATAGACATTAAGTTCCTTGTCGGCAAAGAGGCGTCGCAGGTTTCGCCCACCGACTCCAAGGCGTTTAAGACCATTAAGGAGCTCTGCGAGAGCGCAGACAGCAAGAACCTTGTAGCACCGTTCCTTGTAATGGGCGGTACCGACTCTTACAACTACGAATGTGTTTGCAAGAACATTTACAGATTTTCGCCGTTCGTTTCGGATACAAAGCTTTTGCTCTGCACTCACGGAACAAACGAGAGACTCCCCCTGACAGCTGTCGAGGGTGCGCTCACATTCTTTAAGCGTTATATCAAAAAAATGACTCAGGATTGATAGAAAATCGGCTTTTGAGCGGCTTTAACGGACATTCCTTTACGGGATGTCCGTAATTTTTTATAATAATTGCCTTTGAGTGTAAAAAAATTGAAAAAACAGTAGCATTATATATTTTTTTCTGTTATAATAACAACGGTTAATTGTGTCAATGGGTATTTTATGCTCTTTTGACAACCATATTTAATTTGTTAATAATTTTTGGAGGTATGTAAAATGGCAAACAAATGGGTTTACATGTTCAGCGAAGGCGACATGACCATGCGTAACCTTCTCGGCGGTAAAGGTGCTAACCTTGCTGAGATGACTGCTATCGGTCTTCCTGTTCCTCAGGGCTTCACAATCACAACCGAAGCTTGCACACAGTACTATGAAGACGGCAGAAAAATAAACGACGAAATCATGGCTCAGGCTATGGAAGGCGTTAAGAAGATGGAAGAGATCAACGGCAAAAAGTTCGGCGATCTTACAAATCCGCTTCTTGTATCGGTTCGTTCGGGTGCTCGTGCTTCGATGCCCGGTATGATGGACACAATCCTTAACCTCGGTCTTAACGATGAGGTTGTTGCCGCTATGATCGCAGGCAACCCCGATCCCAAGTTTGAGAGATTCGTTTACGACTCATACAGAAGATTCATTCAGATGTTCTCCGACGTTGTTATGGAAGTCGGCAAGAAGTATTTTGAACAGCTTATCGACGCTATGAAAGAGAAGAAGGGCGTTAAGTTCGACATCGAGCTTACAGCTGCTGACCTTAAAGAGCTTGCAGAGCAGTTCAAGGCTGAATACAAGAAGCAGCTCGGCGAAGACTTCCCGTCAGATCCGGTTGTTCAGTTGAAGCTTGCTATCGAGGCTGTTTTCCGTTCATGGGACAACCCCCGTGCAAACGTATACCGTCGTGATAACGACATTCCGTACTCATGGGGTACTGCAGTAAACGTAATGCCCATGGTATTCGGTAACCTTAACAATGAGTCGGGCACAGGTGTTGCATTTACCCGTGATCCCGCTACAGGCGAGAACAAGCTTATGGGCGAGTTCCTTATCAACGCACAGGGCGAGGACGTTGTTGCAGGCGTTCGTACTCCCATGCCGATTGCTCAGATGGAAAAAGAATTCCCCGAAGCATACGCAGAATTCCTCAAGGTTTGCGAAACACTCGAAAACCATTATCATGATATGCAGGATATGGAGTTCACTGTTGAAAACAAGAAACTCTATATGCTCCAGTGCCGTAACGGTAAGAGAACAGCACAGGCTGCCCTCAAGATTGCTTGCGACCTCGTTGACGAGGGACACAAGACCGAGGCTGAGGCTGTTGCAATGATTGACCCCCGTAACCTCGACACACTTCTTCACCCGCAGTTCGACGCTGCCGCTTTGAAGGCTGCTACTCCTATGGGTAAGGGCCTCGGCGCATCTCCCGGTGCTGCTTGCGGTAAGATCGTATTCACAGCTGACGACGCAGAAGCTTGGAACGCTAAGGGCGAAAAGGTTGTTCTTGTTCGTCTTGAAACTTCTCCCGAGGACATCACAGGTATGAAGGCTTCTCAGGGTATCCTTACGGTTCGCGGCGGTATGACTTCACACGCTGCAGTTGTTGCCCGCGGTATGGGTACTTGCTGCGTTTCGGGTTGCGGCGACATCGTTATGGATGAAGAAAACAAGAAGTTCACTCTCGGCGGTAAGGAATTCCACGAGGGAGACTATATTTCAATCGACGGTTCAACAGGTAATATCTATGACGGTATTATCCCGACTGTTGACGCTCAGATCGCAGGCGAGTTCGGAAGAATTATGGCTTGGGCTGACAAGTACAGAAAGCTTAAGGTTCGCACAAATGCCGATACTCCCGCTGACGCTAAGAAGGCAAGAGAGCTCGGTGCAGAGGGCATCGGTCTTTGCCGTACAGAGCATATGTTCTTCGAGGCTGACAGAATCGCTGCTTTCCGTGAGATGATTTGCTCAGATACTGTTGAGGAGAGAGAAGCTGCTCTTGAGAAGATTCTTCCCTATCAGCAGTCAGACTTCGAGAAGCTCTATGAAGCTCTTGAGGGCTGCCCCGTAACTATCCGTTTCCTTGATCCGCCTCTTCATGAGTTCGTTCCCACCGAGGAAGACGACATCAAGAAGCTTGCAGACGCACAGGGTAAGACAGTTGAGCAGATTAAGGCTATCATCGCTTCTCTTCACGAGTTCAACCCGATGATGGGTCACCGCGGACTTCGTCTTGCAGTTACTTATCCGGAAATCGCTAAGATGCAGACAAAGGCTGTTATCCGTGCGGCAATCAATGTTCAGAAGGCTCATCCCGATTGGACAGTATGCCCCGAGATTATGATTCCGCTTTCATGCGACGCTAAGGAGCTCAAGTTCGTTAAGGATATAGTAGTTGCTACGGCTGACGCTGAAATCGCTGATGCAGGTTCTTCAATGAAGTACGAAGTAGGTACTATGATTGAGATCCCGAGAGCTGCTCTTACAGCAGGCGACATCGCTAAGGAAGCTGAGTTCTTCTGCTTCGGCACTAACGACCTTACCCAGATGACTTACGGCTTCAGCCGTGACGACGCAGGTAAGTTCCTCAACGCTTACTATGACAACAAGATTTTCGAGAGCGATCCGTTTGCTAAGCTCGACCAGACAGGCGTAGGTCAGCTTATGGAAATGGCAGTTAAGAACGGTAAGGCTGTTCGTCCCTCACTTCACTGCGGTATCTGCGGTGAGCACGGCGGTGATCCGTCATCTGTTGAGTTCTGCCACAAGATTGGTCTTGACTATGTTTCATGCTCACCGTTCCGTGTTCCGATTGCTCGTCTCGCTGCTGCTCAGGCTGCAATCGCTGAGATGTAATTCGCTCAAACGGATTAAAGCGTAAAGCATAATTTATAAACTTACCCCGTACCTTGAAAAAGGTGCGGGGTTTTGTGATTATGTATTATTTTGCTGATTTGGGGAATAATATCCCTTAAATTATAATTGAATTTAAGGGCAAAACGCTGCCTTTGTTGACTGTTCCCTTATTTTATGCTAATATTTAAGGGAAACAAGGAGGTGTTAAGGGAATGAGGACATTTAATTACTCGTTGATTAAAAATGAAAAATGGGACTCCGATATTCTTGGCTTGATTGCCGCAATATATAGGGAAGTCGGTAAGCAGGAACTGTACTTAAAACAGCAACCGCAGGCGCTTGAAAAGCTTGTGGAGATTGCAAAGATACAAAGCACGGAAGCATCCAATGCCATTGAGGGGATTGTTACGACAAACACCCGTATAAAGCAGCTTGTGGAGGACAGAACCGCACCGCGCAATCGGGACGAACAGGAAATTGCAGGTTACCGTGATGCGCTGAATATTATCCATGAAAGCTTTGACGCAATTCCGATTACTCAAAATTATATCTTGCAGCTCCACAAAATTATGTATAGCCATATGAACAATCCTTTGGCAGGACAGACGAAGAATGTACAAAACTATATCAGTGCAAGCTATCCGGACGGGCATACCGAAATTTTGTTTACGCCTCTTTCGCCTGTTGAAACTCCCGTGGCGTTGGACAAAATTTGTGAGGAATACAACAGAGTTATCGGTAACCTTGAAGTTGAACCGTTGATTGCAATACCGATTTTTATTCATGATTTTCTTTGTATTCATCCGTTTAACGACGGAAACGGCAGAATGAGCCGACTGTTGACTACGCTGCTTTTGTATCGCAGCGGATTTTATGTCGGTAAATACATTCCTTTGGAAGCAAAGATAGCAAAAAATAAAGACCTTTATTACGGTGCGCTTGAAGCGTCTCAACACGGCTGGAGTGAGGGTGCGGAGAATGTTATTCCGTTTATTAAGTATATGCTCGGCATAATTCTTGCGGCTTATAAAGAATTTGAAGACAGGTTTTCCATTGTTGAGGAGAAATTGCCTGCTGTTGAAACGGTGCGCAAGGCTTCACTGCAAAAAATCGGAAGATTTACAAAACAGGACATCAGAGAGTTGTGCCCGAACCTCAGCGTAAGCTCTGTTGAAGGCGCACTTCGCAAAATGGTAGCCTGCGGCGAAATTAAGCGTGAGGGAACAGGGAAAAACACCTGCTATTACAGAATTAAATAACTGACGAACGCATAATATTACCCCGTACCTTAAAAGGTGCGGGGTTTTGTAATTTTTACATCGCTTAATATACAACTGCGTCGTCTGCCGTGAAGCCACCGAGGGAGTTTTCTTTTACCTGTATGCATACAAAGGTAATTCCTTCGTTTTCCGATGCGGAAAACTGTCTCTTTGCAGCAGGGGAAACTTTGAGCCAATCGCCTTCGGTAAGTGCGATTTCCTCGCCGTCGATTACAGCCTTGCCCTTGCCCGAGAGCACGCCGTAAATTTCCTCGTTGGTCTTGTGCGAGTGAACAAAGGGCACGCCTGCGCCTGCGGGAAGTCTGTTAATGCTGATTTCCGCTCCCGTAAGTCCGAGAGTTTCGTGAAGCTCTGTTCTGCCTTCGTTTCCGATATTTGTCTTTTCGTAGTTTTTCATTGGTTTTGCCTCCTTAAAATTTGCAAATTCTCTTTGCTTGCTTACAGATTACCACTGTACACACTCAAAAACAAGTACGCACTTTTTTATAACTGTACACTTCTTTATAAATGTGCTATACTGTATGCGGAGATGATAGCTTATGAAAACAAAAGAAGAATTGCCGGCTTGCCCGGTTGCGACGGCGGTGTCCTTAATCGGCGGAAAATGGAAACTGCTTATTCTTCGTAATCTCAAAGCACGCCCGTGGAGGTTTAACGAGCTTCAGCGTGATTTGGACGGAATATCGCAAAAGGTGCTGACCGACAGCCTGCGCCAGATGATAGACGACGGACTCGCTTACAGACACGATTTCGGCGAGATGCCGCCGAGGGTTGAGTACGGGCTTACCGACCTCGGGCGTCAGATGCTGCCGATTATAGACGCTCTTGCCGATTTCGGAAATTATTATAAATCGGTGCTTGATAAATAAATTTTCGGACAGGAGACTGAAAATGCAAAAAGAATGGTAAAATTTATATAATGCGGCACTCGAGGTCCTCAATCCGCGGGAAATATCGGAATGGACAGAGGCGGGAGGCGTAGCCGCGGCAATAGAAAGCGATACGGGTAAAATTTATGTCGGAGTTTGCGTGGATGCCGCCTGTACGCTCGGGATTTGTGCCGAATGCAATGCGATTTTTAATATGATTACCCAAGGCGAGCACAGAATACGCCGTGTTGTTGCGGTTAATCGGGATAAAAAGGCAATGCCGCCATGCGGTGCCTGCCGTGAACTGATGGCGCAGCTTATGCCCGACGATTACGGTAAGATTGAAATAATGCTTGACTGCGAAAAGGAAAGAGTTGTGACTCTCGGAGAGCTGACCCCCGAATGGTGGATTTGAAAATGCCTGCAAGCGAAATTTTGGCATTACGCTTATAATTAAAAATGCGGTTGCAAGGCATAAAACATTATGATACAATCAAATTGCAGAACAATATGATATTTATTATAGGGAGGTAAACTTATGTCTACAAATATCCTTGAAATATCCGTTATGTTCATTGTTCCGTTTGCTGTCGGAGCGGCAATAAGGGCTTTGCTGAAAAAAACACGCATAGGGTTTGTTGAAACCGTAGTGCTTGCCGTTGCGGCTTTTATGCTCGGCGTTGTAATTGCGCCGAACGCACCGATAAACGGTGAAGTTTACCTTTCGTTTGCAAGCCGTTTTTTGTTTGCGGCGATAGACTCGGCTGTTGCGGCAACCGTAATAAAGGCGATTGGCGTATCAAAGTCAAAGGAAACGGATGAGTAACCGAATAATTTACGGCAGATAAAAGTCCTCTTTATTTTTCTAAAGAGGACTTTTTTGTTGCGTGTCGGGGCTTCGGAACGAATTTACGCAAGCAATGCTGATTGCGACAAGCGTGATTGTCACAACCCACGAAAGCGGAAAGGCAATGTACAGCACTTCAAGCGACGGGGCTAAGAATACCGTGAAATCTGCCTTGCGACCAAAAAGAACAGCCGCCCCGCTCCCGCCACGCAGAAGTTTATTGAGTATCTTAAATACAGGGAAGAGAATTGACAGGGTAAAACGGCAGGATTTTTATATGATTTGATTGTTTTTATAAACCAAACTCCGTATTTTTATGGTATACTGTATTTACATTACTTTTGGGGGTTGTTTTATGGCAAAGGCAAAGAAAAGAACATTGAAAATAATACGCAACATAATTCTTATACTGCTTGTTATCGCAGTTATAATCGTCGGCGTGCTTTTCTTCCCGCTCACGGGCAAAAAGCATAACGAGGTTTGGGCAAAAAGTCAGGAGTTTGACATTTCAAAAATTCAGACCGTGGCTAAAGAGCGTGAGGACTTCAAAATTCTTATGCTGACGGACACACAGCTTTGGTCAAATCTCGGCGTCAACAAAAAATGCTATGACGAAATGGATAAGCTTGTGGCAGAGACCTCTCCCGACCTTATAGTGCTGCCGGGCGATGTGCTTTCGGCTTTCGCAAGCAGATTTTCCATAAACAAATTTATAAAGCATATGGACTCTTATAAAATTCCGTGGGCGCCTGTTTTCGGAAATCACGACGATGAAATTCCGACCAATTCCCTCAACTGGCAGGGCGACAAGTATGAGGCGAGCGAATACTGCCTTTTCAAAAAGGGACCGAGCAATCTTTACGGCTGCGGAAACTATGTGCTGAATATCGTTGAGGGCGACACACCCGTATATTCGGTTTATATGCTTGACAACGGCAGGTATCTCAACTACGACACTGTCGGAACAAAGGAAATATATATGGGCTATGAGCAGATTGCCTGGTATGAATGGAATGTGCTAGGCATAAACGAGGCTGCGGGATATACCGTTCCGTCAATGACATTCTCCCACTTTGCTCAGCCGGAATTCCGTGAAGCGGTGGAAAAATACGGCGTAAAGGAAGAGGACGGAAGCTATACTATCCCGAGCGAATACGGCTTCGGCTACTGTCAGTATCTTCCGGGTACGGCGCCCGTAAAATCGGGCTTTGTCGATAAGTGCAAGGAGCTCGGCTCGACAAAGTATATTTTCTGCGGACACGACCACGAAAACAACGCAAGCGTAACCGACGACGGCATTACATACACCTACGGGCTCAAAACAGGTCCGTCGCCCGTACCGTGGAATTTTGCAAAGGAAACGGGCGGCACGGTTATTACGATAAGCGGTCACGGCTCTCAGCAGAATGTTAAAATTGAAAATACTGTAATCACTGTGGTGGAGTAAATGAAAGAGAGAATAATTCAGTTCGGAAGCGGCAATTTTTTGAGGGCTTTTGCGGACGCATTTGTTGACACTTTGAATAAAAAAGAGATTTTTGACGGCTCGGTTGTCGTTGTGCAGTCAACTTCGTCAAAGACGGGCGATACAATCAATGCTCAAAACGGCAAATATCACTTGCTCGTAAGAGGCGTGGAAAACGGCGAAAATGTTGACAGTATGTGTGAAATCGACTGCATAAGCCGCTGCGTAAACGCCAATACGGATTTTGACGGCTTTTTAAGCCTTGCACACAACCCCGATATGAGGTTTATTGTTTCCAATACGACGGAGGCGGGAATTGTATATGACAGCTCCTGCGAATTTTCCGACAAGCCCCAGAGCTCGTTCCCGGGTAAGCTTACAAGGCTTCTCTTTGAACGCTTTAAGTCGGGGCTCGGAGGCTTTATAATCCTTGCCTGTGAGCTTATCGACAACAACGCGGACACGCTCAAAGCCTGCGTGCTCAAATATGCCGAGCAGTGGGCGCTCGGGGAGGATTTTACACGGTGGGTTGTCGATGAAAACAGCTTTTGCAACACGCTTGTCGACCGCATTGTTTCGGGCTTTCCGAAAAGCGAGAGTGAAAAGCTGTTTGAACGCATAGGCGAGCGTGATATGCTCTTGGATGTTGGCGAACCGTATCATCTGTGGGTTATCGAGGGCAATTTTGAAAAGGAACTTCCGCTTGAAAAGGGCGGAGTGAATGTCATATGGACCGACAGCGTGTCGCAGTACAAAAAGCGTAAGGTAAGGGTGCTCAACGGCTCGCATACCTCGCTTGTTTTCCCTGCACTGCTGTGCAAGGTCGAAACGGTCAGCGAAGCGGTTGCGGATAAGCAATTATCGGAATTTCTGAACGCCTGCCTGTACGGCTGTATCTTACCCGTGCTCGGCGAAAACGAAAGCAATCTGGATTTCGCAAAGGCTGTGCTCGAACGCTTTTGCAATCCGTATCTTGCACACCGTTGGGAGTCGATTTCACTTAATTCCGTAAGCAAATTTTCCGCAAGGGTTCTGCCGACGGTTGAGGATACGGTAAACAGGGGCGGGGAACCTCCCGTGCCGTTGTGTTTTTCTCTTGCAAGCCTTGTTTATTACTATAAGACCTGTGAACCGAAGGATGTCAAGGTGGCTGTCGATTATATAAAAGAAAACAGCCTCGGCGATATTCTTGCGAATGCCGAACTGTGGGGCAAGGACATATCATATCTTTTGCCTGCCGCACAGCTTTGTTACGGCAAAATAGAGGAACTCGGAATAAGGGAGGCGCTCGGATGGGTTTTGTCGTTATAAATGAAAGGGATAATGTTAAGGTTAACCTCGACGATGGGCACAAATATGCGCTTTGCGACATTGAAGTCGGAGAGGAGATTATCAAATACGGCTATCCGATAGGCAAGGCGACCGCCTTTATCAAAAAGGGCGACAGGGTGCATACGGAAAATATGAAAACCGCTCTGTCGGGCATTACCGAATATAAATATGAAAAATCTTTGACCGAATTTGAAAAAATACCGCCCGTTACAATTTCGGCGTATGTCCGTAAAAACGGCGAAATAGGCATAAGAAACGATATTTTTATAATAAACACCGTCGGCTGTGTGAACAAGACGGCGGAGATATTGGCTCGGAAGACGGGTGCGTTTTCGTTTTCGCATCCGTACGGATGCAGTCAGCTCGGCGGAGATTTTGAGAACACCCAAAAGGTTCTGGCGTCGCTCATAACCCACCCCAACGCAGGCGGAGTGCTTGTGCTCGGGCTCGGCTGTGAAAACAACAATATAGAAAGCCTCAAAACGGTGCTCGGAGAGTATGACGAAGAGCGTGTCAGATTTCTGAATGTTCAGGACTGCGAGGACGAAATTTCCGAGGGCGTAAGGCTCATTGAGGAATTGAAAGCGAGAGCCGCAAAGGACACGAGGCGGGAGGTTCCCGCTTCCATGCTTAAAATCGGGCTCAAATGCGGTGGAAGCGACGGGCTTTCGGGAATAACCGCAAATCCGATGATTGGCAGAACAGCGGACAGATTTGTTTCAATGGGTGCCTGTGCGGTGCTCACGGAAGTGCCCGAAATGTTCGGTGCGGAGCAGATACTTATGAACCGCTGCGTTGACGAAGCTGTTTTCAAAAAAGCGGTTTCAATGATAAACGGCTTTAAGGAATATTTCATTTCACACGGTCAGCCGATAAGCGAAAATCCGTCTCCCGGCAACAAGGCGGGCGGAATTACCACGCTTGAAGAAAAATCCCTCGGCTGTGTGCAAAAGGGCGGACATTCCCCCGTTACCGATGTGCTCGGTTATGCCGAAAAGGTTAAGAAACAGGGACTTTCCCTGCTTTGGGGACCCGGCAACGATATGGTTGCCGTAACCGACCTTGCGGCTTCGGGCTGTCATATGATACTGTTTTCAACGGGCAGGGGCACGCCGCTCGGAGCTCCCGTGCCGACGGTGAAAATATCCACAAACACTGCGCTTTACCGTAAAAAGCCGCATTGGATTGATTTTGACGCACAGTCGGGAACGGACGAAGAGCTGTTTTCGCTTATAATTGACACGGCAAACGGAAGATTGACCGAAAGCGAGAAAAACGGTTACCGTGAAATCGCAATTTTTAAGGACGGAGTTACTTTATAAAAAGGGAGTATAGGCTATGAAAGAAAGCGTAAAGGCATTTTTGTCGAGCAGTAAAATTATTCCGCAGGCGATAAAAAAGGCTCTTGTTAAAAATGAGCCGACTGAGGATTACCGCCTAACGCTTGCAAAATACGATATATGGAAGAATGATTTTTCGCAGAGCGTGCCGATTTATCAGGTTTATCATCATGTTCATAAGTTTATGGACGAATGTGAAATCAAGGACGCAAAGGCTGTTGCGAAAAACGGAAAAGTACGCAAGGTGCTTTTCTTGGGCTATGACGGTATGCGTGCCGATACTGCGGCGAAGATAGTCGGAGCGGTAAATGCGTATGACCCCGAGAGCGTCGGCGCAGGCGTAACATACGGCGGAATACATAATGTCGTAAAGAGCGGCGGACTTTACCTTGCCTACTGCGGCGGCGAAACCGATACGGACACCCAGCAGAGCACCTCTACCTCGGCAGGCTGGACGGCACAGATGACGGGCGTATATGGTATTAAAGAGAACAACGATACCAAGAATATGAAATACAAGACTTTTCCGCTTGAATATGCCGAAAAGGGTCTGTCGGCTTGTGTTACCTTTGATTGGACGCCGTTTTTCAACGATAACTTAAAGCCCGAAATCGAATATGCGGCGGCTCATCCCGAAATAAAAATCAAATATATAAACAACTCGATAAGAGACACCGACGGTAAATCGGATTTTGAAAAGCTGACCGCCTTTGACGGAAAAATCGGCTATACGCTTGTCGACACTGCGGCGAGGGATTTTGCCCTTTACAGTATAGAAAACGGCGACAGCATTGTTTATGTTCTGTACGATTCGATTGACGCAAACGGTCACGCTCACGAATTTTCGCCTAACTGCGACGAGTATGTGTCGGCGGCTTCGACCTGCGACACATTTACATATCAGATACTCTCGGAAATTAAAAAGCGTGAGGAACTGTTGAACGAGGAGTGGCTTATTATCCTTGCAAACGACCACGGCGGCAGGGGAAGAGGTCACGGCGGACAAAGTCTTGAGGAGAGAACGACATGGATTGCGACGAACATTCCGATTTCGGAGGATATGTTCGGCAAGGACTATGACGGACACAGGGAAAATGCTCGGATATAAAACAAAAAGAGAAAGAAATTTATTTTTGCTTTGCTGGCTCGCATACAGCACAACCTATGTTTGCAGATACAACTTTTCCTGCGTAATTCCGCAGCTGTTACAGCAGGAGGTGTTCACGGAAAGTAAAATCTCGGCAATTTCGTCGGCGTTTTTCGTCTGCTACGGCGTGGGTCAGTTTATAAGCGGAATAATAGGCGACAGAATAAACACAAGATATATGATATTTGTCGGCACGGCATTTTCCGCCGTGTCAAATATGCTGATATTCTTTATACATTCCTATGCGGCGATATTGATTTTGTGGGCGGTAAACGGCGCTTTGCAGTCGCTTGTGTGGTCGCCGATACTGAAAATCGCCTCCGTGGAATACGACGACTCGACAAAGGAACGGTTCGGTATGCAAATGTCGGCAACCGTGCCTGCGGGAACGCTGTTAAGCTACGGAGTAAGCCTTTTGACAATGCTTGTGCTCCCGTGGAAATATGTTTTCCTGGTTTGCGGTGCGGTGCTGTTTGCAATGTCGCTTGTCTGGATATTCGGAACAAAGCCGCTCAATCTTAAAAAGAACATAAGCAGCAGTGACGGCACACAGACGGTCGGACTTAAACGCTCGGTTAAGATAATGCTGTCGGGCGGAGTGCTGATATTCATCATACCGATTGTGGTGCAGGGAACCTTAAAGGACAGCGTTACGCAGTGGGTGCCCGAATACTTTTCGTCACGCTTTAACGCGGGCACCTCGAACTCGCTTTTGCTTACAATGGTATTGCCGTTTGTAAATGTCACGGGTGCTTATTTTGCAAAGCTTGTCAACAACAAATTAAGAAGCGAGCTCAAAACCTCGGCGGTGTTCTTTACGGCGGCACTGGCGTTTTTGCTTGTGCTTTGGCTCGGTGCGGCAAAGAGCATTGTACTGTCGCTTATATGCATAGTGATGATAACGAACTGTATGTTTGCGGTAAATGTAATGCTCATAACAATGGTTCCGCTCAAATTCTCAAAGCAGGGAATAGTCAGCACTGCGGCGGGCGCACTCAATTCCGTTGCATATATCGGCTGTGCGCTCATGAACAGGATAACGGGTTCCATTTTGCAAAACGGCTCTTGGAATGCGGTTATCATCTTCTGGATATGCCTTGCGGTTGCTGCTGTGGTAATTTGCCTTATCCCCGAAAAGAAAACAAAAATCGCCTAAATAATATTTCAACACACAACAACGCCCTGCCCGAGCATTTTCGGACAGGGCGATTTTTATTTCCTTGTGATGAGGTAATATGTTATGTTGACCTCGGGGTCGGTCATCGGGATAATCCTCCTGTTTGAAAGAAGCTCGGGCGAACGGTCGGCAAGATTTGTTGTAAAGCACAGGAGTGTCGATGTGCGGACAAGCTCACGGAAATCGTCCTCATTTGACTGCACAAGGAATTTCGACGACGGCATCTTTTCCCTGCAAAGCTCGGTCCAGAAGCCGAGACGGTCACGCAAAAGGCAGTTGAAGCCGTTGAGGTCCGAGAATGTGAGCGAACTTTTGCCGTAAAGGGCGTGCCCGGGAGTTACACAGACATATAAATGCTCGTCGATATATTTTTTGCTCTCAATGCGCTTATCGGTGCACTTACGGGTTAAAATACCAATATCGGCGTCGCCGTGCAAAACATCGGTTATTATCTCTTCCGAGTCGCTTATCAGCTTTGATGATATTTCATTTTCGGGATACTGCTGCGAAAGTCTCGGCAGCAGGCTCCAAAGCGGTGCGGGCGCACAGGACAGAACAGTGATGCTTCTTCTTTTGCGGTCGAATTCCTGTACCGATGAAATTGCGTTTTTTTCGCAGTAGAGTATCTGCTTTGCGGCGTCAACAGCCCGTATGCCCGTTTCATTGAGCTCAAGCCTGTTTTTTTCACGGGTAAAAATCGGAACGCCGAAGCCCTCTTCAATATGCTTCATACTGCGCGTCAGGGTCGGCTGGGATATGTTCATCTCCTCGGAAACCCTTGTCAATGTCTTATATTCGGAAAAGGCAACAAACTGCCGAAGCTCCTCTAAATTCAACATATACGCACCTCACTATTCAATAAATGAATACTGTTTTCTTTATTTCTATTGTACAACAAAGAAAAACTGTTGTAAACTGTATTCATAAAACATAAGGAGGTTTTACTGTGAATTATATTACTCTTAACAACGGCGTTAAAATGCCGCAGCTCGGTTACGGCGTATATCAGACCCCGCCCGAACAGACCGAGGAATGTGTGCTCAATGCAATAAAGGTCGGCTACCGCAGTATCGATACCGCACAGGCTTATCACAATGAGGAGGGCGTCGGCAACGCAATCGAAAAATGCGGACTGCCGAGGGAAGAGCTCTTCATTACCACAAAAATATGGATAAGCAACGCAGGCTATGAAAAGGCAAAGGCTTCCATTGAAGAGTCGCTTAAAAAGCTGAAAACCGATTATGTGGATTTGCTTCTTATCCATCAGCCGTTCGGCGATTATTACGGCTCTTATCGTGCAATGGAGGAGGCATACCGGCAGGGCAAAGCCCGTGCAATCGGCGTTTCCAACTTTTATCCTGACAGGTTTTTGGACATTGAGCATTTTTCCGAGATAAAGCCCGCCGTCAATCAGGTTGAAACCCATGTTTTCCAGCAGCAGAAGGTTGCAAAAAAATATCTTGAAAAGCACGGTGCGCACATTATGTCGTGGGGACCCTTTGCCGAGGGCAAAAACGATTATTTCAACAATCCCGTGTTAAAGGAAATCGGTGAAAAACACGGAAAGACCGTTGCACAGACGGCTTTGCGTTTCCTTTTGCAGTCTGATGTAATTCTCATTCCGAAATCGACTCACGAGAACAGAATGAAAGAAAACTTTGATATTTTTGATTTTGAACTCGATGCGGACGAGATGAAGAGGATTGAAGCGCTCGACACGGGCAAGAGCCTTTTCTTCTCGCACTATGACCCCGAGACCGTCGAGTGGTTTATGAGCATACTGTAATTTTTTACAAAGATAAAAAGACCTGTCGTTTGACAGGTCTTTAATAATGTGTATTATATCAGTGCTCCGCTATGTATTTCTTTATTGCGGAAAAGGTTTCGTCCGAAATATCGTGCTCGATTTTGCAAGCGTCTTCAGCCGCCGTTTCGGGATTCACTCCGAGGTCGACAAGGCACTTTGAAAGGATTGTATGGCGTTCGTATATCTTTTCCGCAATTTCACGGCCCGCCGCGGTAAGAGTTATGTAACCGTCCTTGGAGATGAGTATATAGCCGCCGTCTTTAAGCAGATTTACCGCTCTGCTGACGCTCGGTTTTGAAAAAGACATATATTCGCTTATATCTATCGAGCGCACGCTGCTGCTCTTTTTGGAAAGTATAAGTATTGTTTCGAGATACATTTCTCCCGATTCCTGAAGTCGCATTTGAGACACCTCGCTTAATAAGTCAATAATAGCACAAATCGCGAGGAGTTTCAACACAAATTATGTCGAAAATGCAAAACTCGCAGTGGAAATAAAGGCGATTATATGCTAAAATTTATTCGGTGATTATATGAAAAGCTTGTGTTTGCTGATTAAGCCGTCGTCCGATAACTGCAATATGCGCTGTAAATATTGCTTCTATGAGGATATAGCGCAAAAGCACTGCGAAAAGTTCGGCTTTATGAATTCGGAAACTGCCGAAAATTTAATCAAGAAGGCGTTTTCGTTTGCCGAAAGGGAAATTACCTTTATGTTCCAGGGCGGCGAGCCGACGCTTATCGGGCTTGATTTTTACAAGACCTTTGTTGACTGTGTAAAAAAGCACAACAAAAATTCGCTTAAAATAAACTATGCAATACAGACAAACGGTTATGTTGTAAACGACGAGTGGGCGGACTTTTTCAAAAAGCACGGCTTCCTTGTCGGGTTGTCGCTTGACGCAACAAAGGAGCTTCACGACCTCTACCGTGTGGACGCTTCGGGCAAGGGCACATTTACAAGGGTAACCGAAGCGGCAAAAACGCTTGAAAAGCACAAGGTTGATTTTAACATACTGACCGTGGTCACAAATGCCGTTGCACGCTCGGGACAGGCGGTTTATAACGAATACAAAAAGCGCGGATACAGGTATTTGCAGTTTATTCCCTGCCTTAATCCCATCGACGCTCCGAATGAGAAATTTGACTTCACTCTCACTCCCGAGAGATACGGCAGGTTTTTGAACATTATTTTTGATTTATGGGTTCGGGATATACGCTCAAACGACCCTGTGAGCATAAGACAGTTTGAAAACTATGTTATGATGCTTCGGGGTATGCCGCCCGAGAGCTGCGGATTTTCGGGCGTGTGCTCGTTCCAATATGTTGTTGAGGCGGACGGCAGCGTTTATCCGTGCGACTTCTATGTGCTTGACGAATTGAAGCTCGGTAATGTCAACGAAAACACCTTTGAGGACTTTGACAGGCGGCGTGAGGAAACGGGCTTTGTCGAACGCTCGAGGGAAAAGCCCGAAGAGTGTGAGCATTGCGAGTATTTTCCGATTTGCCGCAACGGCTGTAAGCGTTACTGCGAACCGCTCGGCGAAAACGGAGTACCCGGGAAAAACCGCTTTTGCGAGAGTTACAGGATGTTTTTTGAACATTCCCTCGGCACTCTTTTCAGACTTTCACAGTATTAAAAGCAAAAGGGGATAGGCTCAGCCTATCCCCTTTTAAGATACGGATTACTTTAATTCCCTTAAATAAACACCGTTTGTTTTGAGCTTTTCTATCCTGTCGCCCGTGACGAAGTACACATCCCTTGCGATGTCCATAAACGGCTTGTCATTTATGGAATCGGTATAGAATTCGTCGATTTCAATGTCGCCGTAAACTTCCTTGAACATTTTTATCTTGTTCTCACGGTAGCATATTTTTTGAATTTCGCCCGTTTTGATGTCAACCTCGGTGCCGATATAGTTTTTAATGCCTATTCTTCGGCATATCTCCTTGAGTATCACGACAGGGCAGGCGGAGAGTATAACATCGTCGTCCTTGCGGATTTTGTCATAAAAGCTTTTTATCTTGTTTTCGTGCTCATCCCAAAAGATGCTTATTTCTTCCTCGATATTGTCGAACTTTGCACAGCACTCTTTTAAGATGTATCCGTAGTCGCTTATGACATCCGAAATCGGAAGCTTGCCCGTTTTGTATTTGAAAAATGCCTCGGCAAACTTAGGCGTGTACTTTGCAACCTCTTTAGGATACTTTTTAAGATAGTACAAAAAGAAGTCAAATCCGCTTTCGCCGTCGTAAATTGTGTTGTCAAAATCATACACCGTCATATTATCGCCCCCGTACTATATAGTATAATACCCTGTTTTGGGGCGTTATGTCAATAAACACCGATTAAAAAACCGTCGATTGCTCGACGGTTTCGGGTTTAACATTCGTTTTTGCAGTTGCAGGAGCAGTCGTTTCCGCAATCGTTCTTCGGCGGGAAGAACTCGTCGACGGGGAACCTGATTTTTCTGAAGGTTTCGCACGGGTCGTCGGTGTTGCAGTTGCACTCCTTGCTGGGTATGCAGAAATCGTATGCGGGTATGAGCATCTGAACATCTCTTTCAAGCTGTACTATTGTGAAAAGACCGATTGTGACCGCAACCGCCTTTTCGTGCTGACGGCTGAAGAGGTCCTCGGAAAATTCCTCTGTAAACGCTCTTCTTATGCACTTGGGCAGGGAAACATTGGAGTTGCTCAGCGTGCAGCAACAGTCGCACGGACGGCAAAGCTTTGCGTCAAGGGCGATGGGCTCCGCCACCTGTACCTTTGCACGGGGATTTGTGTTGGTCGAGATGAGCTGGTCGTCGTTTGCGTCTGCGGTGTATTCAGAAGAATATACCTTTACCGTGCCGTCGCTTCCGTAGAGAACGCATTTCTTCGAGAAGGTTGTAAGACCGTGCACCGTAACGGGAGCAATGCAGCCCGAGGTATATGCCTCAACGGCAACCTTGAAGAAAAATGTGATGTCAACCGTATAACAGCCCTTGTTGAACGGAACTTTCTCAACATCTATAAGACAGTTGATAATGTCCGCACTGCGAAGCTTTACATTTACGCTGTTGTTGATGACATTCTGCGCTTCGTCGGGGAAATAAACTCTCAGGTCGGCAAGGCAGTCCTTGTCGGCGCAAGAATCGTAAACACGGTTTGTATCGATGCAAATCGCTTCTCTGATTTTGCCGGGAATATTGTTGTTGCAACAAGCCTTATTCTCTGACATAAGTAATTCCTCCTGTGGTAAGTATTGAGTTTGAAAAACTTCATTAACAGTTTATGGGCGTTCGGATAATGTGTTACAAAATAATTTTTCTGTTGAAAACAGGGGTAAGAGCAAGTATAATATACTAAAGAAAAAGATATGGCGGTATGTGTGAAAAATGAAGTATGTAAACAGGGAATTCAAAGCTATAATAAAGCGGTTCTTTGACATTCTCAAAATCTCTTCGACGGGTATGGAGGTAAAGCTCGACTCCGTTTACAGAGAGGTTGTGAGCCAAAGGGTCAAAATGAGCTTTGTCAACATCATACCGTTTTCTCTGTTCGTAATGCTGTTTGAAATTTCAAGCTCCGTTTACAACATTGTGACGGGAGAGGTCTTGTACTGTAAGGTCGGGATAGGCGTTTCGTGCCTTGTGTTTCTGATGTTCAATGTCTTTACCTTCTCATTTCTCGAAAAAACGCTTTCGGACGGCGACGCAAGCGATAAAAGGAAGGAATACTTCACATATCTCTATTGGGGCGTATATACCGTTACCGCAAGCCTTATAAGCGGATTTGAAACGATGGGCTCAGGCAGCATAAGCCATTTCTTCCTGACTGTGTTTTCCCTGACTCTTTTCGCAATGCTTGAGCCTAAGCTTATGCTTATATATTATTCGGTCGTTACAGCGGCGCAGACGGCGGTTCTGGTTATATCGGAAAGCAAATATCAGGTGTTTGTTTTCTGTTATGTTACGGTCGTAATAGGGCTCATTCTCTCATATGTCAAATACTGCTTTTATATGAACAGGGCGATTGAAACCAAGCGCTTTGAGCGCATTTCTGAGGTTGACCCGCTTACGGGACTGCTTAACCGCCGAGGTATGCAGCGCTCGGTTGACGGAATTTGGAGCTACTGTAAGAAGCACTCAATTCCGATTGCCTTTGCAATGCTCGATATAGACTATTTTAAGAAGTATAACGATATGTACGGCCATGCGGAGGGCGACGAGTGCTTAAAAAAGATTGCGGAGTGCATAAAGCAGTCGTTTTCACGCAGAACCGATATTACCTGCCGCTTCGGCGGAGAGGAATTTATAATAATCGTGGCGGGCGAGAGCGAGGACAAGGCGTTGGAATATTTCAAAAAGCTGCGCCGCTCGGTTGAAGAGCTTAAAATCACATCGGGCTGTCCGGAATTTAACGAGAATGTCACTGTGAGTATGGGCGTTTATTCGGTGGATACTGGAGCGCAGACCATGTTCAGGGACGCCGTGCTGGAGGTTGACACTCAGCTCTACAACGCCAAGGAACATGGCAGGAACTGCATTTCCTGTAAGAATGAAATTATCGGCTGAGTTATTGTGAATATGTACAAAATGAGCGAGGAGATTTTCTCGCTCATTTTTTTGAAATTTTCTTGATTTTGCATAAAATTTATGATACAATCAGTAACATTGTTACTAAATATCACGAATTCGGGGACGCATAATTATGTTTTATGGGGTGTTGAGTGAAAGTAAATATGTATCCGGGGGTTATATTAAAAGTTACGGAATAGTGACAGCGGAAAACACGCTTGTCAGGGACATAACGGACGATTACGGCGACATTTGCGAGCTGGTTCGCCGCCTGAACCGTTATGAGGTCGAGCCGTTGCATATGTATGATGTGATAGACGACTTTTTGGTTGAAAAATATACGCTTTCAATTAAGCCTGAGAGTTTGCGTTGATTTTGTTGTGCAGTTTGTATAATCTCAACTTGCGAATTTTGTTGAACGATACAAACATTAGCCGAAAATGTTACATTTCCCCTGCGGTATGGTATAATATTAAATATTTTTCTTGTACCGTATGCCGTTTTACGCATTGCGGCGCAGTGAAACGGAGTGAATAAAGTGGAATTTACCGCTAATGAATTTACATTTCCGTCGGCATCGGGACTTTGCGATATTTATGCACAGAGTGCGGCACCCGCCGACTTTTCGACAGTAAAGGGAGTTGTGCAGATTTCCCACGGTATGGCGGAACATTCTAACAGGTATGCACGCTTTGCCATGGAGCTTTGCAAGCACGGCTATGCGGTGTATATCAGCGACCACCTCGGACACGGCAAATCCGTTGCCAATGACGATGAACTCGGCTTTTTCGGCGATAACGGCGTTGAGAGTGTTGTTGAGGACTTAAAACAGCTTACCGACATTGCACGGCAGGAGTATCCCGACTTGCCGTTTATCATTTTCGGCCACAGTATGGGCTCGTTTATGGCAAGGGCGTATATTGCGAAGTACGGTCATCTGATTGACGGTGCGGTCATATGCGGAACAAGCGGCACAAACCCTGCGGCGGGTATGGGTATAGCGCTTGCAAAGCAACTTGAAAAGACAAAGGGCAAGCTCCACCGTTCGGGTATGCTCAATTCCATTGCTTTCGGCACATATAATAAGAAAACGGAAAAGAGAACCGAGTTCGATTGGCTTTCGAGGGACCAAAAAGAGGTTGACAGATATATTGCGGACGACCGCTGCGGTTTTTGCTTTACAACCAACGGCTTTGAAACGCTGTTTACGGCGCTCAAACAGGTGTCGGCAAAGGTCTGGTACAAGACTGTTCCCACGGAGCTGCCGATTTTGCTCATTTCGGGCGAAAACGACCCTGTCGGCGAGTACGGCAAGGGCGTAAAGCAGGTGTTTGCCGACCTTAAAAAGACGGGACACCAGAATGTAATTATGAAGCTTTATCCCGAGGCGAGACACGAGCTCCTCAACGAGATTAACCGTGATGAGGTTATGTCCGATGTCATCGGCTGGATGGATAAGGTCATTTCAAAGGAATAATGTAAACAATATCGGCAGGCTGTTCTTATCCTGCCGTATTTTGATTAAACGGAGGGAAAGAAATGGGAGATTTTAAGACAAGTCCGCTTATGTATGCGCTTGCAGGCTTCATAGTCGTTTTCGTAATCGCACAGTCCGTGTTCTTCATTGTGAAATCATGGAAGCGTGCAAAGGAAATCGGCGTTGAAACGGAGAAACTCAAGCAGACAATGATTTCGAGTATGCTTTTCACGATTGCGCCCGCAATATCAATCCTTGCGACGGTGTTGGCGCTCGCTTCCGCACTCGGAATAGTTTTGCCGTGGATAAGGCTTTCGGTTATAGGAAACCTCGCCTATGAAACGGTTGCGGCAGAGGCGGCGTTGAATGTCCTCGGTACCTCGGTATCGAATGAGGTAACCGATGTTACGCAGTTTTCGACCATTGCGTGGACTATGACGATAGGCTCATGCTTCCCGCTTGTGCTTTTGCCGATACTCTGCAAAAGAATACATAAGGCTATGGGCAAGGTTACGCAGAAAAGTGCGAGCGCGGGCAGGCTCGGGGATATACTCGGCGCTGCGGCGTTTATCGGTATAATTGCGGCATTTATTTCAAGGGCTATCGCAGGCGTTCCCTCGGACGGACCGTCGGCGGGCGTTATGTCGGTTGCAACGCTTCTTTCGGCAATGATATTCACAATAGCCCTCGATTACCTTTGCAGGAAAAAGGAGCTTAAAAAGCTTGAGCCCTTTGTTCTGCCGATAGCGATGTTCGGCGCAATGGGAATTGCGGTGCTACTCACTCAGGTTTTGCCGCCCGAAATTTCGGCGCTTACTTGGAGATAAGGAGGGGAAGAAGATGAAAAAAGAAAAAACATATATAGACAAGGTCCATACCTGGGGCAGTATATGGTCTGTCAGCGCTTTGGCGGCGCTGTTCTTCGTCCCGCTTATGATTTCAATCAAATACAACGCCTTTCCGCAATTTTCAACTCTTCTGAAGGCTCTTGCGGCGGTCGTTCCGATTTATTGGTCAACGGCAATCGTCGAGGTGCTTACATATACGCCTATGCTCGGTGCGGGCGGAACATATCTTTCGTTTGTAACGGGTAACATAACGAACCTCAAGCTCCCGTGCGCTATGAACGCACTCGAGAGGGCGGAGGTCAAGGCGTCAAGCGAAGAGGGCGAGCTTATTTCAACCGTTGCCATTGCAGCTTCGGCAATCACAACAACGGTTGTCATAGCGGTCGGCGTACTGCTCTTTGCTCCGGTTCTGCCGCATATAACGGCGGACGACTCCGTGGTAAAACCTGCGTTTGAATATGTAATTCCGGCACTTTTCGGAGCTCTCGGCGCATCGTATTTCGCAAAATACTGGCGCCTTGCGATTTTGCCTATTGCGGCAGGCGTTATAGTTTATATCTTCTCTCCGGCAATGCCCGTCGGCACAATGATATTCGTAACTATCGTTGTCAGCATCCTCGGCGCTTTCGGTATGTATAAGCTTAAATGGGTAAAGTAAGATAAATACAACAAAGCACGGGCGGCATCAAAAGATGCCGCCCGTGCGCTTTTATATGTGTCAGTCAATAAAAGATTTGCCTTGCTTGATGTATATCGGTCTGTATTCGCTTTTCATTGAGCGGTAGACCCGAAGCAGCTCCTCCTCGCTTGAATCCGCCGTGCCGTCGGAAAGCCTGCCGAGCAGATAATCGGTGGAAACATTGAAATATTCGGCTATTCTGACAAGCGTGTCAAAGTCGGGTTCACTGCTGCCCTGTACATATCCGCCCATGGTTGATGCTGCGACATTTAAGTCAAGAGCCACCTGCTTTTGGGTAAGATTGCGCTCTTCAATCAACATTCGCAATTTATCGCTGAATTTCATATGCTTCACCTCCTGTATATTTTAATCTAAAAGATGTAGAAACGGTTACAAAAAACGAGAATACAGTTGACAAAACGAGTATGTCGTTGTATGATTAAAATATATATTGTCTTGGGAGGAAGGAAATATGCATAAAACAAAACACAACAAGAATCTATTGAAAAAAGCGGCTGTGGCGATACTGCTGGTTGTTGTAATGACGGGCATATCGTTTTTGGTTGCGAATTTGGTGCACAAAAACAAGTCGGTGCAGACTTCAAGCGTAAAAAACGGCTTGTCGGCATACGAGCTTGCGGTTCAGCAGGGATTTTCGGGAAGCGTTGACGATTGGCTTCTCTCACTTCAGGGCAAATCGGCATATCAAATTGCCGTTGACAACGGATATTCGGGCAGTGAAAAGGATTGGACAAAAACGCTTACCGCAATGTCGAAAAAAGAGAAATCCGATATAAGCTCCGCCTCATTTTCGGAAAGCGGCGAGCTTGTTATAATTCTTTCCGACGGAACAAAGATAAATGTCGGTAAGGCTGTCGGCGCCGACGGTAAAGACGGCAAGGACGGAATAGGAATTTCCTCCGCAAAGATAAATGAAAAAGGCGAGCTTGTAATTACCTATTCGGACGGAAAAAGCGTAAATCTTGACAAGGTTGTCGGCGAAACCGTGAACAACGGGGTGGGCGTTGCCTCCTCCGTTATAAATGAGAACGGCGAGCTTGTTCTGACCTACACAAACGGCGAGGTTGGCAACCTCGGCAGGGTAGTGGGTGCGAACGGCACGGACGGTAAAGACGGAACAAACGGTACGGACGGCTCAAACGGCGCCGACGGTATCAGCGTTGCTTCTGCGGTTATAAACGAAAACGGCGAATTGGTTCTTACATATTCAAACGGAACGAGCGCAAACCTCGGTAAAATCGTAGGCTCGGACGGCATAAACGGAACGAACGGTTCTGACGGTGCGGACGGCGTGAGCGTAACCTCGGCGCAAATCAATTCCGAGGGCGAGCTTGTGCTTTCTTTCTCAAACGGTCAGCGTGCAAATGTCGGCGCTGTTGTCGGAGCAAAAGGCGATAAAGGCGACAAAGGAGACCAAGGCGTACAGGGCGAAAAAGGCGACAAGGGCGACGCAGGTCTTAACGGTACGAACGGTAAAGACGGCGTAGGCGTTAAGAAGTCCGAAATCAACAGCAACGGCGAGTTGATAATTACATACACGAATAATCTTACCGAAAACCTCGGCGTTGTTGTCGGGGCAAAAGGAGATAAAGGCGACAAAGGAGATACGGGCTTACAGGGCGAAAAAGGAGACAAGGGCGATGCGGGTCTCAACGGCACGAACGGTAAAGACGGAGCAGACGGCGTTGACGGCGTAGGCATAAACGATATTGAAATTTCAACCGACGGAAAGCTTGTAATCACTCTTACAAACGGAGCTTCGCTTGACCTCGGAAACATTAAAGGAGCGAAAGGCGACAAGGGCGACGCAGGTCTTAACGGCAAGGACGGAACCGACGGTAAAGACGGCGTTGACGGTACAAACGGCACTGACGGAATCGGCGTTGCAAGCAGTGAAATAAATTCCCTCGGCGAGCTTGTCTTGACATACAGCGACGGCAGCACGGTAAATCTCGGCAGAGTGGTCGGCAATGACGGCGCACAGGGAATACAGGGCGAAAAGGGAGACAAGGGCGACCAAGGTGTTCAAGGCGAGAAAGGCGACAAAGGCGACGCAGGTCTCAACGGTAAGGACGGCACGGACGGCGTAGGTATTACGGATGTTACGCTGAATACCGACAACGAGCTTGTGCTTTCTTTCTCAAACGGAAATGTCATAAATCTCGGTAATATCAAAGGCTCAAAGGGCGATAAGGGAGATAAAGGCGACAGCGGACTCAACGGTAAGGACGGTACGGACGGCGTAGGCATACAGAATGTCGATGTGTCGGCTGACGGTGCACTGACCGTAACGCTTACAAACGGCACCGTGCTCAACCTCGGCAATATCAAGGGTGCCGACGGCTTGGGTATAACAAAGTCGGAAATAAATGCCTCGGGCGAGCTTGTTTTGACCTATTCAAACGGAGATGTCAAAAATCTCGGCAAGGTAACGGGAGAGGACGGAACAAACGGCTCTGACGGCGCCGACGGACTCGGCATTAAGTCGCTCACGCTGTCCCCGAGCGGCGAGCTTGTGGTTACAATGACCGATAATTCAATCACCAACCTCGGCAATATCAAGGGCGAAAAAGGCGACAAGGGTGACCAAGGCTTGCAGGGCGAAAAGGGTAAGGACGGAATTACGCCAAAAATAAGAATAAATTCATTGACTTTAGAATGGGAAGTTTCAAATGATAACGGACAAACTTGGGTTTCCCTTAATGTTAAAGCAGTGCAAGCAGGCTATCAAGAAACTGTAGGCGATTTTGTCTATGTTTTATTGGAAAACGGTACTTACGGAATAAGAGCTTCCGAAAATTTTAATTCTGATAGTTTGGAAATTCCGGAAAAATATAATGGAATTCCTGTTACAAAAATAATCGATAATGGATTTAAAAATAAAACGAACTTAACACAAATAACCTTGCCAAATTCAATTGAAATAATAGGCAGACATGCTTTTGAGGGTTGTACAAGTTTAAGTAGTATAACTATACCGGATAGCGTTACAACTATCGGAGCATATTCTTTTTATAAATCAGGAATTACAGAAGTTAATCTGTCTGAAATTGATAAATGGGTTTGTGATCAAGATGGAATGAGTTATCATAATTTTTACTATCGGTCTACCAATCTTGGTGCTGAAGTTAATGAAAATTATGTAAGTATTGATTTGTCTACCCCTAATAAGATTGCAAAAGCTTTATCTGAGCCTCTTAATGTTGCATGGAAAACAAGCAATATGAGCAGCGGAAGCTTTCGAACGGAATACCGGTACATTTATTTGTATTCGGTTGATTGGACGAAGAATTATTGATAAAGGAATAAAAAATGATTTCAAACAGTAACAAAAGAATAATAAAAATTTCAGCGCAAGTAAGTCAAAACGATTTAGAACTTATGAAAATGTATGTACTCGGAGCTGTTCACGGTTTTACTTCTGTTGCAGAACAGAAAAGCTTTACCGTAAGAGATGTTTTCGGTAAAGGAAACCGTGATTGGCATAAAACTCCCCTTCAGAAAATCTACGAATACCATGCTGAAAATTTACCGCATAAAGAAGCTGCCGAAAAGGCGGCTCAAGATGTCGGAAAACTTTTGCGCAAGGTTTTAACAGACGATAAATACGAATACGTAGAAGAATTTGGAAACCGTGAGTGTACTTATCATAGGATTTCACAGTAACCTATATGTATATACAGTTACTGCCCTTGCTGTATTTTGCTGACAACACATTTGCTGACAGTTCTTGTCCGAGTTTGAGCTTACAACAATATTCGATTTTACTTGACAACCCATTAGCGTATTCTCTTATGAGAATGTGTGCAGGGGAATATGAGAATATTATAAACTAAAATGCGAAGAAGTGTTGCAACAAAGCCTATGCATTGGAGGATGGTCTTTGTTCGGGCGAACTCGCTTCTGTATTCGGGAGAATAAGGAAAGAAAATAACGATATGGATATGGACTTCGATTTTGATGAGGATTAAATTTAATATCCCACACGGTAGGGCGGTGGCTTGCTGCCGCCGAGGAAATTAACGTATTTATAATAACTTTCAGTATATAACAAATTGAAAATATAGCACAAACACAGGCTCCCTTGCAAAGGGAGCTGTCGTTTTTTTGGAACAAAAAAATGACTGAGGGATTTTATAAAATCAACCTTACAATCCCTCCGCCTCACGTTCGTTCGGCACCTCCCTTTACACAAGGGAGGCTGAAAGTGCAGCTGTCCGTTGCCCTGATTTTATATGTAATTTGTTGCGGACAGGGGCAAGCCCTGTCCCTACGGTTGTGCGAATATTTTAATATCATATCAGCCGTAAAGTACCATATTTTATCAACAATTCAACGGCGGCAGCAAGCCACCGCCCTACACCGTAAAATTAAATTTTAGGATTTATATACGGCTGTTATCAAATTTAATAATTTATGCGACCCGTAGGGGCGACCTGCGGTCGCCCGTCAAAGTCAGAGCGAATTAAAAGCGGGCGAACACAGTTCGCCCCTACGATATGATATAAAATATATTTTTGATTGTATCTGTTGATTTTATGTGGCGCTCCAAACTGCATTTCGCACAAATAAAAAGGCAGTTTCCTTATTACGGGAAACTGTCTTTGTTGTTCTGTAAATATTTATCGGTTTACAACACCGCGCTGTCAATCGATATTCTCTGCGTCTTTTTTGGCTTCGAGCGCCTTTTGTTTTGCTTCCTCGGCTCTCTTTACCGCTTCTTCTGCGTCACGCTGAGCTTTTTCGATTTCACGCTTGATTTTCTCTTCCTTTTCGGCGTCTTTCTGCGCTTTCTCGGCTTCCTTGCGAGCTTTTTCCTCTGCCTTTTCAGCCTCTTTCTGCGCTTTTTCTGCGTCCTTACGGGCTTTTTCGGCAGCCTTTTCAGCTTCTTTGCGAGCCTTTTCCTCCGCATCACGCTGTGCCTTTTCAGCCTTTACCTGCTCCTTGCGGGTCCGCTCCTCAGCTTCTTTTTGAGCTTTAAGAGCCTTCTCCTCGGCGTCTTTCTTTTCCTTTTCAAGTCTTTCGGCTTCCTTGCGTGCTTTTTCCTCGGCGTCCTTTTGCGCCTTGAGAGCTTTTTCGGCAGCCTCTTTCTGTGCCTTTTCCGCATCACGCTCTGCTTTTTCAGCCTCACGCTGCGCTTTCCTTGCCTTGTCCTCGGCTTCCTTGCGAGCCTTCTCGCGCTCCTTGGACTGCTCGTATTTAGCCTCACGCTCTTCACGCTCAACCTTGATTTCTTCCATATCAATGTCGTCCGTGCCGCCGTCTTTCCATGTGTGGATGATTTCGGGCGCTTCAAAGATTTCGTCAAGGCGCTTTATGAACGGAACGATTTCGCCGAAGTCGAGCGCTCTGTGGTCAAATGCGATACAAAGCGGCATAACCTGACGGATTGCAATTTCCTTTTCGCCCTTTTCGTTTACGATAACGACGGGCTTATCCTGAACGGCGCCGAGCGCTATTGCGCAAACCTGCGGCGGAACGATTTCAAGCAGGCAGGTCTCGCCCCTCTGCTGACGGTATGTCGAGCCGATGTTTGAAACCGTAATTGTGCCCTGTTCGATATCCCTCTTTGTAAGTCTGTCCTTTTCGGGAATTGCCTCATAATCTCTCTTCGCCTTGCCCGAAAGAGTCTTTACCTTGTGCTTGCCCGTTTTTGAACCGATAAGACGGTAAAGCGTCTGCTTGATTTTACCGTGCTTGAGGGCGGTAAGTGTATTGTCAAGCGAAACATCGAACATAACCTCGTTGAGATTTGTGTTTGCAACTCTTCTGTTGACATCTTTAATGTAGTCAACCATCTGGTTTAAGTTCTTGTTCTCAAAATTGTGAAGATTTATCGTCATCATCTCGCCGTTGGGAAGAACCATCGGCATTGAAATGTTGATGTCTTGGAAAGTGTGGATTTCGCCCCTTACAAGCTTGCGGTCAAACTCGATATGTGCGTTCATGGCGGGGTCGGCTTTCAAGCCCTCAACGATGATTTTAAGCATAATCGTGTTGAGCGTGATTTTGTCCTCCGGCGCACAGTTTTCGTTGAGTCGCTTGTACTCAATCATAAACTCCGTTACATCGGGTTCATAGTTATATGTTACATGAGGTATTGTTTCCCAGCTTTCCGCCGTCATATTTGCGACGATTTTACGCTGAATTCCGAAATGAGTGGTACTCGTTTTTTTCATCTGCTGCTTTTTAGGCATAAATAAAACTCCTTTTCCTCAAAAATACAGTTTATTATAATACTTTAGAAAAAAGAAATAAATAGTTTTTTGATAAAATTTATTGTTCGTTCACAAGGTTTTGGCAATTTACCGCTTTTACAAAATCTTTCTTCTTTGCGGAGGAGACGATTTTGTTATTTCTGATTGTGACATTTTCGGCACATTTGAGATGAATACCCTTGTCGTGCTTTGAGTCAAATGTGTTGCCCTCGATAGTTATGTTTTTGTGAACGGGATTTGTGTTCGATCCGTTTTCGGGCAGTATCGAAATGAAATGCGCGCGGCACTCCCCGAAGCTGTTGTTCCTTATTGTAACATCTTTGCACGGACCGCTCTCGTACCAGCTTTTTGCGTCGTCCGAAAGAAGTATCGCCGCCATATGCGTGTTTCGGAACTCGTTGTTTTCAATTACGACTTTTCCTCTTGTCGTTACGAGAATACCTCTTGTGGTAATGCGGTTTACGGTGTTGCCCGCATAGTAAAAATCGGGGCAGAGCGTAATGTCCTCAACAGCCATACCCTCGCCGACGCCGTCGGTCGAGTCAACCGATATTTCAACAATGTGCTCGCTTACAAGCCTTGAAGAGAGGATTTTTGCCTTGCCCTTACATTCGAGCGTGAAGCGGTCGACATATTCTATTTCGTCGCCGTCAAAGAACGGATTGAAACCGTGGGTCTGCGGGTGACGGAATTTGAGCGTGAGTGTGTTGCCCTCAACCTTATCGACATACATATGAATGCCGTGGACATTTATTGCGTCGTCGCACGCACCGCAGAAATTGCTGTTTGTAACGCTTACCTGACCTTTGCAGTTGCAAATCTGCATAAAATCGGCAAGCGAGCAAATAAGCTTGCCCGAGTCGGACTTGGGGGAAAAGTCAACATTGTCAACCGTAATGTTTTCGGTTTTCTGACAGACAAGGGCGAGAGAGCAGTTGTATCTCTGTGCCGAGTTTTTAAGAGTGAAATTTTTGCAGGAGTTTACAAAAATTCCGACATTGTCACGCCGTGTGTCGAAAATATAATATTTATCGCCTTTTTCAAACCTGTGTGTGGAAAGATATGTAAGCTTAAACTTGTATGCGCCGATTTCCTTAAATGAAAGATAGGCGGCAAACGGGTGGCGCACTCTCTCGGTGTGGTCAAGGTCGTTTGCCCTTACGAGCGCAGGGCTTGAAAATGTGCCCTTTTCATAAAATCTGTGTTGATACCCCTTGCCGAAAAGATAGTATTTTCCGTTCTTCTCGACATATTTGCAGCTCTTATTGAGCGAAAAAACAACGGAGTGACCCTTGATCGCCTCCACCGTAAATTCGTGGAGCGGTGGATTTACCGTGTCAAGCTCAATGCCGTCAAGGGTTATATTTTCGCAGTTTTCAAGCGCAATGTTTGTGCAGTGACCGTCAACAAGGAAGGTCGAGCCGTTTCCCTCAACCGTCAGGTTCTTGATGTTTCCGAAATACATTGCAACCTTTGATTTGTGCGGAGCTTCGCCGTCCGAAAATTCGTTGTCGCCTACGGTGTTGGTTATATAAAGCGTCTTTTCCTCGCAGTTGTCGATGTCTATGTGATAAACGCCCTTTTCAAAAACAAGCGTTTTTTCGCCGTCGGTCTGCGCCATTTCACAAAGCGTTTTTGTAAGTTTACTTCCGATTTCTGTATCAGGCGTCATGCCGAAATCCTTTGCGTAAAAAATCATATCTTTCTCTCCGTTTTTACTCAATTTGCGGTGGGTTTGTCAATTAACTAACAGTATAACCTATTTTACTGTACAATTCAAACATATTATCAATAAAAAATATGTCAAATATGTTTCATTGTAAAAGCTGCCAGTTTGTGGTATAATATTTCTATTGCCGTTATGCAACATAACACGGTAAGGTATAATAATATAGGGGGCTCATATTAAAAAATGAACTTGACTCAAAAGGCTAAGGGGATAGTCAGTGATGTTAAAACATACTGGAAAGTCCCTAAAGTAGGTCGCTATATGACCTTTAAGGAAATTGCCGCTTACGCAGGCGGCGGTATCGGTGCATATTTCATTATAACCCTCGGCTCGACGCTCCTTGTCGGAACCTCGAACATGGTTGTCGGCGGCGCTATCGGCGTTTCGCCCACGGATATGTACATACTTTATCTTATTTCCACTCTTGCAAACATTCCGCTGACCGCTGTCAGAGCGAATATTATCGACAACACGAGAGGCAAGGGCGGTAAGTACAGACCGTACATCCTTTCAATGGGTATTCCCACCGCTTTGATTGCGATAGCTTATGTCTGGTTCCCGTACAAGCAGATGTACAGCCTTTTCCCGTATATGCTCTTCGGAAAAGAAGCAGGTTATGTAATCAAGTGTGCAATGGTACTGATTTTCAGCTTGCTGTTGCAGTTCTTCTACAACTTCTTTAACGACGCTTATACAAACCTTATTCATGTTCTTTCGCCGAACACGCAGGAAAGAACGGATGTGCTTGCGGTAAAGTCTGTTGTTTATTCGCTTGCACCGTCAATCATCAACATTGTTCTTCCGCTCGTTGCACAGCTTGTTGCGGACGACAATTACTATGACATAAGAGTTTACAGATACACCTATCCCGTATTCGCAATTATCGGTATTGCGCTTACGATTATCGTTTACGCAAACACGCAGGAGAAAATTGTCCAGGCGAAAACGCATACAATTCAGATTAGCTTTATGGACTCTCTTCGTGAGGTTGCGAAGAACAAATACTTCTGGATTATTGCGTGCGCAGGTTGGCTCGGCTTCCTTGAGAGCGCATACGGCGCAATTCTTCAGTGGTCATACAACTACGGCCACACCTGCAACGGTGCGACATACGCACTTATCAGTACGCTTACGGGTAACGCTTCCCTTTGGGGTATGCTTCTTGCACCCATCTGTATCAGAAAATGGGGTAAGAAAAAGGTCCTTATCGGCGTAAATATGTTCAATGTACTGTTCATTCTTTCAATGATAGTCGATATGAGAAACATCTGGTGGCTGTTCGCCTGTGTTTATCTCAACTGGCTTGTCGGTGCATTTGAGCAGATTACAACCCCCGCTATTCAGGCGGATATCCGTGACTATCAGCAGTACCGCTCGGGCGAGAGAATCGACGGTATGTTTGCTGCGGTTACCACAATCGGTAATGTCGTAACGCTTGTTACCTCGTCGGTTATTCCTTTCGTTCAGAAAGCATACGGCGTATATGAGGGCAACGGCTACGAGCAGCCCTATGACATACTTGACGCAAACAACGACGGCGGCGTGTTGCTCTACAAGCTTATGGGCGTTATGATTGTCATGGCGGCTGTCGGTGCGTTCCTCAATGTTGTACCGTACTTCTTCTATGACCTCGACGAGAGACATCAGAAAGCGATTGTCCGTATTCTTAAAATCAGAGCTTTGTTTGAGGATTACGGAAACGGAATCCTTGACGACGGTAACCTTGTCGAAGCGGTTGATATTATCAGAGACGCAAAAGAGCTTGTAAACGAAGAGCCTAAGAAGGTCCATGCCGATTACAAGTCGATTAAGGACAAAGCGCAGAAGAAAGCCGCTAAAAAGGCTTATAAGGAAGCGCTCAACAGAAACGAAGAAATCGAGATTTCAAAGCTTGTATGCGCAGAGCTTGACAAGTTCCAAACACCGTTCTATAAAATGCAGGTCGAAGCCAACAAGGTTGTTCTTAAAAACGGACTTGCAGGCTTGCTTGAACAGGATGTTGACAGCATAAAAGAGGAGCTTCGTGCAGCTAAGTTAATGCCCAAAAACACTGCGGAGGAAAAGGAATACCGCAAGTTTGCGATTGAAATCGCTCAGAAGAAGCTTGACTCCTGCAAGGCTATCAAGGAATATTATTCGGACGGCGCAGAGCTTACCGCTCCCGACTTTACCGCTCTTGATGCATTGTTTGCTCAGGAGGATGAGTGCGAAATGAAGCTTCGTGAGTTCAACGAAATGCTCGCAGAGGTAAGAAAGAACAAGAGTTTCAAGGACAAGGACGAGGTCAAGAGCGAAACCAAGAGAATCAAGGGCGAAGTCAAAGCCGTTATGGCAGAGAAAAAGGTTATTCTCAAGAAAGAGAAAATCGAAATGGATATGCACGCTCGCTACGGCAGAGCCGCAAAGCCCTATCTCTATGCGGAAAAGCTTATCCGTCAGCAGGAAAACTATGCGCATCTTGAAGACATAGAAGCGCTTTATGACGAGGCTAAGATTCGTCACGAGGCAAAGCTTGCAAACGACAGAGCGGAACTCGAACGCCTTAAAGCGGAAGAGGACGCAATGACCGCAAAGCTTAAAGCCGAAAAGAAGGCAAAAAAAGCCGCTAAAAAATAATAGAATATTGTAACAGAATATTATAATAGGACATTATAACCAAAGCCTTTCGGGAAATCCGAAAGGCTTTTTTACAGGCTCCCTTGTGTAAAGGGAGCTGTCGTCATTTATGACGACTGAGTGATTGTTTTATATAACGCTCTATAGGAATGCTCTTCTTTTGTCATATTCTTGCGTAAGCTCTTTGCATTTGCCACAAGATTGTGATTATGCTTTCTGTCCGGCAAAACAATCCCTCCGTTTCGCTCCGCTCAACACCTCCCTTTACACAAGGGAGGCTTTATTCTGCAAGCATTTACATTTGATTAAGCCCTGTCCATAGCTTTTATCACATTAAAATATTCGCAGAACCAAGCCTTCCTCTGACGAGGAAGGTGGCACGCCGTAGGCGTGACGAAAGGAGAGACGCAGTATATATCAAATTTTCGTTATCTCTCCCTCAGTCATTTTTCAGAAGAAAAATGACAGCCTTGCCCTCTTGCGGTGCCCGATTTTGTTAATGCGGCTTGGAGTGCCGCACAAAATCGACCGCTGCGCCAACAGATGCTCCCTTTATCCGCCACCGGCGGCGGTCGCATATGTTGCCCGTCAGAGGGAGCTTATATTTGTGCTAAATTTTCAATTTGTTATAAGCCGAAAGCTATTATAAACACGCTAAGTTTTTCGGCGGGAGCAAGCCCCCCGCCCTACACTGACGGTGTAAATTTGAAATTATCCGAGAAAGTAAAAAAGATTGCACCATAAAAAACAACCCCGACAAGCTTCGGCTTTTAACCTGTGCTCATCGGGGGATTTCTTATTTTTTCGTTTTTAATTATTTCATTTTCATTGAGATGTCAAACGCTTTTACCGAATGTGTGATGGCACCGACGGAGATTATGTCAACGCCCGTTTCGGCAACGCCTCTGATGGTTTCGTCGGTAATTCCGCCCGAAGCCTCGGTTTTTGCCATGCCGCCGATTATTTTGACAGCCTCACGCATCATATCGTTTGTCATATTGTCGAGCATAATTATATCCGCTCCGACATTTACCGCCTCACGCACCTCGTCAAGGTCTCTTGTCTCAACCTCAATCTTGGTTGTGTGCCCGATTTTACCTCGAAGCGTGGTTACCGCATTTGTAATTCCGCCGCCTGCGTCAATGTGGTTGTCCTTGAGCATAGCGCAGTCGGAAAGGTTGAAACGGTGGTTCTTACCGCCGCCGCAGGTAACGGCATATTTCTGGAGGGCTCTCAAAGACGGGAGAGTTTTCCTTGTGTCGGTAATCTGTGCGTTTGTACCCTCGCAAAGCTTAACAAGCCTGTTTGTGGCTGTCGCAATTCCCGACATATGCTGAAGAAGATTGAGCGCCGTGCGTTCGCCTTTGAGCAACAGAACGGTTTTGCCGGAGAATTCGGCGATAAGGTCGCCTTTCTTAATTTCGTCGCCGTCCTTAAAATAGGTTTTGCACTCAAAAGTGTCGTCAAGCAGACGGAAAACACGCATTGCAACATCAAGTCCGCAAAGCACACCGTCGGCCTTTGAAACAAAATATGCCTCGTTGCGCTGATTTTCGTCAATAAGATAATCGGTAGCAACATCGATATAGTTGATGTCTTCTTTAAGTGCGGAGAGGATTATTTCGTCAATATAAAACTGCGGAACATTCATCCCTCGTCAACCTCCTTTAATATGATGTGCGCCACGCTTGCAAGGCTCAACGCTTCGCAATAGTCGGGCGTAATCGCAAACTTGCCGTTTTTAAGGCGTGCAAGTATCTTGTCTACCTTTTTAAGACCCGTATGTACGGCGTCCATGTCGGGGATAACAAAATATGCCCTCTGCATAATGGAACGGATTTCGGTACGCAGACCCTTGGGCATCGGAGCGCCCGAAATGTCAAGCGGCTTGTCCTCAACCGTAACATGAGAATAACCGGCTTTTATGCACTTTGTAATATCTTCTGCGGCACGCCTGCCGAAAACAAGCGCTTCAAGCAGTGAGTTGCTTGCAAGTCTGTTTTTGCCGTGAACGCCCGTGTGAGAGCACTCGCCGACCGCATAGAGCCTTGAAACCGTGGTTTTCGCTTCAAGCGAAACATCAATTCCGCCCATAAGGTAGTGCTGGCAGGGGAATATCGGAATAAGGTCCTTTGTGATGTCAACGCCGTGTTCCATACATCCCGCATAAATTCCTGGGAAACGGTTCTTAACAAAATCGCTGTCCTTGTATGTAATATCAAGATAGAAGTTGTTGCTTCCCGTCTTTCTGCTTTCAAGGATAATCGCCCTTGAAACGACATCTCTCGGCGCCAATTCAAGGCGCTTGTCGTAGCGGTGCATAAATCTCTCCTTGTTGCAGTTGAGAAGATATGCGCCCTCGCCCCTTACAGCCTCACTTATAAGGAACTGTTCCCTGTCGGGACCGTTGAATGCCGTCGGGTGGAACTGAACATAGCTCAAATGCTTTATGGCGGCACCCAATTCGTATGCAAGGCGTATTCCGTCGCCCGTAGCTACCGCGGGGTTGGTGGTGTATTTGTATACACGGCCGATACCGCCTGTGGCAATTACGCAGTAATCCGAAAATATGCTGAAAGGCTTGCCGTTTTCGTCAAGAACATCGGCGCAAAAGCCGCCCTTGACCTTTTCAAGCTTGTATACGAGGGAGTTTTGCACTTGGGTAATGTTCTTTCTCCTGTGAGTCTCTTCAAGCAGTTTTTTAACGATTTCCGCACCCGTGGTGTCCTTGTGATGAACAATTCTCCTGCGGCAGTGTCCGCCCTCAAGGGTTTTCTGAATTGTGCCGTCGGGGTTCTTGTCAAAATCAACGCCGTATTGCATTATTTTGCGTACATCGTCGGGACCCTCGTGAACAAGGACATTTACCGCGTCGGGGTCGTTTTCACGGCTGCCGGCAATCATTGTGTCCTCATAGTGGAGGTCGAAGCTGTCGTTTTCAAAGCTCAAAACAGCCGCAACGCCGCCCTGAGCCAGATTACTGTTCGAAAGCGTGTCCGATTTTTTGGAAAGGACAAGCACCGAAACATCTTCGGGAAGTGAAAGTGCGGTGTAAAGTCCGCCGACTCCGCTTCCGATTATAAGAACATCATATTTCTTTTCCATAAGTAAAAACATCTCTTTTACACTTATCATTTTTTTGACTGTATATAATATATCATAAATACGCAAAAAAATAAATTATTTTTATCACATAATATTTTGCAAATTCGGTTGACTTTTTGTCTAAATAGTGATAATATAATCGGGCACAAAAAAATATGCGCTGCTAGCTCAGCTGGATAGAGTGTTTGGCTACGAACCAAAAGGTCAGGGGTTCGAATCCCTTGCAGCGCGCCAAAAAGAAGTACAGATTTCCGTCTGTGCTTCTTTTTTTGTGCAAATATGAAATCAAAAAGGGATTCGAACCCCCCAAAATCTTTTGCACGGCGAAGCCTTGACAAAAGAAGTCTATAATCGGATAGTTTGGGAAACACAGGGGACGGTTCTCTGTGCTTACCCTGCATTCGTTAACCGCTCTATTTGTTAAACGCTTTTACATCTCCAAGCAATTTGACATTACCGTTATCTACAACAACAGCCCCTGCCATGAAAGCCGTTGCATAAACTGTTTTGCCTCTTTCAGATAATACACGATAAATGGCTTTGTTTTGTACCTTTGTATTTTCATAATGAACTTCCAGATAAAAATCATCAAGATAACCTAATCCGTCATAGTATTGAAATTCTTTATAGTCCTTATCAGGCGATAAATGATATTCGGAAAGCTGAATAACTGCACCTGCACTATACCCCATAACAATTCCTTTATATTTTCTTAAAATATCTGTCAAATCAAATTCCTTGATTCTGTCCATCATTCTGTCAGGGCGACCTCCGGTGAAATAAAGAATATCCGCCTTTTCTATTTTTTGTATGGCAGACTCCTTTGTATCCTTAAAATAGTTAATAAATGTAATATTATCTTCCGATATTCCGTAGGCAGTAAAGCCGCCGACAATGCCATTATAATAAATACCTTTTTCCTTGCTATATAATGAATCCCAATCTTTTAAGTTCTTAACCTCGCTGTCACGAAAGGAAAAAGCCATTACTGCAATCGATTGATTCGGCAATATGTATTTTTTTAAGTCATCATAAAGCCAAGGGGCATTTATTTCATATCCTTCAAGTAAAATGTTAATCATTCATTTACCCTCCCACAAATCCGAAATGTTTTGCAAGCTTACCATTCAATCTATTTGTCAATGATAATTAATCTAACGCAATCATACGGCATAACGCCGTCAATGTCAAGGCGCGGTAATCCATACGATGAAACACAGAGAACGGTTCTCTGTATTTGTCCCCTGTGTTTCAAAATAATTCGTTTGCGTTTTTCGCACCGATATAGTAATATATAATAAATAATAATCAGTGAGGTGCGGCATATGGCAAACAGGTACACTCTTACCGAACAGCAGAAGGTTATCGATACATATTTGAAGGGTTGCGTTAATCTGTACGGATTTGTTACGCCGAGGCAGTTTTTGAAAGTGTATAACCGATACAATACACCCAAAATCCGCAAGGACGACCTTCTTAAATGCGGTATGAAGCTGATACGATACTCGTATGACAGCTACTATATTTACACAAATGCTATCGTAAGCAAAAGGGTTCCCGATGAAAAAATCGGGCAAATTGCATATTTTCAGCAGGGTAAAAAGTATTATACTCCGACTCAAGAGGAAATTCTGAAATATGCAGACCCGAATTATTCTCCGGAAAATGAGTACACAAAGGCGTTATGCGACTTTTTTGTCGATGATATGGATGTGTCGTTGGTTATTGCAAAGGCGGTTGTCAAACAGCTTGAATGGCTTGTGCGGACCGAAGAACCGTTTGGCGAGCTATTGCACCTTACGGAAAGCCACGGAATTGAGATTGAGGACGAAGAACAGGCAAACGAGCTGATTTTCAAAATGCAGAATATGCACAACAATTGCAGGAAATGGGCTAATTGCGGATACACCCCAAGCGAGCTGTTCGTGCAAAACGGAAACAAGTAAAACGGTTTGCGTATTTAATACACCCGAAAGGCGACTGTGAAGGCTGAGAGTTGATAAGGCAGTTTTGCTTCAAAATAACATCTTTTTGCACAATAATGCGTTAACCTCCACAGATATGCTGTCGCCTTGCGAGGATTTCCGACAAAGGCATAATAAATTTTTATGCGAGAAACCAATACTTCCTTATGAACTCTCAGCCTATGCAGCCGCCTTTTTGCGGTGCTCTAAGCTGCATTACAAACACAGGCTCCCTCTGACGAGGGAGCGGAACTTCTAATGTAATTTTCTGTGCTCTTGACGGACAGGGGCGAGCCCTGTCCCTACGGGTTGTGCGTTGCTATATCGGTAGGGCGGGGGCTTGCTCCCGCCGTAAATCCGCAAAAGTCGGTAGCGACAGCGAGCCGTCGGGAGGGCGTTTACAACCGAGCAGGCGAGCCGAGCGTGATTTTTGCGGAAAAGGAGGAGTTGCATAGTGAGTGAGAGACAGCCAAAGGCTGTTGCGAACGATACGGAGCAAACGACGACGCCGTGCGAAGCACCCGCAATTCTTCATTTTTTATTATTCATTTTTCATTCGCCCGCAAGGGCGCTGTCCCTTTTGCTCCGCAAAAGATGGACTATCGGGTTCAAGTCCCGATATGGCTTTGTCGGTAAAAAATAAAAAGCAGACAAACTAAATGTTCATCTGCTTTTTGGTTGTTGCCAATCGTTGTTGTGCATCGTTCAGGTTGGCTTTTTCAGTGATATGCCTCACTTCGTTCGGCGTGATATTTTAGCTTTGCAAAAGTGATATTGCGCCTTTGGCGCAGTGATATTATATTCGCCTTTAACTGCCGTAAGGCAATATCACTCGGCTGAAAGCCGAATATCACTGCGTAGCAATAGAACTCGCCGCAAGGCGAATATAACTGAAAAACCGTTTGCGAAAGCAAACGGTTTTTCATGGTGCGAGAGACGGGACTTGAACCCGTACGGGATTACCACACGCCCCTCAAACGTGCGCGTCTGCCGATTCCGCCACTCTCGCATATTCAGTTCGTCGTTCCTCGCGACGAATGATATTATAGCAAAGTGCGGGGGAACTGTCAACACTTTTCTGAAAAAACTTTTTATTTTTTCAGAAAAGTATAACATTGTCGATTTGCGGCACATCAATGTTGAAATTTGTCGCCGTGGTTTTTGAAACATATATCGCAAAAGCAATATCCGTGTCAACGGGGAGGTCGGACGGCTTTGCGCCTCTGAGTATTTCGTCAGCGTCAGCCGCCGCATTATAGCTTAAATCCTTGACGGGGGAGGCGGTTGAGGCAAGTACGCCGCTTTCAACGCAGCCGATATTTGACGAGAACACGAATTTTGAGCTTGCGGACGCTGCCGAGACAATGCTCGGTGCCGCATTTTTGAGTTCTTCATCGCCTGTGAGATAAATTGCGTCGTTGCGTGTGAGCAGGTCGGAAACAATCGAGTCAATCGAGTCAACGCCGTCGAGCACAACCTGTTCAACGCCGAATAAATCGTCGGTAAGATATTTTACGGCGCTGTCCTTTTCCGCAATCGACTTTTCGTTGTTCATACATATAACCGCAACATTCGAAACGCTCGGGGTCAGAATTCTGATATACGAAAGCAGGGTGTCGTTTGATGTGTTGCTGACGGTGCCCGTCATATTTTTATCGGGAGCCTCAAGGCTTGAAGTGAGACCCAGTCCGACAGGGTCGCTGACCGCCACGAAAACGGTCGGTACGGTGCAGCCGCTCGCCGCAACAGCCGAGGCGCATTTGTCGCCTATGGCAACGATAATGTCATAATCTGCGTTTGCAAGCGACGCCGTTGTCTGTGAGAGCTTGTCCTCGCTTCCCTGAGCGTTTTTGATGTCAAATTTCATTTTTGCTTCGTCGTAGCCGAGAAGCCTCATTCTTTTTATAAAGGTCTGGCGCAGCTCGCTTGTGAAATTGTCGTTGTCAAACTGAACTATCGCCGCCTTAAAGGACGAGTCCGAGTCGTGCGGGCTGTCGGTCGTGGCGTCGTCCGTCAAATTGCTTCCCGAGCAGGCGGAAAACAAAAGCGTTATCGCAAGCAGTATGCACACTGCCGCTAAAAAAGTCTTTTTCATATTGAATAACCTCTGATATATATAATACTCAATAAATTAAAACACAACGGGGGCATTTTGTCAATTAAACAGCCGTCTAAATTTCGATTGTAATTTTTTACCTTATATAGTATAATGAAAATATCATTAAGGGGGAGGCACAGGTTATGTATTCATCATTATTCTATTTTGCACTGTTGGCAATAGGTGTGGCTGCAACTGCGGTGTTCCTTGTTTTGCGTGTTAAAAAGGGCGGAATTACGGCTCTTTACGCCAAAGCGATAGCAAGCTGCTGCTTTATTGCGACCGCCATTGCCGCAACAAACCGAAACAGAGTTTTTCTTGAATTCGGTTCTCTTATTCTTGCGGGACTTATTCTCGGAATGTTGGGCGACATATGGCTCGACCTGAAGTGGATATATCTTCAGGATAAGGACTCGTACCTCTATGCGGGATTTATTTCGTTTTTACTCGGTCATTTGTGTTTTATAACCGCAATTTTCAGGAGCGCTCCGTGGAATTCGTTTTCCATCATAATGTCGCTTGTTCTTGCGGTTGTAATCGGAGTTATAGCTATCCTTATGGAGAAGCCTATGAAGATGAAATACGGAAACTTCAAGCTGATAGTTTTCCTGTATTCGTGCACGCTTGCGCTCACAATGACATCGTCGATTATGACGGCTTATGTCACACATTTCAGGTCCGCTGCGTGGATTGTAATGTCAATAGGCGCAATTTTCTTCCTGCTTTCCGACCTTGTTCTGTCGGGAATGTACTTTGCGGAGAACAAGAACACAAAGGGTAACATTATTCTCAATCATACGCTTTACTATGCCGCACAGTTCTGTATGGCGGCAACGATACTGTTTATCAAATAAAGAGGCTTTACAATGAAATTTCGTGACATTCTCGACTATGCGATAGGGGATTTTACCGTCGGCAAAATACTTGCGGCGATAATTACCTTTGTGATTTGCTATGCGGTCATAAGAGTGATTTTTTCGCTTTTGTCAAAGCTTATTGAGAAAACCTCGCTTGACATTGCCCTTAAAAGATACATAAAAATGGGCATAAAAATCGTGCTGTGGTTTATAACGGCGATAATTACCGTTGACGCACTCGGCGTTTCCACGACTTCGTTTGTTGCGGCGTTTTCGGTTGTCGGTCTTGCGGCGTCTCTTGCCGTTCAGGACTCGCTTTCAAACCTTGCAAGCGGAATTATGCTGCTTATCACAAAACCGTTTAAGATAGGCGATTTTGTGGAAATAGACGATGTGTCGGGCACTGTTGCGATAATAAGCCTTATTCACACAAAGCTTCTGACCGTTGACAACAAAATGGTCTATGTACCGAACGGAAAAATCATCTCTGCGAAGATAGTCAACTATACAGCCGAGAAAAAACGCCGTGTCGATATGGAAATATGCGCTTCCTATGACGCTCCGATTGCAACCGTCCGTGAGGCTTTGCTCAAGGCGGTTGAAAAGACGGAATTGTTTGAGGATAAGCCCGAAAAACCGTTTGCGGCGGTGCTGTCATATGACGACAGCAGTATCCGTTACACACTCAAGGCGTGGACCCGGACGGAAAAATATTGGGACGCATATTATGCGCTTAACGAAAACATAAAAACGGAATTTGACGAATACGGAATTGAAATGACTTACAATCATATAAATGTACATATGATTGAGGACAAAAAAGACAGATAACGGAGAAATTTATGCAGAACATTCTTTTATACATCACAGCGGCGGTTTGCACGGTGGGAATTATCGTCCTTGCCGTAATGCTCTCGGCTCTTTCAAAAAAGGTAAGCTCTCTCGGGGAAAACGACGGCTCACAGCGTACCGAGCAGAAGCTTGACTATCTTTCAGACACCTTCAGCAAGGAATTCAGCAACATAAGGATTGAAAATCAGAACGCCAACAAGGAAATCCGTTCCGATATGCAGAAGAGTCTTGACAATATGTCGCAGAAAATCGAGAGTATGAACAAGGGCAACTACGAGCACCGTGAGAAAACGCTCGAGATACTCGGCTCGATAAACGAGAAAAATGCGGCGCAGAGCGAAAAGCTCAACAAAACGCTTGAAGAGTCCATAAACAAGCTTCAGCTTTCAAATGAAAAGAAGCTTGAAGAGATGAGGGCGACCGTTGACGAAAAGCTTACCTCAACGCTTACAAAAAGGCTTGACAGCTCGTTCAAAACGGTATCGGAACAGCTTGAAAACCTTTATAAATCACTCGGCGAAATGCAAAAGCTCTCAACGGGCGTTACGCAGAATGTCACGGCTCTCAACCGTGTGCTGACGAATGTCAAGGCAAGGGGCACCTGGGCGGAGGTTCAGCTTGAGGGAATACTTGACCAGACAATACCCAATATGTACGAAAAGAATGTCGCAACCGTTCCCGGCTCGCAGGAGAGGGTAGAGTTCGCCATACGCATCCCCGCCTCCGACAAGAACGAAAAGGATGTGCTTTTGCCCGTTGACTCAAAGTTCCCGATGGAGGACTACATAAGGCTTTGCGACGCCGCCGACACAGCGGACTCCGAAATGCTCAAGGAGGCGAGAAAGGCGCTTGAATCGAGAGTGCTTAAAGAGGCAAAGGATGTCTCAAAGTACATTCATATTCCCGACACAACGCCGTTCGCAATCCTCTACCTTGCAACCGAGGGCTTGTATGCCGAGATAGCTTCGTCGAGGACAGGGCTCCCCGAGCGCATACAGAACGAATACAACATAATGATTGCGGGACCGAGCACAATTACCGCTCTGCTCAATTCGCTTTCAATGGGCTTTAAGACCGTTGCTATAAACGAAAAGGCAAACGAGGTGCGCCAACTTCTTTCGGCGGTAAGAGGTCAGTATGAAAAATTCGACGGACTTCTCGAGACGGCAAAGAAAAAAATCGACGCCGCGGGCAAGAGCATTGAAAACGCACAGTTCAGAAATGTTCAGATAAACAAAAAGCTCAGAAAGGTTGAAAGCCTTGAGAGCGGAGAGTCCGATACGGTGCTCGGAATTGACTCGGCTGCGGTCATCGATGAAGAGGAATAGTGTGAAATCACACTATTCATAATTATAATGCCCTCAAAATTTGCCATTGGCAAAATTTTGAGATGGCAGAAATCACCATTACGCCTATTCAGGCAACGCAGGTTAAATTAGGTGATTTTTAATAAATTATTTGTTGCCTGAAAGGCTATGGGAATAGTGTGAAATCACACTATTCATAATTATAATGCCCTCAAAATTTGCCATTGGCAAAATTTTGAGATGGCAGAAATCACCATTACGCCTGTTCAGGCAACGCAGGTTAATACGGTGATTTTTAATAAATATTTGTTGCCTGAAAGGCTATGGTGATTAAAATGAATGATATTTTAATAAACACTGTTATTGAGCATACGAAAATAATGTTTTATAATTTTTCGATTACATTAAAAACATGTGATATGGATATGATTTTATGCGATATGCCGATATGGAAACATGTATATCATACTTTACATTCTTTGGATCAATGGTACATTAATCCTAAAATATATAATGAACCGAGCTTTCATGAAACAAATTTGAACAGTCTTGACGACTATGATAATAAAAAGGTGTTATCACGAGAATTGTTAATTGATTATTTTGAAACAATCAAAGAGAAAATAATGGAATATTTAAGCTCGTTAAGTGATGAGGATTTATATGAAAAACCCGATGGGTGTGAGTATAACAGATTATCGTTAATTTTAGGTCAATTCAGACACTTTCATTGCCATATGGGTAATATAAACGCAACAACTATCTGCAATACAAACAAATGGCCCAGAGTGGTTGGTATGAATGGGATAGGTAAAATAAAGACTGTGAAGATATAAATAACTTACATGAATGACTTCATATGTCAGAATCATACGGATACTCAATAAAATTTTCATATTGGAACAGAATTATATCATACAACAAACCTGCGGATGCTTAAAACGGCGTTTGCAGGTCTTTTTTATCGGATTTTTGTTGACTGTAAAATTATTGCGAGTATAATAGTATCAATACTTTTTTGAAAGGAAAGCACGAATGAAGAAAGACCTTACCACGGGAAGCGTGTTTAAGAATATCATATATTTTTCGCTACCGTATATGCTGTCGTATTTTTTGCAGACGCTTTACGGAATGGCGGACCTTTTTATTGTCGGACGGTTTAACGGTACACAGAGCATAACGGCGGTTTCGATAGGCTCGCAGGTTATGCATATGCTTACGGTTATGATTGTCGGTCTTGCAATGGGCACCACGGTTACGGTAGGCCGTGCAATCGGAGAAAAGCAGAACGAAAAAGCGGGAAAAGCCGTCGGAAATACGGTTACGGTGTTCCTGGCAGGGTCGGCGGTGCTGACCGTAATTTTGCTCTGCCTTGTAAAGCCGATAGTTTCCGTTATGTCAACGCCTGCCGAAGCGGTTGAGGAGACCCGTGCTTATCTTACAATTTGCTTTATCGGCATTCCGTTTATCACGGCGTACAATATAATAAGCTCGATTTTCAGAGGCCTCGGCGACAGCAAAAATCCGATGTATTTTATCGCCGTTGCCTGCGTTTTCAATATTGCGCTCGACTATCTGTTTATCGGTTATTTCAAAATGGGCGCTGCGGGAGCTGCTCTCGGAACAACACTTTCACAGACGGTCAGCGTTATTGTGTCGCTTATCGCAATGAAAAAGCTGAATATCGGTATAAAGCTTAAAAAGAGCGACTTCAAGCCCGATAAAAAAACTGTCGGTTCACTTTTCAAAATCGGCGTTCCCGTTGCGGCACAGGACGGATTTATTCAGATTTCGTTTTTGATAATTACGATAATCGCAAACGGCAGGGGACTTACCGATGCGGCGGCAGTCGGAATAGTTGAAAAAATCATCGGTATGATGTTTATAATTCCGTCGTCGATGCTCTCGTCCGTTTCCGCACTTGCGGCGCAGAATATCGGTGCCAAGGAGTACGGCAGGGCAAAGCAGACGCTGAAATACGCAATTATGCTTGCGACGGGTATCGGTCTTGTGATTGCCGTGATAACGCAGTTCTTTGCGCTTAACATTGTCGGAATATTCGAGAAAGATCCCGAGGTCATAGCTCACGGCGCACAATATCTCAGAAGCTATGTTTTCGACTGCGTTTTTGCGGGTATCCACTTCTGCTTCAGCGGATATTTCTGCGCTATGGAGCGTTCGGGTATTTCATTTTTGCACAACAGTCTTTCCATTGTGTTCGTGCGCATCCCGATGGCTTATCTTATGTCAAAAATGTTTACGCAAACCCTTTTCCCGATGGGACTTGCGGCAACCTGCGGTTCGGTGCTGTCGGTTATAATCTGCGTTATAGAATATGTGATAATTACAAGAAAAACGGCAGTGGCAAAAAATCAAGGGATAGAGCAGGGAAGAACCCAATAACGGAATATGCGAAATAACAAATAAGAGACAAGAGAACGCTTTCAATTTTAAGCTCGCAATTTTCGGCTCGCGTTTTATTTGGCATAATTTGAACAAAAGAGCTATCAGACCCGATGTCTGATAGCTCTTAATCTTTTGCGAATATTTTATTGTTGCCAAAATGTTGCAGCAAAGGGCTTCAAAGCGGCAAAAAGCCTGTATTTACGGGCTTTTTCAAGTGACGTGGATTATTCCCACTCGCAACCACAAAACCAACCTTAAACGATTTTGTTTTAGCGTAGTGGCACAAATTGATTTGCTTTGGCTTAGATTATCCTATCTACATAGGTAGTCCTAACTTTTGCTATCATTTTGCTATCACGGATTGCTATCACTTTTCAAGCATCCGTATCGTTTCTTTAGTTCTTCAATAATACTTTCTGAATAGAATGTTGTTTTTGCTGATTTTTTGCTTTGGGGGTTTAGTTTTCTTGTGTGAGCAAAGGTACTATCACTCTTCAAATCTGAGAGAATTTTATTAAACTCATTATTTTGTTTAAATCCAACAATTTCAGTTTTGCAACATTCGCACACATCTTTATATGTAAGCGGATATACTTTCATTATTTCTTCATCTGAAAGGTTTACCTTTTGTGCGTTAGAATCATTTGTGAGTTGATACTTGCTAACTTTAGAAAAACTTGCATCTGCTTCATCTTTTGAGGTTATTGCAATTAACAAGTCACTATTCTTCATTCGTTTAACATTTTCCAAGTATATGTCAAAGCCAACAACGATCGTATCTTCTACACCTTGTTTTTCTAAATCTCCAATGATTCTAACCATTGAATTTATAAATTCTTTCGATTCCGGCGAAGAAACATAATTAGTAGCTTTTTTACTTAGAAAATCTTCCGGTTTAAAAGGCAACTTAAAACCTAACGGTAAAATAAACAAACCATCTTTAGCAAGAATATCTTTTGAAAAATACTTCTTCAGAAAATCCACATAATTTAGTGCCGCTTTAGCAGTAAGCATAAAAATGTAAGGCTCTAGCTGTTCGTTATAATAATGAACAATGTTATTTCTATAGCCCTCTATAAGCAGTAAATTCTCCTTAATAGCACAAAATGATTTCGGCTCAATGGTATTTATGTATTCCTCGACATAATCAATGGCTTTATCAACTGAAATTGTATGTCCGTCTTTAGTGAAGATATTTTTGCTTTTTATGTACTTCTTTACAAAAACTTTTAGCACTAATTCCCAAGCGTTCATTAAAAGAAGGGTTGTCGTTTCGTAACGATAAGAGAAGTTCGGTTTGTTATGTATTTCAATAGTCGCAAAATATGCTGCTATTGAATTTTTTAGCAAATTATTTTGAATCATTTTTCTCTTTGCCACAATTACATCCCCCCTTTTTAATGCTGATTAATCTTCTTCTATTGCACTTTCAATACTATCACGCAAATCGCTTAGTGAAATTCCGTCTTTTGTAAAATACATCCAACCATTTACGTGTAAATTTTCAGCCCATCCGTGTCTTTCAATTAGCAGTTTGCACGCCAACTTAGTTACCGAATAACTCTCGCCCTCATATTCAACCTGATTCTTATCGTTTATTACCTTTGCTGTGATTGTATCATCATATAGAAATGTGATTTCTTCTCCAACAGCAATGTTTAACAGTTTGAAAGAATTGTTAGAACGCTTTGTTTTTCTCTCTGCAATCTCTTGTTCTTGAGATTGTTCAAGTGTCGGTGCGTAGAGCTTCAGTTTGCTTGTATCACCACGCAAACTTGCAATATCTTTAAAAATGCCATACGCTGTTTCAGGAGAAATCTTAAAAAACTCTCGCTCTCTGATTCTACCATTATTTAATTGTTCTCTTGCGTGTAACGAATCATCAACTCTATCAATAATGCTATGTATCCTTTTTTCAACTTCGAGTGGATTTTCCACTTCATAAACAGCATAACAACGATATGATAACGGAATGTTTGTAGGTGAATTTAATTCTTGTAACCGTCTTTCAATATCATTGCGTTCTGTCATACCTATTTTAACCCATCCATCAAGACACGGATTTGTAAGTATGTAAACTAATCCTTTCGACATCTCTATTCCTCTTTTTCTGTTCTATTTTTTAAACACAAACAAATACTCGTGTGCTATAAGTAAAAAATTATATTTTACGCTATTTGTTTTCCAATATCCCGTTGCCTTGCAGTTGTGTTGCTCTTTGATAATCAATTCTTTAAGAGTAAATCCGGCATCTTGGAAAATTTTCATGACATCAAAAGACATTGGTATCATACAACCTTTTTGTCTTGTGTCGCCCATAAGTACAGCACAAAATTTATCTTTTTTCAGAACACGGTAGCTCTCTGCAGCTACCTTTTTCATTTCTTCAAGAAAATCTTTTACTTTCAGATGTGATAAATCTTCTTCAATATCTTCGCTATATTTAATAATATCGGCATAGGGTGGGTGGGTACAAATCAGGTCAATGCTTTCATCCGAAAGAAAATCTAAATTTCTGGCATCGCCCTTACGGATATAAACCTTTCCATTTGCGCCCTCATGCTCAAAATCTATTTTTTCTTTGCATCTATCAAGTGCAACATCATTAACATCTACGCCGATAATGTTTCTGTTTAGTAACTTTGCTTCTACAAGGGTAGTGCCACCACCCGCAAACTGATCGAGAACTAAGTCGTTCTCTTTTGAATAGCGGAGCAGAATGTTTCGGGGGATATATGGAGACCAATTTCCACGCCATTTTGCATCGTGAGTTGCCCAATCGCCACGTTTTGGGAAAGACCAATGTGTTGTCATTTCTAATTCAAAATCATCAGGTTCCCATTTTGTAATTTTCTTTGCCATTATTTAAAAACCTCTGTAATTATGCCATTTTCCAAATCTTTAATGTTGTAAATGTGTTCCATAACATCAAATGTTTCTTCAAGATTATGGCGAGCACTCGCCCAACCTTTTCCGTCTGTGAACCATACAAAAGTAAAACCGTCGATTGTATCGGTTTCGAGAGCGAGTGTTTTGTAACTGCGTGCTGTTTCATTGAGTTTACTGCCACCGCTGCCGTAAAAATTAGTTTCGATACCGTAAATCATATTAGGTGTCTTAACCACAAAATCAAAGCGCTTTTCTGTTTTTCCTTGATTAGATATAGCGGAAAGGTCAACGCCCCATTTATCGGTAATTTGATGAATATACATCTCTTTGAAATATGACTCATCTTTAACAAATCCTGATTTTTGGATAAAACTTTCAACTAAGTTTTCCATTAAATGACCGCCACGATTTTTGCGTCCGTTTGAATCAAGACCTGTTTCAACCCCTGTTGCATAATCTACAAGGTTGTTGACAATATGATTTTCCATCAAGTCGAAAAGACCCGTTTTATGCATAAAGGTCTTATATTGCTCAACTGAAAGATTAGGCTTTTTAAAGTTATATGTATAGTCTCCATCACCATCAATCGCATATATTTCATTCGACCTAACTGCCAAAAGCAGAGGTATGCATTTCAAAGTTTCCGGATATTTTCCTATAAGTTTTTCAAAATCTTCTTCAATATTCTTAGAACCAATAAGTGAATTTAAGATGTTAAGTTCAACTTTAATATTATCGACATTCTTATGGACCTTATCAAAATCTATATAATAACCATAGTCTGCAATACTATCACGAAAACCTAATAACCATTCGCTAAAATTTCTATTATTCATTTCTAATCTCCTTAAAAATTGCTGATAAGCAATTCCTTAATTTTTCCCCTTGCTTCACTATTACAATTAATCATTCGAGTTGCTTCAACTCGCTTAATTTTATGCGCAGAATAGATGTTGTCAAAGAAGTCATCATCTGTATTTGAGTTCTTCGGATCAGAATTGCTCATTACAATTTTAGCACCTTTTTTATCCATGTCATCAACAAATCGTGCAAGCTCAATCTGTGCATCATCATTAAACAAATTTTCGGTATATGCAGTAAAACTTGCTGTATCTGTAATAGGTCTGTACGGGGGATCAAAATACACAAAAGTATTTTCGTCAATAAAGTCAGCCGACTCTCTGTAATCACCACATACAATATTAACTCTTTGTAACTTCTCCGATACTGCTCTGAGGTTGTTTTCATCGCAAATCATAGGATTTTTATATGCTCCCATAGGAACGTTAAACAACCCTTTTTTGTTCACTCGGAAAAGACCGTTGAAACAGGTTTTATTAAGAAAAATCATCAATGCCGCTTTTTCGATATTGATGTTCTCATTTCCATTGACCTTTAAATCATTAAAACGTTCACGCTTTTCCATATAATATGCTTTGCGATTTTCCGTATCTAACGGAATAAAATCGTTCTGTATAGCGTGAAGCATTTCGATTAGTACATCAATATCATCACGAATAATTCGATAAGTATTGATAAGTTCAGCGTTAATGTCACTGATATAAACTTCATCTAAATCATATTTACTAAGTATATCAAACAAAACAGCCCCGCCACCAACAAACGGCTCGGCATATTTTGTGATTTTCCGGCTATCAAAAGGATAGTAGTGCTCGATCTCTTTAAGGAGCTGACCTTTGCCGCCTGCCCATTTCAAGAAAGGTTTAACCGCTTTTTCATCAGTTTTACTATATCGTGTACTTCTTGCATCTATCGGTTTTTCTGCCGAAGTAGGTATAATCCACATATTACCGACCATAGTTGCTTCTTTTATTCTTTGTTCTGAGCACAAAACCGCCACTCTTCTTTGGGAAATACCCCATTTATCAGCGGCTTCTCTTGCAGACATAAATTCCATACCAAGCTCCTGTTCCTATACCATGTATCATTAATTATATTATATTCTAAATCTCGAATAATAGCAATATCATATTTAACGACAGATGTATATTTTCAGAAATTTCTTCATGCTGTCATAAAATTATAGGTTCTCAAAGAAAAACTAAAAAACGACTAATTGAGCAAAAGAAAAAGAGCTATCAGACTTTCAAAAAATCTGATAGCTCTTTACTTTTACAATAATTCAAATAATGTTGCCATTTTGTTGCCACAGAGGGCTTCAAAGTGGCAACAAAGCCTGTATTTCGGGCTTTGTTAAGTGCCGTGGATTATTCCCACTCCTAAGTGTAAAATAAATTTTAACTGTTTTTGTTTAGGAATTTTAACTTGATTTGCTTTAATTTGGTACAAATTATCTCAATTCTATGAGGTATTTCTGCTTTTGCTATCAAATAGCTATCACTTGGATGCTATCACTTTTTCAGGTATATTTTATTTACAGTTTTTAAATTCCATGATAACATTAATCGTAAATTGCACTATACTGCTTTCAACTAATTTATTTAAGAAAATTTGTTTAAATATTTTAGAATATATTCCTTTCCATACTTATTTTCAACTTCCTTTGCTATTAACAATGTAATATCTTTTAAAGAGCGTGTTAATGCAACATATAATTTATTTTTAGTTTTATTCTTTTCTTTCTTTTCTTGGAAAAGGTAACTAGCCAAATCGTTTGTAAGAACAAACAGACAGTTATACCCTTCCTGTCCCTTTATGCTCTCAATTGATGGAACGTAAATACCACTACTATCTACACAAGCGGAAAGTTTCATTGCATTACAAATTCTGGCATATTGTGCAGAAGAAAATCGTACAGAAGGAAAAACTTCTCTTAATGTTTTATTTTCATCTAAGTTCTTTTCATTAACAAATAGCAGCTTGTTTGCATAAAAATATGCCGCATTTGATAATGCATTCTCATCTTTATCTGGAAATTTTTCTTTTAATACTATTTCTAATTCATAAAATAAAGTTTCATTTTCAAAAGAAGTAGAGCTTTTCTGAGTATTGAAAATTGAATTTTTTTGAGAGATATATTTTAAATCAAAATTTGAGGAATCAATAAAGGAAGAAAGATTTATATCACTTTCAAAAACAACTCCTATTTTCCCATTTGATTTTTCAGAATTTTGCTTTTGTAAATCATCAACAATGGAATTTGAAAGACTTATGTGGTTATTAGGGCACCTATGACAAATATTAATATATTCAATATTTTCCTCATATTTTAAAATCAATTCATCAAGTTTACCAAATCCTTTTAAATCTTGCTTAGGGTCTCCCACAATATTAATATCAATACCAAGTTTAATAAATTCATTTAATATTTCAAAAACATCATTATCGATATCTTGCGCTTCATCAATAAATATTTTTTCGCAGTATTGAAAAAATGCACCTTGAATAATTTTCCTTGCTTTCTTAATAGCTGATGTATCATTATATTTTTTTACAAAAACCCACTTTGCACGTTGAGGAATTGCTTTTACATGCAAAGTATCATTTTTATCAAGTTCATTAATTTTATAATTCGACAATTTATGATCTGATGGTAATTCAATAGAAGAAATTTTTTTATAGTCTTTATTAAATAATAAAAAATAATACGGTTTAATGATTTCTTGATATAAAAAAGAATGTATTGTACTAATCTTTATCCTATTTGGAATACAACCAAATTTTGATTTTATTCTTTCTTTAATATTATCAGAAGCGTTATTGGTAAAGGCAATACAGTAAATGTTTCGATGTGGTAGAGAATTATTATATGACTCAATTATCGAATTTGACATGCTTGTTGTTTTTCCGGCTCCTGCACCAGCCACTTTTATATTCACCATACTATTTTTTACCCGTTATCATAAAATCAATTATTTTCTGTATATGCTGTGGTAGTTCCAAATTTTCTAAATAACCTGAAGACAAATCTTTACATATTTCTAACATCGCGTAGGATTTATTTTTTCTCCAATCATCAGATAACTGCTCTTTAGATAAAATATTCCAACCAAATTTTTCTCCATATTTTTCTTTAAGGATTTCATAATTTCCATTTGTATTCACGATCTCAGGTTCTAAAGTATACGCTCTTGTAGTTTTGACACAAACTTCAGGATATTTATTGTAAACCTCATGTTCCTTTTTTGCCGCAGGTTCGTCGTCATAATCCCTTACAATACCCAATCTGTTTGAGCTTCCACTATTGATTTTGAGCCATAAATCAATAATTCGTTTAAATCCTTTATGAAATGAGATGACTTCTATATCATTTAATTCCTTTTTAGAATCCAAGTAGGAACGTATAAATAATTCTTCCGTCAATCCCTCTACTAAAATACACTTTTTTGCATAAAACAATTTGAATAGATCTAAATTCGGATTTTTCGATAAATAATTTATTTCTTCATCATTAAACTCTGCTTTTATAGAGTATGCATTTCCTCCACTCATTAAAATAACATTTTTAAGTTTTAACTTATCGATCAATTCAGTGTTATGTGTGGAATAAAATAATTGCAAATCACCATTTTTACTCGTAATTGCTTTTATAAAACTTGCAACAAGTCTAATATTATTTATACACAAATGTGCTTCTGGTTCTTCTACAGTTAATATATTGAATACCGCATCACTATCTTTTTCAATTAATGAGTTAATTAAAACCATCAATAATATTAAATTACGCTGTCCTAACCCCTGCATTGATAAATTTTCACTGTCATAACCAAGACGAACACTATTGAAAATAGAACTTACAGCAGGCATATTAGGCAAGATGTTTATTTTTTGAAAAAAATCTGACGCATTTTCTAATTCGGAATATTCTTGCCAATTAATTAAAGAATCAATATTTGTAATTTTTTTCAGCGTATCAAAAAAATGTGAATATTCTTTTTCAACTTCTATTTTGTCCCCGTCCTTAAGTTTGGCCTGTAAAATTTTCACCAAAGATTTAGAGCCCAATTTTTCGTTTGATTTAGAAAATTCATCACGTTCTGCCATTAAAGAGGTATATTTAAATTGCTTTAAAATATCATAAGAAATTGATCCTCTGTTAGGCACACCGATTGAATATTTATATAGTTCAATTGGTAGCAAATTCAGTTTTAACTCATTTACTGTCTTTGAATTTATTTCCTCACTCATTAATACACCTTTTATTGCTTTATAAAAGTCTAAATCGTTGGCAGGGGCAAATTCATAGTAAAGTCCATAACTTATATTCCCTTCACTTATCTCGTAACCAAGTTCTTTGACATAATACAGCTCTTTTTTCTTAGGTATTATATTCACTTCAATTTTAATTTTGGGTATTTGTTTTTTAAAATCTTCTAAAGTGACTTTATCTGTAAGGATAGATTCTTTATTGTCAATTAAAAACTGATAGTAGTCGTTTTTGGCACTATTGTTTATATCAAACCAAGTCAAATTTTTTCCTACATAAGCAATTTCATCTGCTAAAAAAGGTAAAGTAATCGCCTTTAACAAATTACTTTTACCACTATTATTACTTCCTATTATTGTAACGGTTTGTGCCAATTCTACATCAATATTTCTTAAATTTCGATAATTTGATATTTTTACATTTGAGATATACATCTGATTTCTCCTTAAATTAGTCGACTTATTGTATGTAGACTTTTTGTATTCAACTTTATTATACTATATACTATGGAGGATTGCAACTATGGATATTATTAAAGTATTTGGCGATAATTTGAGAAAATATCGCACTGCAATGGGAATATCGCAAGAGGCATTTGCCGAAAAATGCGGTATGCACCGTACATATATTAGTGCTATTGAATGTTATCGAAGAAGTATTTCTCTTGAGAATATTCAGCGAATTGCAGATGCACTTGAAATTGAAACATATAAATTATTTTTGGAGGAATAAATATGGAACATAGAAATAGAGCCACAGGTTGGCAATACGCAAAGCTGTCAGGACACAAAAATGAGGATTTAGTAAAAATACGCTTAGATACTGATGAGGTTTTCGCAACTTCCTTACTAAAAAGAATAGATAGACCTCATTCCCATATTGTTCGTACAACAATTGGTGGATTACACGAAACAAATGTCCCAAGTGTCAACGGTAGAAAAACAAAGTCCAAAACTGACTTGAAAGTATATCTTGATACAGATGAAGTAGTTAATGTATCTATCAAGAAGAGTCTTGGTGGACAAGTATATTTTGTTAGAGCCGGACTTTTTATTGATACATTTGAAAAACAGTTTAACACTGAGATTTCAGCTGATGTCCAAAGAGCAATTAATCTATTTTGGGCGGCATCCGATGATGCAGTCGATATTATCGAGCATTATGGTGACAGAACCATTCAAAAAGATTATGACCTTCAACTAAGGCACAAAAGTTTAAATGCAACAACTTTAAAATCTTTTGACGAACATCTATATTCCGTTTTACTTGAATGGTTTACTGAAAATGCATACGAACTTGCAAAATTGTCATTTTCTATGGGTGCAGTTCGTGACAGCGATGAATGGTCTGATTTTGTATGGTACATAAATCTACTTGGGGAAAATGATACCAAAGATATTTTCTTTATCGAAGACATCTGTAATGCTGTTCAAGATGTCGCAATCAGTGAAACATATTATGGATCATCTTATGGTGGAACTACCATTCAACTTCCTTTTGGATTTGTACAATGGCATCAAGGACAACTGCAATTTCATCACAACTATGAAAAAATCTATAGACTTCTTAAAGGGGAATAATATAAATGCCATTTGATAGTAGAAATTATAGAAGAAAATTGGGCTTCACAAACCAAACAACATTAAAAAAGCATTTCAAAGCGACAGATATTGTATCTATTAATTGGGACAAAATCGAAAAATGCAATCAAAGGCTAAAAGAAATATTTCAGGAAATTAACCAAGCAGTAAATCAAAGTGTACACTGGGAAAACTTGAGCCCTATACAAAATGAGATCGACAGTGCTTATTTGGTTATGAAAGAAAACAATATTTTTCCTCGACTGAACAATAATGGAAGGTCTCCAGAGGATTTGTATTATAACTGGATGAGAGGCTATATCGTTTGTAAGTTTTTCACGCCAGCATTGTCAAAAATATTCGGGGTTCAAGAAGATTCCATTAAAACCGTTGGACACGACAGTTTGTCTGAAATCGAAACTTTTTCTAAATCTCCAGTTGCTGACTTAGAACTTGAAATTGACAGCAAAACAATTAGGCTTGAGATTCAATCTGGATATACTGGAGTAAATGATATAAAAGAACATAAGGTAAGGGAAGCTAAGCGAGCATATGAACAAGAACAAGTATACTCGTATGTTGTTCATTTTGATTTGTTTAATGGGACAATGGCAATAGTAGATATTACAAACATTAATGACAATAGTGTCCACTGGGAAACTCGTTCTCAAATGGAAGGTCAGAAGGTTTTTGCTATTCCAAATGAAGCTTTCCGATGGTTCCTTCTTGATGATATCCCTAACTATCTAGACATACTGTACTGACACTTAAACGAAGCTGCTTAATTTGCAGCTTCGTATTCTTTTAGTGCCTGAAGCATTTGTTTTGCTATTGCGACAGAAAGCAACGGAGGAACAGCATTACCAATTTCTAAACGCTTCATACCATCTGAGCCGTAAAACTTGTAATCATCAGGAAAACTTTGCAAGCGAGCCCCCTCTCTAATGGACATTGCCCTTGAATCCCTTGGGTGAATACATCTTGACGAAGAAGGACAAGCAAAGTTTCGTGTTATTGTTGTTGAAGGCTTATCCCACCATAATTTAGCATAGGTATTACCATAGCCACTTTTGGGACGAATATTTTCAGGCAAATCATCTTTAGACTCTCCATCCTTTAATGTTTGCATTATTTTGATGAGATGTTCACCGTTTTTAGGCGCCTTGTGTTCTTCAACATACATATCATCATTTTTTCTGACAAATTTCAAAAACTCATTCGTAGCACTGGTGGCATAAATATTATTTTCTTCACCACTACTTAGCACCGGCAAATCTCCTATTGCCTCCTTCAGTGTAATATACGGTTTTAACCCGTCGCCGTGTGTTGGAGTAGGATATGCAAAATTGTTTTTCTCTTTAAATCCAACAAGAATAACTCTTTCTCGATGTTGAGGAACTCCATAATTTACCGCATCTAAAACTTTATATTTCAAATCATAGCCAAGTTCTTCAAATTCAGCTTGGATTTGTTTAAAAAGATTTCCTTTATTCATACTAAGCATTCCGGTGACATTTTCAAACACAAATGCTTTAGGTTGCAGAATTTTCAAAATTCTTTTATACTGCATAAACAAGTTTGCTCTCTCATCATTTTGTCTTTTTCCAAGAGTTGAATATGATTGACAAGGAGGTCCGCCCACTACTATATCTATTTTTTCCCCATTTAGTGCCTGATTTAAAATATCTTCCGTCAGATCTTTTATATCACAATTTAACATTCTGACATTAGGATGATTTAATTCATATGCAATAGAAATATCTTTTTCGATTTCATTTGCCGCTATAATATTAAATTGTGGAAGCATTGAAAAACCATAACTCAACCCACCAACACCGGCAAACAAATCCATTACATTATATTGTCTCATATTTATTTTCTCCTAATTTAATGCTTTAACAATATTTCCAGCAATCCTACTAACTACCGGAACACAAACAGAATTTCCAATTTCTTTATAGACTTGTTTTTCGTTTTCTTTTGGTAAAATAAAGCTTTCAGGAAATCCTTGCAACCTAGCACATTCACGAGGAGTCATTAACCTAACGGAAAAATCGTCATAGAAAAAAGGAATTCTCTCAAATCGACTACCCATTGCAGCCAAAAGCGTCGGACAAATACCTTCCATTCCTCTGGAAAGCCCCCAATCTGTAAAACGATAAACTCTTTTACGGTCATCCATATATTCCATCATTCTATTCCACATACGATGACCATCCATATAATATTTTTCTTCTTGTTTTTTCTTATCAAACAAATCAAAGGCTGTTTGCGTTAATGGCAACATGTCAGGAAATTCAAATTTTACAACATTTTTCTTATATTTGAATGCAACTATATATATTCTGTTTCTTTGTTGAGGAATATTTCCATATTCCTTTGCATTCATAACTTTATAAACAGTATAGTAACCTAAACCTTCAAGTGTTTTAAGTATAACATCAAATGTTCGCCCTTCATCGTGTTTTACAAGATTTGCAACATTTTCAAGAAAAACAACTCGAGGTTTAATTTTATTTATAACCCTTGCCGTTTCAAAAAACAAATTTCCTCTAGGGTCGTTGAAACCTTCCAATAATCCAACAGACGAAAATGCCTGACAAGGAAAGCCTGCCGTTAAAATATCAAATTTAGGGATATCTTTCGTATCTAATTTTTGAATATCGCCCTCAATAAGATATTCATCACCAAAGTTCAATCTATATGTTTTGCAAGCATACCTATCAATTTCGTTAGCCCAAACTATTTTACAGCCATTTTGTCTAAAAGCTAAACAAATTCCGCCAATGCCGGCGAACATACTTCCTACTGTAAGTTGTTCTTTCATATACTAATCCTTCGTTGTTGTTTTTTCAAATTCATTATATAATGTTACAGCTCTTTTCAACTGCGACTTGATAAACATAGAACTCTCTTCAAACTCATCATTGTTTTGTAGATTATCCAATGTATCACTACTTATAGAGTCTGTATGTAAGATTCTGCGAACTCTACCGCAACGAGAAATTACATCTTTCGCAGAGCGAATGCTCATATTTTTTTCACTTATCAGCCACTCTAACAATTTTGAGGATTCCATATCCTACCTCCTAAATCTCTTTAGATAAAGTATATCATATAATTACGTCAACGTCAAGTTTAGTGCAAATTAAATTGCGGCAGGGATTGCTCCCTGCCGTCGTTGTGTTTATACCGTGTAAATCAGTTCTGCATTTACAATTTCCATTGCGCGATTACGGATATTGTTCATTTTTTGCACCCAGAGGATCATATTGCTTGCTTTGAGTTCTTCGGTTACATTTTCTCTTTCGGCGAGGTCTTTTACCAGCCAGAGAAAGAGGTCTTGGGCCTGCTGTTCAATATCTGCAAGATATGAATTGAGCTTACCGCTTGTCAGCAAATTGTAGTAACGCACCTTATGATTTTGCTTCAAATATCGTTTATGCCTCATTGCCCAAACGCCGATATTCGCTTCTTTTTCTTCTTCCGCCGGTAATAAATCGGGCAACATATAGTCACCCACCTGCGTATAAGTACCGCCTGTTTGTTCAAAAATTGTGTTTGCCATTTTGTTTTACCTCCAAAAATTTATTTATCTTGAGCGTGGATTTTCACGCTTGCGACCTTTGATATTTCTTGCCTGTTCAAGCAACTCATCAATCTGTTTATGCCCGAAAACTTTGCGCAAAAGTTTGTAATCTTTGACTTCCGAACGCAGATTTTCGTTTTCACTTTTCAGTTTGCTGTTGATTTTCGATAGCATTTCATTCTCACGATAGAGATTGTCATTTGCGATATTTAATCTATGGTAATTATCCCAACCCTCAAAGCAACGAGCCAATGCAATCTTAACCAATGCTTTCAACTTTTGAATAAGTGGCTCTGCGATTTTGGTTTTATACGCTTTTGCAGACATAAAACTTTGCGGTTCGGAGAGTTGGTATTCGGGTGCGTTATCGAGCATTTCTTCCACCGTTTGCAGACGTTCTAAGCCGTCATCATACCCCTGAGAAAGCGGTTCTTCGCTTGAATTAGTCATTTTTCTAATCTCATTTTGCCAAGCGATTACATCCTTTGCCGATATATCGCATAATCGCTTATGCTCGAAATACGGTAATATTTTAGTTTTAATAATATGTTCTTTGGTTAGCCAAGTGTTTTCCTTTAACTTCGGTCGAACATCTTTTTCGTACAGTTCCGTAAAAGTCTTAAATGGCATAGTAACATCGGCTTTCTTTTCTGTCAGAAATGCTCGTTCCCACTCCTGTGCCTCTCGTTTAGTGGCAAAACCACGCTTTAATTTTTGCTGTCGCAAACCTTGCCAATCTGTATAACGGAACTGCACATACCAAGTTCCGTTCTTTTCATTTTTAAATGCTCCCATTTTAATCGCTCCTTTCAATCGTTTTGGTTGAGTAAAATTTTTCGTGAAAGAATTTGCGGTCAATTCTGCCGGGAATTGTAATACACCAGGTTGACTGCAATTCTTTATTTAATTTGCGTATAAGTTTGTAAGCATATGAAACGGAAACGCCCATTTCTTCTGCCACATCTTCAACACGCATAAACATTTTGTTTGACATTAACATCATCCTTTCATTTTTATATTTTTATAACTATTTAGTGTCGGATACTTTCTGGCCGCATTCCGATTTGCCCGAGCGGATATACCATTACCGTGATATATGACGGTTATTTAATTTTTGCAAATAACTTAACGCTATTTGCTTAATAATTATACTAAGCATATTCCGTTATGTCAAGTGGTTTTCATAAAAATATTAAACTTTTTTGCTTTATGTACCTTGACATTGCTTAACTCGTTATGCTATGATATTTAACAGTAAAATGAGAGGGGCTATATTATGGCTATCGGCGAAAGAATAAGATTTTTTAGAAATTTAAAAGGTATGACTCAAAAATATCTTGGTATGCAGGTGGGCTTTCCGGAGAAAACCGCAGATATTCGTATGGCACAGTATGAATCAGGCTCAAGAACACCAAAGGCTGATTTAACAAACAATCTTGCAAATGTGTTTGGCGTATCAACAAGTGCTTTAACTGTGCCCGACATTGACAGCTACAACGGCTTAATGCACACACTGTTTACTCTTGAGGATTTATACGGTTTCCGTATTGATAAACTTGATGACGAGCTTTGCATACGCCTTGATAAGGGTATGGGAACAAACTATCTAAAAATGTTCGATATGTTTTCCGCTTGGCAGGAACAAGCCGAAAAACTTAAGAACGGAGAAATTACAAAAGAGGAATACGATAATTGGAGATATAACTACCCCGAAAGCGTAGCCTTCAATTCTCGTAAATAAAACGGAATATAGTAGAAAACGCAAAAAAAGCATTACCGACTGCAAAAGTCAGTAATGCCTTTTATAGTATTAAGATAAATGTACCTGCAAACCAATAGAACGCTTAGAATAAAGCTGTTTTCCGGTTTGCTATCATTTTGCTATCAAATCGAGAATTTGAAAGCCCAAAACCCAGTGTTTATGCGGGTTTATAGCACTCTTGGTATTATTCCCACTCGCTCCCCGTAAATCAATATTAAACACTTTTGTTTATGAGATTTATCAGAGAGTATTTATATTATTTGAATTATCGGTAAAGCATACGCTATCCGATTTTTTGTTGCCATTTTGTTGCCACAAGGTAGACAAATGCATTGAATTCCAATGACATTGACTAACGATATAACAGTTAAGACATTTAAACATCATTCATACCATTCGAAATCCAATCATCAAAATCTTTTTTGACAACATTTGCCGTATAATACGCTCCGTTGCCCTCATCCGAATGGTATGTAAACCAACTCTTTACATCTTTGTTAGGATTTCTTTCTTGCAGCTTGTCTATAAAATTGCTATAGCTGCAACTTGAATAAACCAGTGCTGAATTTCCTTTTTTATTCCCTAATGAAGAAAAATTGGAGGCTCGTGTTACGGCTTTCCCAATCCAAACTTTGCTGTTGATTCCTACATCTTTACGACCGGCTTTTATGACAAGTTCTTGAGCAGTGGACATACCAATCCCTACTTTTATTTCTGGTAATGAACGCTCATATAGGAGCTGGTTGAGCATTTGCATATATGTGTTGATATAGAATGTTTTGTCTGCCAATTCAAATATATCACTTTTTTGGGGTGTAGTATAAATACCATATACACAATCACCCCTAATACCAATTTCTCTTAGATTATCATCATTTCGCAAGATTTCAATTATTTCAGATGTGAAACTGCGAATTACTTTTGAAACTTTTTCTTTATCCTCATCAGCAAACAGCGTAGAGGAATCTCGCAAATCAATAAATATTGCACTAACCCAACTATAATAACCATTTGAAAAAGTAAAAGCTGAATCTGTCGGAACCTCATTCTGTTCAATTACTTTTAACTCATTGTCGAGTATATCTTCTATTCGTTCCTTACCTTTTTTATAATCATACGATGCCATAATTGTCTCCTCAATAGATATAAATGCCTATGAGCAAAAGGACAACAAATAAAATGAATCCTATGATCGTACGTCTTAGTCCATGATTGTATGTAGCATATTTAATGGATGCAATATCTGCATTTATGTATATTTGTTCAATCAAGTCGTTTAAAAGATCTTCTTTACTCATTTCGTAGAATCGCTGATTGTAAGTCTTGCAATCACCACTTTTTCTTATTCCAGAAAAGAAGATACGAGAATTTGCATTTGCTCTTCCGATAGCTCCTTCTGAAGTTTTTGCAACCAGAACACTTCCCAAATTAAACAGCCCTAATACCATAACAAAAATGGCAACTGCAAAACAGACCAAATAGAATATATTACAGAACGTCTTTGCTTCGATACAACTTATTACAATATCAAAGATTGCACTCAAACCTTCATTTGTTAGGATGATTGCAAGAAGAACCCCAAATGCCGCTAAAGCAATTGAGGTTTTGTTATCACAATTTGTAACAAAACCAATGTTACGATCAAGCGTTTGAGTCGCAATTTCAATTTTATATTCAAGATCTTCCTTGTTCAACATAGTTTCTGCCATAGTCTTTTCTTCTGTTGTCACTACCATATCAAATACTCTCCTCAATCCATTTATCAAAATCGGTTTCAATTATACTACAGTGATAATAATCAACACCTCCGTAATAACCAGAGGAGTGAGGGCTTATCCACGACTTATACTTCTCGTTTTCTTTGCATAAATGCTCTATAACATTATCGTAGAACAAAGGACTCATTGCGATTTCAGAAACACCGTTTCTATTTGCAACATCCGATAAATGAGCTGCATCGACTACTGCTTTTCCGATCCATATTCTATCGTTTATACCACTTCCGTTTTGACCGGCTTTTATTATTAAATCTTGACTACATCCCAAACCAATTCCTGCTCGAATTGTCGAATATCCATTATTCGATAACAACTTGTTCAACATTTTCATAAAAGAATTTATTCGATATGCGTGGCGAAAGATTTCCACCAAATCCGCTTGATATGGTGAATTATAAATGCAATAAACACAGTCACCTCTAATTCCAATTTCTCGATAATTAATGTCATCTTTTAGAATTGAAATAAGTTCAGAACTAAAACATCTAATTATTCGAGCTGTGTCTTCATTGGGTGATTGAAATATTTTACTTGAATCAACAATATCAACAAATAAGGCACCAACCCAAGCCGTTATCCCATTTTCATATGTAAACGCTGAATCTGATGACGGAACAAAATCTTTTTCTACTATTTTGGTTGGAGATTTTAAAATAGATTCGATGATTTCTTTTGATTTTTTATAGTCATACATAATTTTACTTCACCTATATCGTTACTTATTGTGTGTAGACTTATAGTGTTCAATTCTATTATAATATAAAATTAGGAGGATTGCAACTATGGATATTATAAAAGTATTTGGTGACAACTTAAAAAAATATCGTACAGCTATGGGAATATCTCAGGAAGCTTTTGCGGATAAATGTGGTATGCACCGTACCTATATAAGTGCAATCGAGTGCTATCGTCGTAGTATCTCACTTGAAAATATTCAGCGTATAGCAGATGCGCTGGAGATAGAAACATATAAATTATTTTTGGAGGATTAAAGTGTATGAGAGAACAAATTAAACAGATTATTATCGAGGAATTTTCAAGAGTAGTGAACCTCATTGAAAATGATTTTAAATCTAATTATGATAGAAAAGTAAATAATTTTTTATTAAGTCAAATGGATGAACGCATTACGGCAAGTATGGTTTTTGTAAGCAGTTTTGAATCTAAAAGCGGATTTGCCATAGAATCTTGCGCTAAGCGTATTGCGAAACTTCGTTTCGGAGAGGAAAATGTACCTTCTATTGTCAATCCGAGAAACCTCAGTCACCATATCCCTGCTCCAAAAAACAACGAACAAATAGTTGTAACTAACATCGACACTAATAGCGGTAGTTTACGTGGCGAAATAGCTGCATTCCGTGCAACAAATGTGGCTTCGGGAAGAGGACGTTCAAGAGTTGAAAGTGGTGTTACTCAGGAAAGCATAAAGAAAGAATTATTACCTTTAGCAGATAAATACGCTACACAAAATTCCATTTTTACCAAACCTGTTGACCTTGCCTTTTTCGATGGTCAAGACTGGAATATTCTTGAGCTAAAAGCCGGAGGAGATTTAGATAGTTCTAATGCCCCATCAAATGTTGAGAAGCTTTTAACTATATATGTTGATATGGGAATCGAAAATTGCAAAGCATACTTTGGCACATTATACAACAAGGATGGCGAGGGAAAAACTTGGACCGGTGCTGTAAAGAAGCACATGGCATATCCTGAAATGTTCCTTATTGGTAAAGATTTTTGGGAGAAGATTCTTCCAAACGGAATTACTTTTAAAGATTTCGAGGATATTTATAAATCTGCACTTGAAGAAATCGACTTAAACAAACATATAAATGAAATGATTGAGGATTGCATTGGAAACTAATACATATAAAATTGAAAAAATAAAATCTAAAAGGTATACGCTCATACAAGGTGATTGTATGAATTATTTAAGTCAAATACCAGACAAAAGCATAGATTTAATCCTAACCGATCCACCATATAATATTGCAAAATATTCCACGGGCAACATTCCTTTGCCGGGAAGGTCTGCGTTAAATAATGATTTAGGTGAATGGGACTTAGCTCCAATAGAACCTATAAAACTAATTGATGATTTTAAGCGAATTTTAAAACCAGATGGAAATATCTTTATTTTTACGAGCTATAATTTGATTGGAAAATGGCACGAAGTATTCGATAACGAATTTGATACTTTTCAATTTTTTATTTGGCATAAAACTAATCCAGCACCTAAAATCTATAAAAACGGATTTTTGAACAGTTGCGAAATGATTATATGTATGTGGAACAAGGGACACAAATGGAATTTTGGAAAACAGAACGAAATGCATAATTTTTTTGAAAGTCCTATATGTATGCGTCCTGAAAGATTATCAAGCCCCAAACATCCGGCACAAAAGCCAGTAAAGTTACTGGAACACATACTTAAAATAGCCTCAAATGAAGGCGATGTAATTTTTGACCCTTTTATGGGTGTTGGTTCCACAGGAGTTGCAGCATTAAAAAACAACAGAAAGTTTATTGGTTGCGAAATAGAAAAAGAGTATTTTGATGCAGCCTTAGGAAGGATCGATAAAGAAAATGTCACGAATAACAGAAAATGATATCCTAATACCGGCGTTATATATAGTTTATAAGAACAAGTCTGCTACTACAACTATAATAAAGGAACAACTTGTTGAAATGTTTAGACCTACAGGAGAAGATGCTGAAATTCTTCAGGGTAGAAATGACACTAAATTTACGCAAATTGTGAGAAATCTTACCGGTTCGCATTATAATAGCAACCGTTTCGGAGAATTAACAACTAAAAATGCAAACAAGTTCTCATTAACCCCAGAAGGAAATGCATTCATTGAAGAAAACGTCAGTCAGTGTGAATATATTTCAAACAACTTCTTTACATATAATGAGAATATAGATATTGCGACAAAAATTCACAAATCATCTAAAACAAAACACAATTTAATAATTTATAAAGAAGATGATATTATTAATGAAGGAAAAGCAGGACATATAAGCACCAAAACAAAATCGCGATCAGACAAATTACGAAAAGCAGCAATACACTTTTATAAAACTTCAGCAGGACATTTAAAATGTTGTGTGTGCGGATTTGATTTTGAAGAAACATACGGTAACTTAGGAAAAGACTATATTCAAATTCACCATGAACACCCAGTTTGTCAATATGATGACGATGGCGTTGAAGCTTTCATAAAAGATGCTATAAAAAACGTAAAACCATTATGTGCAAATTGTCATTGCATGGTTCATAGAAACAAGAAAAATGCTATTTCTGTTAATGAATTAAAAAAGCTTATAAAATAAACAAATCTCCCAGTATCAAACTGGGAGATTTGTTATTATAAGATGCTCAACATCTCTATTATTTCTACTTCTAACATTATAAGTATACTGCTTATCAAAACTCAAAATATTAAAATCCTTATCATACAGGCTACTAATAAAATCTGTATTTTTGATAACCAAAATGAATTTTGCTAATGTCTTTTTCAAGGAATACGCTAGTCTTTCTTGATCATTTTTAGTAAAATCTTTTCCTTCGTAGTCTGAAAAATCAGTATCATAGGGTGGGTCTAAAAATATAAAATCATCTTTAGTAAGTCCAATATTATCAAAAAAGTCTTCAAAATCCGAACAATAAATATCGGTATTAGCGAACAATGTATCAATTTCTCTATTAAACATATTATCGATTTTTGACATCATATTTTTTCTGTTATATGACATTCCGCCATATGGTATATTAAATTCGCCCTTAGCATTATATCTAAACATTGAGCCATAACAATACTCTCTAATAAAATAAAAGTTAGCAGCTTGATATTGTGCAGACTGGTCTTTTAGCCTTCCTAAATTAATATCATTGAAAATCTTACGGAAATACATATAGTAGCCACTGGTAAAACCGGTAATAAGATTTTCTTTAAGGTCCTCTTCTGAAAAAGGCTTTTTATTATAATTTGTAACTGTTCGTGTAAACTTGTCAGTTGTATTTTTTAACAAAAATTCATCAAAGTCATTTTTATCCAGTAATAGTTTTTCGCTGAATCCAGAATTTATATCATCCGATAAACTGAAAATAAATTTCTTTAACAACAAATGAAGTTCCTCAGCAGATATTACATCATTCTTGAACTTCAAAAACAAATCCATTAAATCTCTATCTTTGTTGCTACAAACTCTTACCAAATTGTCAAAGCTATTATTATAACAAACAAGCAAATCATATAGCTGCTTATCCTGTTTCTTTATTAATTGATAATATTGAATCAATGATTCTGATATGTCGTTAATTGCAGCATTTTGGGGAGTTAAATTGAAAAATAATGCACCACCTCCAAAAAAAGGTTCAACATATCTTTTATGTTCCGGAATCAAAGGCTTTATTTTATCGATTTCTCTAGATTTTCCGCCTGGCCACTTAATTAAAGGATTCATATGGATACCTCACTATTATCTTTAACTTCAACTATATCTTCAATATTGCAATTTAAGGCAATACATATTCGGTCTAACACTTCAACTGTAACATTTTCATTCTTTCCAAGTTTAGCGATAAGAGAATTGCTTATTCCAGCGGCCGCTCCTAATTCTTTCTTTTTCATATTTTTATCTATTAACAACTTCCATAGTTTGTTGTAACTAACAGCCATATTTGCACCTCGATAGCATAATGATAATACAATATTATATTACCACATATAAATGAACATTACAACAATAAATTACACGATGGTGAAATTTATTTTTCTTTTTAGAATTCTACAAACAAAAAGAGCGGCAGGGATTTTTCCCTGCCGTCGTTGTGTTTATACATTGTAAATTATATCTGCATTTACTTTTTCCGTTGATCTATTACGAATGTTGTTCATTTTTTGCACCCATAACATCATATCGCTTGCCTTGAGTTCTTCGGTTACATTTTCTTTTTCGGCTAAGTCTTTTACCAGCCGGAGAAAAAGTTGTTGCGCCTGCTGTTCAATATCTGCAAGATATAAATTGAGCTTACCGCTTGTCAGCAAATTGTGGTAACGCACCTTATGATTTTCTTTCAAATATCGTTTATGCCTCATTGCCCAAACGCCGATATTCACTTCCTTTTCTTCTTCCGCCGGTAATAAATCGGGTAATATATAGTCGCCCGCCTGCGTATAAGTACCGCCCATTTGTTCAAAAATTGTGTTTGCCATTTTGTTTTACCTCCAAAAATTTATTTATCTTGAGCGTGGATTTTCACGCTTGCGACCTTTGATATTTCTTGCCTGTTCAAGCAACTCGTCAATTTGTTTATGCCCGAAAACCTTGCGCAAAAGCTTGTAATCCTTGACCTCTGAACGCAAATTTTCGTTTTCGCTTTTCAGCTTGCTGTTTATTTTCGATAACATTTCGTTCTCACGATAGAGATTGCCGTTTGTGATATTTAGCCTATGGTAATTGTCCCAACCTTCAAAACAACGAGCCAATGCAGTCTTGACTAACGCTTTTAATTTTTGAATAAGCGGCTCTGCAATTTTGGTTTTATATGCTTTTGCAGACATAAAACCTTGCGGCTCGGAGAGCTGATATTCGGGTGCGTTATCGAGCATTTCATCAACATTTTTTAAGTTTTCCAAACCATCATCATAGTTTAACACTCGCTCGGATAACACGTTGAATTCAGTCTGTTTTTCTTCGATTTTAGCACCTAATTGTTCAAGCTCTGCCGCTCTCTCTTGCTTTTTGTAATCAAGAACAGATAGGTGTTTTTCGTGCGTTCCTTTATGTTCCCACTCGATTCCGTACCGTTCCATAACGAACGCAAGTGCGGATTTTTCTGCACTCACCCATTGGTTCCACTCGGTATCGCCACGAGTTCCGCCTTTGAAACCTTGTGCGGCTAACGCTTGTTTGAGTGATACTCTTGTATCAAGTCCTCGCTTGCTGCCGGTTGTGAACGGAACAAAATCAATGTGCAAATGGGGCGTTGCCTCGTCCATATGCAGATGAGCAGAGAACACCTTTAGGTTGGGATTTCTCTCTTGAAACCCACGATAATACTCATCTAAAATTTGCCTTGCAAGCTGCCCGTTTTCGCTTTCGGCACTCATATTTTCTTTATCGCCAATCTGCAAAATCAGTTCGTGAAACGGTTTTTCTTGCTTGGAATTTCTGATTTTTTCATAATAGTTTTCTATCTTGCGGTCGGCTCTTATCTGCTTTTCATTGTATCTTTTTAGCGCTTCATCAAACAATTCGTGGTAGATTTTCTTTATCGGCTCGTTACAGTAATCAATGTTCAAATGCGTTCTGATCCCGTCAACATTTTCCGCCTTGAACTTGCGGCTGTTGTGATTGACCGAGCCTTTACCCACCATTGCGCTTATCGTTCTTTGCATAAGTTATACCTCCAATCTCATAAACTTGCTCGTCCTCGGTTCTGTTACTCTTGTCAAGAGTAACGCAAAAGCACTTTTGACAGGCAAGCCCATCAAAAATGCAACCTGCAAGCAGGTTTTGCGCTCTCCGAGAGGCAGGAGTAGCTTTTTGAAAAAAGCCACCTGCACCCTGCAAAAACTTTCGCTGTGTCGGTCTGCGTCGATAGTGACGGTAATTTTGCTACCGCCTAAAACAGCGACACAACCGTCACACATCGTCACGCTGTTCATAAGTCAAACTGACTTTACGCCCATCGTGACAGCGTTTGTTTTGATAACTTATTCCATACTCGTTAAACAAACGCCCGGCATTGATATTCAACTTCATAGTTAGTGCATTTGCCTTCATATCAGCACCGAGAAATTCAACAAGTTCTGTCGGACTACCATACCATTCGGGGTTTTCATTTGTAATTTTGCCTGCTATATTTTCAAGCAATGGTTCGGGCGGCAACTTCCAAAGTTCTGTTTCAGTTCTCTCAAGTTCCCACACAAGAGTTTTGGGATTGCGATTAAGATAAATCTTTTGGTCCGGTTGGTCTCTGCCTGAAACTTCAAGCGTTGCTGAATTGCTTGTACGCTTTTCTTTCCGTAAAATAAAGCCACCGTCAGCGGCACCAAGCAATCCGTTAGTTCCTGAAATCATATCAAACTTGTCATCGGAGTTTTGCTTTCTTGTATGGTGAACAAGCAGCAAGCATATTCCATAACTATCCGCAAACTTTTTAAGCCTTGTGATAATCTCATAATCGTTTGCGTAGCTGTAATTGTCCCCGCCCATTTCACGCACCTTTTGAAGTGTGTCTACGATAATCAATCTTGTATCGGAGTGTTCCGCCATAAATTTTGAGAGCTGTTCATCAAGTCCATTTCCAAGTTGACCTGCCGAAACAGAAAAGTACAAATTGTCCGTACTCTCCGTTCCAAACATTCTGTATAATCTTTCCTGCAATCTGTGGTAGTCGTCTTCGAGAGCAAGGTATAGGACAGTTCCTTTTTTTACATCAAAATTCCAAAGCGGTGTGCCTGTGCTGATATGGTAAGCAAGCTGTGCCATAAGAAAACTTTTGCCGAGCTTCGGAGCTCCTGCAAAAATATATGTTCCGGGGTAAAGCAAGCCGTCAATCAATGGCGGTTTGCTTTGATACACCGTGTTATACAACTCACGCATAGAAATTGTTTTCAAATGTGATGGATCGAGCTGTTGTAAAAATTCTTTTTGCATTTTCTCAAAATAATCATCTAAGCTCTTGCCATTCTCATTAAAATCGGTTATACTGTTGTTAATTTGTTTTATGATTGACTGCTCCGTATCTGCGCCAACAGATACAACCGGAGCGGTCTTTTCTTTTTCTGTCATTCTAATTCCTCCTTTAATCCACCGAGAATATCGGCAATCATTTTGATTAAGTCAAGCAATTCGTCATTGACTTCGCCGCCGACTTCAATTCTGCGCAATTCATTAAGTACATCTGCAAGATTATTACGCGAAGCCTTGTATACTCTCGGATTACCTTGAACGACAACTTCTTTGTTAGTAAGTCGTCTTGTGATATAATCTTGTTTGGTTAAACCCGATAACTGAACATAACGTTCAATCTGTTCCCATTCCTCCGGCGAAACCCTGAACGCTACGGTTTTATTTCTCCAGCGGTTGTGTTCATCTCTGTTTTTCAATGACATATTATTTTTTCTCCTTCCATAATTCATCAAGGGTGTTTGCCATTTCGTTTTGTTTTGACGGATATATATGTGTATATCTGTCGGTAATTTCCACGGTTTCGTGACCGACTCTATCCGCAATAGCAGCGGCTTGGTAGCCTTGATTTATTAAAAGTGAAACATGCGAATGTCTCAAATCGTGAATACGAATACGCTTTACACTTGCGGCTTTTGAGCCCCTGTCCATTTCGTGATGAAGATAGCTTTTTGAAATAGGGAATATTCTGTCGCTGTCATTCGGCGAATAAAACATTTTCAAGTATTCTTGCATTTCATCACACAAAAACTGTGGCATTTTTATTGTTCGATTGCTCTTCTCTGTTTTCGGGGTAGTGACAACATCTTCTCCGTGCAATCTTTGATAAGATTTATTGATTGTAAGCATATTGTTTTTAAAGTCAAAATCACCGGCAGTTAATGCAAGCAATTCACCTACACGGATACCGGTCCAATAAAGCATTTGAAAAGCATAGTAAGAAAGAGGCTTGTCCATCATTTCATCAGAAAACTTACCGTATTCCTCCACAGTCCAGTAATTCATTTCTTTGCGTTCTTCCTTACCCATATTACCGACCGTAGAGGCAGGGTTTAGCCTTAGACCATAAATTTTAATTGCGTGATTAAACAATGCACTTAACTGGTTATGAATCGTCTTTAAATATCCCTGAGAAAGCGGCTCTCCACTTGAATTTGTTTGCTTTCTAATCTCATTTTGCCAAGCGATAACATCTTTTGCCGATATATCACACAATCGCTTATGCTCAAAATACGGCAATATTTTAGTTTTAATAATATGCTCTTTGGTAAGCCAAGTGTTTTCCTTTAACTTTGGTCTAACATCTTTTTCGTACAATTCCGTAAAAGTCTTAAATGGCATTGTGACATCGGCTTTCTTTTCGGTCAGGAATGCTCGTTCCCACTCCTGTGCCTCTCGTTTGGTGGCAAAGCCACGCTTTAATTTTTGCTGTCGCAAGCCTTGCCAGTCTGTGTAACGGAACTGCACATACCAAGTTCCGTTTTTTTCATTTTTAAATGCTCCCATTTTAATCGCTCCTTTCAATTGTTTTGGTTGAGTAAAATTTTTCGTGAAAGAATTTACGGTCAATTCTGCCGGGAATTGTAATACACCCAGTTGACTGCAATTCTTTATTTAATTTGCGTATAAGTTTATAAGCGTAAGAAACGGAAACGCCCATTTCTTCTGCCACATCTTCAACCCGCATAAACATTTTGTTAGACATTAACATCATCCTTTCATTTTTAATTTTCATAATTATTTAGTGTCGGAGAACTTTCTGACCGCATTCCGATTTGCCCGAGCGGATACACCATTACCGTGATGTATGACGGATATTCAGTTGTTTGCAAATAAACTTAACGCTATTTGCTTAATGATTATACTAAACATATTCCGTTATGTCAAGTGGCTTTCGCAAGAATATTAATCTTTTTTGTTTTATGTTACTTGACATTGCTTAACTTGTTATGCTATGATATTTAACAGTAAAGTGAGAGGAGCTATAGTATGGCTATCGGCGAAAGAATAAGATTTTTCAGAAATTTAAAAGGTATGACGCAGAAGTACCTTGGTATGCAGGTGGGCTTTCCGGAAAAAACCGCTGACATCCGTATGGCACAGTATGAATCCGGCAGCAGAACGCCTAAGGCTGATTTAACAAACAATCTTGCAAATGTGTTTGGCATATCAACAAGTGCTTTAACTGTGCCGGATATTGACAGTTACAACGGCTTAATGCACACTCTGTTTACTCTTGAAGATTTATATGGTTTCCGTATTGATAAACTTGATGACGAGCTTTGCATACGCCTTGATAAAGGTATGGGCATAAACTATCTTACAATGTTTGATATGTTTTCCGCTTGGCAGGAACAAGCGGAAAAGTTCAAAAACGGAGAAATCACGAAAGAGGAATATGACCGTTGGCGTTACAACTATCCTGCAAGTAATGCGCTAAACGCTAAAGAGAATAAATAATATGGATAAACTTATACCAATTGGCATTTTGTTAGGTGTCGCTATAATCGGCTTTATTTCAAAATTTTTAGAACTTGGTGATATTCGCAGCAGATATGAATTTACTGTCGAATATCGAAACAAATTTATAAACTTTTTAAATGAACTTTTTCAAAAGCGTAGTTTTAATCAACAGTTATATTACGAACTAACTGGAAAAGTCAAAGAAATGCAATATGAGTTAGGTGCAGACGGTGTATATGCTTATGTTCAAGACAATTTAAAAGGATATGCAACAAACAATTACGAATTACTTGTAAACTTTTTGCCTGAGACCCGCAATGCTATAAGAAATCAAGGCAATATCATCTTGATGGGAAGATGGAACCAAGCAGTTCAAGATTGTGATGATATGTTTCTTCGACATTTAGGTACTCTAAAACTTGCCGAAGAAAAAATCAAAAGAAGTCTTAAAAACCCTTTTTCAGACTTTGCTGAAGGAGTTAAACTTATAATTTTGCCAGTGCTACTGTTAAAATGGTTTGGATTTATATCAGCAGAAAGTAGCACAAAAATCAAAAAGAACCCGATTCTAAAGATTATCAATTTTTTTGTTACCACTGTAAGTTTTGTAAGTGGAATTATGGCAATAGTTATGGGATGGAATGCTTTTTGGGCACTAATTAAATCATTTATAAAATAAACACAAAAAAGGCATTACCGACTGCAAAAGTCAGTAATGCCTTTTTAGAATATATTAAGATAATTGTACCCGCAAACCACAGGAAACGCACAATAAATGCGTTTTGCAGTCTGCTATCATTTTGCTATCAAATCGGGAATTTGAGAGCCTAAAGCCCAGTGTTTATGCGGGTTTACGCAACTCGTGATATTATTCCCACTCAACTGTTGCGGGGGGTTTGGAGGTTATGTCGTAGACTACTCGGTTTACGCCCTTGACCTCATTGGTAATCCTGTTCGACACCTTTGCGAGCAGGTCGTAGGGGATGCGAGCCCAATCGGCTGTCATAAAGTTATCGGTTGTGATGGCGCGAAGAACGATAAGCTGTTCATAGGTTCTGTGGTCGCCCATAACACCGACCGACTGAACGCCGGGGAGGACTGCGAAGAACTGACTCAATTCGCTCTCATAACCCGTCTTAGCCATTTCATCACGGAAAACTGCGTCCGCATCTTGAAGTATTCTTACCTTTTCGGCGGTGATTTCGCCGATTATTCTTACTCCGAGTCCGGGACCGGGGAACGGCTGACGCCAAACGAGCTCATGCGGTATGCCGAGCTTTTCGCCGACCTTTCGTACCTCGTCCTTGAACAAATCGCAAAGGGGCTCGATTATGCCCTCGAATTCAATGTCATCGGGCATTTTAACCTTGTTGTGGTGAGTCTTTATGACCGCTGCGTCGCCCTTGCCCGATTCGATACAGTCGGGGTAAATTGTGCCCTGTGCGAAGAAGCCCTTGTCATTTTCCTTCTTGATTTCGTCCCAGAATACATTGTAGAATTCCGTACCGATAATCTTTCTCTTTTCCTCGGGGTCGGTAACGCCCTTGAGCTTTTCAAGGAAATGCTCCTGACAGTTTACTCTTACAAATTTCATATCGAAAAGTGAGGTAAAGGTCTTTTCTACAAAGTCTCCCTCGTCCTTACGCATAAGTCCCTGGTCAACGAACACACATGTAAGCCTGTCGCCTATTGCACGGCTCAAAAGACCTGCGGCAACAGATGAATCAACGCCGCCGGAAAGTCCGAGAATAACTCTCTTGTCGCCGATTTTCTCACGAAGCTCGGCAACGGTTTCCTCTATAAAGTCGTCCATTATCCAGTCGCCCTTGCAGTCGCATACTTCATAGAGGAAGTTGTGAAGCATTTTAAGTCCGTATTCGCTGTGGGTAACCTCGGGGTGGAACTGAACGGCATAAATCTTCTTTTCGGGATACTGCATTGCGGCGCACGGGCAGTCCTTTGAGCTGCCGACAACCTCAAAATGCTCGGGAGCCTGTGCGATATAGTCCGTATGGCTCATCCATACAACGCTCTTTTCGGGAATGTCCTTGAAGAGGGGAGAGTCCTTTACGCTGACTTCGATTTTGCCGTATTCGGAGACGGGGGCTGTCTCAACCTTTCCGTCGCACATCCATGCGATAAGCTGGCAGCCGTAGCAAATGCCGAGTACGGGAACGCCGAGCTCAAGTATCTCCTTGGTGTAGTGCGGAGATTTCATATCGTATACGCTGTTGGGTCCGCCCGTGAAAATAATACCCTTGTAATTGTTGTTTTTGATAACATCAATAGGGGTGGTGTAGGGGAGGATTTCGGCGTAAACATTGTTATCACGGACTCTGCGGGCAATCAACTGATTGTACTGACCGCCGAAGTCCAAAACAAGAATTTTTTCCATAAAGTTATCTGTACCTCAATTATCTGTATATTATAGCCTCGCGCTCGGGTCCGTTTGATACCATATCAATCTTATGACCGAGCTGCTTTTCAATGAATTCAACATAAGCCTTTGCCTCTTCGGGAAGCTTGTCAAAGTCCCTGATACCTCTTATGTCGCAGTGCCAGCCTTTAAGAGTTTCAAATACGGGCTTGCATTTTTTGAGGACAGAGGTCGTGGGGAAGTCCTTGATTATCTTGCCGTCAACCTCATAAGCCGTGCAAACCTTTATCTCGTCAAGATAAGAGAGGCAGTCGATAGCGGTCATAACGACTTTTGTAGCGCCCTGACATTCTATACCGTAGCGTGTGGCAACGCAGTCGAACCAGCCGACTCTTCTCGGTCTGCCCGTTGTAGCGCCGAATTCGCCCTTGTCGCCGCCGTGGATACGAAGCTCCTGTGCCTCGTCCTCATCAAGAATTTCGGAAACAAATTCGCCTGCGCCGACCGCCGAGGAATATGCCTTTGTAACGGTGATAACTTCTTTTATCATATGAGGCGGAATACCTGCGCCGACTGCGCCGTAGCCCGCAAGGGTTGAGGAGGAGGTTACCATCGGGTAAATACCGAAATCGGGGTCTTTAAGTGTGCCGAGCTGACCCTCGAGAAGTATCTCCTTGCCGTCTTTGATTGCCTGCTGAAGATAAGCGTGAGTATCGCATACATAGGGAGCGATTTTCTCCTTATATTCCATACAGGTGTTGTAGAGCTCTTCCTCGTCAAGCAGGGGCTTGTGATAAACATGCTCGAGAGTGAGATTTTTCAGCGTGCAGATGTTTTTGAGCTTTGCTCTGAGGGTTTCCTCGTCGAAAAGCTCGTTTAATTGAATGCCGATTTTTGCATACTTGTCCGAGAAAAACGGAGCAATACCGCTCTTTGTCGAACCGAAAGCGTTCTTACCGAGGCGTTCTTCCTCGTATGTGTCGAGAAGAATGTGATAGGGCATAAGTATCTGTGCCCTGTCCGAAACAAGAAGCTTCGGATTGAGACCTGCCTTGCGGACATCCTCAAGCTCTGTCAAAAACTTGTTGATGTCAAGCGCAACGCCGTTTCCTATAATGCAGGTTGTGTGGTCATAGCACACGCCGCTGGGCATCAGATGGAACGCAAAGCGTCCTTTATCGTTGATAATGGTGTGTCCCGCATTTGCACCGCCCTGAAAACGAATGACAATGTCTGCCTTTTCGGCAAACATATCGGTAATTTTACCCTTGCCCTCATCGCCCCAGTTAGCGCCGACAATTGCTTTTACCATTGTTTTTTCCTCCTTAAAGGTTTCATATTTTTTGTTTCAAACCATACACAAATATTATATAGTATTACACCCGTTATGTCAACGAAAAGCGAATGCGTAATCTAAGCAAAAAAGTGAACCGCACCCGCATATAAAATACGGGTGCGGTGAATTATTCAATAAGTTTTGCGTTTGCAAGACGGCAATACATAACATCAAATTCTTTATATGTTTCAAATGTTCCGACTACCGTTATTTCAGAACCGACCTTCGGATATTCATCCGGATATGAGCGATTGTCATCAAGGACAAATTCAATCCCCTGAGAGCAGCATGCCGTAGCATCCGAGATTATACAGGAAAAATATTCGTTGTTTGTTTCGGAAACTTTGAAATACGAAAACATACCCTTCATTTTTATCTTTTTGCCTATATAATTTTCGGGCTTTGACATCATATTGTACACTTCGGAGTATACCATTGTACTGCTTAATTTTGTCAGATCGATATCAACCTTTGAAGACTCGGTCGTTAGCTCTTTTTCGGCGGCTGTAATTGTTGAAAAGGCCTCCCGTGTTGTGCTTTGCGTGGAGGCATCTTCGGATGATGAATTGGTTTTATTGCTGCATGATGACAGCAAAGCAAGCAAAATCGCAGTGATTAAAGCCAATATTTTTTTCATTTTTCAGCACCTCCTACAGCATATCCCACAAGATACGATATTAAAAAAATCGCAATTTGCATAATGACTATTGTAGAGCCGACGGGAGTTCCCGCAAGAATAGAGATTATAATGCCGAAAAAAGAACAAATTACAGAAAAAACCGCCGCACAAACAGTAACGCTTTTGAAGCTCTTAAATATTCGCATAGCTGACAGTGCAGGGAAAATCACCAATGCGGAAATCAGCAACGAGCCAACAAGGTTCATAGCAAGCACTATGATGACTGCAACAATGATAGCAATCAAAAGGTTGTAGAGCCCAGCCTTTGTTCCGGTCGCTCTCGCAAAATTTTCATCGAAAGTTACGGCGAAAATTTTGTTATAGAACAAGACGAATATCGCAACTACCAACACAGACATTCCCACGCACAGCCACACCTCAACGGGGGACAGCGTTAAGATGGAAGTCGAGCCGAACAGCGTGCTGCACACATCGCCCGAAAGATTAGACGAGGTGGAGAAAATGTTCATCAGCATATAGCCGACCGCCAAAGAACCGACTGAAATCATTGCGATGGCGGCATCACCTTTGATTTTTGTATTCTGTCCTGTACGCAGGAGCAAAACTGCACTGATAATCGTAATGACCATAACAAGCGGCATTTCATTTGTAATCTGCAAAATGGCTGCAATCGCCATTGCACCAAACGCCACATGGGACAAACCGTCGCCAATGAAAGAAAACCTTTTCAACACCAGCGTTACTCCCAGCAGAGAGGAACAGAATGCAATCAGCACACCGACAACCAGCGCATAGCGAACAAAGGGATACGCCCAATAGAGAGTCAGCTTTTCCAAGATAGCGCTCATTATATATCACCGCCTTTCTCTGCGGCAAATATCCGCCCCTGCGGGCTCCCAAGATAGTCTGCCTTTGTTCCGAAAAAAACGGTGTTGCCAATATGCAGAATATGGCTGGCATATTTAACTGCGGCAGTAATATCGTGTGAAATCATAATAACAGTGATACCGTCCCGATGATTTAAGTCCCCAATCAGACGATACATTTCAGCCGTTACTTTGGGGTCAAGCCCGGAAACAGGCTCGTCCAAGAGCAGCATCTTTTGTGTGGCACACAGTGCACGGGCAAGCAATACCCGTTGCTGCTGTCCGCCGGACAGCTCTCGATAGCAGCGCCTTTCAAGCTGTGTGATTTGCATCTTGTTCATAGCTTCTGCCGCAAGCTGTTTTTCTTCTTTGTTGTAAAAGGGGCGGCTGCCGCAGCGCCCTTGACACCCGGAGAGAACTATTTCTCTCACGGATGCAGGAAAGTCCTTTTGTACTTGCGTTTGCTGCGGTAGGTAGCCTATCTCATTTTTTCTCAGCCTGTCACCCGTCAAAATTCTGCCGCTGATAGGCGGCTGCAAGCCGAGAATTGTTTTCATAAGTGTACTCTTACCGGAGCCGTTTTCCCCTACGATGCAGAGGTAGTCGCCTGCAAAGACCTCAAAATTGAGGTCTTGCAGAACGGACTTTCCATCATAGCCGACGCAGAGATTTTGACAAGTTAGCTGAGCCATAAAACGACCTCCTTAACCTAATGCTTCTTTCAGCACGGAGAGATTCTTCTCCATAACAGAAAGGTAGGTCGTACCGTTTTTCACATCCTGTGAAGTGGTGGATTGCATGGAATCCATCGTCAGTATCTTTTGGTTTTTCTCCGTTGTATTCTCAACAACTGTTTCGGCAATCTTGTGCTCCTTGCCCTCAATGGTCAGCACGCAGGGCAAATTTAGCTCATCTACTTTCTTAGCAAGGAACGAAACGGTTTCAAAGCTTGCTTCGGTTTCGGCTGAGCAACCGACAAAGGCTGCAAAGTAATTAAGATTATAATCATCGGCAAGATATCTGAAGTGGAAACGGTCTGCAAAAAGCAGCGTTTTGATTTTTGCGTTATCAACCGTTTTTTGATAATCTGCGTCCAGATTTGAAAGTTTCTGAATATAGGCTTCTGTGTTTACCGCATATGTTTCTTTGTCTTTTGCGTCAATTTCCTGAATTGCACTTGATATAGCGTTGCAAAGTATTTCGGCGTTTTTCAATGAAAGCCAAACATGCTCGTCATATTCCGGACCTTCTTCGTGTCCTTCTTCGTGACCTTCTTCGTGACCTTCTTCGTCATGTTCGTGCTCTTCCTCTTGCATACCTTCAACGACCTCTTCCTCTTTAACGCTGCTGCCGAGGGTGCTCAATAAGTTGATTGTTTTTACATCTCGGGTTGTATTTTTAATAGCGTCATCCACCCAGCCGTCGGACTCGCCGCCTACATATATAAACAGATCGCACTCTGAAATTTTTACAATGTCATCGGCGGTGGGCTGATAACTGTGAAGATCAACCCCGTTATCCAAAAGCATGGTAAGCTCGAATTTGTCGGAATTTTCTCCGATGATTTCACGCACCCAATCGTATTCGGGAAAAATTGTTGTAACTATTTTCAGTTTATTGCTTGTTTTTGTATTAGCTCGATTTGAACAAGCGGACAAAGCACTTGCAAATACAACAAGTGCAAGTATAATTGATATTATTTTTTTCATTGGATTTACCTCCGGATATTTAAGAACATAATTAACAATAAAAGCAACGGAAGACAAAGCCCCGCTATCTGTACGATACAAGGCGGATTTCTTCCGTTGAAATGTTCTTTATCAATCCGAAAGCTTAACCTTTAGTGTAACTAAAGTGCTGTTGACGGCATCTTCAATATTAAAGACGCTTTCGCTAAATATACTGAAATAAAATGCAGTTGCCGCTCCCGAAGTGCTTACGACAAGCGCAGTTGTTTTAATTGCCGATTTGCAGAAGCTTATGTGACAGCAAACAGGACATTTTTCTCCGGAACATTCATGATGGGACTCAACGGTCATGAAAATGCCGAAGCAAAGCACGGTAAGTATAAATGTTATTGCGAGTATAACGGATATAACTCTTTTTTTACCGATTTTCATCATTTACTTACCGCCCTTTCTTTTTATATCGGCAAATTATATCGGTAAAAACGAAACCGCAATGCCCGAAAGCACCGAGCAGGCGTACATAATTGCGACGATTTTAAGATTTTCTTTTACATTCCTGTTTTCGCGGAACATTACGATAAGTCCTGCGCCCGCACCCATACAAAGTCCCGAAATTACAGAGGCAAAGCTTATCGCACCTTTAAGGTAAAGCTCTGTGAGTAAAATCGAAGCGGCACAGTTGGGGATTATTCCGATTATTGCCGCAAGGAACGGCTGGAAAAAGGAGTCGGAAAGCAGAAGCTTTGAAATTCGGTCGATGCCGAGGAATTCCACCGCAAGGTTGAGAAGGAATACCGTCAGCACAAGGAAGCCGAAAATTTTTACCGTATGCCGCAGGGCAGGCTTTAATATTCCGCCGTGCTCGTCGTGACAGCCGCAGTGTTCGTCCTCGCACAGGTCCTCGACATGCTTTTCGGGCTCGGGCTTTTTCTTTTCAAAAAGCGTTATTATATATCCGAAAAATACCGCAATGACGATTTTCACGGCTATGAGCTTGAGTATTTCCGCCTTGCTTTCGGGGTGGGAGAACATAATTATCACAGCTTCGTCCGAGGTGGAGAGGAAAACCGCAATAAGCGTTCCGAGACCTATAAGTCCGCCCGAATACAGGTTTGCGGCAAAGACCGAAAAGCCGCACTGGGGCACGCAGCCGAGCAATGCGCCGACGAGAGGACCGAAGTTACCCGATTTTGCAAGAATTTTGTCCGTCTTTTTTGATGTGTGGTGCTCCACCGCTTCAAGCAAAAGAAAGGCAAAAAACAAAAACGGCAGCATTTTCAGACAGTCAAGCGCCGTGTCAAGCACAACATCTTTCAATATATCAAGCAATTAAAATCAGTCCTTTCTGCGGCATTCGCCGCAAATACCGTAAAGCACTGTCTTTTCGCCGTCAATGACGAAGTCGTGCTCTTTTTCTATATGTTCCGACAGGTCGTTTAAGAACTCACATTCGGCGTGGAGAAGCTTGCCGCATTTAAGGCATTTTAAGTGATAATGCCTGTGGCAGTCGCCCGTGTCGTCAAAATACTGATAGCAGGCGCAGGCACCGTCGCCGAGGATGTATTTTCTTATAACCCCGTCCTCGTGAAGCCTTTCAAGGTGGCGGTAAACGGTTGTCCTGCCGATATTGCAGCCGTTTTGGCGCAGGGAGTAAAAAACATCTTCGGCAGTGAGATGCCTGTCCTTATTATTCTTCAAAAAGTCAAGAATTTCCGTACTTTGTTTTGTTGTGTAGCCCATATTCCGCCTCCGAAATGAAATTGAAAACGAATTTCAATTTGCAATTATATATCTTTTGCCGCCTTATGTCAAGACAAAAAAATAAAGACCCGAAAATCGGGTCTTTATGTAACAGCTTTTCCTAAGGATTATTCCTGTGAGGGAGCTCCTACGGGGCAAACTTCTGCGCAGTTGCCGCATTCAATGCAAGTATCCGCATCGATTACGTACTTATCGCCGCCGTCGGAAATAGCTTCAACGGGACATTCTGCAGCGCAAGCACCGCAAGTAATGCAATCATCACTGATTTTGTATGCCATAATTCTTACCTCCCTTGTAGTTTATTGAATTACATTGTAGCACAATTTTTCAAAATATCAAGTGCTTTTTTGTGAATTTTATTCGATACCTTTAAGAGCTTCGATTTCTTTCTTGTCGAGCTTAATCTGAGCGTCCTTTATAAGCTTGACGCTGTGGCGTTCAACAGTTATCGGAGCGGCGTCGCTTCGTCTGTCGAGTCTGATTTTAAGCATACCCGTAATAAGGTTGTTTTCTATTACCGTGCCTCTGCCCTCAACGGTTTCGACGATGGCACCGACCTTGGGCGTGTGGCGCAAAAGGTGCTCGTAGGTGTCCTGCTCGTATTTGAGACAGCACATAAGTCTGCCGCAGGTTCCGCTTATCTTTACGGGGTTTAATGACATTCCCTGCTCCTTTGCCATTTTAATGGAAACGGGCTGGAATTCGCCGAGGAATGATTTGCAGCAAAACGGTCTGCCGCATATTCCGAAGCCGCCGAGCATTTTTGCCTCGTCCCTTACGCCTATCTGCCGCAATTCTATCCTTGTTCTGAATACGCCCGCAAGGTCCTTTACAAGCTCACGGAAGTCAACCCTGCCGTCGGCGGTAAAGTAGAAAAGGATTTTGCTTGAATCAAAGGTGTATTCGACATCGACAAGCTTCATTTCAAGCCCGTGCTGTGCGATTTTCTCCTCGCATATCTTATATGCCTTTTTCTCTTTTTCCTTGTTCTGTTCAACCGTTTTCAAATCGGCCTCGGTAGCGAGCCTGATTACGGGCTTGAGCGGATTTACGATGCTGTCGTCGGGAACATCCCTGTTCTCCATCGCAACCTCGCCGCACTCAAGACCTCTTGCGGTTTCGACTATTGCACGGTCGCCCTTTTTGAAGGTCATTCCGTTAGGTCCGAAGTAGTAGACCTTACCTACATTCTTAAATCTTATACCGACTATTTCTGCCATATATTTCTCCTTTATTTGCCTACCGCCGAGCGTAAGCGTCCGCTCATTGCGGTTATGAGTAAATTATAATTTGCGTTTTGTTTGAATAATCCGACAAGCTTTGCCGTTTCCCCGATAAGGGCATACAGCTTGTTTGCCGAAAGTTTTGAACACAGCACCTGCGTAACATCGGAAAAATCCGAATTGTTTTTACCCGTCTGCTTAAAGATAAGCGCGTCGGTAAATATCCTTGTGAGCGCCGACAGCGTTTCGAGAAAATCTCCCTTGTCGTTTGCGAGAAAAGAGAGCTCTTTAAGCAGTTCAAGCTCCGTGTCCGCACAAAGCGAAACCGCAATGTTTTCGGCGAGGGTAACGCATTTTTCGGAATATGTTTCCTCTGCATCCGAAAGGCTTATCAGCGACGCCCTTGAAATTATCGTGTCGAGCATTGCGCTTTTTGACGAACAGGTGAGTATGAAGTAATCGAAATGCGGCGGCTCTTCGAGGATTTTGAGCATTGCGTTCTCCGAGGAGTCGTTCATATTCTGCGCTTCGGTTATTATATAAACCTTTTTGTCCGAATCGTTCGGGATAACAAAGGCGTCCTGCCTTATCTGCCTCGAGGTTTCGACCTTGAAGGTGTAGTTTTCCTTTTCTTCGCCGTATTGCTTTATGTCGGGATTTGAATTTGCCCGACACTTTATACAGGCGGGACATATACCGCAGGGCTTTTCGCCCTCGCCCTTACAGACAATCATATTTGCAAGAAAACGGGCAAAGCTAAGCCTCGTTTCAAGCGTTCCGCTCTCTATGAGAAAGGTCTGCGGAAATGTGCCGTTCTTTGCATATGACCGAAGAGCCTCGCTCTCACGGCGGTTTAGATTAAAATCGTCTATTCTCATAAAATCAAAATCTTTCGTTAAAAATTCTGCGAAAGCGCTATCATTACGGGCATTGTGATAATCGAAATAAAGCTTACGACCGCAACGGTCTGCGACGCCGCCTCGTTATCCCTGCCGTATTTTGTCGAGAACATAACCGTGTTGTTCGCAGTCGGGGCGGATGCCGAAAGAATAAGCGCCGTGAGCAATGTGCCCGAAATGCCCATAAGCCTGAACACGCCGAACGAAATCAGCGGCATTGCAATAAGCTTCAACAGCGCCACAAGGTACGCTTCACGGCGTAAAAACATCTTTTTAAGGTCGGTTTTTGAAAGGTATGTGCCGAACATAAGCATTGCAAGCGGAGTGTTTATGCTTGCGATGTATTCGACGGGTGTGAGTATAACATCGGGAAGCCTTATTTCCAAAAGATAAATCGGCAGACCGATTATAACCGAGATAATACCGGGGTTCAAGATAAGCGATTTAAGGCTTATCGGCGATTTTCCGTTTTCGCTCTTTTTCATAAGGTAAACGCCGTGCGTGAACGAAAAAACATTGAAAGGGATAAGCACGCCCGAGCAGAAGAACACGCCCTCAGTGCCGAGCACCGCCGCCGCAAGCGGAAGCACCATATATCCGACATTGCCGTAAACGCAGGCGAATTTATATACCCGCATTGCGTCCTCCTTGCCGTGCCTGAAAAAGGGCAGGGAGATTATAATCGCGATAATGTGGAACACCGTTCCGCCGAGGAACGACATAAGAAGATTGTGCCAATTTTCATCGGTCAATTCCATTGCGGTAAACGATGAAATTATAATTGCGGGAGTAACGATGTAGAAAAGCAGGTCGTTTGTAAGCCTTGAAGCCTTTTCGGTATAAAGCTTGGTTCTGTCGCATATAAAGCCGACAGCAACTATAATGTAAAGAATTGCCACCTGCTTTGCCGCAACCGCAACATTTTGTAAAAACATATACTTCCCCGCCGTCAGTTTTCAAGGAAGTCTTCGTCAACGGGTTCTTTGGACGGCTTTTCCGTTTCATCTGCCAACAGCTCGTCCTCGTCTGCGCTTCTGCCCGATTTTGAGCAGGCGTCAACATAGATAATCGCAAACACGCCGAAGGTTATATCGGTAAGCGAGAACGGAAAGCCTGTCGGGAGGGTTGAGGAAAGACCGCAAACCGTAACCGCAAGCCTTGAAACGCCGATAACAAGCGCAAACATCGCCGCAACAAGGGCGTATCTCATAGCCTTGCGCATTTCGTGCTTTTGGCAAATCTGCGAGCTTATCCTTGCAAACGACATAAAGAACAGCATCATAAATATAAGCATTGCAAGCTCAAGCAGAAGGTCTGCAAGAACTACGAAGCTTATCTTGGTCATAAATCTGTAAACCGTTCTGAACATAGCCCAGAAAAGGGGAGTCAGAGCAAGGAATTTGTAATCGGCAAAGGAGCCCTTGCCGTCGTGGTAATAAAGGGCGAAAAGTATGAAGTAAATGCAGGCGCAAAGTCCGAAAACAGCCTCAAAGAACACGGAGAACATACCGTTTGAGAACAGATATGCAACAGTGTTCGAGCCTGCGCCGTAGCTTGTAACCGATTTTATGAAAGAGCCGACGCAAATGCCCGTGTCATATGCAAGACCGAGCGCAAACAGCGCCGCACCGATACAAAGCGGCTTTGATTTACCTCTTACCGACTTTGAAGCCGTAACCTTATTTGTGAGCGTAACAAGCACGAATATTGCCGCCGCAAAGATAACTGCGAGCGCATAGAAAATATAAACGCTTGCATTTACTCGTGAGAAAAATCCGCTTGAGTCTCTCTCGTTAAGGCAGACAAGCTGATAAATTCTGACAGGGATTAAAGCCGCAAGCGCAACGCCGAGGACAGCGTATATCGCCTTGAAGCCGATGTTCTTTTTTGCTGATTTTGAACTCATTTTTCAAGCCTCTTTCGTAATTATCTTTCTTCGGTGGGAATGTATTCGTTCTGTACCTCGTGGTCGTCGATTCGTTCCGAAAGCGGAACAAAATTCCTCGGCAGCGAAACGCTCTTGTATGCGGGGCGCATTATCTTTCCGCCGGAATAAAGCTCTTCTATTCTGTGAGCGCACCAGCCGGGAACCCTTGCCGACATAAATATCGGGGTGAAAAGCTCCTCGGGAATTCGCAGCATCGAGTAGATAAGACCAGAGTACAAATCGACATTGGCGCATATTTTTTTCTTTATGCCCTTGTATTTGCAGAAAAGCTCGGGTGTGACCTTTTCAACGGTTTCGAGAATTCTGAAATCCTCCTCGTAACCGAACTGTGCCGAGTACTTTTGAGCGTCCTTTTTAAGCAGTACCGCTCTCGGGTCGGAAAGGGTATATACGGCGTGACCCATACCGTATATGAGCCCCGAGCCGTCGCCCGCCTCTTTTTTGATAACCTTTGTAAGGTAATCGGCTATCTGACCCTCGTCAGCCGTGTTTTTGACATTTGCTTTTATATCCTCCACCATTTTGTGAACCCTTATATTTGCACCGCCGTGCTTGGGTCCTTTAAGGGAGCCGATACCCGCGGCGATTGCCGAGTAGGTGTCCGTTCCCGTGGAGGTAATGCAGCGTGTTGTGAAAGCCGAGTTGTTACCGCCGCCGTGGTCTGCGTGAATTATCATACAGGTGTCAAGAAGCTTTGCTTCCGCGTCCGTGAACTTGCGGTCGGAGCGGATAGAGCCCAAAATGGACTCCGCCATAGTGTAGTTGAGGTTGTTCTGATGAATGTACATGCTCTTACGGTCAAAGGTTCTTCTTTTAGCCTGATAAGCGTAGGACATAAGCATCGGTATTTGCGCTATAAGCTGGATTGACTGGCGCAGAACATTTTCAAGCGAGGTGTCGTCGGGATTTTCGTCAAAGGTGTAAAGTCCGAGCACGGAGCTTGCAACCTTGTTCATAATATCTCTCGACGGAGCTTTCATTATTATATCCTCGATAAATTCGTCGGGAAGCTCCCTTGCCTGAGCGAGAACGGAAGTGAAAACATCAAGCTGCTCCTTTGTCGGCAAATCGCCGAAAAGCAGAAGCCATACGACCTCTTCAAAGCCGAAACGGTTCTCCTCCTTACAGTTTTTGACTATATCGCTCATATTTATACCGCGGTAAAAAAGTCTGCCCTCTCTGGGTACACGCTCGCCGTCGTCTATGTAGTAGCCCTCAACCGAGCAAATCCTCGTAAGACCTGCCATAACGCCCGTGCCGTCGGAATTCCTCAAGCCCTTTTTAACATCAAATCTTTTATAGTCCTCGGGCTGTATGCTGTTATTTTTCAGCAATTCGTCGCATAAACTATGAATGGTATTGTCGGAGATGGAAGAAATAAATTCGGACATTTCCGAGCCTCCTTACAAATAAAATAATATATCAAGACACAATTATACATTTTAATTGATATTCTATTGTATATCAAAACAGCCGTAAAGTCAACGAAAACCAAAGAATTATAAACGGAGGTACATTAAATGAAAAGACCCGTAATTTTTGTGATTGTAATGCTTGTCGCAATGATAGCGACTCCCGTGGCGGCGCTTGACCTGTCGGAGTTTTCGGCAAAGAATGTAAAAGAGACATTCTCCACTTCGTTTTCGTCAGAAGCGGACAAGGAAACCGATGCGGAAAACGGCGTTGTAAAGGTTATGGCAAAAGCCGACGGCAACATAATGACGGCGTCCGTTACTGAATATCTTGTCGGCTGCGTTGCAAGCGAAATGCCTGCGACATATCACGAGGAGGCGCTCAAAGCGCAGGCGGTTGCGGCATACACAAACCTTGTAAGGCTTCGTAAAAATCCCGATTCCTCACTCAACGGTGCCGATATATCGGACGACCCGAAAAAGCATCAGGGATATTTAAGCGAGGAACAGCAAAAGGAAAAATGGGGCGACAAATACGACCGCTATCACGAAAAAATACTTGCCGCCGTAAGCGAGGTGGCGGGGCAGGCGGTGACCTATAATTCCGATCCGATAGTTGCGGCGTACTGTGCCATAAGCACGGGCAAGACCGAAAACGCCTCGGACATATGGGGCGGGGAATTGCCGTATCTTGTCTCGGTTGTGTCTTCGGGCGATAAGCTGTCTCCCGACTGTTCCTCAACTGTCGTTCTGACTGCGGAGCAGTTTGCAGCCTCCCTGTCGGGCGACCCCGAAATTCAGCTCGGCGACGACCCGTCTGCATGGATAGGAAACACGGAGCGCACCGAAGCGGGAGCGGTAAAAAGCATTGTCATAGGCGGCAAAACCCTCACGGGCACAAAGGCTCGTAATCTGTTTTCTTTGAGGAGCCCCGCCTTTTCGGTCGAATACTCAAACGGAAGCTTTACCTTTAATGTGACGGGCTACGGGCACCTTATAGGAATGAGCCAGTACGGCGCCGACTATATGGCAAGAAACGGCAGTGATTACAAGGCGATACTTTCCCATTACTATACGGGCACGAAAATCGAAAAAATATCGCTTGAATAAACAAAAAACGGAGATGAAAATCTCCGTTTTTAATCTGTTTAATCCGTTATAATTCCTCAGCCAAAGCCTTTAACGACTTTGCGACAAACGAGGCTTTAATATCGCTTTTTTCATAGGAGGCAAGGTCCGTAACGCCCGTCAGCACAAGCACCGAGGTAACCCCGTTGTTCATACCGATTGCAATGTCCGTTTCAAGCCTGTCCCCGATAAAGCAAAGCTCCTCTTTTTTACAGCCGAGCTTTTCCGTAAGGTATTCGACCGTGTGGGCGTGGGGCTTGCCCATAACCTCGGGGTCCTTACCCGTGGAGGCTTTGAACATAGCCATCATTGAGCCCGTGTCGGGCATAAAGCCGTCTGCCGTCGGACAGTTGAAATCGGGGTGCGTGGCAATGTATTTTTTGCCGTCTGCAATGAACTTGCAGGCTTTTCTTATCTTTTCATAGGTAAGGGTTGTGTCAAAGCCGAGCACCACGATGTCGGGATTTTCTTCCTCAAGCTCAATACCGGCGTTTACAAAATCGGCGGTCAGCCTTTCGTTGCCGAGAAGATAAACCCCGGCGTCGGGATAATTCTTTTTAAGATGCGAAATTGTAACATGGGAGGAAATAACGATTTTACCGTCCGTTACATCACAGCCCATATTGTGAAGCTTGTTTTTGCACACCTCAACATTGTTCGACGAGTTGTTGGTAAAGAAACAGAAATCTTTTCCCACGCTCTTAACCTTTTCAAGGAAATCGAGCGAGCCGTCGATAAGGTTGCCGTCAAGGTAAAATGTGCCGTCCATATCGATGATAAAGTATTTTATTTTATCAAATAAAGCGTTTTTACTCATTTACTGCTCCTTACCATTCAACGGTGTATCTGTCCTCAAAGCAGAGACCTACCTTGCAGTCCATTCCGAGAGCCGACAGGCTGAGATACATCGGCATATGAACATATAACTCGCTGATGTCGCCCGTGCTTTTTTCTATGCTTGCAATAAGATATACATCTTCGTAATCGCAGTGGATTTCGGAAATCTCGACATATCCCGCAACTGCGTCCGTAATTTCCTGTTTTGTGATTATTGTGCCTACGGCGCCCGTGCCCTTTCCGTTTACGGGGTCAGCCTCGGGGAGCATATGTATTTCTATCTCGTAAAAATCGCCCTTTTCGGTACAGGTTGCGCTTTCGACCTCTTCCGCCGAGAGTACGCAAACGGCTTTTGAGGGCGGAAAAGCGTCCGCAATTTCATCACGCTGCGTAAAGGTCTTGGGTTCGAGGTCCTCTGTAAGAAATCTTCCCATTACAGCCTTACCTATCCTTGAAAGTATGGGGTTGTTTCCCGTTTCGATAACGCCGTTGTAGTTGGAAGCTCTGTTATATATTCTTGTAACGCTCTTTGCCTGCAATTTGACCTTTGCGTTTGCGGCTTTGTAATATTCGACAATTTCTTCCTTTGTCTGCGGCATTTTTGTAAGGTCAACGGGCGGAACATCGCTGTCCGGCAGGGGAAGTGCCGAGCCGTTTGCACCGTCGGAAGCCGTATTGTTTCCGTTTGCGGGCAAAGCCGAGGGGGAAATAATATCCGTACCCGGCTTTTCGGAGGACGCCGACTGATAGAGGGTGTTGCCGTCCTTATATGCCATATAAAGCACAATATACGCTATTGCCACTCCCATTATAAGACCGACAGCTTTGGCAAATACGCTCCAGAACGACCTGCCTGTTTCGGCTTTTTCGGAAGAGGTTGCTTTTTCATTCATATAATTACTCTTTTCTTATTATACATTTTCCTTTCGTATTTTACATTTTTTGCGCTTTAAAGTCAATAAAATCACATTATATTTTATTGAGCCTTTTCGGATAATGTGATATACTTTTATAAAAAATACAGGAGTTAAAATAAATATGAAAAAATTCATTTCATGGAATGTAAACGGAATAAGGGCGGTTATGAACAAGGATTTTATGACCGCATTCAATACTCTTGACGCCGATATATTCTGCCTGCAGGAGACAAAGGTGCAGCAGGGTCAGATAGATTTTGCTCCCGAGGGTTACCATTGCTATTGGAACTATGCGGAGAAAAAGGGATATTCGGGTACGGCGATATTCACAAAGGAAGAGCCTATAAGCGTTGAGTACGGAATAAAACAGCCGTTTTATGACAACGAGGGTAGGGTAATAACGCTTGAATTTGAAAAGTTTTATTTTATAACCTGCTACACTCCGAACTCGCAGGACGGGCTCAAAAGGCTTGAATACCGTATGTCGTGGGAGGACAAGTTCAGGGAGTATGTCCTGTCGCTCGACAAGAAAAAGCCCGTTGTTTTCTGCGGAGATTTGAATGTGGCGCATAAGGAAATCGACCTTAAGAATCCGAAAACGAACACCAAAAATCCCGGCTTTACCCCCGAGGAAAGGGAAAAGATGACGACAATGCTCGACTGCGGATTTATCGACACCTTCAGATATTTTTATCCCGACGCCGAGAATGAATATTCCTGGTGGTCGTACCGTTTCCACGCAAGGGATAAAAATGTCGGATGGCGTATAGACTATTTTATAGCGTCAAAGAAGCTCGAAAAAAATCTTGCGGGCGCGTCGATACATCAGGAAATTTTCGGAAGCGACCACTGCCCCGTGGAATTGCTTTTGGATATATGACAAGGGCTTTGGCGGTATGACGGAGGCGATAATTTGAAAAGTAAATATAAAGGTATAATCCTTATGATAACCTCCGCATTTTCCTTTGCGCTGATGATGACCTTTGTAAGGCTTGCGGGCGACCTGCCCACGCTTCAGAAGGCGTTTTTCAGGAATGCGGTTGCGGCGCTGTTTGCGCTTGCAGTGCTTCTTAAAGACCCGAGTATGTTCAAAGCGCCGAGGGAGTCGTATAAATATATGTTCTTCCGCTCGGCGGCGGGAACACTCGGACTTGTGTGCAATTTTTATGCGATAGACCGACTTGTGCTTGCCGACGCATCGATACTCAATAAGATGTCGCCGTTTTTTGCGATAGTTTTCAGCATTATTATATTAAAGGAAAAGGTAACGCCGTTCCAGATAAGCGCAATAACCGCGGCATTCCTCGGCAGTATGCTGATAGTCAAGCCCTCAATGGCAAACGCAGAGCTTTTCCCGGCTCTTATGGGCTTGCTCGGCGGAATAGGAGCGGGTGCCGCCTATGCATTTGTCAGAAAAGCGAGTGAAGCGGGGGCAAAAGGACCGTTTATCGTGTTCTTTTTCTCGACCTTTTCCGTAGTCGTCCTGCTTCCGTTCTTTATAATAGATTATGTGCCTATGAGCGCAAAACAGTGGCTGTTCCTGATTCTTGCCGGCGCAGGTGCGGCAGGCGGACAGTTTACGATAACCGCCGCATATTCCTATGCGCCTGCGAGGGAAATATCGGTTTACGATTATTCGCAGATACTTTTTACCTCGGCAATAGGCTATTTTGTGTTCAATCAGGTTCCCGACCTGTTGAGCTTTGTCGGATATGCGGTAATTATCCTCGCCGCCGTTTTGATGTTCATGTATAACAATAAGCACGAAAAGACAGCAAAACAGAGTGAATAACAAAGAGCGTCGGCGCACAAATTATAATTTATATCATACCGTAGGGACAGCCCTTGCGGCTGTCCGACATAGGCTCCCTTGTGTAAAGGGAGCTGTCGTCATTTATGACGACTGAGGGATTGTTACAAAATCATATAAAAACATTTTTACAATCCCTCCGAGTTGCCTCGCGGCAACCCACCTCCCTTTACACAAGGGAGGCTTAGCTCTGCAAGCATTTTCATTTGATAGAAGCCGTAGGGACAGGAGCAGCGCCCTTGCGGGCGAGTGAAGAGTGAATAATGAATAGTGAAGAAGTGTGGGTGCTTCGCACGGCGTCGTTGTTTGCTCCGTATCGTTCGCAACAGCCTTTGGCTATTTCTCATTCACTACGCAACTCCTCCTTTTCCGCAAAAATCACGCTCGGCTCGCCTGCTCGGTTGTAAACGCCCTCCCGACGGCTCACTGTCGCTACCGACTTTTGCGGATGCCCGAAAACGCAGTGTAGGGCGGGGGCTTGCTCCCGCCGCTGACAAACATCAAATTATCGTAGGGACAGGGCTCGTGTCAAGAGAAAGATGGTATACAAAGGGTGTAAGGACATGGTATACAATTTAGAGTTTAGAAATTTTGCGGTTAAGAAGTTTACCGTCAATGGAACTGAACTCGGCGATTTTGAAATTACGGTAGCAGGCAATAAAGGAATCCCCAAGGGGATTCGGGCGAAATTCTATGTGTTCGTTAATCATAGTTTCACTTAAATATATCTGCCATTTGTCAAAACGCACATAACCCCAACTGTTCACTTTAATAACATGATATTGTCCGCCGTATTCGTATGGCTTGACGGTATCGTTGTATGTCCTGTTACTTGGTATGTAGACATCAGCAGGACATCTCATACCGAGAGCCTCGTGGGGTCTGAAATTGTTGTATTTATCTCTCCAAATTTGAAGCTTAATGTTTGCATCGTCAATGTTTTCGATTACCGTATGCTTGAGTAATTCGTTCTTCATTGTACGATGCATTCTTTCTATTTTGCCTTGCGTCTGTGGGTGCTTGAATCTTCCGTGTATGGGTAAAACATTATGATTCATAAGCCACTTTTCAAATTGAGTAAAGCCTTGACGGAAGCCTGCGAATTGAGCACCGTTATCCGATAATACGGATTCGGGCATCCCGTATTCATAAAAAGCCTTTTTGAAAGCAGGTATTACCATATTGGCTGTAGACAGCCCGGGAGATGTCATGATAAGAAATCTGCTGCAATCATCAAATATATTTAACGGATAACAGTATTTCTTATCAGCCATAAGGAATTCTCCTTTGAAGTCGGTCTGCCACATCTCATTGCAGTGGTCCTTTTCATACCTGATAAATGGCTTGTGCTTTGCCGACTCTTCGGGTGTAATACAACCGTACCTGTTGAGAATATTGTTGACTGTTTTTGCACAAGGCATCAAGACTCCTTCGCGTTCCAATATTGCTTTTATCTTTTTAGCTCCCCATGCAGGGTTGTCAATTCGCATAGAAATTATCATTTCTTCAATATCCGGCGGCGTCTTGTTTGCAATACAAAACGGTCTTTTATTCTTGTCGGATAACCCTTCGTCTGCTTCATATCTTTCAACCCACTTGTATCCCGTTTTTCTTGTTATTCCGAACTCTCGGCACAGTGCGCTGAAGTTATTGCTTCCTTTTGCTGCCTCTGCAAATTCTTTCCTTATTTCTTCCACAGTTTTTTCCTCCCACGGCATTAAAACACTTCCTTTTTTCTTCGTTTTATTTGCCGTTTATTTTATCAAAAACTGTTTACTATGTCATTACACTACCTGTTTACTATCTTATTACACTATACAGCAGCGCCCTTGCGGGCGAGGTAATATGTAATAGTGAAGAGTGAATAGGTGTGGGTGCTTTGCACGGATTAAAAATTATAACGAACAGGGTAGGGCGGGGGCTTGCTCCCGCCGCTAATATGCATCAAATTTTCGTTATCTCTCCCTCAGTCATTTTTCAAAATTGAAAAATGACAGCTCCCTCGTCAGAGGGAGCCTGTGTTTATGCTGAAATTTCAATTTGTTATAAGCTGAAAGCTATTATAAATACGAAAATTTTTTAGGCGGGAGCAAGCCCCCGCCCTACACGGTTTGATATAAATTTAATCCGTGCGAAGCACCCGCAATTATTCATTTTTCACTCGCCCGCAAGGGCACCGCCCCCGTCCTACCCGATATTAAAACGCACAGTTCGTAGGAACAGAGCAACACATCAACCGCTAAAAAAGAGATACCGATAAACGGTATCTCTTTTCTGTATGCTTTAATTAAACTCCTCGGGGGTTCTGCCGAGGGCGGTGATGGGGTCGGAATACTCGCCGTTTATAAGCACCTCAAAATGCAGATGCACTCCGTCCGCCGACTCGATAGGAATTACGGACAGATTACCCACCTTATCGTTTATTTTTACCGTATCGCCCTCGTTGACGGTGCTGCCCTTGCCGAGACCGCAATAACGCACGGTCATACCCTCGCCGTGGTCGATTTCAACAACCGTTCCCCACAGCGCGTCGTCCTTTACGGAGAGGACAATGCCGTTGTTTACGGCTTTTACGGGGTCACCCGTAGCTCCCGAAAAGTCAACTCCGTTGTGTACCCGCCAATCCTCCATTGTCTTTGAATACACAAGGTCGGAGAGAGAGGCGTGCTTTGATACGGTGTTGCCGAGCGGAAGCGAAAAGCTTTCGGCTCTTGTTACCGTCTGGACTGCGGTCGGCGGTTCTGTTTCGGGCTCGTAACGGGTGTCGGGAATGTCGTCCTTAACTTCGTTTACCTGTTCGTCGGGAATTTGGCTCTGCTCCTCGGTGCTCGGCACGGTAATTTCAAGCGGAACGGTTACGCCGTCCTGCGTGTTCTTTACGGCACGGTATGTCGAAACATATGAAGCGGCGCCTGCGGCGGCAAGGCAGACGGTAATGATTGAGTAAAAAGCAAGCCTTCGCTTCTGTTTTTTTGTAAGCGTATTATCAGTTTTCATATGAAAACACCTCCGATATGAGTGTTCCCATATTTTTCCGAATATATGCGGTTGTGATAAATTTACAGTGAAAAAGAAAAACGACCGATTGCTCGGTCGTTTTCCTTCAATTTAGGGTTGTTTGAGGAGGGGGTATAAATACTCTGACGGGTTGCGGCCCCCGTTCAAAGTACACTGTAATAATAACGGGCATTTGTGAATTGCAAATGAACAAACGGTTAAAATATGACGAATAATTTATTAACAGTCGATAAATTAAATAAATTACCGATAAAATGCGAACAAATGTTTGACAAACCAGAACATTTGTGCTAATATACATTATAAGCAGAAGAATATTTCCTAATTTATAAGGAGGTTTGTTATGGCATCCATAAATCAAAAGCAAAAGCAGATATATGAGTATCTTATGGAGCGCTCACAGGTGAGCAAGGTTCCGCCTACGGTGCGTGAAATTGCCGCCGCGGTAGGGCTCAAATCCCCGTCGTCGGTGCAGGCTAACCTTGACGCTCTCGAAAAAGCAGGTTATATAGAAAGAGACCCGATGCTCAAGCGTTCGGTGCGTGTCTGCAACGAGCCGCAGAACGACTACACACAGGTTCCGCTTGTCGGTACGGTCACCGCAGGTGCGCCTATTCTTGCCGTTGAGCAGATTGAGGGCTATGTTCCCTATATCGGCAGAAGCTCAAGCGACAAGCCGCTTTTTGCCCTTAAGGTCAGGGGCGAAAGTATGATAAACGCCGGTATTTTAAGCGGCGATATTGTAATTGTCGAAAAAACGCCCTCTGCGCAAAACGGAGAAATGGTTGTTGCCCTTATTGAGGACGAGGCTACGGTCAAGACCTTTTATAAGGAAAACGGGCATTTCCGTCTCCAGCCGCAGAACGACGCATATGAGCCGATAATCGTTGACGAGGTCGTTATCCTCGGCAAGGTAGTAGGGCTTATCAGAAATTATTAAGCCTAATAACCGAATAATAAAAGCACATTCATTCTTTTCGGAGTGAATGTGCTTTTTGTGTATTGCGATTTATTCTTTGTCTCTGTTTGCACACTCGGCACAGCAGCCCGTGCAGCCCGCAAACTCTTTTTTGCCCTCTTCGGTATCTCTGTAATACTGAGTGTGGGTCTCTCTGTGCTTTGTCGAGTTCCAAATTCTTTCCGCCTCGGGAGCCCAAGCCTTTGCGAAATCAACGCACTTGTCGCAAAGTTCGTCGACCGATTCCTCATGGAGCAGGTCGGATGAATGAGCGCCGCTCTCCTTAACCATTTTACGCAATGCCTCGGGATTTTCAAGCATGGGGCAGGGACGGAGATGGTTGTCGTTAAACGGCTGATTTTTATAGTACTGTGTGAACAGCGGAGATTTGAGCGCCTGCATAAGCGTATGCGTTCTGATGTTCGTATCGGAATAGTGAATGAACACGCAGGGCTCGATGTCGCCTGCGGAGTTGATGTGGAAATAGTTCCTGCCGCCCGCAATACAGCCGCCGACATACTCTGCGTCGTTCTGGAAGTCCATAACGAATATCGGCTTACCGGTCTTTGAGTTTCTGACCTTGCGAAGCCATTTGTACATATATTCACGCTGTTCGGGAGTGGGTATAAGCTCCTTGTCGGCGTCATGACCGACGGGCATATAGTTGAACATAAGCGAATACTTTGCGCCCTTGCCGATTATCATATCGAAGAATTCATCCGAAGTGACAAACTCTATATTCTTCCTCGTGTAGCATACGGAAACGCCGAAAAGGCACTTGTTCTTTTTAAGCAGGTCCATAGCCTCTATCGTGCGCTTGTAAGCTCCGTCGCCGCGCCTCCAGTCGTTCGACTCCTCGGTGCCTTCAAGGCTTAAAGCGAGTGCGATGTTACCGACCTCTTTCATATCGTCGCAGAATTTCTGGTCAACCAAGGTGGCGTTTGTGTAGATTACAAAGCCTGCGTCCTGATTATTCCTTGCAAGCTCGACAATGTCGTTTTTACGGATAAGCGGTTCACCGCCCGTAAGCATATAGAAATGTGTGCCCATTTCCTTGCCCTGAGTTACGATTGACTGCATTTCCTCGTTTGTAAGGCTCTGCTTGTGACCGTATTCGGCAGCCCAACAGCCCTTGCATTTGAGGTTGCAGGCGCTTGTCGGGTCGAAAAGTATAATGAACGGGATGTTGCAATGATATTTTTCACGGTTGGCACGCACCGCCTTTGTGCCGTAAAGACCTGCTTCAACGCCCAACGCCATAGCCATCTCTTCAACGATATTTCTGTCAATATCATTGAACAGACCCAAAACATACTGTCTCCAGATATTGTCCTTGTCGGCAGCTGCCTTTTTGAAAGCGTCGAAATTCTGATTTGGGAAAACGCCCTTGAAAATCGAGCTTCCCCTATTTGCAAGCTTGACAAGGTTCGTGTCGGGGTCCTTGTCGATATATTTCAGCAAATGCTGTAATGTTTTGCGTATAGCGGCTTTTTGAATTGCGTGTGACTGTGCCATCTTACTGCATCTCCCATTGGTAATTTACAATATAGTAACATATTTATTTTGCGTTGTAAATGAACAATAGTAACGATTTTAGCGGCGAAATCGGCATTTTTTTAATAAATTGTGGAAATTCTCACTTCATTGTGATAAAATATTTTATCATCCGATTAAAGGGAGAATTGACATGAGATTTTTGACCGATTATACTGCGGTTACATTTACGGGTATTGACAAGACCTTTAATGTGTATTCGACTTTCGTCGAGTTTACAATCCCTGTTGTAGATATAGATGTCAGCATTAAATTCTACGGCTTGATAATAGCGTTCGGCTTCTTGCTTGCGGTGCTTTTCGGCGGCAGAATGGCATATAAATGGAAAATAGACTTAAACAAGATGCTTGATGTCCTGCTTTACGGCACTGTCGGCGGAATTGTCGGCGCAAGACTTTATTATGTGCTGTTTGAGTGGGATTATTACAGGAATCATCTTTCCGAAATACCGCAGATATGGCGGGGCGGACTTGCGATTTACGGCGGACTTATCGGCGCCGTGCTTGTTGCGTACTTTACCTGCCGCAAGATAGATTTGAATTTCCCGAAGCTCCTCGATATGTGCGCTATGAGCTTTCTTATCGGGCAGGGAATAGGCAGATGGGGCAATTTTGCCAACCAGGAGGCGTTCGGCACGAACACGAAAATGCCGTGGGGAATGTACAGCGAAAAGGTTGCGGATTATCTTACCGCCAATCAGGACTTGTTTGCGGAAAAGGGCATAAGCGTTGACCCGTTGAGCCCCGTGCACCCGACCTTCCTTTACGAGTCGCTGTGGTGTATTATAGGCTTTTTCATAATTTATTATATATGCCGTAAGCATTACAAATTCGCAGGGCAGCTCATACTCTGCTACGGCGTTATCTACGGAGCGGAAAGGGCGGTAGTCGAGGGCTTCAGAACGGACAGCCTTTATATCCCCGGTACGGCTGTAAGAATTTCACAGCTTCTTTCGGCAATAATTGCGGTGCTTTGCCTTGCGGCGCTTATCGCAAAGTATGCGGAGCTTAAAAAATATCCCAAGCCCTATGACCCCGTTGAGGTTTTGCCTGCGGAGCTTGACTATGTTGTCAAGGATAAACGCAAGGAAAAGGACGAGGAAAGGGCAAAGGCTAAAAATATAGTTAAATTGCAGCAGAAGAAAAAGAAACAGGAAGAAAAGGACTTAAAAGGCGGAAAATAAAATGGCACAGATAATTGACGGAAAAGCGGTTTCACAGTTCGTTAAGGACGAGGTAAAAAAAGAGGTTTCGGCGCTCGGCGAAAAGGGCGTGACGGTAGGTCTTGCGGTGATTATAGTCGGCAATGACCCCGCGTCGAGAACCTATGTAAACAATAAGAAAAAGGCTTGTGAGGCTACGGGAATTATTTCCGAGGAGTACGCTCTGCCCGAGGACACGACTATGGAGGAGCTGCTTGCGCTCATAAGAGAGCTCAATGCCAAGAAAAGCATAAACGGCATACTCTGTCAGCTTCCGCTCCCGAAGCATCTTGACGAAAAGGTTATCATTGAAAACATTGACCCGATAAAGGATGTTGACGCTTTCCATGCGGTAAACACGGGTCACATTATGATAGGCGACTACTCATTCTTGCCGTGCACTCCGGCAGGCATAATGGAAATGCTCAAATATTACAACATTGAAATCGAGGGCAAGGAGTGCGTGGTTATCGGAAGAAGCAATATCGTAGGCAAACCTATGGCAATGCTTCTTTTGCAGAGAAACGGCACCGTTACCGTGTGCCATTCAAGGACAAAAAAACTTAAAGAGGTTACCTCCCGTGCGGACATACTCGTGGCGGCAGTCGGAAAACCGTATTTTGTTACGGCGGATATGGTAAAGGACGGCGCTGTGGTAATCGATGTCGGAATGGACAGGAACAAAGAGGGCAAGCTTTGCGGCGATGTCGACTTTGCGGAGGTTGAAAAAAAGGCTTCGTACATTACTCCCGTTCCCGGCGGCGTAGGTCCCATGACCATTGCGACGCTTATGAAAAATACCGTTACTGCGGCAAAAATACAGAATAATATTTCGTTTAAGTAAAAAGATAATAGATTTTTGTTGACTGTAAGGCGACAATGATTTATTATTAAGATATTATTTTTTTAGGGGTGATTCTAATGGGTTCTAATGCAAAAAAGTATATGAGCTTTAAGGAAATTGCGGCATATTCGCTCGGACTTTTCGGTTTTCAGGCTATTGTCGGTCTCTTAAACTCGTATCAGGCAGAATTTGACGCGTCAATCCTCGGTGCGGACATTGCAATCGTCGGAATACTTATCCTTGTTGCAAAGATTATCTCCGCTGTTGCCGACCCTGTTGTCGGAAACTTGGTTGACCGTTCAAAATCAAAGCTCGGCAAGTTCAAGTCGATGATTGTTTATTCGCTTGTTCCCTTGCTTGTGTTCACGGCTGTTGTGTTCGTGAAGGTTCCGTTCAAGGGCTTCGGTCTCTATGCTTGGATATTCGTTACATATCTTATTTGGAGCATAGCTATGACCATGGGCGATGTTCCATCGCAGGGTATCGCTTCGGCGCTTACTCCCGACCCGACGGAAAGAACAAATGTAGTTTCGATTTCAAACACCTTTAAGCAGATAGGCTTTTCCGCTTGCGTGGTTATCGTTCCCATCGTTTGCCTTATCATCAAGGGCGGCTCAAAGGTTATCGTTGCCAAGGGCGAAACCGATACTCCCATGATTGCGGCAGAGTATCTCGGAACGGCAATTCTCACTGCGGTTTTCGGCTGTGCTCTTTTTGCTCTTATTCCGCTTATCAATAAGGAGAGAGTAAAGGTTGAGTCAAACGAAAAAACGACCGCTAAGGATATGCTTGCGGCGCTTAAAGACAACAAACCGCTTATGCTTGTAATCGTTTCCTATTTCCTCGGCTTCGGCAGACAGATGGCAATGGGTATTCAGGTTCAGGCGGCTAATGTTTTGCTGGGCTCGCAGAACCTTGTTGCGGTTCTCGGTATCGTAACGGCGGTAGGCTCAATGATTTCAATGGCGCTGTGTCCCGTTCTTATCAAAAAGCTTGACGAAAAGAAAGCGTACATTCTTCTTTCGGTTTACGGCTTTGCGGCTTCGATATTCTCATTTGTTATCGGACATTTCTGGTTCAGAAGCCCCGACAATATGGTGCTTACCGTTTTGTTCTACGCTTCGCTCTTCCTCATCGGTCTCCAGTTCGGTGCGGTTACGCTTATGCCGATGATTATGACGGCGGACGCCGTTGACTACTACGAGTACGAAACAGGCAAGAGAATGGAGGGTGCGGCTTATTCAATCCTCACTCTTACAATCAAAGTTTGCTTGGCTCTCGGTACCGCTCTCGGACTTGTATTCGTTCAGTTCTCGGGCTATGCGGATACGCTCGCACAGATTAACGCAGGTACGGCTACGGGCTTTACCGCTTCCACAAAGGATATTATCTTCTTTGCATACACGGCGGTTCCCGGTATCCTTGCTCTTCTCTCGATTATTCCGATGTTCAAGTACGACATCGTAGGCGAGAAAAAGCAGGCAATCTCAAAGGCTCTTCAGGAGCGCAGAGGCGCAAAGGAAGAGGCATAAACACCTTTTACGGTTCATTTACGGAGATGTTTTTCGACATCTCCGTATTTTTATGTTGACAAGCTTGTGTTCGGTATGTTATTCTGTATTTTGTTGCGTAACAAAAATTTACAAAAAAGGAGGCAGAAAAATGATTAACAACTATTCAAGAAACAGACATTATACGGATTTGCCAATGGATTCTTATAATATTTTCTGCCCCGAGAGGACGCATTATCCCATTCTTGCGATTTAACTTTTGTTATTTATGGGTGTATCGGCGCTGTCGGAGTTTCGGCAGCGCTTTTTTTATTTGTTTTGGGAGGATTTATGAGGTATATAAAGCTTCACGGGGATGAAAAAGTTCCCGTGTTCAAAAATGTTATTTATGCCCTGCGTCTTGTGTGCAAAGCCGACAAACGGCTGCTTATCAGCTATCTTATAAGCTACATTTTCGACGATATTTTTGTGCGGTACATTCAAAGCATACTTTTTTTGAAGGTGCTGCTTTCACTGTTTGACCGAGGCGTCGAATTCAGGGTGTATGTGCGCGATTTACTGCTGTTTTTCGCCATTGCCGCAGCAACGAAGATTATTTCCTGGGCAGCGGCGTACATAAGGCAGGTGTCAACAAAAAATGTATTGAAGGTTCTCAACAATATGGTCTTTGAAAAAGCGATAAGCCTTGATGTCGGCTGTTATGAGAGCCCCGAGTTTTACGACAAATATCAGCGTGCCACGCTTATTATGTCTGCGGGATATTTTGATATAATCTGCTATGATGTTGCGCTTGTTGTCAGCGGAATTGTGTCGCTGATACTTGTTATCGGCACGGTTGCGGCGATAAGCCCCGTATATTTGCTGTTCCTTTTGCCGATTGCTTTTGTGTTCGTTATCGAAATATACAAGAGCAAGGCGGTGTATAAAAGGGACCTTGAAATGACGGGAAACAACCGCACAAAGGCTTATATACAGCGCACTGTGTTCCTAAAGGACTATGCAAAGGATATGAGGACATCAAACATTTTCTCGGTTATGATGAGAAGATTTGAGGCGGCTGTTGCGGCTAATGTAAAAATACTCAAAAGCTACGGCATAAAGCTGTTTTTGTACAGTATCGTAAGCTCGCTGTTTTCGGAATTTATTCCGATAATCGGAACGTATGCTTATGCGGGTTACCGTTTTGTAAAGGGCGGCGATATGACCGTCTCGGGCTTCTCGGTCGTTGTATCGTCTATTTCAACGGTCAGGGACGCAACGCTTGATATTGCGGAAGCCTTTGACGAAATGACGCAGATGGCTCTGTATTTTCAAAATCTCAAGGACTTTTTCGATTTTGAGCCGAGCATAAAGGACGGCAATTTACAGGCGGGCGAATTTGAAAGTCTTGAATTTCGCAATGTAACTTTCCGTTACCCGAGCGCAAAGAAAAACACGCTTGAAAACATTTCGTTTAAGATAAAAAGGGGCGAGACGGTTGCCGTGGTCGGCATAAACGGCGCAGGAAAATCGACCGCCGTCAAGCTTATGCTCCGTTTTTACGATGTTACGGACGGCGAAATTTTATACAACGGCGTGAACATAAAGGCGTATACGCTCTCCTCGCTTCGCAGTGCGTTTGCGACGGTGTTCCAGGATTATAAAAACTTTGCAATATCGGTCTATGAAAATGTAATGTGCCGTGAATGTACCGAAGCGGACAGGCAAAAGGCGCAGACCGCACTCAAACAGGCGGGCGTATGGGAGAAAACGCAATCGCTTCCCAACGGCGGCGACACGGTGCTTACCCGTGAGTTTGAGGAGGACGGAGCGGGTCTTTCGGGCGGCGAAAACCAAAAGGTGTCGACCGCAAGGCTCTTTGCAAGCGATTACGGCATAGCAATCCTTGACGAGCCGTCGTCGGCGCTCGACCCCGTTGCGGAGTATGAGATGTATGAAAATCTTATCGCCGCAACAAAGGGAAAGACGGTAATTTACATTTCACACAGGCTCTCGTCAGCAGTGCTCTCCGACAGGGTGCTTGTAATAGGAGACGGAAAAATAATCGAGAGCGGCACACACGAAGAGCTGATGGCGAGGAAAGGCAAATACTGCGAGATGTTTACCTTGCAGGCTTCCGCTTATCACAGAGAAGGGGGCGACGGCAATGCTTAAATCAAAGAAAAACAAAACCGAGCACTCGGTGTTTTCAAACATAATGTACTTTTTGGGGCTTATGTTTAAGCTCTCGCCGGGTCTTGTAATCGGCGAAATATTATCGGGTACTTTGAGACTTTTGCCGCAAAGGCTGATAAGCGTAATCGGCATAAAATACATAATCGATGTTGTGGCAGAGGGCGAAAACCTCGAAAGAATTTACAGGGCGGTTGTTGTTATTGCGCTTGTAATCATATTAAGCAGAGTCGCCGCATTGCTTTACAGGGAGTTCTATTGGAACGCCGCAAAGGAGAGGCTGTATTTCAGACTCAACAAAACGCTTTATGAAAAGGCGCATTTGCTTGACCTCGAAAGCTATGATGACCCCGATTTTTACAACAATTTCATTTTGACCATTGAGTCGTCCTCGGACAATATTCAGGGGCTTTTGGGAGTTGTGCAGAGCTATGTCGGCAACATAATTTCTTTGGCGGCTGTTGCGGCGGTAATTCTGACAATCGACCCCGTTTGCCTTGTAATTATTGTGGCTTCGATTCTGCTTTTCCTGCCGCTTAGCGGCAAGATAGCCGACTATCAGATGGGCAGGCGCATAGACAACACGAAGTTCCACCGCAGAAGCGACTATTTTCAGCGGATTTTCTATTTGCAGGACTACGCAAAGGAAGTGCGGATGAACGACATTCATCCCTTGCTTTTCGACCGATACAACGATGCGGCGGACGATGTAATAGCAAACCAGGCAAAGTATTGGAAGAAAATATCCTTTTGCTACTGTGTTCAGCATATAGGCGTTCAGGCGCTCGGATTTATGCTCGTGTTGCCGCTGTATCTCGGCTATCAGGTAATAGTAAAGCAGAGCTTGTCGGCAGGCGACTTTGTCGCAACCTTCAACGGTGCGTATTCGATAGCGATTTCGCTCAATTTCCTCATGGTATGGGCAAGCGCCGTCTTTTCGGAGAGGGCAAAGATGATTGAAAAATACCGTGAGTTCTTAAAGAGCGATTTCAAGATTAAGGACGGCAAAAACACGGCTGAAATTACCGAGCCCAAGACGATAACGGTCAAAAATATGTCGTTTACATATCCGGGTAACGACAAGCCCACGCTCAAGAATATAAATATTGAAATAAAGCCGTATGAAAAAATTGCGCTTGTCGGCTTCAACGGTGCGGGCAAAACAACGCTTACCAACTTGCTTTTGCGGCTTTACGATGTTACGGACGGCGAAATTCTCATAGACGGCGAAAACATAAAGGATGTTACCGTAGCCTCACACCGTGCAAGGTTTGCGGCGGTGTTCCAGGATTTTCAGACCTTTGCGTGTTCGGTGGGCGAAAATGTCGCCCTTGACGATAAAACGGATTCCGAAAAAGTACGGCGGGCGCTTAAACACAGCGGATTTACGAAGCCGCTTAAAAACGGCGTCGATACGGAGCTTTTGAGGGAATTCGACGACAACGGCGCAATGCTTTCGGGCGGCGAGGCGCAGAAAATCGCTGTTGCAAGGGCGTTTTATAAGGAGTGCCCGTATGTCATACTCGACGAGCCCTCGGCAAACCTTGACCCGATTGCGGAATATAACCTCAACAGGGCTATGACCGAGGCTTCGGAGCACAAGACGGTAATTTTTATTTCACACAGGCTTTCGACCACCGTAATTGCCGACAGAATTTATGTTATGGAAAACGGTGAAATCATCGAATCGGGTTCGCACGAGGAGCTGATGGACCGTGGCGGCACATATGCCAAAATGTTTACCCTGCAAGCGGAAAAATACGAGGCATAACAGCGCCCTGCGGGCGAGGTAATATGTAATAGTGAAGAGTGAAGAGGTGTGGGTGCAGCGCACGGGTTATAAATTATATCCCACAGTGTAGGGCGGGGGCTTGCTCCCGCCGTCGCACAGCGCCCTTACAGGCGAATGAAAAATGAAAAATGAATAATGAAAAATGAAAAATTGTGGGTGCTTCGCACGGCGTCGTCGTTTGCTCCGTATCGTTCGCAACAGCCTTTGGCTGCCTCTCACTCGCTACGCAACTCCTCCTTTTCCGCAAAAATCACGCTCGGCTCGCCTGCTCGGTTGTAAACGCCCTCCCGACGGCTCACTGTCGCTACCGATTTTTGCGGATTTGCGGCGGGAGCAAATTCTTCCGAATTCGGGCACCCTTTTGTCTGCTTACGCAGACATTTCCCCTGTCAGGGGAATCACCCCCGCCCTACCGATACGATAACGCACAATCCGTAGGGACAGCCCTTGCGGCTGTCCGTTAAAATGGTTTATATGTAATTTATTAGGGACAGGGGCAAGCCCTGTTCCTACGGCTTCTATCAAATGAAAATGTTTGCAGAACCAAGCCTCCCTTTACACAAGGGAGCCTGTAAAAAACGCACTCGATATCGAGTGCGTTTTAATTTATATACCGTCATTCTGCCTTCTGCAATTCTTCAAGAGTTGCTCTCTCTGCCGAATAATTTACCGTAATGCTTTTCTTGAAGAGCATATAGTCATATTTCGGAAGCCACGGCTTGCCGAGCTCGGTGCTCGCAAAGCTCTCCTCGCTTGCGGCGACATTCATTTCGGAAATTCCTATAAGATTGCCGTCGCTCTTGTAAACTGCATCCCAAAAGGCGTGGTGTCCTATGTAGGTAACGCTTTCGGGAATGTACATATAGCTGAGACCCCTGTCCTTGGTAAAGCAGTCGGAGCCGATTTTTTCAAGCCCCTCCGGCAAGGACGGGTAGACGAGCGAAAAGCTTTCAACCGCCTTGTATGACGGGTCAAGGTTTTCCGTGTCGGTCTTGTAGGAATAAATATTTTTGATGTTTCCCGCATCAAAGAAGCCGAGCGTTCCAATCTCTTTTACGCCCTCGGGAATATAAACATCCGTGAGGTTCGCATAGTTAAAGCAGAGCGGACCTATCTTCGTAACGGTCGAGGCAATGACATAGGTGCGTACATCCTTGTTGTATCGGTCAAAATAAGCCTCGTCGTACTTGTCTGTCATGCCCCAAAGCTCCTCCATGGTTTCGCCGCTGTCATCGACAAGGTCAGAGACCTGAACTCCGTCCTCCAAATGAGCGTAGCCCGTTTTAAGCCTTAAATAGCGGTCGTGGTCTATGGGATAGCAGATTATCTCCGTCCTGTCCTTGTTGTACAGAACGCCGTCAATGTCGCAGTAGTTGGGGTTGTTTTCGTCAACTATGATGCGTTGAAGCGCCCAGCAGGAATAAAACGCCTTTTCGTCTATTTCGGTAACGCCCGCGCCGATATAAACCGTTTGCAGCTGACCGTCGCAGTTAAAGGCGAACTCGTGAATTGAAGAGACCTTTTTGCTCTCGTCATATACAATGCCGTCGTTTACCTTGTCTCCGCCGCCGAGGAGCGTGCCCGTGTCCGAAGCGTCGTAGTCGAGCATTGCGACGCTGTCGACTGTAAAACTGACTATCGAGCCGTTGTTTGAAAACTGTTTAAGCCGATAACTGCCGTTTTCAAGCTGTTTGTATTCAAGATCGCCCGTGTTGAGAAGCGCACGCACCGAGAAGAACATAGACACGAATATCGCAACTACCATAAATATGATAAACATGGTTTTTGCAAGCTTTTTGTCCTTGTACGAAGCGTTTATTTTCGGAGCGGCAAGACCGTCTATTTTATATGTCCATATTTCGTCCTCGGGAATGTCGAGGATTTCCTCCGTTACCTCTTCGGGCTTGGTTTTTGCTTTTTTCATATCCTCACACCCCCGTTATCCTATAAAGCTGCCCGCAACGGACTCGCCGTCTTTTTCGGCTTTCTTTTCGGTTACCTCGGCTCTGCGTTTGAGCACCTGGATAACCTTGTTTTGCTTTTCGCTGTCGTAATCCCAGAAGATAAACGGCAGGGTCATAAGTATGTAGCCCGCAATGTCGAAAAGTATCGGGATAACGATTATCTTGACCCTTGCGGAGTCGATAAACAGAACATCCCAGTTGCTGTTAAAGCCGTATTTGAGTATGAGTATAGGTATGATAAGTCCGACAAGCGTTGTTATGGGGCTTGTGAACCAGCCGAAAATGCCCTGGAAGCTTTCGAGGCGTTCGCCCGAGAGGTACATCTGATAGTCGTTGATACGGATTTCCATATCATGATGTACAGCCATGGGTATTGTCTTTGTCGCTTCAAGCAGGAAGAGAATAATGCAGCATATTACACCGCAGAGCGTTACATTGTCGCCGCAGAGAATGATAGCGCCGACAACAATTCCGTAGCCCAAAGCACGGGTAAGGTAATAGAACACCATAATCTGCTTATATGAAAATCTCTTTATAAAGTACGGCGTAAAGAAATCGGGCGGAGTTCCCGCAAAGGATATGAGTGAAATCAAAAGACCGTAGGCAAGACCGCTCAAACGGAAGGTATAGAGGTAAACTATCGTCGTGAACGCAAGCATACCGTTTCCGAGCGAGTCGAGCAGTCCGATTATGTTCATTATCCACTTGTACTTGTTACGCATTACGCCGAAGATGCCGTCCCAGAAGTTAATCTGGATTTTCTTCTCGATGGGCGGCTGAGGTATTCTCTCTTTAATTCTGTTGGAGAATACCATTGTAAGAACCGCAAAGGTTACGAAAATTATCGGGATAACATATTTATACACATTGATGTCAGCCCACTCGTCCTTCAGGAAGCCGATAGCCATGGGAATTACAAGCACCATTATCGAATTGAGAAGATGCGAGAGCTTTAAGGGATAGGTGCGGACAAGTATTCTCTCACGCATATTCGGGCTGATGTTCTGTGTGCAGGTTTCAAGACAGTTGCTGAAGCCGAACAGGTTGTAAAGCGAGAACAGGGCGTTTGCGACCCAGACTCTCGTTACCTCGTTCGCAATGTTGTAAACGGGAAGCCAGCCGATAAGCACAACCATTATGCACTTGGGCACAACATCGCAATAGAGAAAGTATTTGTATCTGCCGTATTTCGGAACAAGCTTTTTACGCCAAAAAATGTTTCTTGCGCCTGCCCAGCCGTTCCAAAGGATGTGCGTGCCGAGCATCTTTATAGCTGACGCGGCGGACACGCCTCTTATGGAGTTTAGTGCCGCAACAACTGCGTTTTGCGGATTGAGATACGCCGAGAAGTTGAACGCCATAAGGAATATGCCTATCGCTATTGAGCAGAAATAGACGGTGTACAGCGCCCGTTCCTTTTTCTTTGGTAAAAATCCGAGGTTGTCGTTGATTATCCAGCCGAGAATATCCCACAGCTTTTGGAGCGGCATATTTATCAGCGTGATTGCCGAAAATGCAACATACGGCAGCTGATAGTGATACATTATCAGATAACAGCCTGCGGCAAATGATATGTATTCGAGCGTCTTTGTGCCCGAGTAGTTGCTGCCGACCGCAAGCCAAATGTCAAGATATTCCTTGTAAGGGACATATCTTCCCTCGGCAGGTGTGTTCCAATGCTCTTTTATCTCGCCGAAGAGCCATTTGACCTTTCCTGCAAGGGAGGTTTTCTTTTCTTCCATAGTTTCCTCACCCTAATAATGATTTATAATTTAATATTTTATCATAATATTGAAATTGCTTTCAACGGAAAATAGATTTTGTGTTGATTTTCGTTGAAAGTGTATAACAAATTATATGTGGATTTGTTACAAATAACAATAAAAATCACTTGACTTTTTGTGAAAAATATGAAATGACCGCCCGAATTTTCATCGGGCGGTCAAAATTATACTCTTTAGCTTATTTCATAATTATTGTTGCAAGTGAGTTTTTCGGAATGTCGACCTTGCTTTTGTATTCGCCGTCACAGACCGTTTCAAATTGTTTTTCGTCCGTTGTGAGGACAACCTGCATCTTTGAAAAATCTCCGTCAAGGGAAATTTCCGTCCGCTCCCCTTCGTTTACGATTACGGTAACGGTTTTGCCGTCGGGAGTGAGGAACGAAAAGGCGTTGAGCCCGTTTTCGTTTTCGGGCACGGTCGAGTTGTCAAGGCATACGGAGCCTGCGGGTATGAATTTTGAATAGTGTGCAAGGGCGTAATACCGCTTGGCGATTTTATATTCGCTGAAATAGTTTGTTGCCGTCAAAAGTCCGTCCGAATAATCCTTGCCGTCCTCCTTGACGGAATATTGGTTTACCGCAACCCACGAGGTCCAGCTTTCGCACCCTGCAAGGGCAAAATCCTGTCCGATAATCCTTGCGGTTATGAGGGCGGCTTTTACCGAATCCGTGGGGCTTTTGTTCGGTAATTCACACCACTCGCTCATATCGAAGCGGTATTCGGGGTGAGCTTTGACAATTTCGTTTTTGAATATGGCCCTCGTCTCGGGCGAATTGTCGGAATGGTAGGAGTGGTAGGCAAAAACGGGCATTACCTTTTTTATTGTCTCATCGCCCGAAAGCACCTTGATATACCGTCTTGTTTCGCCGAGCATTTCTCCGCTTTCGGGGCCGTAGAGCAGTACGGGAGTGCCCCTTTTTATTATCTCTTTGGCAAATAGATGAAAAATTTCTAAAACTTCTTCGCACTCGTAATGGCAGCCCTCCTGCCAAACGGACGCGCCGCCCCATTGCCATTGCGGCTCGTTTATGGGGCTTATGTATTTTACGGGAATACCCTCGCTTATAAACTCCTCGGCAATGTCAAGCATATAGTTTACAAACTTTTTGTAGTTCATTTTCGGCAGGTTGCAGGTGTGGGGCAAAAGACTGCCCGAGCTCTGACCCGTCGAAGTCTGCGACCAATGAGGGGAATTTGCGAAAAGTATTACCGTGTCAACGCTTCCTTTTTCAAGGCAGAGCCTCATAAATTCCCTTGCGGTGCGGTCGTTGCCGAAATTATATTTTCCCGTTTCCTTTGCCTTGTCAAAGTCATAGAGGCTTTCGGTCCTGCGCCATATATTTTCCACACGGTTGTTGTCGGGGTCAAAGCCGCCGCCGACATTGTAGCGGTAAATGTTGAGCCCGAGACCGTCCTTGCCGTAAAGTAGCTCGGAAATCTCGTTTGCGGCTTTGCCGCCGCAGTATTGGCTCCACCAGCACGACGATGTGCCGAAGCCCCTGACCGTTTGCATTTTCTTGGGTGAACGAAGGTTTATTTTCATAGCTTTACTCCCGTTATCAGTCCAAATCGGCATCCTTTTGAAGTCTGCCGTGCCATACGGCATTTCCGATGTTTATCGGCGAGGTCAGAACTTTTAATTTGTTGCGTATTGCGGTCATGGGGTTCTTATCCTTTTCAATGTCGCAAAGGCTTGTGACCGAAATGCCGTCTTTGAGCTCACTGAGGGTATAGCGGCTGTCCCTGTTGATTGTAACCGTCTTTTCCTCGTTCGGGAAAAGGTCAAAGCAGTTGTCGGAAAACGGTTCTTCGGAAATACTGCTTTCAAGCTTTACAAGACGGGCAAAGCGGTCAGCTTTGAGCTTTATTTCAAGCCCAGTCGGAGTTTCCGTAATGTCGCAGCTTATCTTTGCTTTCGGCAGGGAAAGATTTTTCTCCTTGTCGAACAAAAGCGTCTTGTCAGTAACAAGCGCACCGTTTTCATAGAGCCTGTAACAGAGCACGGCACTGCGGCGGTCGGTGTTTTTGAGAAGCTCCGAGGTGTACAGGTCAAACGCAAGAACATTTTTGACGGGTCCTGCGGTTATCTGCTTTTCGTCCGAACGGACGGTAACTCCCTTGTTGAAATCAAACACCGAATATGTTACGGTAACGGTCTTTTCCTCGTTGAAATCGTTGAGCACAAAAAGCTTAACTCCGTTCTTTGAATCCTCTGCGGAAACGGTCAGCGGAGCGTTGAAGCGGCGTGCCGAATACTGCAAGGCCTTGTAGTTGCCGTAGTAGTCGTAGCTTGACCACGAGCACACGGGCCAGCAGTCGTTGAACTGCCAATACATAGAGCCGTTGCATCTGCCCTTGTTTCTGCGCCAATGCTCGGTTGCGTCCTCGATACATTCGGACTGCGTTACCTGCGAAAGGTAGATATAGTCCTCGAATTTTGCAGGCAGGTCAAAGCGTGAGGCGATATAGTAAATCATCTTGTCGTTTCCGTTAAGGCATTTCTGATGGGAGAGAAATACCTCGCTTGAAAGCGAGAAATCTTTTTCGTCCGCAAATTTTTTGACCGTTTTGATGTCGGGTAGGCTTTCAAAGCCGAACTCGGAACAAAATCTTGTCATTCTCTTGCGGTAGAAGGTCATGGGCTTTAAGCCGTGCCATACAGCCCAAAGATGGGTGTCGCCGACATTGTCGCAGTCAACACCCTTGTTGTGCGACACTCCGCAGGGCGAGCCCGGAATGTAAGAGGTGTTCGGGTCGTATTTGCGAAGCTCGGGCTCGAGAATTTGATAGAAGAACTTTTCCGTCCAGTCGACATAGTTTTTCATCCACATCCAGCTGTTGTGCATTTCCTCTATCTCATTGTTTCCGCACCACAGGGCGAGGGACGGGTGGTCGCAAAGTCGTTTTACATTGTATTCGACTTCTTTTTTGACATTTTCAAGGAAACTCTCCTTGAAGAACGGATAAGCCTGGCACGCAAATTGGAAGTCCTGCCAAATGAGAATACCCATTTCGTCGCATTTTTCATAGAAAGCGTCGCTTCCGTAAAAGCCGCCGCCCCAGATACGAAGCATATTCATATTTGAAAATCTGACCGCTTCAAGCATTTTTACAAGCTGCTTTTCGTCAAATCTTGTTATAAACGAGTCGGGCGGAATGTAGTTTGAGCCCTTTATGAAAATCGGAACGCCGTTTAATACGAATTTGAAATTTGAACCGTACTTATCACGGCTTCGGTCAAGATAAAGTGTACGAAGTCCGATTTTTTTCTCACGGCAGTCAAGGATTTCCCCGTCCTTTTTGAGGACTGCTCTTACCGTGTAAAGCGGCTGAATATCCCTTTGCGACAGCTCATAGGTCTGCCACAGCTCGGGGCTTTCGATTACGAAGGCCGCACTTTCTCCGTTTTTTTTGAGCACAGTGCCGTCGGGTGCGGTAACGCTCAACTCACATTCCGTGCCGTCAGAATATTTTTCCGTTTCAACGCTGACGCCGACGGTAACCTTGCCGTCCGTATGCGTCTGCTTTGCGGACAGATAGGTTATCCTTGCGGCATTTACGAAAATGAGGTCAATGTCGTCGGAAATTCCGCTCGCAGGGAGCACGGGACCCCAGTCCCAGCCGAAATGGCACTGCGGCTTGCGTATGTGCACGATGCCGTTCTGACCGTTGCTGTTGGGCGGAGCGGATTCGGCTTTATATATTTTTTCGACATAGTTTACGGGAGAGAAGAAAACGATTTTAATCTCATTTTCGCCCTCTTTGAGGAAATCTTTTACCGAAAATTCGTGCTTTACAAAGCAGTTGTCGGCACTGCCCGCCTTTTTGCTGTTTATGAAAATGTCGCATATCGTGTCGAGCATTTTGCAAGAGAGAATGACCGCTTCGGCGTTCAGCTGCTCTTTAGTGACGGCAAAGGTTTTTATGTATTCCCAATCCCTTTTGCCGACAAATTCCGCGTCCTTTTCGTTGAGGCCGACAAACGGGTCGTCAATTATTTTATTGTCGATTAAATCAAGAAAATTGCAGCCTGGAACGGTTGCGGGATAAAACTTATCCGTGTTACATTCTCTGAATTGCCATTTTCCGTTAAGTGAAAGCTTCATTTTTTCAGTTCCTTATCCTTTTATTATGTATTGATACGATTATTGCCGTTACGCCGACAAAAAGCAAAATTCCGAAAACAAGCATTACCGAAATTATTCCGTATGCCGCAGGGAGGTTTATCGGCTTGTCGCCGAAGAACAGACCCCATATAAATTCGGGATTGTAAAACGGGTACGGGTAGTATTGCGGGTCGGAATATGCGCCGCGTATCATTGAAAATATCGAATACACAAGCGGATATATTCCCGAAAGCGCAAGGCATTTTTTGCCTATTCTCTTATTGTTGAACGGGAAGAACCACAAAACGAGCACAACGACGGGCATTATCATATGATAATAAATCTGTATAAAGCTCGACATCGAGTGCACTGCCGTGTCCCATTTTGACGGCGGGGTCATACCAAGCGGAATACCGCCGCAGTAGGTTATGCCCGCAATTAAGACATACACCGTGACCAATGCGCCGAAGGTCGGGTTGAAGCCGATTTTTTGCGCCCTTTTGCACCCGAAAATTCCGAGCGACGCAAACAGCAGGTAGACATAGCAGAAAAAGTTGGACTGCACCGTGAAGTAGGAAAGAATGTTGTATTTTCCGTAATCCACGGGACTGTACTGCGGGTCGTATTCGTAAACATAGTACGAAAGGCGGTGGGCGATTATCAAAAAGCCGAACACCGACAAAATTAAAAGCAAAACTCCGAGCGCCTTGTTTTTGGCGGACGGATTTAATCTCGATTCCATATCGTTACCCCCTTGTTTAATCATTTTAACAGAAAAACACAGGCAAGGCAACACAAACGGAAAGTTTTACGGTTTCGGTTGACACAAAGGTAAAGTTATGCTATCATCTTTAGCACAAAACCCTAACGGGAGTGGATTTTTCAAGAGAAATCTTTTTTCGCCACATAGCAAAGGCTATGTGGCTTTTTTTTGTCAAGCAATTGATGAAAACCCCCGGTTCTACCGGGGGAAAAAGAATGCTTTA
>CABUHY010000004.1 GCA_902491475.1 uncultured Eubacteriales bacterium
TCCGTTTCTATTTTATATTCCCCCTTTCTTCTTGTCAACTTTTTGACCAAGTCCCCATTTTTGTAAAAAAATGACTGAGGGATTTTTACAAAATCATATAAGAACAGCCTTACAATACCTCCGCCTCACATTCGTTCGGCACCTCCCTTTACACAAGGGAGGCTGAACGCACAAATTGAAAAACATATCATATACCGTAGGGACAGGGCAGTGCCCTTGCGGGCGAGTGAAAAATGAATAATGAAGAATGAAAAATGAAAAATTTCGGGTGCTTCGCACGGGTTGAAATTTATATCATATCGTAGGGACAGCCTTTGCGGCTGTCCGATACAGGCTCCCTCTGACGAGGGAGCTGTCAAACGCTCTGCGTTTGACTGAGGGAGAGATAACGAAAATTTGATATTTATTGCTTTCTCTCCTTCCGACACGCCTGCGGCGTGCCACCTATTGCCCTCTTGCGGTTCCCGATTTTGTTAATGCGGCTTGGAGCGCCGCACAAAATCGACCGCTGCGCCGACAGATGCTCCCTTTATCCGCCACAGGCGGCGGTCGCATATGTTGCCCGTCAGAGGAAGGCTTGATTCTGCTGAACATTTTAATTTGATAAAAGCTGTAGGGACAGCCCTTGCGGCTGTCCGAAATCCGTAAAAGTCGGTAGCGATGCCGAGGTAGGGCGGGGGCTTGCTCCCGCCGCAAAAGTCCGCACAAATTAAATGTTATAATCGAATTGAATATCATATCATACCGTAGAGGCGAACTGTGTTCGCCCGATTTTAATGTAGCAGAAATTGACGGGCGACCGCAGGTCGCCCCTACGGGTCGTGCGTTGATTTTAATTTCATATTAACCGTAAATTATGATAAAGCAACAATAATCTAACGGCGGGAGCAAGCCCCCGCCCTACGCTGTCGGTGTTAATATCAAATTTTTCAAGAAGTTCCGTTCCCTCTCCGAGGGAGCCTTTTTGTTAATATGGCTTGGAGCGCCGCACAAAATCTACCGCTGTGGATTATTTATTTTTAACAAAACAATTACCGATTAAATTATCGACAGCATTAACCTCTGTTATTTCATGCTTTTTACCATGCAAACTCTGTTGTTTACCACGAACATATTGAAACGGAAAAAACAAAGAGTTAGTATATGAATGTCAATGACACAAAGATTTGTTTTCAGGAGGAAAAGTATGAAAAAGATAAAAAAGATTATTTTGTTATTGTTGTCAATTCTAATGATAATAACAGCCTTGCCACTGACCGCGGTAAATTCCTTTGCGGCAGATAAAATAACAAGCGGCGATTATACGTATGCCGTGCTGGATAATGGCACGGCTAAAATCACAAAATATACAGGTTCTGCAACAGAACTTACAATACCGTCTGTAATTGACGGATACAGTGTAACAAGTATAGGTAATGCTGCTTTTAGATACTGCGAATCGCTTACAAGCATAACAATCCCCAACAGCGTGACATTTATAGATGTACAGGCTTTTGAGGGTTGCGCATCACTTACAAGCATAACTATACCAGACAGCGTAACGAAGATAGGCATTCATGCTTTTGAGGATTGCACATCGCTTACAAGCATAACCATACCTAACAGAGTGACGGAGATACGGGATGGTGTTTTTAGAAATTGCACATCGCTTGCAAGCATAACCATACCTAGTAGCGTGACGGGGATATGGGATGGTGCTTTTGAAAATTGCACATCACTTACAAGCATAGAAATCCCAGAAAGTGTAACATTCATCTCGAGCGATGCTTTTAGGGATTGTACATCACTCGCAAGGATAATAATCCCAGACAGTGCAACGGGTATATATAGTGATGCTTTTGATAATACAGCATATTATAATGATGAATCTAATTGGAATAACGGAATATTCTATATCGGTAATCATTTAGTTAAAGCTAAAAGTGATATATCGGGAAGTGCAGAAATAAAACAAGGCACAAAAACAATTGAAATTTATGCTTTTCATGATTGCGCTTCGCTTACAAGCATAACTATACCAGACAGCGTAACGAAGATAGGCATTCATGCTTTTGAGGATTGCACATCGCTCACAAGTATAACAATACCAAACAGTGTAACAAGTATAAGCGGGTATGCTTTTAAAGGTTGCATCTCGCTTGCAAGTATAAATATTCCCGACAGTATTACAGAGATAAATGTGGGAGTTTTTGAAGATTGTACTTCACTTAAAAGCGTAATAATTCCTGACAGCGTAACAGAAATAGTGGATTGGGCTTTTTATAATTGCACATCGCTTGCAAGCGTGACAATCCCCAACAGCGTAACGTATATACATACACAGGCTTTCTGGAATTGCACATCACTTATGAGCATAACAATTCCCGAAAGTGTAACAGATATAGACGAGTGGGCGTTAGGATATTATTATAACGCAGACGAAAATACAGTAAATAAGGTCGACGGCTTCACAATTTACGGCTTTACAGGCTCTGAAGCGGAAAAATACGCAAACGATAGCGACTTTAAGTTTGTATCAATCGGCGTAACTTACACATTGACTTTCCCTGATGTTGCAAGCGGAGAATGGTATTATAACGCGATCAAATTCAATGTGGATAAAGGCTATTTCCACGGCTATGCTAACGGTTATTTCGGACCGGGTAACAACATTCAGAGACAGGATTTTGTTGTAGTTCTTTCAAAGATTGCAGGAGCGGACCTTTCTGCATACGCAGGACAGAATGGCGGCTTCTCCGATGTACCGAAAAACGATTATTATTCCGCTGCGGTTGCCTGGGCTAAAGACAATCACATTCTCTCGGGTTACGCAAACGGCAAATTCGGCGTCGGCGACCCGATAACAAGAGAACAGGCTTGCCTCATTTTCTACAATTACTGCAACGGATATATCAATAGTTCGTCCGTTTCGTCAACGCTTTCAAAGTATCCCGACGGTAAGAATGTGAGTGATTGGGCAAGAACAGCTGTTGCCTGGGCGGCACAGAACAATGTAGTCGGCGGTAACGGTAAACTCAATCCCGCAGGCAATGCCAACAGAGCAGAAATGGCACAGATCATTATGAATATGTCAAATAACAATATTCTGTGATTGATATTATTAAACAACAAACTCCCGCCCCGAACGGATTTCGTTCGGGGCGGGAAATTTTATGCAGCACCAAGCCTCCCTTGTGTAAAGGGAGGTGTTGAGCGGAGCGAAACGGAGGGATTGTAAGATTGTTTTTATATGATTTTATAACAATCCCTCAGCCGTCATAAATGACGACAGCTCCCTTTACACAAGGGAGGCTATAAAAAACGAACTCGATAACGAGTGCATTTTAATTTACCCTGTTATCTTATCAGCCCCAAGGACACATTTTTAAATTTCCGAAAAATTTTTTATAAAAACTGTTGACAGATTAAAAGATGTGTGATATAGTAATTCCATACTTAACCGATAGGAAATATGTAAAACGATTTCGGAGGTAGAAAAAATGAATAAATTAACAAAAATCAAAACTCAACAATGTAACTGGCGTAACAGCCGAATGTGTTGCTCTTTATAATAAACGCACATTCACAAAACAAAATTTATTTATAAAGAGGTAATTAAAAATGAGTAAAAACTATAAATTCGAAACATTACAGCTTCATGTAGGTCAGGAACAGCCCGACCCCGCAACCGATTCAAGAGCGGTTCCGATATATGCAACAACATCTTATGTTTTCCACAATTCCGCACATGCGGCGGCTCGCTTCGGTCTTGCGGACGCAGGTAACATTTACGGCAGACTTACAAACTCCACACAGGATGTCTTTGAAAAGAGAATAGCTGCTCTTGAGGGCGGCGTTGCGGCTCTTGCGGTTGCTTCCGGTGCGGCGGCAATCACATATACAATTCAGGCTCTTGCTCAGGCAGGCGACCACATCGTCGCACAGAAAACAATCTACGGCGGCACATACAATCTTCTCGCACACACCTTGAGCCAGTTCGGAGTCAGCACAACTTTTGTTGACGCTCATAATCTTGAAGAGCTTGAGGGTGCGATAAAGCCCGAAACCAAGGCGGTTTATATCGAGACGCTCGGTAACCCGAACAGCGATATTCCGGATATAGACGCAATCGCCGAAATCGCTCACAAGCACGGACTTCCGCTTGTAGTTGACAACACCTTCGGCACACCTTATTTTGTAAGACCCATTGAGCATGGTGCTGACATCGTCGTTCATTCGGCAACAAAGTTTATCGGCGGCCACGGCACAACGCTCGGCGGCGTAATCGTTGACTCGGGCAAGTTCGACTGGAAGAAGAGCGGAAAATACGCTCCCATCGCAGAACCGAACCCGAGCTATCACGGAATTTCATTTGCCGACGCAGTAGGCCCCGCAGCATTTGTAACCTATATCAGAGCGATACTTCTTCGTGATGAGGGCGCTACAATTTCTCCGTTTGCGGCATTCCTCCTCTTGCAGGGCACGGAAACTCTTTCGTTGAGACTTGAACGCCATGCGGAAAACACCAAGAAGGTAGTTGAATACCTTTCAAAGCATCCGCTTGTAGAAAAGGTAAACCACCCCTCGTTGCCCGACCATCCCGACCATGCGCTCTATGAAAAATACTTCCCCAACGGCGGTGCAAGCATTTTCACATTTGAGATAAAGGGCGGACAGGAAGAGGCTCACAAGTTTATAGACAGCCTCGAAATCTTCTCGCTTCTTGCAAATGTTGCCGATGTTAAATCGCTCGTTATCCATCCTGCGACCACAACTCATTCGCAGTTGACGGACGAAGAGCTTGCAGACCAGGGAATCAAACAGAACACAATCAGACTTTCGATAGGCACAGAACACATAGACGATATTATTGCTGACCTTGAGAACGCCTTTGAAGCAATTAAGTAATTAAAGGAACAAAAAGGAGAGTAATCATTATGTCAAAAGTTTATAAAAGCTTATCCGAGCTTATCGGTAAAACACCGTTGCTTGAACTCACAAACTACGAAAAGGAAAACAACCTTGAGGCTACAATCCTCACAAAGCTTGAATATTTCAATCCCGCAGGAAGCGTAAAGGACAGAATTGCCAAGGGCATTATCGACGACGCAGAGAAGAAAGGCCTTCTCAAAAAGGGCGGCACAATAATCGAACCCACAAGCGGTAACACCGGTATCGGCATTTCTTCGGTTGCTGCGGCAAGAGGCTACAAGGTAATCATTGCAATGCCCGAGACCATGTCCGTTGAAAGACGCCTGCTTATGAAAGCATACGGCGCAGAGCTTGTTCTTACCGACGGCTCAAAGGGTATGAGCGGTGCTATTGCAAAGGCAGAGGAGCTTCATAAGGAAATCCCGGGAAGCATAATTGCAGGACAGTTTGTAAACGAGGCTAACCCGAGAACTCACTACGAGACAACAGGTCCCGAAATCTATGACGACACGGACGGTAAGGTTGACATCTTCGTTGCGGGCGTCGGCACAGGCGGTACTCTTTCGGGCGTAGGTAAGTATCTTAAAGAGAAGAACCCGAATGTAAAGGTCGTTGCGGTTGAACCCGAGACTTCGCCCGTACTTTCCGAGGGTCACGGCGGACCTCATAAAATCCAGGGTATCGGCGCAGGCTTCGTTCCGAAAACCCTTGACACAAGCATCTATGACGAGATAATCAAGGTTCCCAACGAGGGCGCATTTGCTTCGAGCAGAGCGGTTACAAAGTCCGACGGACTTCTTGTAGGTATTTCTTCGGGCGCTGCGATTTATGCGGCAACAGAGCTTGCAAAACGCCCCGAGAACAAAGGCAAGACAATAGTAGCTCTTCTTCCCGACACAGGTGAGAGATACCTCTCAACAGACCTCTTTAAGGAATACAGAGACTGATAAACATACCCCCCAACACACTTCATAATAAAAGAAAACAGGCATACGGTTTCATTCATTTCCCGTGTGCCTGTTTTCATTTGTTTTACAATGATTATGTTTGATATTATTTAGTAGGGATAGCCGTTGCGTGTCCGATACAGTGTAGGGGGCTGCTCCCGCCGCTATTTTATATCAAATTTTCGTTATCTCTCCCTCAGTCATTTTTCAGAAGAAAAATGACAGCTCCCTCGTCAGAGGGAGCCCGGTTTTATCAAATCCGAAAATTTATGCGACCGTAGGGACAGCCCTTGCGGCTGTCCGAGGTGGCATATATAACAAATTAGGACAGGGGCGAGCCCTGTCCCTACGGTAATATTCTAATCCGTGCGAAGCACCCACACTCCTTCACTCTTCACTATTACCTATTACTTTGCCCGCAAGGGCTCGCCACTGTCCCTACGGGTTGTGCGTTGATTATAACTGCAATTTCATAAAAATAACGGCGGCTTACTGCCGCCGTACATTATATAGCTTTAATAAATCTCAATTTTAAGCGTCGTAAACTCCGAGGATGACAATACCGACTATTGCAACCGCAATGGTAAGGTAATGCTTCCAGGAAAGCTTTTCCTTAATGAATATCCTGCCCCAAACAACGGAGAGCAGGCAGTAAGCCGAGATAATGGGAGCTGCCATCGCAACATGCTCGGAGTCCGCAAGAGCGTAGATATAAGCGAACTGACCTGCTGTTTCGAAAGCTGCGCCCGCATACTTCGGAACTTCCTTTTTGGGGAAGAACTTCTGCTTTTTGATGAATTTTACATAGATGAAAGCTACAATGCCGCAGATAAGGAAAGTAAGCTCATAAGCGGTGTTTGCAACATCCTCGTCAAGGGTTTCAAGCACAAGGCTGTCCGCAAATGTTCCAAGTGCGTCAAGCAAGCAGTAGATAAGCGGAAGAACAATGGCGAGAGCCGATTTTGAATATTTGTAATTCGACTTTTCCTGACGAAGAGCACGCAGCTCGTCATCCTCGTTAGCCTCGACAAAGCCGAGAGCGACAACCGCAATACAGACAAGCGCAACCGCAATGTACTGCGGAACGGCAAGCGTCTGACCCGTGATAAGGCAGATTACGGCAACAAGCGCACCCGAGGAGTTGCAGATAGGCGAGGAAATCGAAAGCTCGATATAACGAAGTCCGATGTATCCTATCGCCATTGAGACTATGTACAAAGCGGAAACGGGGAGATAGCGGAGCATTGCCGCGCCTGTTACCTCGACTCCCTGTACAAATATTTCAAATGCCGCATGAAGACCCATAACAACGCCTACTGCGGTAACCATTTTGTAATGACTGTACTTGTCCGACTTATCTGCGCAGCCGAGCTTTGAGAACAAATCCGAGCCGCTCCAGCAGAACAGTGCAATCAGTGAAAACCAAAACCACATAATTTTCTAAAAACCTTTCTTTACATAATGCCGTATAATTCTACAATAAGATACCCGTAAAGTCAATAAAAAAAGCGGATACAAATTGCCTGTACGAGGCTTGTATCCGCTTTATGCGTTATTTACAGTTATTCAATCGGCTCAACAGTAAAGCTGTATTCGTATTCTCTGTTGGAATGGAGAATGTACGGCTCTCTTACATGAGCGTCGCCCGGCATATCTCCGCCTACGCCCATCTGAGCGAGGTCGAAGTTGAAGGTTGTGATGTCGGTGTGCTTGAGCGAGTGGATATGCGTTGCCTTTTCAAGCTCGTTTTGTGTGTAGTGCCAAGCGCTGAACGCAAGGGGAGTTGCACACGGAGCCGTGAATTTAAGACCCTTTTTGTTGTCCGCAGAGGTCAGCTCAACATATCTTACATCTGTTCTGTTCGCATTCTCCTGCGGTCGCATATAGTGGTGCTCAAGGTCGTTTACACTCTTTTCCCAGATACCGATTTTACCGCCGGTCTTTCTGTCGGGATAGGTTTCCTGCGGGCCTCTGCCGTACCACTTGACATTGTCAAGCTCCTTGACAAGTCCGAACTGCGTGCCGAAGCGAAGAAGAGGACCGCCCTTGGGATTGCCCTTGAGGAAGAATTTAATCTTGCCGTTGGGATAAACCGTAAGCTTTGAGCGAACGCCCGACATTGAAAGAACATCCCATTCAAAGCTCAATTCAAGCGAGCCGTCGGCTTTTCTGTCAACGCCCGAGAGAATACCGCTCAATTTGTCCGTAGCTTTCTGCCATCTGTAATACGGGTGGAACGGAATGAGGAACGGAACAAAGTTTGTGTTTGAAAGGTCGTTGTCCGTAACGGGGCGGAAGAAATTGGGCTTTATTTCGGTCTTTACATATTCCTTTTCGTTGTATTTGAGCGATACTATCTTGCCGTTTTTAATGACAAGTGAGAAGCCGTCGCCGTTTACGACGATTTTGCCCTCGTGGTCGGAGTATGAAACCTCTTTCGGCTCAAATTCCTCTTCGACATCGGTCTTTTCCTTTATAATAAACTGGTCGAACGCCTGTTCATATCCCTTTTCGCAGTAGGGTTTATCCTCTTTCGTGATAAACGAAACAATGAGAACATATTCCTTGTTTTCATATTCCTTTATGTCAAAGGGGATTGTGATTTCCGTTTCGCTCAGCGGTGCAACCCTGACAGTGCCGAGAGAGCCCGACTGAACCTCTTCGCCGTCTGCGTTCACAACCCATTTTATCTCAAATTCGGAAAGGTCCGTGAAAAGGTGCTTGTTTATAAGCGTGAATTTTTTGTTTTCAAGGTCCTTTTCCTTTATCTTCATTTCCGCATAGACCTTTTTGACCTCATAATATGAGGGGTGGGGCTTTCTGTCTGCGGCAACGATACCGTTTGCGCAGAAATAGGTGTTTGAGCCTGTCATTGCGGTAGTGTTCGGAAGCTGGAACGGTTTTCTCGGCTCCATTTTTTCAAAGTCGGTGCCGTAGAGCCAATGGTCTCCGTCCTCCGCCTTGAAACGGATGGACTGGTCAACGAAGTCCCAGATAAATCCGCCGCACATATTGTCGTACTTTTCAAAGTCGTCCATATATTCCTGGAAGTTGCCGAGGCTGTTTTCCATAGCGTGGGCAAATTCGCAGAGGATAACGGGGCGTGTATAAGCCTCTTTCGGAATGGGTTTTGAGTCCGCCGCAAGCTGATTTGCGATATTGTCGTAAAGCGAAATTGTGATGGGCTCACGGTTACCGAGCTTTCTCATTGTGTCCTCAAGCGGATACATTCTCGAAATGACATCGCTCTTTGTAAAGTCAAAGTCGCCCTCGTAGTGGAATTGACGGGTCTTGTCAAGCTTCAGAGCCGCCTGCTTCATTTTAACGAAGTTGTCGCCGTCGCCCGCCTCGTTACCGAGGGACCACATAAACACGCAGGCATGGTTTCTGTCACGGAGAACCATTCTTTCCATTTTGTCGACTACCGCAGGCGTCCATACGGGATTGCTTCCGGGTACGCCCTTGCGCCTTACGCCGTGGCTTTCCATATCGCACTCGTCCATAACATAGAAACCGTATTCGTCAGCCAAATCGTAGAGATACGGGTCGTCGGGATAGTGCGAGGTGCGGATTGCGTTGATGTTTGCCTTTTTCATAAGGCTCAAATCCTGCAAAAATCTCTCCTTGGGAACAGCCCAGCCGTGGTCGGGGTCAAAGTCATGACGGTTTGTGCCCCTTATCATCATGGGCTGACCGTTGAAGAGGATTTTTTCGCCGACGATTTCAACTTTTTTGAAGCCGAAGCGGATTGACTTATAAACCTTTGTGTGCTTTTCCGCGTCAAGCTCGATAACAAGATTATAGAGCACGGGGGTCTCCGCCGACCATTTTTCGGGAGACTCGACCGTTGTTTTAAGATGTACCTTGTTTACACCCTTTTCGGCAACCGTATCTGCTTCGCCGACGGGGATTTTATTGCCGTCCTTTTCGATGTAAGCGGTTACCTTGGCGTTCTTGCTCTTTGAATGATAGTTGTTTATCTGAACCTCGAGCTCAACCTCGGCATTGTTGTAGTCCTTATCAAGGTCGGTAGTGATAAAAAAGTCTCTCAGGCACACCTTGGGCTCCGCAAAGAGATAAACCTCTCTGTAAATACCGCAAAGCAGCCACATATCCTGGTCCTCGATGTACTGTGCGTCGCTGTAACGGTAAACCTTTGCGGCAACACTGTTCTTACCGGGAACAAGATATTTTGTTATGTCAAACTCGTGCGGAGTCATAGCGCCCTGCGAATAACCCACGAAGCTGCCGTTTACATAGACCTCGACAGCCGATTTCAATGCGCCGAAGTGGAGGAAAACCTCCTTGTCCGAGAAGTTTTCGGGCAAATCGAATTCTCTTCTGTAAATTCCGATTTCCTGCATATCGTGGTCGATTGACGGAATTTTTGACTTCTGACGGCTTATAGCACGGGGGAAGGTGCTCGCATAATAATAGGGATAGCTTCCCGTCTTTTCGGTCTGCCATACGGACGGAACGGTAATGTACTTCCATTCGCTGTCGTCAAAATCGGGCTTATAGAAGCTCTCGGGGCAGCCCTCGAGACCCATCTGCCAATAGAATTTCCATTTTCCGTTGAGAGTAATCTTATAGTCCGACGGCTTTCTTTCAAGCGCAGACTTTTCGTCGTCATAGCAGAAAGCTATAACATGACCGTCCTCTTTATTTCTTTTGATGACGGCGGGATTCTCCCAATCGTATTTGATTTTTGCCATTTTATCACTCCGTTTTTATATATAAATAGGTTAAATACATTATTATAAAATATTTCAACAATATCTATTGACATTGTTGACTTGATGGTATATAATAAACTGCTATTAGAATGGAAATGTATGCCTTTTCATTTACTGACGCATTTGTAGTTTAACATAAAAGGCGTTGAAAATCAAGTGTGTATATGACCGTTTTGAGAGTAATCTCCGGGCCGTGAAAAAGCCTTTAAGATAAAAATAATTATGGAGAGTGATAAGCCCTATGGTGAATGTCAAACCTGAAAAATTCGGAAAAACAACCCGTATGACTTTTTCAAAAATCAATGAGGTTATGCAGATGCCCAATCTTATTGAAATTCAGAAAGATTCGTACAAGTGGTTCCTTGACGAAGGATTGAAAGAAGTATTCCGTGATGTTGCCGATATTACGGACTTTTCCGGAAATCTTGCGCTGAGTTTCGTAGATTACAGAATGGATGACACCCCGAAATACACGGTAAAAGAATGTAAAGAGAGAGACGCCACTTACGCTGCTCCTTTAAGAGTAACCGCAAGACTTCTCAACAAAGAAACGGGCGAAATCAAAGAAAACGAAGTTTATATGGGCGACTTCCCGCTTATGACAGATTCGGGAACATTCGTTATCAACGGCGCAGAGCGTGTTATCATTTCACAGCTCGTGCGTTCTCCCAGCGTGTACTTTGATATGACTCATGACAAGACCGGTAAGGAGCTCTATTCCGCAACCGTTATCCCGAACAGGGGTGCTTGGCTTGAATATGAGACCGACCAGAACGATCTTTTCTATGTAAGAATAGATAAGAACAGAAAGATTTACATCACAACCTTTATCAGAGCATTGGGTCTGAGCTCAAACGCCGAAATCCTCGAGTTCTTCGGCTATGACGAGAGAATTAAGGCTACGCTCGAAAAGGATACGACAATCAACACCGAGCAGGCTCTTATCGAGGTTTATAAGAGACTCCGTCCCGGCGAGCCGCCCACACTTGAAACGGCTCAGGCTCATCTTGACGGCCTTTTCTTCGACCCGAGGCGTTACGACCTCTCGAGAGTCGGCAGATATAAATACAATAAAAAGCTTCGTATTTCTTCGAGAATCGAAGGCTTCAAGGTTACACAGCCCGTTATCAGTGAGCTCACAGGCGAAATCCTTGCCGACGCAGGCGATATGATTTCTCCCGAGCTTGCATACAGAATCGAGCAGGAGGGCGTAACCGTTGCCTTTGTTGACTCGGAGGGCGAGGAAGTAAAGGTATTCTCGAACGGTATGGTTGACATCGGCGAGTATGTTCCTATGTTTACCGAGGAAGAGCTTGAAGAAATCGGAATTAACGAAAAGGTTAAATTCGTCGTTCTTCAGGAAATTCTCAACAAGTGCGGCGACGACAAGAACGCTCTGCGTGAAGAGCTTGCAAACCGTGCAGACGACCTTATTCCGAAGCACATTACCATTGACGACATCTTTGCGTCCATCAACTACCTTGACTGCATCGCTTGCGGCGTAGGCGTTACGGACGACATTGACCATCTCGGCAACAGACGAATCCGCTCTGTCGGCGAGCTTCTTCAGAACCAGTTCAGAATCGGCTTCTCGAGAATGGAAAGAGTTGTCAAGGAGAGAATGACTCTTCAGGCGCAGGAGCCTGACAAGGTTACTCCCGCAGGTCTTATAAACATCAGACCCGTTATGGCGGCTATCAAGGAATTCTTCGGTTCTTCGCCGCTTTCACAGTTCATGGATCAGACAAACCCGCTCGCAGAGCTTACTCATAAGAGAAGACTTTCCGCATTGGGCCCCGGCGGTCTTTCGAGAGACCGTGCAGGATTTGAGGTTCGTGACGTTCACTACTCTCACTACGGCCGTATGTGTCCTATCGAGACTCCCGAAGGTCCGAACATCGGTCTTATCTCTTACCTTGCTACATTCGCAAGAATAAACAAGTACGGCTTTATCGAGGCTCCTTTCAGAAAGATTGACAAGGAGACAGGCGTTGTACTTGAAGATGTCGAATATATGACCGCAGATGTCGAGGATAACTACATTGTCGCTCAGGCGAACGAACCCCTTGACGAAAACGGCAGATTTGTTCATTCAAAGGTTTCGGCAAGACACAGGGATGAATTCCTCGAAGTCAACGCTGCCGACGCTGACTATATGGACGTATCGCCCAAGATGGTTGTTTCTGTCGCTACGGCAATGATTCCGTTCCTTGAAAACGACGACGCAAACCGTGCGTTGATGGGCTCGAACATGCAGAGACAGGCAGTTCCGCTTCTTAAAACCGATTCGCCGATTGTCGGTACCGGTATGGAATACAAGGCAGCTGTTGACTCGGGCACCGTAGTTCTCGCTAAGCGTGCGGGTAAGGTTGTCAAGGTTGACGCTCAGAAGATTGAAATCGCAGTTAAGGGCGGAGATGTTGACACATATGAGCTTATCAAGTTCATGCGCTCCAACCAGGATACCTGTATCAATCAGCGCCCGATTGTTTCCGAGGGCGAGGATGTTATCGAAGGACAGGTTATCGCAGACGGTCCCGCAACCGCTAACGGCGAAATTTCACTCGGTAAGAACGCACTTATCGGCTTTATGACCTGGGAAGGTTATAACTACGAGGATGCGGTTCTCCTTAACGAAAAAATCGTAAGAGATGATGTTTATACATCTATTCATATTGAGGAATACGATACAGAGGCAAGAGATACAAAGCTTGGCCCCGAAGAAATCACAAGAGATATTCCTAATGTCGGCGAAGATATGCTCAAGTACCTTAATGAAGACGGTATTATTCAGGTAGGTGCAGAGGTTCACGCAGGCGATATTCTTGTAGGTAAGGTTACACCAAAGGGTGAAACCGAGCTTACTGCCGAAGAAAGACTTTTGAGAGCTATCTTTGGCGAAAAGGCAAGAGAAGTAAGAGATACTTCACTCAGAGTACCTCACGGTGAGAGCGGTACAGTTGTAGATGTTAAGGTATTTACAAGAGCCGACAGCCGTAACGAACTCCAGCCGGGTGTAAATAAGGTTGTCAGAGTTTATCTTGCATTAAAGCGTAAAATCAGCGTTGGCGACAAGATGGCGGGTCGTCACGGTAATAAGGGTGTCGTTTCAAGAATTCTTCCTGTAGAGGATATGCCATTCCTTCCTGACGGCACACCGCTTGACATTGTACTTAACCCGTTGGGCGTACCTTCTCGTATGAACATCGGTCAGGTGCTCGAGGTTCACCTCGGCTATGCGGCTAAGGCACTTGGCTGGAAGATTATGACACCTGTATTTGACGGCGCTCACGAAGGCGATATTTTCCAGGCACTTAAAGATGCAGGTTACAGCGAGGACGGTAAGACATGGCTTATCGACGGCAGAACAGGCGAGCGTTTTGACAACCCTGTAACCGTCGGTTATATGTATTACCTTAAGCTCCATCACCTTGTTGACGAGAAGATTCACGCAAGAAGTACAGGTCCTTACTCACTCGTTACACAGCAGCCTCTCGGCGGTAAAGCACAGTTCGGCGGTCAGCGTTTCGGTGAGATGGAAGTTTGGGCACTTGAGGCTTACGGTGCGGCCTATACACTTCAGGAAATTCTTACCGTTAAGTCTGACGATGTTATCGGCAGAGTTAAGACTTATGAGGCAATCGTTAAGGGTCAGAACATTCCTGCACCGGGTATCCCTGAATCATTCAGAGTTCTTATTAAAGAATTGCAGTCACTTGCTCTTGATGTTCGTGTTCTTGACGCACAGGGCGAGGAAATTGACATTAAGCAGAAGTTTGATGAGGACGAAGACATTACAGATGCAGCTACAACCGAGTTCAACGAGGAGAGCGTAATGACCGAGTCAATGGACGGTTACAACCTCGATGAAGAAGGCGAAGAGGGCAATATGTTTGACGATTCGGGTCTTGCAGCAGATGACGATGACAGCGACTACTTCGACTTTGACGACTTAAACAAGAATGATATGTAAGGAGGAAGTATAAAAATGATAGATAATAACGCATTTGATTCAATTAAAATCGGACTTGCTTCCCCTGAGCAAATTAGAGCCTGGTCTTACGGCGAGGTTAAAAAGCCCGAAACAATCAACTACCGTACATTAAAACCTGAGCGTGACGGCTTGTTCTGCGAGCGTATTTTCGGACCTACAAAGGACTGGGAGTGCCACTGCGGTAAATACAAGAGAATCCGTTTTAAGGGTAAAATTTGTGACCGTTGCGGTGTTGAGGTTACAAGAGCAAAAGTAAGAAGAGAGAGAATGGGTCACATTGAGCTTGCCGCTCCTGTTTCTCATATCTGGTACTTCAAGGGTATTCCTTCAAGAATTTCTCTTATGCTCGATATTTCTCCGAGAACACTTGAAAATGTTCTTTATTTCTCAAGATATATTGTTACAGATCCCGGCAACTGCCGTGATCTTGAAAAAAATCAGTGCCTGAGCGAAAAAGAGTACGCTGAAATGCGTGAAAAGTATGACAACGACTTTGAGGCAGGTATGGGTGCAGAGTCTATTCAGAAGTTACTCAAGGAAATTGACCTTGAGCAGCTCTCTGCACAGCTTAAAGAAGAGCTTGAAACAGCATCGGGTCAGAAGAGAGTTCGTATTCTCAAGCGCCTTGATGTTGTTGAGAGTTTCCGCCTTTCGGGCAACCGCCCCGAATGGATGATTATGGATGTTATTCCTGTAATTCCGCCTGATATCCGCCCTATGGTTCAGCTTGACGGCGGCAGATTTGCTACATCTGACCTTAACGACCTTTACAGAAGAGTTATTAACAGAAACAACCGTCTTAAAAAGCTCCTTGAGCTTAACGCTCCTGAAATTATCATCAGAAACGAGAAGAGAATGTTGCAGGAATCTGTAGACGCTCTCATTGACAACGGCAGAAGAGGCAGACCTGTTACAGGCCCTAACAACCGTCCGCTCAAGTCACTTTCAGATATGCTTAAAGGTAAGCAGGGCCGTTTCCGTCAGAACCTTCTCGGTAAGCGTGTTGACTATTCGGGCCGTTCGGTTATCGTCGTAGGACCCGAGCTTAAAATGTATCAGTGCGGTCTTCCCAAGGAGATGGCTCTCGAGCTGTTCAAGCCGTTTGTTATGAAGCGCCTTGTTGAGACGGGTGCCACAGGCAACATCAAGTCTGCAAGAAAAATGGTTGAACGCGCTAAGCCCGAGGTTTGGGACGCTCTTGAAGTTGTTATCAAGGGTCACCCCGTAATGCTTAACCGTGCTCCCACACTTCACAGACTCGGTATTCAGGCATTTGAGCCCGTTCTTGTCGAGGGCAGAGCTATCAAGCTTCATCCCCTTGCTTGTACGGCATTCAATGCGGACTTCGACGGCGACCAGATGGCTGTCCATGTTCCGCTTTCGGCAGAGGCACAGGCTGAGGCAAGACTTCTTATGCTTGCCGCGAACAACCTCCTCAAACCCTCTGACGGTAAACCCGTAACCGTTCCCACGCAGGATATGATACTCGGTTCTTATTACCTTACAATGGATAAGGACGGAGAGCCCGGCGAGGGCAAGGCGTTCTCAACGGTTGACGAGGCTGTAATGGCTTATGATGAGGGCTATATCGGTCTTCATTCAAAGATAAAGGTCAGAATGACCAAGGAGATAAACGGCGAGCAGGTTTCACAGCTTGTTGAGACCACTCTCGGTAAGATAATCTTCAACAATCCCATCCCGCAGGACCTCGGCTTTGTTGACAGAAGCGACCCCGCAAATGCTTTCAAGCTTGAGGTTGACTTCCTTGTAAACAAGAAAACGCTCGGTAAGATAATTGATAAATGTATCAAGGTTCACGGCGTAAATGTTTCGTCACAGGTTCTTGACGCTATCAAGGCGCAGGGCTATAAATATTCGACAAAATCAGGTATTACGGTTGCGGTATGCGACGCAACAATCCCGCCGCAGAAGGCAGAGCTCCTCGCAGAGGCTGAGAAGCAGGTTGATAAGATTACTGATAACTACAGAATGGGTCTTATGAGCAACTCCGAGAGAAGCCAGAAAGTTATTAAGGTTTGGGAGAAGTGCACAAACGATGTCGCTGCCGGCCTTAAAGAAAACCTCGGCAAGCACAACCCCATCTATATGATGGTTGACTCCGGTGCCCGTGGTTCCGATTCACAGCTTCGTCAGTTGGCAGGTATGCGCGGACTTATCGCCAACACTTCAGGTAAAGTCATTGAGGTTCCGATTCGTGCTAACTACCGTGAGGGACTTAACGTACTCGAATACTTCATCTCTTCGCGTGGTGCGCGTAAAGGTCTTGCCGATACCGCTCTTCGTACAGCCGACTCGGGTTACCTTACCCGCCGTCTTGTTGACGTTTCTCAGGATGTTATCATCCGTGAAGAGGACTGCCACTGCCACGACGGTATCGAGGTCTATGATATTATGGAGGGCAAGGAGCTTATCGAGAGCCTCCAGGAGAGACTTACAGGACGCTTCCTGCTTGAAGATTTCACAGACGAAAACGGCGAAGTTATCATGTCCAAGGACAAGATGATGTCCGAGGCAGACGCAAAGATTGTTGCCGATATAGTAAACGCAAGGGAGAATCCCGAGGACAGAAAGATTAAAATCCGTTCTCTTCTTACCTGCGAATCCGAACACGGCGTATGTATCAAGTGCTACGGCTCGAACCTTGCGACAGGCAAGCCCGTTACGGTCGGCGAAGCAGTCGGTATCATCGCTGCTCAGTCAATCGGTGAGCCCGGTACACAGCTTACAATGCGTACCTTCCACACCGGCGGTGTTGCATCGAGCCAGGATATCACACAGGGTCTTCCCCGTGTCGAGGAACTGTTCGAGGCAAGAAAGCCCAAGACTCTCGCTATTCTCTCCGAAATCGACGGACGCCTTTCGTTCAGAGAAATCAAGAGAAACGAGCACATCGTTATTACCAACGATGAAACGGGCGACGAAAAATCATATCTTATTCCTTACGGCTACCGTAAGAAATTTAATATGGAGACCGACGAAAACGGCAACCCCATTTATGTAAAGAAGGGTACAGCTCTTACGGAAGGTTCTCCCAACCCGCACGATATACTCGCTATCAACGGCGTTCATGCGGTTCACGATTACCTCATCAAGGAAGTTCAGAGAACTTACCGTATGCAGGGTGTTGACATCAACGATAAGCATATCGAAGTAATCGTTCGTCAGATGATGAGAAAGCTCAGAGTCGAAGAACCCGGCTCAACCCACTTCCTTCCCGGAGAGACGGTTGAAAAGGTTGACTTTACCATCGAGTCGAGAAAGGCTAAGCAGAAATGCGAAGAAAACGGCGAAGAATTTATCGAACCCGTTTGCGAGCCCGTACTTCTCGGTATCACAAAGGCTTCGTTGGCTACAAACTCCTTTATGTCTGCGGCTTCGTTCCAAGAGACAACAAGAGTTCTTACCGATGCGGCTATCAAGGGTAAGGTTGATAACCTTATGGGTCTTAAAGAGAACGTTATTATCGGTAAGCTTCTTCCCTCCGGTACGGGAATGCGCTGCTACAGCGAGGTAGAAAACGAGAGAGTTTATACCTCTTCTACAGCTTCCGACGGAGAAAATAACGACTAAAAATCAAATAATGCTTGACAACCGAAGGTTTTTAATGCTAAAATCTTTGGTTGTGTGAGCAAAATAAACACTATTTTAACCGATAGTGTTTGTTTTGCTGACACATCGTGTCATATATTTTTATCGGAGGTGAAAAAATGCCAACCTTTAACCAGCTTGTTCGCAGCGGAAGAGAGACTCTTGAAAAGAAGTCAAAAGCTCCTGCTCTCGGTAAGGGACTTAACTCTAAGAAGAACGTTATGACAAATAATGCGTCTCCTCAGAAGAGAGGTGTCTGCACTGTTGTTAAGACAGATACACCCAAAAAGCCCAACTCAGCTCTCCGTAAGCTTGCCAGAGTTCGTCTTACGAACGGAATCGAAGTTTCTGCTTATATCCCGGGCGTAGGTCACAATCTCCAGGAACACTCAGTTGTTCTTATCAGAGGCGGCCGTGTTAAGGATCTCCCCGGTGTCCGTTACCACATTATCCGCGGTACACTCGATACACAGGGCGTTAACGGAAGAATGCAGAGTCGTTCGAAGTACGGCGCTAAGAGACCCAAGGGCGCAAAAAAATAAGGTAGTCAGACCTTAAATTATTAACAGACAGAATCTACCAATTCAGTCAAATGCTAAAATTGGTGTATAATATATATGCCTCTTTGCATTGACACCACGGGTTTTGTCACCAGAGTACCTATGATATCATTACTATGAAGGAGGGAAGCGAAGTGCCAAGAAGAGGCCAGATTGCAAAACGTGATGTTTTGCCGGATCCGCTTTACAATTCAAAGCTTGTAACAAGGCTTATCAACAGCGTTATGCTCGACGGTAAGAAGGGTGTTGCCCAGAAGATCGTTTACGACGCATTCGACATTATCGCTGAGAAAACAGGTAAAGAGCCGTTGGAGGTTTTTGACGCTGCAATGGAAAATGTTATGCCTGTTCTCGAAGTTAAGGCTCGCCGTGTAGGCGGTGCAACTTATCAGGTTCCGATGGAAGTTCGTCCCGAGAGAAGACAGACTTTGGGACTCCGTTGGATCACGCTTTATGCGCGTTCTCGTTCGGAAAGAACGATGAAGGAAAGGCTTGCAAACGAAATCCTTGACGCTGTCAACGAGACCGGTGCAGCATTCAAGAAGCGTGAAGAAACACACAGAATGGCTGAAGCTAACAAAGCTTTTGCACATTTCAGATGGTAATTTTACCGGAGAATTTTTACGCCGAGTAATTCGGCAATGGAGGATATTATGCCAAGAAAGGTATCTCTTGAAAAAACAAGAAATATTGGTATCATGGCTCATATCGACGCCGGTAAAACAACTACTACCGAAAGAATTTTGTTTTACACTGGTGTTAACCACAAGTTGGGTGAAACACACGACGGCGACGCTACAATGGACTGGATGGCTCAGGAGCAGGAGAGAGGTATTACCATTACTTCTGCTGCTACCACCTGTTTCTGGAAAGAGCATCGTATCAATATCATCGACACTCCCGGCCACGTTGACTTCACCGTTGAAGTTCAGCGTTCGCTTCGTGTACTTGACGGTTCGGTTACCGTTTTGTGCGCTAAGGGCGGTGTTGAGCCTCAGTCTGAGACCGTATGGCGTCAGGCTGACGAATACAAGGTACCCAGAATGATTTTCGTCAACAAGATGGACATTATGGGCGCTGATTTCTACAGAGTTCTTGATATGGTTAAAGAGCGTTTCAACTGCAACGCAGTTCCGATTCAGCTCCCGATAGGTTCGGAGGATACCTTCAAGGGTATCGTTGACCTTATCAATAACGATGCCGAAGTTTATTATGACGACCTCGGTAAAGACATTCGCCGTGAGGAAATCCCGGACGACATGAAGGAGCTTGCTGCGAAATACCGCACACAGCTTATCGAATCTGTCGTTGAGCAGGATGACGCTCTCATGGAGAAATATTTTGAAGGCGTTGAGCCGACAGTTGAGGAGATTAAGAAGGTCATCCGTAAGGCTACCATTGCCAACGAGATGGTTCCGATTACCTGCGGTACAGCTTACCGCAACAAGGGCGTTCAGCCGCTCCTTGACGCAATCGTTGACTTTATGCCCGCTCCCACAGACATCGAGTCCATCAAGGGTGTAAACCCCGAGACCGATGAAGAGGAGCAGAGACATTCATCAGACTCAGAGCCGTTCTCGGCTCTTGCATTTAAGATAGCTACGGACCCGTTCGTAGGTAAGCTTTGCTTCTTCAGAGTTTACTCCGGTACCGTAAACGCAGGTACAACCGTTTACAACTCCGTTAAGGACACCAGAGAGAGAATGGGCCGTATTCTTCAGATGCACGCTAACCACAGAGAAGACATTGAAACCGTTTACGCAGGCGACATCGCTGCTGTCGTAGGTCTTAAGAACACTACTACGGGCGACACTCTCTGCGACGAAAAGAACCCCATCGTTCTTGAGTCAATGAACTTCCCGGATCCGGTTATCCGTGTAGCTATCGAGCCTAAGACAAAGGCAGGACAGGAGAAAATGGGCATCGGTCTTCAGAAGCTTGCTGAAGAGGACCCCACTTTCAAGTGCTATACAGATGAAGAAACAGGTCAGACAATCATCGCAGGTATGGGCGAGCTTCACCTTGAAATCATCGTTGACAGACTTCTTCGTGAGTTCAAAGTCGAAGCAAATGTTGGTAAGCCTCAGGTTGCTTACAAGGAGACCATCCGCAAGAGAGTTGACCATGAAACCAAGTACAAACGCCAGTCGGGCGGTTCGGGTCAGTACGGTCATGTTAAGATTATACTTGAGCCCAACGAGCCCGGTAAGGGTTATGAGTTCGTAAACGCAGTAACAGGCGGTTCGATTCCGAAGGAATTCATCGGACCTGTTGACCAGGGTATCCAGGGTGCGTTGAACTCGGGCGTACTTGCAAATTATCCCGTAGTTGACGTTAAAGTTACTCTTTACGACGGTTCTTACCACGAAGTCGACTCTTCGGAAATGGCGTTCAAGATTGCCGGTTCAATGGCATTCAAGGAGGCTGCAAAGCTTGCAGACCCGATTCTTCTTGAACCTATCATGAAGGTTGTAGTTATCGTTCCCGATGACTATTTCGGCACCGTACAGGGCAACCTTATCGCTCGCCGCGGCGAAATTCAGGGCTTTGAGGACCGTTCGGGACTCAAGCAGATCAACGCAAGAGTTCCTCTTGCAGAGATGTTCGGTTACGCAACAGACCTCCGTTCTCAGACACAGGGACGCGGACAGTATGTTATGGAGCCCGACGGTTATAAACCGGTTCCCAAGAGCGTAGCAGAAAAAATTATCAGTGAAAGGTCTAAGAAAGACTGATTATTTCATTAAAAAGGCTTGATATTTTACCGATTTATTGGTAAAATATCAAGCACAGAGAAATATAAAATATTTTCCGTTAATAAAAGGAGGAAATTCCAATGGCAAAGGCAAAATTCGAAAGAACTAAACCCCATGTTAATATTGGTACTATCGGCCACGTTGACCATGGTAAGACAACATTAACAGCAGCTATTACAAAGACACTCGCATCTAAGGGTCAGGCTGACTTCGTTGATTATGCAAACATCGATAAGGCTCCCGAAGAGAGAGAGCGTGGTATCACAATCAACACAGCTCACGTTGAGTATGAGACCGAAAAGCGTCACTATGCTCACGTTGACTGCCCCGGCCATGCTGACTACATCAAGAACATGATTACAGGTGCAGCTCAGATGGACGGCGCTATCCTTGTTATCGCAGCAACAGACGGCCCCATGGCTCAGACCAAGGAGCACCTTCTTCTTGCTCGTCAGGTTGGCGTTCCGGCAATCGTTGTATTCATGAACAAGTGCGATCAGGTTGACGATCCCGAGCTCCTTGAGCTTGTTGAGATGGAAATCCGTGAGACTCTTGCTGAATATGATTTCGATGAGAACTGCCCGATCATCAAGGGTTCAGCTCTTAAGGCTCTTGAGGCTACCGATCCCGATGCTCCCGAAGTACAGTGCATTTGGGAACTTATGGATGCAGTTGATAACTACATCCCCACACCCGACCGTAAGGCTGACCAGCCGTTCCTTATGCCTGTCGAGGACGTTATGACAATCACAGGCCGTGGTACAGTTGCTACAGGTAGAGTTGAGCGTGGACAGCTTAAGACAGGCGAGGAAGTTGAAATCGTTGGTCTTAAGGACGAAAAGACAAAGTCAGTTGTTACAGGTATCGAGATGTTCAGAAAGACTCTTGATTACGCTGAGGCAGGCGACAACATCGGTGCTCTTCTTCGTGGTATCGACAGAAAAGGCATCGAGCGTGGACAGGTTCTTTCTAAGCCCGGCACAATCCACCCCCACACAAAGTTCAAGGGTCAGGTTTACGTTCTTAATAAGGACGAGGGCGGCCGTCACACACCTTTCTTCAACAACTATCGTCCCCAGTTCTACTTCAGAACAACAGACGTTACAGGTATCATCACTCTTCCCGAGGGAACTGAGATGTGCATGCCCGGCGATAACGTTGAAATGAACGTTGAGCTCATCACTCCCATCGCTATCGAAGAAGGTCTTCGTTTTGCTATCCGTGAGGGCGGCAGAACAGTTGGTTCAGGCGTTGTTACTGCAATCAGCGAATAATTATTATCCCACAAGATAACAATTAAAAATAGAAACTCCCTTATCGGAAACGGTAAGGGAGTTTTTGTATGCCTTTTTTATACGGGTTTTCTTCCGTCTCGATTTTCTTTACGATGAGCATTTGGCAAAATTATATGTTATAATAACCTCACGAAACGATTACAAAATCAAAGATTTTGACCGTTTCGGAGAACATTGAATGACTAAATTGGCGGCTGTTGCCGCCGTCACTTCGTGCCGCTTGTGCTGTCGCACAAGGAATTTATGATATAATGGTTTAAGCGCTTAAACGAAAAGGCGTGTTTGTAAATCACGCCCCGTCGGTTAAAGAACAAATTATGGAGGTAAGCTACAATGGAAACGCTTGAAATTATGAAACAAAGGCACAGCGTAAGGCAATATACGGATAAGAAAATCGAAAAAGAAAAGCGAGGCGCATTAGACGAACTCGCAACTCGGATAAACGAAAAAACAGGCTTGCACATTCAAATAATTTATGACGAGCCGAAGTGCTTTGACTCAATGATGGCTCATTACGGAAAATTTTACGGCGTGAATAATTACATTGCGCTTGTCGGCAAAAAGTCCGCCGATTTAGACGAAAAGCTCGGCTTTTACGGCGAACAGCTTGTTTTGAAGGCGCAGGAGCTCGGACTTAATACCTGCTGGGTTGCCATGAGCCACGGTAAGAGCAAAGCGCATATTGATAAGGGCGAGAAGCAGGTGTGCCTGATTTCTCTCGGCTACGGTGCAACAAACGGCGTGCCGCATAAAAGTAAATCCGTTTCACAGGTAAGCAATTATCATCAGGGGATGCCCGAATGGTTCTTACAGGGCGTTGAAGCCGCATTGCTTGCGCCCACGGCGGTTAATCAGCAAAAATTTTATTTTGAGCTTTTGCAGGATTCTTCCGTAAAAGCAACCTCAGGAAAAGGCTTTTACACAAAGCTTGATTTGGGTATAGCCGAATATCATTTTGAGGCTGTAACGGGTAAAGCCGTGAAATAATCAGAGTGAATATATATAAATGACAGAAAGATTAAATTCATTATTATATTAAAACATTGAAGCGTTTGAGGAAAAACAGCAAAACGCTTTACAACAAGGAATAAATCTGCTATAATAAAGACACAATAGAAGTGGTTTAGAAGTAGAGAATGTGCTGCTACACACCCTTTGGGTCAAAAGAAATGTGGGATTGGCACACCACCGTAACCATTAAAAAAGCAATCCGGTACTAATTACCGAATTGCTTTTTTAATTTACTATTATGCAGGATGTGCTTTTGCTGACCTTTTTGTTTATTTATGCCTTGCTCAACGCTTTTTTTCGTCTCTTGAATAGAGAAGTTTGAGGATTATCGGGGTTATGATTGACGACACCATAATAAGCACGATAACGGGCGTGAAGTATTCATTTGAGATTATTCCGCAGGAGAGACCTTTTTGCGCCACAATCAACGCAACCTCGCCTCGCGTCATCATTCCGACGCCGATTTTAATTGAGTCCGCAAACTTGAAACGGCAAGCCTTTGCCATAAGCGAGCAGCCGATTATCTTGCATATAAGACCTACAAGGACGAAGCACACCGCAAACAGCAGCATTTCGCCCGTAAAGCCGTCGATTGAGGTTTTAAGACCGATACTTGCAAAGAATACTGGACCGAAGAGCATATACGAGCTGATATCCATTTTCTCGGCAATGTAGTTTGAGTCGTGAATACTGCAAAGTATAATTCCCGCAACATATGCGCCCGTGATGTCGGCAATACCGAAGTATTTTTCCGCAACATACGCCATACCGAGGCACAGCGCAAGACCCATAATCGGAATACGCCTTGTGTGCGGCCACATTTTGTCCGAAAATCTGAAAATCTTATAAATAATATAGCCGACAACAAACGCAAATACAAAGAACAACAGCGTCTTGACAATAACCGAAACGGGCTTTGCCTCGCCGCCGCTCATACCGATTACAAAGGTAAGAACGATAATTCCGATAACATCGTCTATAATTGCGGCGCTCATAATTGTGGTTCCGACCTCGGTCGAGAGCTTCCCGAGCTCTTTAAGGGTCTGTACGGTAATGCTGACCGAAGTTGCCGTCAGAATAACGCCGATAAATACCGCCTTGTAAAAATCGGGCGAGCCCCACGGAGAAGCGCCGTAAAACGCAAAATAAAGCAATGTTCCGCCTACGAGCGGCACAAAAACACCTGCACAGGCAATCAAAAACGCCTTAAAGCCCGTCCGTACCAAATCTTTGAGGTTGGTTCCGAGACCTGCCGAGAACATAAGCAATACAACGCCGATTTCGGCAAGCTGAGATATAAAGTCCGTCTGGTCAACAAGATGAAGAACGCTCGGACCTATGACAAGACCGGCGATTATTTCACCGACGACCTGCGGTGCTTTGAGCTTGCGTGCGATTATTCCGAAAATTTTAGCGGCAATTATGATTATGCACAAGCTTTTGAACACAGCATAAGTTTCCATAAAACACATATCCTTTCTCATTTTTCCGTAGTCAATTATACTCTAAGCATAAGTGGAATGCAAATAAAAAAGACATTTTTGTAACATTATATAAAATAGGCGGCGAAGAACGGTTGAATATTGAAAAATAATAAAAAAAGTGTATAATTAAAAGGATATATAAACAACAAATCACGGAGAGATAAAATGAAAAAGTATTTTAATCTTTATAAAAAGCAATTTATCCTCGGACCCGCTTTCAAGCTTGCCGAGGCTATACTTGAGCTGTTTGTGCCGATTGCGGTCGCAAGTATGATAGACAAGGGCATTGCCGTGGGCGATAAAGCGTACATTTTCAAAATGGGAATTGTGCTTTTCCTTTTGGCGCTGTTCGGAGTTATGTTTGCGGTTGTCTGCCAGTATTCGGCGGCGGTCGCACAGCAGGGCGTCGGCACACATTTGAGGAATGATGTGTTTGACAAGATAAATCTTATGTCGAGAGAGGACATAGACAAGTTTACAAGCGCATCGCTCACAACAAGGATAACCAACGACATCACGCAAATTCAGTCGGCGGTGGCAATGCTCATACGCCTTGTTTTCCGTTCGCCGTTCTTAATAGCGGGCTCGCTCATAGCGGCGGTCGGACTTGACGCCAAAATGTCGATAATCTTCTTTGTTGCGGCATTGCTTGTAAGCGTTATTCTCTATTACATTTTGAGCCGCTCTCTGCCGCTCTACTCACAGATACAGAAAAAGCTTGACAAGGCGGCTTCAATCGTAAAGGACAGCCTTTCGGGCGTGCGTGTTATCCGTGCTTTTTCGAGAACGGAGTACGAAAAGGACAAATTTGAAAAGGCAAACGAGGAGCTTACCGTCCGCAGCGTTAGGGTCGGCAGGCTCACGGCGCTTCTTAATCCGCTTACCTTTGCGGTTATGAACACGGCTATTGTTTTAATCCTCTATTTCGGCGGTATAAAGGTAAACACAGGCAATCTCACACAGGGCGAGGTGCTTGCGTTTACAAACTATATGACGCAGATTTTGCTTTCGATTATCGTCTTTTCAAATGTTATCGTAATTTTCACAAAGGCGGGCGCAAGCTATCAGCGCCTTAAAGAGGTGCTCGATTTCACACCGAGTATGACCGACGAGAACGCACGCTTTACCGAGGCTGACGAAGAAAGACCTGCGGTTGAGTTCAAAAAGGTTTGCTATTCCTACGGCGAGGCCGACGAAAATGTTCTTACGGATGTTGACCTTTGCATAAACGCAGGGGAGACGGTCGGCGTAATCGGCGGTACGGGCAGCGGTAAAACGACGCTTGTAAACCTGATTATGCGTTTTTATGATGTCGACAGCGGCGAAATAGATGTTTTCGGCCACGATGTCCGTGATTATAAATTCTCGGCTTTGAGGGATATTGCCCACATTGTTCCGCAGGAAAACCGACTTTTCTCGGGCACTGTGCGTGAAAATCTGCTTTACGGCGACCGAAATGCAAGCGATGCGGATATCAGAAGGGCTTTGAGAATTTCGCAGGCTGCGGAATTTGTCGAAAAGCTCCCCAAAAAGCTCGATACGGAGATTAACGAAAACAGTAAGAACCTTTCGGGCGGACAGAGACAGAGGCTTTGTATCGCAAGGGCCCTGCTCGGCAATCCGAAAATTATAATTTTTGACGATTCTTCGTCGGCTCTTGACTTTGCGACCGACTCAAAGCTTCGCAAGGCTGTACACGATGAGCTTTCGGGCACGACGGTAATCATCGTTTCACAGAGGGTCAACACGGTTAAGAACTGCGACAAGATAATTGTAATGAACGAGGGCGGAATTTCCGGAACGGGCACACATTCCGAGCTCTACAAAAACAACGAGGTATATAATGAAATTTGCCTTTCTCAGCTTTCGGAAAAAGAGGTGAACGCACAGTGAAAACGGTAAAAAGACTTTTCAAATATGTAAAACCGTTCAGGACAAACATTGCTTTTGCCGTCATTTCCGCAATAGGCGGGATATTGCTTTCACTGCTTGTTCCGATAATGATAGGTAAGGGTATTGACTGCATAGTCGGCAAGGACAATGTCGATTTTTCGGCGCTTATAAAGGTTTGCGTCGAGCTTTTCGCAATAGTTATCGCTTCGGCAATACTTCAGTGGATAATGACCTACAATTCAAATAAGCTGTCGTATAAGACCGTCAAACTTTTGAGACGGGAAACGATTTCAAAGCTCAACAGGGTAGGGCTTAAATACATTGACAGCGTTCCGCACGGTGACCTCATAAACTCGGTAATCACGGATGTCGATATTGTTTCGACGGGACTTTTACAGGGCTTTACACAGGTGCTTTCGGGCATTGTAACAATCCTTGCAACGCTTGTGTTTATGTTTACGATTAACCCGTATATTACGCTTGTCGTTATGCTGCTTACTCCCGTTTCGTTCTTTATGGCGTCATTTATCGCAAAGAGGGCGCATTCAAAGTATACCGAGCAGGCAAGACTCAGAGGTAAACTTACGGGCTATGCTTCTGAGATGATAGACGGCGCACAGGTTGTCAAGGCGTTCAATATGCAGGAAAAGACGACCGAAGAGTTCAGAGATATGAACAATAAGTGGGAAAAGGTAGGCGTTATAGCGCATTTCTATTCGGCGCTCACAAACCCGCTTACAAGGTTTGTCAATGCGCTTGTCTATGCGGCTGTTGCCGTTTTCGGCGGCATCTATGTTGTCGGCGGCGCAATAACCGTCGGTGCGTTGGCTTCGTTCCTCGCTTACTGTTCGCAGTACACAAAGCCGTTCAATGAAATTTCGGCTGTCATTGCGGAATTCCAGAACGCCATAAGCTCTGCCGAGCGTATTTTCTCCGTGCTTGACGCACCCGAGGAGGAGAGCGATGAGGGCAACAGAGCGCTTGAAGCCGTAAACGGCGATGTTGAACTTAAAAATGTCGAGTTTTCGTATACCGATACAAAGAAATTTATCGAGGACCTCAACCTTTCGGTAAAGAGCGGACAGACCGTTGCACTTGTCGGACCTACGGGTTGCGGTAAGACAACGCTTATAAACCTGCTTATGCGTTTTTACGAGATAAATTCGGGTAAAATTACCGTTGACGGAAACGATATAACCGAGGTTACAAGGGAAAGTCTCCACAGTCAGTTCGGTATGGTGCTTCAGGACACATGGCTTTTCTCGGGCACTATCTATGAGAATATCGCTTACGGAAAGCCCGACGCCACCGAGGACGAGGTTATCGAAGCGGCTAAAAAGGCTCACGCACACAGCTTTATCAAGCGTTTGCCCGACGGCTACGAAACGGTTATTACAGGCAACGGCGACAACCTTTCACAGGGTCAGCGGCAGTTGATTTCCATTGCGAGAGTAATGCTTTCCGACCCGCCGATGCTCATCCTTGACGAGGCGACTTCAAGCATCGATACAAGAACGGAATTGAGAATACAAAAGGCATTCCTTGAGCTTATGAACGGCAGAACGGCGTTTATCGTCGCTCACAGGCTTTCAACGATAAAAAATGCGGACAGAATACTTGTTATGAAGGACGGCTCAATTATAGAGCGTGGCACTCACGAGGAATTGCTCGAAAAGGGCGGTTTCTATTCAGAGCTTTATAACAGTCAGTTTGCGGTCTATTAAGGAGACGGTATGGCTTTTTATGAAAACATCGACGCTCCCGAGAGAGTAATGCTTATTTCGGTTGACACGGGCGATTTCAATGCCGAGGAGTCCATAGAGGAGCTTGCCCTGCTTGTTGAGACCGCAGGCGGCGAGGCTGTTGTTACTTCAACGCAGAAAATGCCGTCGGTAAACCCGGCGACATATGTGGGAAGCGGCAGAATACAGGAGATAAGCGAAATTTGCAGAAACAACGCTATCGACCTTATTGTTGCCGACGACGAGCTGTCGCCCGCACAGCTTAAAAATATTGAGGACATTACCGACACAAGGGTAATCGACCGCACAATGCTCATCCTTGACATCTTTGCTTTGAGGGCGAGGAGCAGCGAGGGCAAATTGCAGGTCGAATTGGCACAGCTTAAATATTCATTGCCGTTTTTGACGGGTAAAGGTAAAAGCCTTTCCAGGCTCGGCGGCGGCATCGGCACAAGAGGCCCCGGCGAGAGCAAGCTTGAGAGCGATAAGCGGCATATGCGCCGTAAAATTTACGCCCTTGAGGACGAATTAAAGCAGATTGAAAAGCGCCGCAACACAATGCGCAGCCGCAGAAAAAAGGACGGCATAATCTCCGTTGCGATAGTCGGCTACACCAACGCAGGCAAGTCAACGCTTATGAACACACTGACGAATGCAGGCGTACTTGCCGAGGATAAGCTCTTTGCAACCCTTGACCCGACCGCAAGAAAACTGACGCTTCCGAACGGGCAGGATGTTATGCTCATAGACACCGTAGGACTTGTAAGAAGACTTCCTCACAAGCTTGTCGAGGCTTTCAAGTCAACGCTTGAAGAGGCGAAAAACGCCGACCTGATACTCAATGTGTGCGATGCGTCAAGCGATGAGTGTGCGGAACACCTCGAGGTTACGGCGAACCTTTTGCGTGAGCTTGAATGTGAGCAAACGCCCGTAATTTCCGTAATGAATAAGTGCGACCTTGTGCCCGATATTTATGATTTGCCGACAATCGGCATGGCGGTTATGATAAGCGCATTAAACGGCGAGGGCACGGACGAGTTGCTTGCCGCTATCGAGGAAGCCTTGCCGAAAAGCAGAGCGAGGAAAAAGCTGCTTATCCCGTTTGACAAGGGCTCGATAATTGCGGATATAAGAAAAGACGGCGCAATCCATTCCGAGGAGTACACCGAAAACGGAACGCTCATAGACGCCACAGTCAATATTCATTACCTTGAAACGATTAAACAGTATATTCAGTAATTACACAGCGCCCTTACGGGCGAGGTAAGAGTGAATAGTGAACAGTGAAGAGGTGTGGGTGCTTCGCACGTCGTCGTTTGCTTCGTATCGTTCGCAACAGCCTTTGGCTATTTCTCACTCGCTACGCAACTCCTCCTTTTCCGCAAAAATCACGCTCGGCTCGCCTGCTCGGTTGTAAACGCCCTCCCGACGGCTCGCTGTCGCTACCGACTTTTGCGGATTTACGGACAGGGGCAAGCCCTGTCCTAATTTGTTACATATCCCACTGCGGACAGCCGCAAGGGCTGTCCCTACGGTATGATATAAATTATAGTTCGTGCACATATACAGGCTCCCTTGTAAAGGGAGCTGTCATTTTTTGTAAAACAAAAAATGACTGAGGGATTTTACAAAATCATATAAAATCACAAATTTTTATTGTTATTTTATCCGTATTCCGCCCTCTAAATATAGTAACTTTGCTAATTGATAATAACCACATAAAAAGTATATAATATTTATATATTTTGAATTTGAGGGGACTAAGATGGAAGAAAAACAATTAAAACCGTTCGGCATAAGAGACAAGATAGGTTATGCGCTCGGCGACTTCGGCTGTAATATGAGCTTTGCGTTCATAAACAACTACCTTATGATCTTTTATGTCACTTGTATGAATATTAAGCCTCGTCATTTTGCAATCATTATTTTGCTTGCGAAAATATTCGACGCAATAAACGACCCGATTATCGGCGGAATTTGCGATGCGGCAAAACCCGGCAAAGAGGGTAAGTTCAAAACCTGGATAAAATGGGCAAGTCTGCCGCTTCTTATTTCGAGCATACTCCTGTTCATTTATGCTCCGTCGCTTCCGTACGCAGCCAAAGTAGCAATGTGTTTCGGACTCTATTGCGTGTGGAGTATCTCCTACACAAGCGTAAATGTTCCCTACGGCTCAATGCAGTCTGTAATTACAAATGTTCCCGAGGAGAGAAGCGCTCTTTCCACTTGCAGGAGCGTTGGCGCAATGTTTGCCCAAATCCCCGTTATGATTTTGCTTCCGCTTATCGTCTATGATAAAAATGACAACCCGAGGGGTAACCTGTTCTTCATAATCGTTGCGGTAATGGGCATTATAGGCTTTATCGCATTTATTCTGCTTCGTAAACTTACGACCGAAAGGCTTGAACCCGCTGTTGCCGACAAGACGCAGAAGTTCAACTATTTCAAGACCCTCGCTTCGTTTTTCAAAAATAAAAATATGCTCGGTGTTACGATTTCGTCAATGTCTTACCTTGCGCTTATGATGACCGTAACGACCTCGATGCCGTACATCTTTATGTGCTATTTCAAAAATACCGGACTTATCTCCATAGCGACGATTATTGCCGGTTTGCCGACCGTTCTCGGTATCCTTGCGGTAAAGCCGCTGTCAAATAAGTTTACAAAGAAACAGCTTTGCACATATCCTTTCCTCATTTCGGCGATAGCCAGCGGCATTGCTGCGTTTGTACGCTTTAAGAATCCGTATATATGGATTGTTTTCATCGGAATTGCAATGTTCGGTTCGGCGTTCTATCTTGTCCTTACATGGGCGCTTGTTGCCGATTGCATTGACTATCAGGAGATGAAAACGGGCAGGAGAGAGGAGAGCTCGATTTATGCCACCTATTCGCTGTTCAGAAAAGTTGCACAGGGCCTCGGTGCGGCGATAATTTCGCTTTCACTCGGACTTACGGGCTATAACGAAAAGCTCGGCGCTTTGGAACAGGCGGCGGGAGTTGCAGAAAACATCTACTTTATGACAGGCTTTATCCCGTTTGTCGGTTCGATTATCTGCCTTTTGAGCATGCACTTCCTTTACCGCCTCGGAGACAACCCCGCAGGCGAGGAAAAATAAAAACAGACAGAAAAAGACCTCTTAGCCAATCGGTTAAGAGGTCTTTTTAACTTTGATTATTCGTCCTTTGAATTTAACGCCCTTGTCAGCCAGATGTCCGCAATGTCCATTGCCGCATAAAGACCTTTTTTCTCACTCGTTTTAACGATTTTTTCCTTTATGCTGACATTCGGGTCTGTATTGACAAGCTGAACGGAAACCTTCGAAGCGAGGTCGGTATCGCCGAACTCCTTGGAACTGAGAATACGCATCATAATAACATAATCGTCGTTCATATCGCCGTAGTAAATGGTATTTCCGCTCCTTACAAGGGGCTTGCCCTTATAAGTCAAAAAATCATTTTTCTTTTCAGCCATTTTTACACCTCAATTACTTTTCGGAACTTGATTTGAGATATTCTTTAACGAGAGTCTGCAAAAGTTCGTCTCTGTCAAGGCGGCGGATAAGGCTGCGTGCGTTATTATGTGTAGTAATGTACGTCGGGTCCTCTGAAAGTATATATCCGACAATCTGGCTTATCGGGTTGTAGCCCTTTTCCTGCAAAGCGTTGTAAACGGTGAGCAGGGTTTGACGCATTTGCTCGTCACACTCATCTTTAATGGAAAATTTAATAGTCTTGTTCGGATCTAACATTTTGCCACCTCCTAAGAAAATCAATATACATTTGCTATTATATACCAATTAAAGTAAAAATACAATAGAATACTTGAATTTTTATTCGTTTATATAGTCCTCTATAATCTGACCGTCCTGTATTCTTATAACACGCTTTGCCTGATCCGCTATGCCGTTGTCGTGCGTGATAAGAATTACCGTCCTGCCCTCTTCGTGAAGACCCTTGAGTATTTTCATAACATCCTCGCCCGAACGGCTGTCAAGGTTGCCCGTAGGCTCGTCGGCAAGAATGATAGGGGGGCGTGCGGCAACCGCTCTCGCTATCGCAACCCTCTGCTGCTGACCGCCCGACATCTGCTTGGGAAGATGGTTTATGCGGTGTGAAAGTCCCACCCTTTCAAGAGCCTCTTTTGAGAGCTTATGGCGTTCCTCGGGTCTCATACCCCTGTAAACAAGCGGAAGCTCGACATTTGCCTGTGCGGTAAGGCTTGAGATGAGGTTGAAGCCCTGAAAAATGAAGCCTATCTGTTTGTTGCGTATTTCCGAAAGCTGGTCGTCCGTCATATGCGAAACATTTTCGCCGTCGAGAAAATATTCGCCGCTTGTCGGCACATCAAGAAGTCCGAGCATATTCATAAGCGTGGATTTGCCCGAGCCCGACTGACCGACTATCGCAACAAATTCGCCCCTTTCGATAGTGAGGTTGATGCCGTCCAAGGCTCTTACCTCGTTTTCTCCGGGATTGTAAATTTTATAAATGTCCTTAACTTCGATTAAACTCATTTGGTAAACACCGCCTAACAAGTAAATTTTATAGTAAAATCGTATATAAATCAATAAATAATTTATGAATTTTTAACGCATTAACGGTAAAAATACGAAAAAGGAGTGATTGTTATGTCCACAACCGGAAAAGAATACTCGGATATGGCGAAAAAGGCTTCGCCGAAATCTCCGAAGCTTATGAATTGCATAAAAGCGTTTCTGATAGGCGGCTTTATCTGTCTTATCGGTCAGGTGCTGATGTTCCTTTTCCAAAAGGCGGGCTTTAACGAGCAGGAGGTAAAAACGCTTACCTCGGTTGTGCTTATAGTATTGACCGCAATTCTAACGGGTATCGGTGTGTTTGACAAGATTGCGAAGCATGCGGGCGCAGGCACGATTGTTCCGATAACGGGCTTTGCAAATTCCATTGTTTCGCCTGCGATGGAGTTCAGAAGCGAGGGCAAAATCCTCGGTACGGGCGCAAAGCTGTTTTCGATAGCGGGGCCCGTAATAGTTTACGGCACCGCCGCAGCGTTCCTTTACGGAATTATTTGCTATATTTTTAAGCTGTATTGACGGCGTAATGACGCCCTTTGGGCGAGGTAATAGGTAATAGTGAAGAGTGAAGAGGTGTGGGTGCTTCGCACGGCGTCGTCGTTTGCTTCGTATCGTTCGCAACAGCCTTTGGCTATTTCTCACTCACTACGCAACTCCTCCTTTTCCGCAAAAATCACGCTCGGTTCGCCTGCTCGGTTGTAAACGCCCTCTCAACGGCTCACTTTCGCTACCGACTTTTGCGGATTTACGGGCCGTGCGTTGCCGTATCGGTAGGGCGGGGGTGGCGCCCTTGAGGGCGAGATAAGAGTGAAAAGTGAATAGTGAATAGTGAAGAGATGTGGGTGCTTCGCACGATTGAAATTTATAGCGAACAGTGTAGGGTGGGGGCTTGCTCCCGCCGAAAAAAGCTTATAACAAACTACAAATTGCGAACAAACACAGGCTCCCTTGTAAAGGGAGCTGTCATTTTTCTTCTGAAAAATGACTGAGGGATTTTTATAAAATCGGATAAAATCGACCTTACAATCCCTCCGCCTCACATTCGTTCGGCACCTCCCTTTACACAAGGGAGGCTGAACGCACGAATTAAAAAACATATCATATAGCGTAGAGCGGGAGTATATCCTGCCAAAAAACATAACCACCATCAAACACAAAAAGACGGGATAAGGCTGAGCGTTGATAAGGCAGTTTTGCTTCAAAATAACATCTTTTTGCACAATAATGAGTTAAACCCCACAGATATGCGTCAGCATTATCTGAGGGGTTTGCCTTTTCTTGTATCAAAAATATATCATTTTGAAGTGCGTTGCAGTTTCGTAGCTATAAAAATTCTTTTATGCAGAAGTAGGAAAACGAAGCAAGGCTGCCGCCTTGCGAGGATTTCCGACAAAGGCATAATAAATTTTTATGCGAGAAACCAATACTTCCTTATGAACTCTCAGCCAAATGTCCCGTCTTTTTCAACATATCAATTATCCGACATCCGAAATTATTCTTCGACCGTAATTCCCGTAAGCCTTTCGAGCGCTTTCAGCTCGTAGCAGGGGAAATATATCCGCCACTCCTCGCCGTTTATGTCAAAGGTCAGGGCATAAGAAATCTTAAAGGCGGTAAAGCCGTTTTTACCGATTTTTACTCCGGCGCCCTTGTACGGAGCGTCAAGCGGACTTTCGTCTTTGTTCCAATCAAATGCGGTAAAATGCTTTTTTACCTTCTTTATTCCCTTGACCGACGCAAGCGGAAAAGCATATTTGCCCGTAATATCGGTAAGATAAAGACATTTACCGTCACTGTATGCGGCAAAATTTCGCGCACGGCACAGTGCTTTTGTCTTTTTATCCTTGATAAATTTGATTTTGCCGTTATTCATCTTGTATTTTACCTCCAGAATATCCGTGTTCACGGCGGTGTCGGGAACTTCTGTTTCCGAAAGTATTACCTTTTCAAGATTGCAGATTTTGCTGTAAATACGGTCATATTCCTCGGAGGAGAAAACCCGTTTGGTCCTGAAAATCGTAAACAAAACGGCGGCTATGCCGGAAAGAATGAACGCAACGGCTATCCAGAACAGCCACGGCATTTGAGAGTAGGCAAGCTTGAAGCTGTGCGTTTCGTCTTTTTTCGCCATAATCTGCAAAATTGCAATTCCTATTACTGTTGCAACGGTCAGTGTTAGGCTCAGCCAAGTCGGCAGCATTGCCCTGTCCATCTTTTTGTCGAGCTCCGCATGGTATCCGTTGAACCTCTTTACCGTGTCGGCGTTCGGCTTCTTTACAATAAGTTCTCCGCCGAGCTTTGTTTTGTTCTTTTTGTTTTCGGTCAAATCATATCCGTAAAATATTTTCATATCCTTTTCCTACCTACCCTTTCTGCCGATATTTTATCACAGTTTTCTCCTGCTTGCAACTCGGCACGGGCAGAGAAATTCGACACGATTTAATTATCTTTTGCCCACATTCCTACCGCTGTGCGGCAGGGCGAATTTTTTGTGATTTTTCCGACATTTTTTGTCTTGAAAACATTGAAATGACGGCGCTTTAGTGGTATAGTATCTGTATATATTTTATTGTGAGGCACTGTGCCTCCCGAACAGAAAGGTGTGTGTTGTAATTGGCACTCGTCCCGATGAAAGATTTACTCGAAAGAGCCGAAAACAAGGGTATTGCAGTAGGCGCTTTTTCAGTGGGAAATATGGAAATGGTTATGGGCGCCGTCAAGGCGGCGGAGGAGCTGGAAACTCCGATTATTTTGCAGATAGCCGAAGTCAGGCTCAAAAGCTCTCCGCTTGAGCTTATGGGTCCGATGATGATTGCGGCGGCAGAAAATGCGGAGGTTGATATTGCGGTACACCTCGACCACGGCTTAAAGATTGAAACAGTGGAGCAGGCGCTTGATATAGGCTTTACCTCGGTAATGTTTGACGGTTCGCTTTTACCGTTTGAAGAAAACATAAAAACGGTTAAGGGCGTTGTCGAAGAAGCGCAGGAATACGGCGCTACGGTGGAAGCCGAATTGGGCGTTGTAGGCGGCAACGAGGGAGAGGGCAAAAAGCACGAGATACTCTGTACAAATCCCGACGACGCTGTTCGTTTTTGCGACGAGACGGGCGTTGACGCTCTTGCGGTGGCTATCGGCAATGCACACGGAAATTACCCCGTTCTTCCCGAGCTTCGCTTTGATGTGCTTGAAGAAATACACAAGAGGGTTAAAACGCCGCTTGTTCTTCACGGCGGCACGGGCATAAGCGACGAGCAGTTCCAAAAGGCGATTTCGCTCGGCGTTCGTAAGATAAACATTGCAACCGCTTCCTTTGACAATCTTGCGGCATACGCAAAGGCTTATTGCGACAACAAGGAAAAAGCCGATTATTTTGAGCTCTCTGCCTGCGAAGTCGAGGGAGTTTATCAAAATGTAAAAAGACATATCAAAGTTTTCAATATGGAATAATCAAGGAGAAAATTATGAAATACATAGAATTTGACTCTTCAAAAAAGTATGACCTTATTCTTTTGGGCAGAATTGCGGTTGACTTGAACCCCGTTGACTATTACTGCCCGCTCAACGAGAGCACGACTTTCAAGAGATACCTCGGCGGTTCGCCCGCAAACATAGCGGTCGGTCTTGCAAGACTCGGCAAGAAATGCGGATTTTTTGCCCGCGTTTCCGACGACCAGTTCGGCACATTCGTAACCGACTTCTTTGAAAAAGAGGGCATTGACACCTCGCATGTCATCAGATGCGAAAACGGCGAGAAGATAGGTCTTACCTTTACCGAAATTAAATCAGAGACCGAAAGCTCCATAGTTATGTACCGCAACGAGGCGGCAGACCTGAAGCTTGAAGTGAGCGACATCGACGAGGAATATATAAAGCAGGGTAAGGCTCTTTTGATTTCGGGTACGGCACTGTGCGAGAGCCCGTCGAGAGAGGCTGCCCTAAAGGCTGTTATGCTCGCAAAGAGGAATTCCGTTCCGATTATTTTCGATATTGACTACCGTGCATACAACTGGAAAAACGACGATGAAATTTCAATTTACTATGCCGCGGTTGCGAGAGAGGCTGATATTATCCTCGGCTCCCGTGAGGAATACGACCTTACCGAAAAGCTTATAAAGCCCGGTATGTCCGACAAAGAGACTGCTGCATATTGGCATTCGCAGAACGCAAAAATTGTCGTAATCAAGCACGGCAAAGAGGGCTCGACCGCTTACACAAACGACGGCGAGAGCTACAACATCAAGCCGTTCCCCGTCAAGCTCCTTAAATCGTTCGGTGGCGGAGACGGATATGCTTCCGCATTCCTTTACGGTCTGTTTGAGGGCTATGAAATAATCGACGCTCTCGAATTCGGTTCTGCTTCGGCGGCTATGCTTGTTGCCTCGCACGCTTGCTCGCAGGATATGCCATCGGTCGAAGCGGTTAAAAAGTTTATTGCAGACGAAAAGGCAGAGTACGGCGAAATGATTGCCCGAGTATGATATTTTCGGCTGTTTTTCCGCAATACTGCGTTGCCCCTCCTCGCAATATCGCATATTGCTTCGTCGGCACGCCTTGTCTTGCGAAAAAACATCGCAAAAATATAAATGCAGCGGCTGTCCGTAATACTGCGTTGCGTATTCTCACAATACCGCATATTGATTTGCCAGCACGCCCGTTTGGTTATAAATGCCCTTGCGACGGCTCGCTGTCGCTACCGACTTTTGCGGATTGACGGACAGGACTAAGCCTCCCTTGTGTAAAGGGAGGTGTTGAGCGGAGCGAAACGGAGGGATTGTTTATATGATTTTGCAAAAATCCCTCAGTCATTTTTTGCTCTCCAAAAAATGACAGCTCCCTTTACAAGGGAGCCTATGCCGGACAGCCGCAAGGGCTGTCCCTACGGTAATTTTTATGAGGTGTGTTCACAGATTGATATGGAAGTTAAAAGTCATTTAACATCTCCGCAAAGTGAGCAAAAGGCTATATTATGAAAAGATTGTTCAAAAACAAGGTATTCAAAGCTGTAATCGGCACGCTGATATGCGTTTGCCTTTTGCTTGCCGTAGGTGCGGCAGGCATTAACGCTTATATGCTTTCCTATTCAAGCAAGAGGTTTGTTACCGCAGATGAGCTCAATATCGACGAATATGACTGTATTCTTGTCCTCGGCGCAGGGCTTTGGGGCGGCGAGCCGTCGCCTATGTTAAAGGAAAGGCTTGACTTTTCGCTTGAAGCATACGAAAAGGGCTGCAGCGATAAATTCCTTGTTTCCGGCGACCACGGGAATAAAGACCATGACGAGGTAAACGCCATGAAGGACTACCTCACACAAAAAGGCGTTCCCGCCGAAGCGGTGTTTATGGACCATGCGGGCTTTTCCACATATGAGTCCATGTACCGTGCAAGGGATGTTTTTAAGGCTCAAAAGGTTCTTATAGTAACGCAGAAATATCATCTTTACAGAGCGGTGTATATTGCAAGAACGCTCGGGCTTGACGCTTACGGCTTTGACAGGGAAGAGCTTGACTATCCCGTTACCAACGATTTGAGAGAAGCGGCGGCAAGGGTAAAGGATTTCTTTTACTGCATTGCAAAGCCTGCGCCTACTTACCTCGGCGAAGAAATACCGATAAAAACCGCAAGCGCCTCGCTTACGGATGATAAAATAAAAGTATAATTTAATATGAATGAGGGTAATAAGATGTACGAAAATCCTAAATTTAACGAAAACAACGAAAAAATCCTCTGTGAAATGAACGGCAAAAACTCCGATATGCTTATGAATATCAGGGTAAAGGTTCTGAAAGCGGGGGAGGAAATGACTTTCTGCGAAAAGGAAAACGAGACTGCTCTGCTTTTGATGGCGGGCGATGTCGATTTTGTTTTCGACGGTAAAACAGAAAACGCAAAAAGGCGTTCTCCTTTCCTTGACAAGGCTTCGGCAATTCATTTTGCAAGGAATAACAAGGTAACCGTTAAGGCGAATGAGGAGTCGAGATTCGTTATCGAGCAGACCGACAACGCAAACGATTTCGGCGTTCATTATTATAAAGGCGAGGATATGACCGTTCAGCACTTCGGCGCAGACCAGTGGGACGGTACGGCGGACAGACAGGTACTTACCGTATTCGACTATGAAAACGCACCGTATTCAAATCTTGTCCTCGGCGAGGTTTTCCACAAGCCCGGTTGTTGGACGAGTTACCCTCCGCACTATCATCCGCAGCCCGAGGTTTACTACTATGAATTCGACAAGCCGCAGGGCTTCGGCGTAGGCTTTGTCGGAGACGATTGCTACAAGGTCGGCGACGGCGGATGCCTTGCAATCACGCCCATGCACACACATCAGCAGGCGGCGGCTCCCGGATACAGAATGTGCTATGTTTGGATGATAAGACATCTTGACGGCGACCCGTGGAAAAAGACAAGAATTGACGCCCCCGAGCACAAGTGGCTTTTAGAAGAAAAATAAGGAGAGAAAACTATGGCATATATGACTACCGCACAGGCGCTTGTAAAGTTCCTTGACAATCAGTATGTTTCCTTTGATGGAAAAGAGACAAAGTTTGTTGACGGAATTTTTACGATTTTCGGACACGGTATAGTTTGCGGTCTCGGCGAGGCTCTTGACTCGGACAGAGGCGGACTCACCGTATATCAGGGAAAGAACGAGCAGGGTATGGCTCATGCGGCTACGGCTTTTGCGAAGATGAACAACCGCAGAAAGATTATTGCGTGCTCATCGTCGATAGGCCCCGGTGCTGCCAATATGATTACTGCGGCGGCTACGGCTACCGTAAACCATGTTCCGCTTTTGCTTATCCCTGCCGACGCATTTTCAACCCGTCAGCCCGACCCCGTGCTTCAGCAGTTCGAGCAGGTAAATTCGCTTGCCACAACCACAAACGACGCATACAAGGCGGTTACGAGATATTGGGACAGAATTGCACGCCCCGAACAGCTTATGACCGCTATGATAAACGCAATGAGAGTTCTTACCGACACGGCGGAGACAGGTGCTGTCTGCATTTCTCTTCCGCAGGATGTTGAGGGCGAAAGCTACGATTTCCCCGACGAATTCCTGCAAAAGAGAGTCCACAGGATTACAAGGGTTGCGCCGTCCCGGGAAGAGGTTGACGACATAGCAAAAATTCTTCTCACGGCAAAGAAACCGCTTGTTATCTGCGGCGGCGGCGTAAGATATTCCGAGGCGGGAGCGGAGCTTGAAAGCTTCTGTAAGGAATTCAACATTCCGTTTGCGGAGACTCAGTCGGGTAAGACAGCTTGTCGTTCGAGCAATGAATTTAACCTCGGCGGTCTCGGCGTAACGGGAAATTCCGCAGGTAATGTAATCGCAAAGGAAGCAGATGTTATCCTCGGCGTCGGAACAAGATTTTCCGATTTCACAACGGGCTCAAAATCACTTTTCAGAAGCGATGCAAAGGTGCTTACGATAAACACCTCACGCTTTGACGCATATAAGCTCGGCGCAGTAAAGCTTGTCAGTGACGCAAAGCTCGGACTTCTTGCTCTTGCGGAGATTTTGAGAGAAAACAATTACAAATCGGCATACACAACCGAAATTGAGGCGGCTCGCAAGGGTTGGGCGGATGAGATGAAACGCCTTGCCGATTACAGATACGGCGAGGATTTCGAACCGCTTATCAAAGCGAGAGACGAGAGGACTATCCCCGAGTTTGCAAAGAAATTCGGCACTATAACCCAGACTGCTGCGGTTGCAAAGGTGCGTGAGCTTATCGATGACGACGCTGTTTGCGTAGGTGCGGCGGGTTCGCTCCCCGGCGACCTTCAGAGAATGTGGACCTCGGACAGCCTTTATTCCTACAATATGGAGTACGGCTATTCCTGTATGGGATATGAAATTGCGGGTGCTTTCGGCTCAAAGCTCGCCTGCCCCGACAAAGAGGTTTACGCAATGTGCGGCGACGGAAGCTATCTTATGCTTCATTCGGAGCTCATTACATCAATTCAAGAGAAGAAAAAAATCAATGTTCTTCTCTTTGACAACAGCGGCTTCGGCTGCATAAACAACCTTGAAATGTCGAACGGTATCGGCAACCTTGCCACGGAGTTCCGTTTCAGAGACGAAAACAACAATCTTCTCGGCGACCTTGTGCCGATTGATTTTGCAAAATGCGCTTCGGGCTACGGCGTAAAGACCTACACCGCAAGAACGCTTGAAGAGCTTGAATTTGCGTTGGAGGACTCAAAGAAGCAGACTGTTTCGACCCTTATCGACATAAAGGTTCTTCCCAAGTCAATGACCGACGGCTACGGTGCGTGGTGGAATGTCGGCGTTGCAAGTACATCGCAAAATGAAGCCGTTAAAAAGGCTTATTTGAATAAAAAAGAAAATCAGGAGAAAGCGAGAAAGTATTGATATGCTTGACAAAAACAAAGTAAAGCTCGGCATTGCGCCGATTGCATGGACAAATGACGATATGCCCGATTTGGGTGCGGAAAACACCTTTGAGCAGTGTGTTTCCGAAATGGCTCTTGCAGGCTTCACGGGCTGTGAGGTCGGCAACAAGTATCCCCGTGACACAAAGGTGCTCAAAAAGGCTCTTGAGCTTCGCGGTATGCAGATTTGCAACGCTTGGTTCTCGGCTTTCCTTACGACAAAGCCTTATGAGGAGGTCGAAAAGGACTTCATCGAACATATTACCTTCTTAAAGGAAATGGGCGCAAAGGTTGTCGGCATTTCCGAGCAGGGACACTCGATTCAGGGTACGGATAAGCCGATTTTCGAGGCTAAGTATGTTATGAACGACGAAGAGTGGGACAGACTCTGCACGGGTATCAACAAGCTCGGCAAGGTTGCAAAGGATATGGGCATTAAGCTCTGCTTCCACCATCATATGGGTACGGTTGTTCAGACCGAGGCTGAAATCGACAGGCTTATGGCTAACACTGACCCCGAGCTTTTCGGACTTCTCTTTGACTGCGGACACCTTGCATACTGCGGCGAGGATTATATGTCGGTTCTCAACAAATACGCAGACCGTATCCGCCATGTACACCTCAAGGATATCCGTCCCGAAAAGGTTGAGCAGGTCAAGAGAGAGCACCTCAGCTTCTTACAGGGCGTAAGGCTCGGAACCTTTACAGTCCCCGGAGACGGTGCAATCGACTTCAAGCCGATTTTTGATGTCCTTGAAAAGACGGGCTATGAGGGATATGTTCTTGTTGAGGCGGAGCAGGACCCCGCAATCGCAAATCCGCTCGAATATGCTATCAAGGCAAGAAAATATATCGCCGAAAAAGCAGGACTTTAATTTAATCGGAGGATAAGAAATGAGTTATCAGTTCATTATGCCGAAGCAGGTGTTCTACGGCGAAAACGCACTTTCGGACGCTGCCGAACATATCTCGGCTTTCGGCAAAAAGGCTCTTGTTGTCACGGACCCGATGATGGTTAAGCTCGGCAATGCAAAAAAGGTTACCGATATTCTTGACAGGAGCAACACACAGTACGCAATTTATGACGGAGTAACAGGCGAGCCGACGGACAAAATCGTCGAGGCGGGTCTTAAAATCTGGAACGATGAAAACTGCGACTTCCTTATCGCAGTCGGCGGCGGTTCTCCGATTGATACCATGAAAGCAATCGGTGCGGTTGCGACGAGCGGCGGTTCAATCAATGATTTCCTCGGTAAGGTTATCACGGTTCCCACACCGCCCATGGTTGCAATCCCCACCACGAGCGGCACGGGCTCGGAGGCTACGCAGTTTACCATAATCACAAACACGGGAAAGGACATTAAAATGCTTTTGAAGGGTGCGGTGCTTATGCCCGACCTTGCAATAGACGACCCGGCGTTTACAATGACCGCTCCGGCTTCCGTTACGGCGGCTACGGGTCTTGACGCTCTCTGTCACGCAAGCGAGGCTTACACCTCACGCAAGGCACAGCCTATGACAGACGACCTTGCATTGAGTGCGGTTAAGAGGATTTTCAAGTATCTTCCCATAGCTTACAGCGAGCCGCAGAATGTCGAGGCAAGAGCACAGATGAGCCTTGCGGCTCTTGAGGCGGGCACGGCGTTCAACAACGCTTCGGTTACGATAATCCACGGTATGTCCCGTCCCATAGGCGCACTTTTCCATGTTCCGCACGGCATAAGCAACGCAATGCTTATGACGGAATGCTTTGACTATGTCTGCGACGGCGCTCAAAAGCGTTTTGCCGATATGGCAAGGGCAATCGGAAAGGCTGATGAGTCTGACTCCGATGAGCAGGGCGCAAAGAAATTTGTTGCAGCCTGCAAGGAAATCTGCGACACCTGCAACATCCCGAGCGTATCGGGCTACGGTATAGACCTTGACGAGTTCCGTAAGGCAATGCCCAAAATGGCGGAGGACGCATTTGCTTCGGGTTCGCCGTCAAATACAATCAAGGAAATATCCGTTGACGATATTATGAAAATTTACGACAGACTTTGTAAATGACGAAAAATGAATAATAAAATCAAGCTTGTTAAACGAAAGCATCCGAGGTTAAAGGATTATGATTACAGCAGTAACGGATATTATTTTATAACCGTTTGTTCGTACAGGTTCAAAAGGATTTTCAGCAGGATTTATCCGGACAGTGTAGGGCGGGGGCTTGCTCCCGCCGAAAAAAGATACGGCGATTGCGTCGTAAGGTTGACACGGTTCGGGAAAATAATCGAAAAGCAGTTGTTTGATATTGAAAAACGCTTTGATTTTGTGAAAATCGATGAATATGTAATAATGCCGAATCATATTCACTTTGTAATTATATTACAGGAGCAAACGGCGGGAGCAAGCCCCCGCCCTACGCTTACCGATATAATCTGCACTTTTAAGTCCTTGGCGACAATTGAGTGCAACAGGCTTGACAATATCGGCGGAAGAAAAATATTCCAGACATCATTTTATGACCATGTTATACGAAGCGAAAATTCGTACTTGAATATCTGGCAGTATATAAATGAAAATCCACGCAAGTGGGAAAATGATAAATATTATATTTAGGAGAGAATGTTATGTTAAAAATCGGTATTATCGGCGCGGGACGCATCGGCAAGGTGCATCTTGAGTCAATTTCCTACCATGTTAAGAACGCAACCGTAGTTGCAATGGCTGACCCCTTTATGAACGAGGAGACAGAGGCTCTTATCAGAAGCTTCGGCGTCCAAAAGGTTTATAAGGACTACAAGGAAATCATTAACGACCCCGAAATTGACGCAGTTATGGTTTGCTCGTCAACCGACACGCATGCGCCCATTTCAATCGAGGCTATCAACGCAGGCAAGCATGTTTTCTGTGAAAAGCCCCTTGCAAACACCGTTGACAAAATCCTTGAAATCGCAGACGCGCTCAAGGCTCATCCCGAGGTTAAGTTCCAGGTAGGCTTCAACCGCCGTTTCGACCACAACTTTGCGGCAATCCGCAAGGCTTACGACGAGGGCAAGATAGGCGACGCTCAAATCCTTAAAATCACATCGAGAGACCCGCAGGCACCTCCGGTAGGCTACTGTGCGGCAAGCATTTTCCTCGATATGACCATTCACGATTTTGATATGGCTTGCTTCCTTACAAACAGCGATGTCGAGGAGCTTTATGTTTATGCCGACGCCCTTATCAATCCGTCAATCCGTGAATACGGCGACTTCGATACGGCTATTATCTCGCTTAAAATGGCAAACGGCGCTCTTGCGGTTATCGACAACTCCCGTCAGGCAATGTACGGCTACGACCAGAGAGCGGAGCTCTTCGGCTCAAAGGGAATGGTTGCGACCTCAAACGATACGCTTTCATCTGCGGTAATTTCCACGGCAGACGGCGTTACGGGCGAAAAACCGCTCTATTTCTTCCTCGAAAGATATATGGAGAGCTTCTCCGAAGAGGTAAGACAGTTCTGCTCGGCTGTTGAAAACAACACCGAAACTCCCGTAGGTATTCACGCAGGCTTGCAGTCGGTTAAAATTGCCCTTGCCGCTGAAAAATCGGCAAACGAGCACAGAGCCGTCAAGCTTTCGGAAATCAACTGATAAACCTATATATATCAAGCAAAACACCGCCTGCGTTTTTCACAGACGGTGTTTTTGTTGTAAATTCGCACAATTTTGATTGACTTTGCCGTATTTCGGAAGTATAATATAAATACAATAACAAAGAAAACGGTGATTAAATGCTGTGCGAACAGTTAAAACAAATCAGAAAAGCAAATAATTTTACCCAGCAGGACCTTGCCGACGCAGTCGGAATTGAGCGTTCAACCTACGCTTCCTATGAAACGGGAAGGAATAAACCCGATGTTATTCTTCTTAAAAGAATTGCAAATGTTTTCGGCGTAAGCTCGGATTTTATTCTTGAAATCGACACTTCAAAAAAATTCAATATGTCCGACGCCAATGTTTCGTACAAGAAAAACGGCAGTCAGCTTATAAGCACTCTTTCAAAGGATGAAAAGACGGTGCTTGCACAGTACAGGCTTTTGACCGAGGATAAAAAAGAAGAGGTTAAGACTTTTCTCAGCAAAAACTCAAAGCCCGCGGAATAAGAAAAACTTAAATTTATAAAACAAAAATCCCTTATATGCGTTTTGCATATAAGGGACATTTTTATCTGTCGGTGTAATCGATTATCTGTGAAATTTTACCGTCCTTAATATACACTCTCGGGACACGCATATTTATACAGCAGCAGAATTCATAGTTGAAGCTGCCTGCCGCATCTGCGACCTCTTCGACGGATATAAAGTTGTCTCCGTCTCTGCCAACGACAACGACCCTGTCGCCCTGCTTTACGCCCATTCCAGTGACATCGACCATCATCTGATCCATACAGACCCGTCCGAGGATTTTTGCGAATTTGCCGTTGATAAGAACCCTGCCCTTGTTTGAAAGGCTTCTCGGATAACCGTCTCCGTAGCCTATGGAAACGGTGGCGATTTCCGTGTCCCTGTCGGTGGTGTATGTACTGCCGTAACTTACATTGAAGCCTGCGGGTACTTTTTTAACAAATGTAACACGGCTTATAATTTCAAGCGCCGGGTCAAGGCGGAAACCGGATTTATCAACCTCTTCCGACGGATAAAGCCCGTAGGTCATAATTCCGACCCTTACCATATCGAGGAAATCCGAGTTGTAGTCGATTATGCCTGCGCTGTTATCCATATGCCTTACGGGTATTTTGATACCGTTTGCGGCAATTTTTTCAAGAAAGCCGAGATATAATTGCTTCTGTGCGTTGCAGGAGGTTTTATCCTTTTCGTCCGCACAGGCAAAATGAGTGAAAATACCGTTTATTTCAATGTTTTCAAGCTGTGAAATCTTCTTTATTTCCTCAAGACTTTCATCGTTCGGCTGAAAACCTATTCTGCCCATTCCCGTATCGACGGCAATGTGGATTTTTGCGGTTTTTCCCATTTCGACGGCTTTTTTTGAAAGCTCAACGGCGTTTTCGTACCTGAAAACAGCGTGCATAATGTCATTTTCGATAATTTTTTCATAATCCTCAGGGAAAACATAGCCGAGAATAAGTATCGGACTTGAAATTCCGTTCCTGCGAAGCTGCAATGCCTCTTCAACCGTGGCAACGCCGAACGAGTTTACACCGATTTCGCAAAGCGCCTTTGCAACGGGTACGGCACCGTGACCGTATGCGTCGGTCTTGACGATAGCCATAACCGAAACATCTTTTCCCACCTTGTCAATAACACGCCTGACATTTCGGCAAATTGCGTCGAGATTAACTTTTGCATATACTCTTGCAGGTAACATAAAAGGTCTCTTTTCCGAAAAATTTTAACCAAAGCGGCAACCGTATTCCGTTTGCTTTGTCAAAAATAAATTATAATATAAACTTTCTGTAAAGTAAAGCGTAAGCGGTTGAAATTTTGCGCAATTTATAATAATATATTATCGGTGATTATATGTTTATATGCCCCGTGTGCAAAAATGAACTTAATAAAACGGGAAAATCGCTTGTCTGCCCGAACGGACACTGCTTCGATATGGCGAAAAGCGGATATGTCAACCTTTTGCTCAAAAGCGGCGGCGGAAATCACGGCGACAACAAGCTGATGGTAAACGCAAGGCGTGATTTCCTCGACAGGGGATATTACGAGCCCTTACGCAATGCCGTTGTAAAAATGTGCCGTGAGTTTTCACAAAAGGGCGACACCGTTGTTGACTGCGGCTGCGGCGAGGGGTATTACACCTCTGCGATAGCCGAAGCGCTTCCCGACAGAACGGTATGCGGCTTCGACATTTCAAAGGATGCGCTCGCTGTTGCGGCTAAAAGAAGCAAATCGGTAGAATACGCCGTGGCAAGCTCGTTTGACATACCCTTGCCCGACGGCTGTGCGGATATGGTAACGGAAATTTTTTCTCCGCACTGCGAAAAGGAATTTTTGCGCATACTCAAGCCTGACGGGCGTATGCTTATGGTAATTCCGCTTGAAAACCATCTGTACGAATTAAAGCAGGCGGTCTATGACGAAGCGTACAAAAACGAACCGTCGGATTTCAACAAGGACGGCTTTAAGCTGCTGAAAAGCGAAAAGGTAGAGTACGCTGCGGACATAACCGAGGCGGAGGACATTAAAAATTTGTTTACAATGACGCCGTATTATTACAAAACGGGTGCAAAGGAGCAGGCAAGGTTAAATACTTTACAGAGGATTTCCGTAACTTTCAGCTTTGAAGTTTTGTGCTACGGTTTGTAAGATAGAATATTGCAGTTTTCACAACTTTAATGTATAATAAAGAGTAATATATTTTGAGAATAAAAGCAGAGGTGTTTATATAATGGAAAAAAACAGCGTAAAGGTTAATATAGCGGGTGTTGATTATTCACTCAGAACCGATGAGAGCGTTGAGCTTACATTGGAGCTTGCAAAAGAGATAAATTCCAAAATAAACGAGATAAAGAATGAAAATCCTTTCATTTCCACAAGTCAGATTGCGGTGCTTATTGCGCTCGAATACGGTTGCAACTGCAAAAAGGCGGAAAAGAGAACGGAGGAACTCCGTGCGGATATGAAAAATTATCTTGAGGACACCGCAAAGGCACAGTCCGAGAGAGATTTTTATAAAAGAGAAATCGACAGAATGAAAGCAGACGCAAAGGCTAAGTCAAATCAGATAAATCTGTTTTCCGAAAACGAATGATGGCTGAAATCCTTGCTCCCGCAGGAAATTTTGACGCACTTGTTGCGGCTGTGCGAAGCGGAGCCGACGCCGTTTACTTCGGCACGGGCAGCTTTAACGCAAGGCGCAATGCGGGAAATTTCGATTTTGACGGGCTTAAAAATGCGGTTGATTTCTGCCATTTGCACTCCGTAAAATGCCACATAACGCTCAACACGCTTGTTTCCGACGGCGAGTTTGCAAGCCTTGAAGAAACCGTAAGGGCGATATGCGAAAGCGGAGCGGATGCGGTAATCGTTCAGGATTTGGGCGTCGCAAGAGCGGTAAAAAGCATTTGTCCCGAAATGGAAATGCACGCCTCCACCCAGCTTTCGACGGGAACTCTTGAGGGCATTAAAGCCCTTGCGGATTTAGGCTTTTCAAGGGCGGTTTTACCGAGAGAGCTTTCAAAGGCGGAGATAAAGCGCATAGCCGACAATTCGCCCATAGAGCTTGAGGCGTTTGTACACGGTGCGCTGTGTATGTGTGTGTCGGGTCAGTGCCTTTTGTCGGCAATGCTCGGCTCACGAAGCGGAAACAGAGGGCTTTGCGCACAGCCGTGCAGACTGCCGTTTCACATTGACGGCGGAACGGGCACGGATTTGAGCTTAAAGGATTTGTCGCTTGTAGAGTATCTTTCGGAGCTCTCAGATATGGGAATAGCTTCGTTTAAGATAGAGGGCAGAATGAAACGCCCCGAATATGTTGCAGCAGCGGTCACTTCGTGCAGGGAAAGCCTTGACAAAGCGTACTCGCAGCAGAGAAAAGACGAACTTAAGTCGCTGTTTTCCCGTTCGGGCTTTACGGACGGTTATTACACCTCGTCCCTCGGCAGAAATATGTTCGGCAAGAGGGAAAAGGAAAATGTAACCTCCGCCACCTCGGATTTGCTTAAAAAATATGCAAAAATATACGAAAAAGAAAAGTCGGTACACAAGGTCGATTTTGTGTTCACGGCTTACGAAAACGAGGCGCCGACTCTTACCGCAAAAACGGGCAGGATAAGCGTTTTCAAAACGGCGGATACCGTGTGCGAAAAAGCGGTAAACAGACCGCTGACGGAACAGACCGTCAGAACGCAGCTTGAAAAATGCGGCGGCACGGTGTTTTACCCGGGGGAGATACATACCGATATTTCCGACGGAATAAGCATACCCGTTTCGGCGATAAACGCTTTGCGGCGTGCGGCGTTTGACTCGCTTTCGCAAAAGCTTACCGAAGTACCCGAAAGGGAGCTTCATAAATTCGATTTTACGGCAGGGGACAGACCTTTAAGCAAAAAGGAGCTTTACCTTTGCTTTTCAAATGTCGGCAGCATACCCGAAAGCGTTTCGTGCGACAGGCTGTTTTTGCCGCTTGACGCACCCGCGGATATTCTCAAAAAATACGGTGCGGGCGTGAGCGTGCCGAGAGGACTTTTCGGGAATTATGATTCGGTTGTCGAAAAAATAAGAAAAAGCGGAGCGAGATACGCTCTTTGCAACACGCTTGACGCCGTATGTGCGGCAAAGCAGGCGGGCGTTGAGGCGATAGGCGGTCCGTTTTTGAACATATACAATTCCCGTTCGCTGAAAACCTTGGAGAAACTCGGAATTAAAGAGACGGTTTTGTCATATGAATTAACTCTCGGGCAGATTTCACAGTTGAGCGGAAATATAAAAAGAGGCTGTGCGGTTTACGGCAGAACTCCGCTTATGCTCACAAGAAATTGCCCCGTTAAGAACGCAAAGACCTGCGCCGAATGCAAAAAAGGCAGCTGTCTTACCGACAGGAAAGGAATTTCGTTCCCCGTCATATGCGAGAACGGCTTTTCACAGCTTCTCAATTCCAGACCGACATATATGCTCGACAGACTGTCGGAAATCAGAAACACCGATTTTGATATAATGTTCTTTACCCTTGAAAACAAACGGCAGGTGCAGGACATTATATCCGATTATAAAAAGCACTCTGCGCCCGACGGCGAATTTACGCGGGGACTTTTTTACAGAGGAGTAAAATGATGAAAGAACTTAAAGTCAAAAAAGTAAGAGACAACGCAAAGCTCCCCACAAGGGCTACCGAGGGCTCGGCAGGCTATGATTTGTATGCCTGTATCGACAAGCCCTTGCTTCTCAAAGGCGGCGACACCGCAGTTATTCCGACGGGTATCGCAATAGGTCTGGACGACCCGCACTGTGCGGCGTTTATATATGCAAGGAGCGGCCTTGCCATTAAGCACGGAATAGGCTTGCTCAATTCCGTCGGCGTTATCGACAGCGATTACAGGGGCGAAATTTGCGTTGGCGTTATCAATCAGATTTCAGAGCCCTATGAAATTCAACCCTTTGAAAGAATTGCACAGATGGTTATAGAGCCCGTCGAGCTCCCCGAGCTTACAGAGGTCGAAACCCTTGACGAAACCCTCAGGGGTGCGGGCGGCTTCGGTTCGACAGGTACCAAATAAGGAGATTTCGATATGAAAAACAAGCTTGCAATTATATTGTCATCGGCGCTGATTGTTATCTGCACGCTTTGCATTACGCTCTCATCGTTTGCGGGAACGGGCAGAAAAAGAGGAGATGTAAACCTTGACGGCAAGGTGTCTCTTCTTGACGCAAAATACCTTTTGCAGTATATAGCGGATATGAGAACGCTCTCGCAGAACGCTATTGTAAATGCTGACGCGGACGGGGACGGCGATATTGATTTGACAGACGCAAAATATATCCTCGAAGCGGTTGCCGGCATACGCAAATTGAGCGATATTGACATCGGCACAAGCGAATTCGATTCGAGCGGATATATCGACATTGACGACAGCACACGACCCTCGACCACCAAAAAGCCGAGCGTTACGATAATTGATAATACTGATAATTCAAGAGACGCCACAATAGACTGGCGCAACTGAACGGAGGATGAATATGACGGCAGATAATTTGTGTATGGGCTGTATGAAGGAAATAGGTGAGGCGCAACAGTGCCCCTTTTGCGGCTTTCACAACAATTCGACGGCACCCGCTCCGTATCTTCCGCTGAGGACGGTTATAGGCGGCAGATATACGGTAGGTAAGGTTATTTCGGCTTCGGGCGACGGCGTTACCTATATGGCTTGGGATAACGAGAGCAGAACGCCCGTAACGGTGCGTGAGTTTTTACCCGTGCAGAATGTTACAAGACTTGAGGGACACACGGAGGTCCTTGTAAACGAGGAGAGCAAACTTGTTTTTTACGACTGTATCCGTGAGTTCTTAACCCTCAACAGGAAGCTTGCAATGAGCAGAAACCTCTCGGCGCTCATACCCGTTATCGATATAATCGAAGAAAACAACACGGCATATGCCGTAAGCGAATATCTTGAAACCATTACTTTGCGTGATTTCCTTTTGAAAAGCAGAACGGGCTATCTCGGCTGGGACAGGGTCAAGACTCTTATGATGCCTGTGCTTACAACGGTGGCTTCGCTCCACTCGCTCGACATATATCACAGGGGGATTTCGCCGAATACCCTTGTACTCGGCAGAGACGGCAAGCTCCGTCTTACGGGCTTTATGATTTCATCGGCACGCTGTCTTAAAACAAGGGTAAAGCCCGAGCTGTTCCCGGGATATGCGGCTATCGAGCAGTATCACGATGTTGACGACACGGGTGCGTGGACGGATGTTTACGGCATAGCGGCTGTTATTTACAGGGCTCTTATCGGCAGTACACCCGCCGAGGCTTCGGAGAGGATTACCAACGACAAGCTTATGATTCCGCCTAAATTCGCAGAGGTGCTGCCTGCATATCTTGTATCGGCTCTCGACCACGCTCTTACAATAGAACCCGGCGACAGAACCGCTACCGTTGACGAATTGCGTGAAGAGCTTTCCGGCTCTCCGAGCACTATTGCGACAAACCCCATTCACGAGATAAGGGAGACGGAGGCAAAGCCCAAGCCCTCTGTAACAACGGAGGACGAGGAGGCGGAGAGAAAACGCCTTGAAAAGCTTGCCCGTCAGGAACAGCAAAAGCACGAGCAGGTTAAAATGGCGCTTATCGCATTTGCAATCTGTATAGGCATAGGCGTGCTGGCACTCGGCGGCTGGCTTACATACGACCATTTCAAAAATGCCGAGGACAACACAACCACAACTGAGGGTGTGGCACAGATGATTGAAGTGCCGAACTTTGTCGGACAGAGCTATTCGAGAATTTCTTCGGACGAGGTTCAGAAAACACGCTTTAAGTTCACGGTGGATTATCAGTATTCCGACACCGTTGAAACGGGCTATATAATGTCGCAGAACCTTGAAGTCGGAACGCAGGTACAGCAGGGCTCCGAGATTAAGCTTACGGTCAGCAAGGGCATTGAGTATGTTACGCTTATCGATGTTTCGGGTATGGACTACAACAAGGCGTATAACCTTTTGACCGAAGCGGGCTTCGTCTGCAAAAAGGTCGAAAAGAACAACGACGGCACGCATACCGCAAACGAGGTAATTACCGTAACTCCCGAGGCGGGCAAGGAGTATGAACGCGGCAAGGAAATATATGTTCAGGTATGGGGCAATCCGCCCACCACGGCAACAACCACCAAGAAGAGTCTGCTCGGCGATTTGAGCGGCGGAATTTTCTGATAAAAACACATTTTATGAGTCTTATGAGGCTTTCGCTTCATAAGGCTCTTTTTTTGACAATTTTTTTGACGGTTTCGGTGTAATATCTCCGTGAAAGGACTGATAAAATGACTGCGAGAATGGAAATAAACGGCAATGCCGTAACCGCTTATTTAAGCGGAGAGATAGACCATCACAACGCTCCGATGATAAGGGAGACAATCGACGAATATGTATCGTTCCGTCAGCCGGACAGGCTTGTGCTCGACTTCGGCGATGTTACCTTTATGGACAGCTCGGGCATAGGGCTTGTTATGGGCAGATACAGGCTTATCGAGGGCAAAAACTGTTCGTTGTACATTGTCAACCTGTCCGAGCACGCATACAGGGTTATGCAGCTTGCGGGGCTTGAAAAGATTGCCGTATTGAAAAAGAAAACGAGGGAGGCAGTAAAATGAAATACTTAAATGAAGTTAAAATTCAGCTTGAAAGCCGTTCGGTAAACGAGGGATATGCACGCCTTGCGGTGTCGTCGTTTGCCGCACAGCTCGACCCGACGGTTGAGGAGATAAACGACATAAAAACAAGCGTCAGCGAGGCGGTCACAAACTGTATTGTCCACGCCTATAAAAACAAGGTGGGCAAAATTTACATAACGGTAAGAATTTTTGAAAGCTCCGTTGTGGAGATAAAGATAAGGGATAAGGGCTGCGGAATTGAGAACATAGAGCAGGCAATGCAGCCGCTGTACACCTCGCTCGGCGGCGACAGGGCGGGTCTCGGCTTTACGGTTATGGAAAACTTTTCCGACAGGGTAAAGGTGCGCTCAAAGGTGAATATGGGAACGACGGTTACGATTATCAAAAAAATTAAAGGCAGAAACGCTTTGTAATGACTCGTGACGAGCTTATTTCCGAAAATCTCGGGCTTGTTCATTCGTGTGCAAACAAATTCAGAAACAGGGGTATTGAATATGACGATTTGTACTCGGCAGGCTGTCTCGGGCTTGTAAAAGCGGCTGACGGCTTTGACGAAACGCTCGGCTTTCGTTTTTCGACCTATGCCGTACCTGCCATACTCGGCGAGATAAAGCGGCTTTTCAGGGACGGAGGGGCTGTAAAGGTCAGCCGTTCTCTGAAAGAAAAATCGAGAGAGGCGGTAAAGCTGCGGGACGAGCTGTCCGTATCGCTCGGCAGAGAGCCTACCGTGTCGGAGCTTTCCGAGAGGCTCGGAATAAACGAATTCGATACGGTCGAGCTGCTCAATATCGCCGTGCCGCCCGCTTCACTTACCGCAACGGACGAGGACGGGGAGAGGCAGATTGACATTCCCGTCGATTTCGGCGAGGAGCAGATACACAACTCGATAGCGTTAAGGGAGATAATCGACGAAATGCCCGAAACCGACAGGCGGCTTATCGAACTGCGGTATTACAGGGGACTTACGCAGACCGTAACGGCTCAGAAGCTCGGGCTTTCGCAGGTTCAGGTCTCACGCAGAGAACGCTCGCTGTTAAAGGAAATGCGGCGGAAAATGACAGGATAGATTTAGTAGTGGCATTTTTCAAAAAAGTATGTTATTATATATAAGTTGACATCTGTCGGCTTTGTGAGGTGTAGCATATGAATTTTGAAAAAAATCACTTTATAAAAAAAATATCGGCGGTATTACTGGCTCTCATTATTGCGGCGCTGTCTTTGACCTCCTGCTCTACAAAGGTCAAAACCTCGGTGTCTGCGGAGGCGGGAATAAGCGAAGCGGCTTATTCTTCAAGAAATAATCATATCGCAAATTCAAAATCGCTTATTTATGTTGCAAAATCGGGATTGTTGGAGCTCTATTTTGACAGCTCGACTTACAGCATTGCAATCAAGGACACAAGCACAAACAAAACCTGGTATTCTCTTCCCTCGGCTTCCGACGGCGACGAAAATACGCCTGCAACCGTGCTTGATATGACGCTTTCCTCCGAGGGCGGAAAGTACAAGCTCAATTCGCAGGATAACTCGGTTGCGTTTTCCGCGGCGTCGTTTAAGCCCGTAAACAACGGAATACAGGTTACCTACAATATGGCGCTTACGGCTGAAAACGCTCTTAAATCGTATGAGGAGATAGGAGACGGCGAGATTTATGCCTCTGTAACCGTTACCTATTCGCTCTCCGACGGTGCGTTTTATGCTAAGATAAACAGCGGCGACATAACCGTAAGCAAGGGATATGTTATTGAGGACCTCGGGCTTCTCAATTATTTCGGTGCGACCACCGTTGCCGAGAGCGACGACTATATCTTCGTTCCCGATGCAAGCGGTGCGCTCATTATGACGGGAAGCGGAGCTACGGACAGCTACGAATCGAGAACATTCTCGGTTTACGGCAAGGACGAGGCATTGAAGCAGACCTCGACCGATGAAATTTCGGCGGACGCAATTATGCCCGTTTTCGGAATGAAATCCTCGCAGAACGCTTTCCTCGGTATAATTTTAAGCGGCGACACCGTAGCGCAGGTTACCTCGCACAGGAAAATATACAACGAGGGCGGCACATATAATCGTGTCGGCGCAAGCTTCAGAATTACGGATGTTTCGTATATTTCAAATTCTTCGGGCAAAAAGACTTCAAGATATGTCGGCGAGACCTATACGGGCGAAATAAGCATCTGTTACAGGTTCCTGTCGGGTAAGAACGCAGTTTATTCGGGACTTGCTTCCGCTTGCCGCGAGGTGCTTATAAGGGAGTCTGTTCTCCCGTCAAAGACGGTTGACAGCACCGACCACATTCCGTTTATGCTGACTGTACAGGGTGCCGTTGCCAAAAACTCGGCACATTCTTATAAAGTGCTTTCCGACTATGAACAGACGCTTGACCTGCTCGGTCAGTTAAAGGCAAAGGGCATAAACGATGTTACGCTGCGATACAAGGGTATGCTTGACGGTGCGGACAATCAGGACGAAATTTCCTCCGCAACACCCATAAAGGCACTCGGAAACAAAAAGGCGTTTGCGGCGCTTTCACAGTATGTTTCGACGCAGAAGTTTACAATGTTTACCGATTTGAGCCTTGTATCATACAATAAGAGCGGTTCTTCCTCATCTGCGGCAAACGACATTACGGGCGAAAAGCTCAAGACAAGCTATGACAATATCTATTCGTCCGTGGCGGGCAAGGATACAAGGACAAGCTATGCGCTCAACCTTTCCGAGCTTGAGGACGGAGTGCTTTCCTTTATCAAGAACAACAAGAATTATCAGGTTGACGGCTACTGCATAAATGATGTCGGAAACTTCCTCTATTCCGATTATTCGGGCGAGAAGCACACAAGGAGCAATGCGGTAAATATAATTACCTCTCAGCTTTCGGTTCTCGGCAACAACCACAAAACAATGATTGAAAACGGCAATTTCTGTATGCTTTCAAATGCAAATGTTGTTGTAAACCTTCCCACAAAGACGGCTTATCCCGAGGACGGAGCGGTTTACAAGTCGATACCGTTTGCGCAGATAGTTCTTCACGGTATAGTCGATTATTCAAACGAGCCGATAAACCTTTGCGAGGACTCAAAGCAAGCGCTTCTCAAATCCATTGAATACGGTGCAATGCCGTCATACGAATGGACCTGCACCAAGACCGACAACGAAGAGTTTGACGGAAAATATCATTACGAGTCGCAGATTACACAGGCTACCGACAACTATACGCTTTCGGACAACACGATAGGCAACCTCCGTTCGGCAAGAATTACAAGCCACTATGAAATCCAGAACGGCGTCTATTGTACGGAATATAACAACAGTATCGTAATTTATTTCAATTACAACTCCGAAGCGGTAACCGTAAACTCAATTACGGTTGAGCCTATGAGCTGCATCAGAGCAAACTGAATTATCAAAACGGAATGTGCCTGAATAATTTTTCGACACATTCCGTTCTTTTTGTCTAAAATCTATTTACATTTTACCCCATGCGTGATATTATGTGCATAACGGCGAAAAATTGAGCCGTAACTTTAATTATGCTGAATATTTACGCACGGAGGAATTATGAAAGAGTATTTTAACCGCTTGGTAACAACACCGAAAAAGCATACGCTCATTATTTGGTGGGTGTTCAGAGCATTGTTGATTTTTGCGTTTGTCTATGGCTTGGTAGGCTTTATAAGGGGCTCGATAAGCCCGTTTACGCATAAGCCTTTTGATATTACCGACCCGCTTCAGGTAGGCGCAAATTTCCTTTGTACCTTTGTATGGGAAATATTTATGATGTTCCCGAAAAAGAATTCGTTGAGATATGTTGACCCCAAAGTTCAGACCGTCCTCATTGTCGGCATCTTTTTGGGCTCGTTCTGCGGAAAGTTTTTGAATATGTACTACGCATCAAATGTGCTTGATGTTGCAATGCATTTCATCGGCGGCGGCACATGCGTTATTTTCGGCTATGAAATAATAACCGCTATGCAGCTTAAAGACAAGGCAAGGGTTCCGCTTTCAATCGTTTTACTCTGCTCATTGGGCTTTTCGTTCCTTGCGGGCGTGGGTTGGGAGCTGTTTGAATTTACCTTTGACCAGATTTCGTGCGTGAGTGCGGCGGCACAGGGCTTACCCGTATCTCAGGCAACGGGCGACGCACAACATTGGAACTATGCGCTTTCACTGCTTGACGGCTCTGTTAAACAGCCGCTGCTTTCCCCGATTTACCTTGAGCGTTGGCCCTTGATGGATACCATGTCGGATATGGTTCTCAATACCTGCGGCGCACTTATCGGAATTATCATTTTGAAAATCTTCCCCTATCATCATAAGGGAAAAAACAATATCGAAGTACAGTTCGATAAAGAAATTCAGAAAGAAACAGTTTGAGATGAAAACCAATTATCAGCTTTTAATGGAAGATGAATTTGAAAAAATCAGGAGCACAGGCGAAAAACCTGTGCTCTTACTTCAGTGTTGCTGCGCCCCGTGCTCAAGCGCTGTAATCGAGCGGCTCCGGGAACGTTTCAGAGTAAAGATATATTTTTACAACCCGAACATCTATCCCGAGTCGGAGTATAAAAAACGCCTTGAGCAGTTTGATAAGTTGCTCTCGGGCGATTTCGGCAGCGGTATAGAGCGCATTGCGGCAAAATATGACCAAGCCGAGTTCTTTGACTTCATAAAGGGACTTGAAAACGAAAAAGAGGGCGGCGCAAGATGTGCAAAGTGCTTTGTATTAAGACTTCGTGAGACAGCGAGAAAGGCTAAGGAAATCGGGGCGGACTATTTCTGCACCACGCTTACCGTAAGCCCTCATAAGAATGCCGAGGTAATAAACAGCATCGGTATGAAGCTCTCAGAGGAGTACGGCGTGCGGTATCTTCCGTCCGATTTCAAGAAAAAGGAGGGCTATAAGCGCTCCACCGAGCTGTCAAAGCAGTTCGGGCTGTATAGGCAAAACTATTGCGGCTGTAAGTTCTCAATGTGGTTTGATGACGAAAACGAAAATGAGTAAAACAGAATACGAACAAAAATAAGGGGCTGTAAAACTTATGCTTTACAGTCCCTTAAAGCTGTTATAGGTGATTTTACGCCACTTCGACCGTGCCGTCGTCTTTTACGGTTATTTTCATTCCGTCCTTGACGAAATCGAGAAATCCTTCTCCGAGGCTGTCCACAACGGGCATAGGCGTGCCGTCAAGCCATACATCCGAGAGAATTGCGCCTGCCGCCGCAAGCGAGTCTATGGGCTCGGAGAAAAGCATACAAGCGGGTTGACGACCCATGGAGCAAGCGCAGTAAAGCACAAGTCCGCCCGTAGTCGAGCCGATTGTCCTCGGAAGGCACAGCGCCTTGCCGAGCATTTCCTTGCCGTAGAGGTCCTTATTGTTCTGGTCGCCGCAGGTGGCTTTTTTATCGCCGAACTGCAAGGCTTTCTGGAAAGAAGCGAGCGTATTGAGTCCGCCGTGAGATACAAGTGCGTCTGCCGTAACATTTCCCGGCGACACCACTCTGCCTTTGAAAGTTTTCATTATGCTTTTCCTCCTCCCGTGATTTCCGTAAGAATTTCATCGTCCGTATAGTAGCGTGCGCTTGTGTATGTACGCAGCTTGTTGCTCGAGGTTATAACAGGCATCTTTGTGCTCAACGGGTTGTTCATATACATAAGCGGACAAATATAGCTTGTGATAACGCCCGTGCGTTTGAGCCTTTCCGCATAAGGCGTCGAATTGAACTTTTTGAGAACCGCAGGCGCCGCCGTGAACACCGTGGGGATAACAACCTTTTGGTTGCCTGCCGATTTGAGAGCAGCTTCAACCTTTTCCGTCCAGGAGGTAAGCTGTTCAAGGCTCATATGCGGACAGCCCATAAAGCAAAGCTTGGGCTTTGCGTTTTTGTCTTTCCAGATAATCGGATAGCTGTCGTAAACTCTTTTAAGCTCTGCGTCGTCAATAACATAGACCTTTGCATTTTCCTTAATAAGGCTGTCGGAGAGCTTAACCGCCTCAGGCGTAATGTTCTCGACATGGTAAAGACCTACCGCACCGTTTGACGCCGTAGCCGCACCGAAGTCCTTTAAGTATGTCTTTGCGGCGTCGTCAAGCTTGCCGCCGAGGAATTTGTCAAGACCCTTGATATACGGTACATCCTCCATAACCTTCATACCGATTGCGGAGCCGAGAAGCTGTGCCTCGGGCTTCTTTGTCGTCTTTATTTCAATTATCCAATCGGCTTTTCTGCCCTCGTCTTTAAGAATTCCGAAAGAGGGGACATAGCCGACGACCGAACCCATAAGGTCGATAATTCCCGAGTTTCTGTTGCAGCGTGCTCCGAGTACGGAGTTTGCGTAAACGACCGCCGAGGACTCCGACCACGACAATATCTCGCCGTAATTCGGTGTGTTGCCGACTTCGTCCATATAGCAGGTGCAGGTAAATGCGTCAGAGTCCATAAGACCGAGCTTCTTTAACTGGTTTTCATAGTAGTCCTGCCTTGTGTACATAAACTTGTTGAAAACGAAGTCCTGCAAAAGGTTTGACGGTACATTTTTGTCGAGCGGACGGGGGTCGGCAGAGAATTTCTGCGACGATACCGCACCCGCCGAAATAAGTTTTTCCATAAGGTCGTAAACGGGAGTGAGCGCTTTAAGACCGAACGAGGTAACAAGATGGTTGTACTTGCTTGTGACGGGCACCATCTCGTCTGCACCGAAAAGCTCGCCGTAGCGCACAAGCGTTTCCATAACCTTTGCCATGGTGTCGCCCTTTGAGCCGTTGAGAATAGCTTCCTGCTCGGAAGTCAGTTTCATTTTATGTTCCATAAATACTTCCCCTTTCGTTAAATTTTCATTGCCGCTTCATATGCACGCCATACAACCGAGCGAAGATTTCCGACATTGAGACAGTCGCCTACAAGCTCGTTTTTCTCGCTTCCCGCAACGGGGGCGGGAATATAGCCTGCGCATGAGATTACGCTGTCACATTTTACCGTGATTTCCTTGCCGTCCTTTTGCGTGCATACGATTTCGCCGTCGCGAACCTCTTTGAGAACGGTTTCAAGATATGTCGGCACCTTATGGAGCGCGAACCATTCACGCAGATATGATGAGTTGGCAAGGCAAACGCCTTTCTGGCTTACAAGGTCGTCTTTCATTTCGACGATAATCGGGTCTTTGCCCTGCAATGCAAGCTCATAGGCGATTTCGCAGCCCGTGAGTCCGCCGCCGATAACCGCAACGGTCTTTCCGACCTCTGCGCCCGAAAGATAATCGCACGCCTCAATCATTTTTTCGTAGCCGGGCACACGCTTTAACAGGCGGGGAACGGCGCCTGTCGCAACAATTACGGGCGAGTCGCCGAACTCTCTTGCGTTGTGAACCTCGTCATTGAGCCTTATGTCAATACCGAGCTCTTTCATTTGACGGCGATACCATTCGAGCAAATCACGCAGCTTGCCCTTGTAGGACTCTGCGCTTGCCTGAATGAACACACCGCCGAGCCTGTCGCTCTTTTCGTGGATAATCGGGTTATGTCCTCGAAGCTTTAATACTCTTGCGGCTTCCATACCGCCGATGCCGCCGCCTATTATATGTACGGTCTTGGGCGAGTTTGTCTTTTTGATATAATGTTTATCCCACTGCATTGTCTCGGCATTTACCGCACAGCGGGCAAGATGCAGGCTGTCCGAAAGCTCCTGGTCGTTCGGAACGCCCTTGTAGTGACACATATTAAAGCAGCCGTTGTGGCAGAGGATACACGGACGGATGTCCTCTTCCTTGCCGTTTATAAGCTTTGTTACCCATTGCGTGTCCGCAAGGAACGGGCGTGCAAAGCCTGCGCCGTCAAGCTTGCCGTCGGCTATCGAGTCTGCGGCAACCCTCGGGTCAAGTCTGCCCGCACAGATAACGGGAATGTCAACAAATTTCTTTATGTGCTCAACATCCGCAAGGTTGCAGTTTTCGGGCATATATACGGGCGGATGTGCCCAATACCAGGCGTCGTATGTGCCGTTGTCGCAGTTGAGGCAGTCATAGCCTGCGTCCTGAAGATATTTGGCAGCCTTTTCGGACTCCTCCATATCTCTGCCGACCTCGGTGTAATCCTCGCCCGGGAGAGCGCCCTGACGGAAGCCTTTTGTCTTTGAAATTACGCTGTAACGCAGCGAAACGGGGAAGTCATCACCGCAAACCGCCTTGATAGCCTTGACTATTTCAACGGGGAAGCGGTAACGGTTTTCAAAGCTGCCGCCGTATTCGTCGGTGCGTTTGTTTACATATTTGAGAGTAAACTGGTCAAGAAGATAGCCCTCGTGAACTGCGTGGATTTCTACGCCGTCAACGCCTGCGTCCTTGAGCATTTTGGAGCATTTCGCAAATGCGTCCACAAATTCCTTGATTTCAGCCTTTGTCATCTCTCTCGACGGAATTTTATCCGACCAGCGGTTGGGAGACGGGCTTGCGGAAGCGGTTATTTTGTCAAGGTCCATAAACGGCTTGCTGAGGACCCGCAAAACCTTGTTAGTATAGAGCTTTTCCATCATTTCGCTGACGGTAAAAGACCTGCCGAAGCCTGCCGTGAGCTGAACAAAGAGCTTTGCGCCCGTTTTATGAAATTCGGGCATCCATTTTTTCAGATCGTCGTACATTTTTTCGTTCTTGTAGAGCCATTGACCGAACATCGGGTTATATACCGGCTGACATCCGGGCATTACAAGACCTGCGTTGTTCTTTGCGACTTCCATAATGAAGCGTGCGCCGTCCTTGTCAAAATGGTTGTTTTCCATCCAGCCGAAAAGGTCGGTGCCGCCCATACTTGTAAGCACAATCCTGTTCTTGATTTCACAGTTACCGATTTTCCATGGGGTAAACAGTGGTTCAAGGCGTTTTTCCATAAAAATCCCTCCGCAAAATAATAAGTTGCCATACCATAAAAGGTATGTACCTTAACTGCATTATAACACCGGGATTTTTTCACTTCAATAACCCTTTGTTAAATTTGTAACATTGCTTAAATTCGGGGCTTCCGTTTTGTGCAATTTCCCGCCCGTTTTGCCGAATATCAACCAAAAAAAGAGGCAGGAATTCCTGCCTCTTGAATGTTGTTTTGTTTTTAATCAATCACAAGTTCACGACGGTCGGCGGAGCAAAGTCTGATTTCGGGAACGAAGCTCATATTTCCGTCGTTTCTGTAAGACACAAACACCTTGTCCTTTTTACAGCGAACGGTAAAAGTCAGCTTAACGCAGTCGCCGTCAAGATATTCGTATGTCTTTCCGTCGTCGGTAAAGAATTTGCTTTCAAATGTGCCGTCTGCGAGCGGATATACGGTAAACACCGTCTTTTCGTCGCTTCCGAAGCCGTAAGGCGCTTCGTCTGTTGCGATAACGCTTCCCGCACGCACAAAGAACGGAACCTCGCTGTCCGCAGGAACTTTGACCGTCAGCTTTTCGCCGCCCTTGTACAGGCGGTCGCCCATATACCAGTCGTCCTTTTCGGGGAGATAAACCTCTGTTTCGGTTTCGTTTTCGTCAAAGACAAAGGAAACAAGAATATCCCGTCCGAACATAAGCGAGTTGCCCTTTAAGTCGATAGCCTTATCGTCATAGTAGAAGTTGAGCGGGGCGTTTATCGGCTCGTTGTTTTCGACAGCCTCATAAGCGCAGTTGTACATATAGGGTATAAGACGCTTGCGCTGTGCAAAAATCTTTTTAACGCTGTCGATTATGTCGGGATAACTCCACGGCATTGTCGCAGAGCCGTCGCTGTTCCACGAGTGAATGGTAAACCTCGGCTCGAACACTCCGTGCTGAATCCAACGCAGGAGCAGCTCTCTTGACGGCATATCGCCCGTGAAGCCGCCAAGGTCGTGACCGTAGAAGTAAATGCCCGACATCGCCATTGTGAGACCGATAAAGTGGCAGTATCTTAAATCGTTCCAAGCCGTGCGGTTATCTCCCGACCAGGTCTGCGCTATTCTGTGAACGGCAGGCGAGCAGGAGCGTGAGGAGAGAAACGGACGAAGCTCGGGTCGCTTTTCTGTCTGAGCGGTGTAGGACGAAACATTCATAAGGTATGTAAACATACTGCGTATTCTCGACGCCTTTATTTCGCCGTTTTCGAAGCCGTGGCAAAGTGCGTCGGGGTCCTTTATGTCAAACTCGTTGTTGTCGTTCCAAGTGGCGGTTATGCCGTTGTCAAGAAGCTTTTCCTTTACTTGGTCGTGCCAGAAATTAAACGCCTCGGGATTGGTAAAATCAAGGTAGCTTCCGAGCCCGTCCCAGAATTGAGTGACAAACGGAGTGCCGTCGGGGTTCTTTACGAACCAACCGTTCTCTTTTATCATTTCATACATCGGATGAGTTGACAGAAACGCAGGCTTTATGTTCGGGATAAGCTCAATTCCGTTGTCGGAAAAATGCTTGATAAACCTTGCAGGGTCGGGGAATTTGTCATAATTCCAGTTGAACACGCAACGCTGATTTCCGATTGATGTGTAACCTGAGGAAAGGTAAAAGCCTTTACAGGACAATCCTATGTTTTTTACCTTGTCGATAAAGCCGTTCATCTGCTTTTCGGAGTCGGGGGCGTCGGTGTAAGCCATGGTGCTCGCACAGTAGTCAAAGCTCCACTTGGGCGGGAACGCCGTCTTGCCGCAGAGCGTGATAAACTGCTTTACGATTTCAGCCTTTGTGCCGAAAAATACATAATAAACAAGTGCGTCGTCCTCGGTTTTGAAAAATTTGAACGGCTCGTAGTAGTTGTTTATCTCCTTGCCGAAGTCAAAATACGAGGTGTCGCTCGTGTCATAGAATATGCCGTAGCAGCCCACCGAGTTTTCGCAGATATAAAACGGATAATGCTTATAGAGCGGGTCGCTGTTTTCTGCGTCAAAGCCCATACAGTCGGAGGTTTCGATTCTGAACGACCTGCCCGATTTGTCCAAGTCGCCGCCCTTGTCGCCGAGACCGAATATTTTTTCTCCGTTCTCTCTGAGGACATAGTGGAAATTACCCTCGCCGAACTCGTTTTCGAGGTTGTAGGCAAGCGGCGCTCTGTCCGAGAGCAGGACTTTGCCGCCCTTTGTGAATTTCAAGAGGAAATTATCGGTGTCCACCGTCATATCAATTCCGCATTTGAGTGAAAAAATGTCCTTGCCGTCCGCACTTGCCTTGCTCGGTACGCTTCCCGAAAAGCCCTTGAGCGACAGTCTGTCTCTGCCCGTGAGCGGCATTTCGTTATCGGGGCAGACATTAAATGTCGGAAGCATTGCCGACTTGTCCTTAAAAATCGCAACACGCACGCAGGAGTCCGAAATAAAATCTATCTGCGCCGTCTTTTTGCCGTCGGAATATACCGTCTGCCTGTCCGATGAATTTACAAGTGAGAATTTATGGTTGAACTTCATTAAAATTCCGCTCCTTTATTGCCGAAGGTGTTTGAAAAATGCTTTTTGGTTTCCCATTTGCCGATATATGTGTGCTCGCACAGGTGCAGGGGATTTTTGTAATCGGGCGCCCATACGGGGATACTCTTGCAGTTGGGGTTCTTTGTCCGTGCAAAGGTGCACATAAAGTCCTGCATCTGCTTTGATATTTCATAATCGACCTCTTCAAACGGGCGCCAGTTGTTTTGGAGCGTTCCGAAGCAGTATAAAAGGTCGCAGGAATGCCACGCACCCGAGCCGTCGCCGGGCAATTCACGGTCGAAATTGTATATGTAGCACGGGTTTTTATGATTTTTACACTTCTTTGCGTATTTCTTGGTAAGACCCTGAAGAACAATGGGTATCATATCCGTTACGGTTTCGCCCAAAATCATAGGAAGGTCGGGTATGGTGTTCATATTGAAGTCTTCCTTTGTTACAAGCCTGCCGTCGATTACGGGCATTGTATGAAGCATTGAGAGCTTGTCTGCCTTGCAGGCATCGCTCCAGGCATAAAAGAGCGTTCTTTCGTCAACGCTTTTAAGCTCCTCGATTGATTTCACGCCCGCATTCTCTATAATTGCGTCCCAGAATTTCCTTGTGCTTTCGGGCTTTACGGGGCGTGCCGCAGCTCTCTGAAGTGCGGGTCCGCTCATCATTACCGCACCTGCAATCAAATCCCTGCTGTCTTTAGCGGAGATGAGTATGTCAACGCTCATTGCGCCTGCGCTCTGACCCAAAAGGGTAATGTTGTTTTCGTTTCCGCCGAACGACCCGATATTGTGCTTTACCCATTTGAGAGCGGCAAGCTGGTCGAAAAGTCCGAAGTTTCCGCAAACGCCGTCAGCCGTTGTGAGGTCGGGGTGCGAGCAGAAGCCGTACGGTCCGAGGCGGTAGTTAATCGCAACAAAGATAACGCCGTTTTCCGCAAAGCTCTTACCGCTTATGTGTCCCTCGTTTGAGCTTCCGCCCGTGAAAGAACCGCCGTGAATATAGAAAATCACAGGGCAGTTGTCGGCGTTTTTCGGAGCCCATATGTTGAGAAAAAGGCAGTCCTCGCTGTATTCAAAGGACATTCCCTTGCGAAATTCCTTGTGATAAAACGCATTGCACTTTTCGTCCTCTTCAAAGCCTCTGCGCTGATAGGAGCACGCACCGAATTTTGTTGCGTCGTATTCTTCTCCCAAATCCGTAACCTCCGTGGGATATTCCCAACGGCGGGCGTCGGCGTACTTAATTCCTCTGAATTCCAGATGCTTCGGGAATTCAAGTCCTTTGATTTTTCCGCAGGGGGTCTCAATGATTTTTTCTGACATATTTTCACCTCATACGCAATAATAATTCAAATCCCAACAGGGGATATACCTGTGATGCCGCAGATATATCCTGTAATCGGGGTTAAGTTCAAGTATTTTTAACGGTATCGAGTAGATGTCCTCGCTTTTGTGATATGCGGCTATGTTGAGCTTCGGCTTCAAGTTCACAAAGGTCTTTTTACAGCGGCGGAGCATCTCGTTTTCACAGCCCTCAATGTCGGCTTTGAGATAGGTTACGGGGAAGTCTTCGCAGAGCGTGTCGACGGTCCGTACCTCGGTCTCGGTTCCCGCAGTTGAGAGCGCATTGCGCCGACCGCTTTTTCCGTTGAAATAAACGGTCTTGTTCTCATCGAGTATTCCGCAGTTCACAAAGTAAAAGTTCTCCCTGCCTCCGAGGTATTCCGTAAGCTTGCGGAAACTCTTTTTGTCGGGCTCAACCGCCTTTACGGACGAATATTTTCCGCCCGTGTAGTGCAGAAATTCGTCAACGGTGTCGCCCTTGTACGCACCGAGGTCAAGGTAATTTTCGTTTTCGCCCAATTTGAGAATGTTGTAAAAAGCTTCGTCCTTGTCAGTTTCGTTCGCAAACAGGTACGAAAGCTCGCCCGTAAGGCTGAAATTGAGAAAATCAGAGAAAACAAGCTTTGATTTTTCGTCCGCAAGAAGCGAATATACCTTTTCAAGCTCGGCTGTGTGCGAAACGATAAACTCCCTGTTGAGAAAGGTTTTACCGAAAGCGGGAACGCAGGGAACAAGCAGCTTGTGCCGCTTTGAGAGGTTTATTATGTTCTGCAAAACCTCTTCCCTCTGCGAAGCGAAGCCGACGGTTATAATAAAGTCCGAAAACTCATTTTCAAAGTCCGAAATACCCTTGACCTTGAAGCCTCGAAAATACCTGTCTCTGACAAAGCCGTTCGACGCCATAACGCCCGACAAACGGATACCGAGGCGTTCGTATTCGTCAATTACTCTGTCCGCCCCGTTGCCCGTGCCGTAAAGGATTATCGGCAAATCCGTCTCTTTAAGATAATCCCACGCAGACCTGTTTTTCAAAACTTCCTCTACCATTGTTTTCTCCGTAATGTTTTATAATATTTTATTCTATCACAGCTCTTCATCTTCGTCAAAATAATTTCTAATGTCCTCTATGATTTTTTTCTCGATTCTCGAAACATAAGAACGGGAGATATGAAGCTGTGAGGCTATCTCCCGTTGCGTTTGCGGAAAACAGCCGCCGAGCCCGTAGTGTTTTATAAGTATTTCCTTTTCTCTTCCCTGCGGCATTTCGGAGATATACTTGCGTAGCTTTTCTATCTTCATTTTTTGATAGATGTCGTCGCAAACGGTGTCGTCTGTATATATCGTTTCGGAAAGCGTCAGCGGATTTCCCTCGGGGTCGGTGTCGATAGGCTCGCTCATTGAAATGTCCTGCGAAGTCTTTTTCTGATTTCTGAAATACATCAGTATTTCGTTTTCCACGCACCGTGCGGCATAGGTCGCAAGCCTCGTTCCCTTGTCGGGCTTAAAGCTGTTTACCGCTTTGATAAGTCCTATTGTTCCGACGGAAATCAAATCGTCCTGGTCGGAATAATTTGAATAGTACTTTTTGATGATATGCACCACAAGCCTTAAATTGTGCTCCACAAGCTCATCCCGTGCCCGCATGTCTCCGTTCTGAAAGCGTTCGAGCGCCTCACGCTCTTGCTTTGCGCTCAGCGGCTTCGGAAACGACCCCTGATTCTGAATGTGAAGCATAAGATAGAACATATTTGCGAAAATGGATTGGAACAGCGCAGCTAACAAAAAAATCACACCCTTTCCCAAAAGCATATGAGAAAAGGGTGTGAAATTTGCAAGTCCGAATATTAAATCAGCACTCAGCCAAAACCGCGGTTTTGCTCTTTAACTGCCTGTACGCTCTTGAAAACGCAAATATGAGGAACACGGCGCCGAGTACCCAGCTTATCGGCTCGGCAACGCAAGCGCCGAGATAGCCGTAGTATTTGATAAGCACAAACGCCGCAACGATTTTTGACGCAAGCTCCATAGAGCTTGAAATAAGCGGCGGTATTTTTCTGTCAATCGACTGAATGGAAAACCTCAGATTGAACAAAAGACCGAGAGTGAAATAAAACGGCGTGTTGATTTTAAGATACATTATCGCATTGTCGATAATTACCGTGTCCGCCGTGCCCGTTATGGCAACCACAAGCGCTCTGCCGAAGGCATAGCAGGTGGCTACGGTTATAACTGACCATATCAGCGAATAAACAGCCGAATACTTTATCGTCTGACCGATACGCTTTGTCTTTCCCGCGCCGTAGTTTTGGCTGACAATCGTCGAACACGAGGTGCCCACTGTTACAAGCGGCTGCATATACACATCGCTTATCTTCCTTGCGGCAAGCTGTGCGGCGATAATCTGCGAACCGAGGCCGTTTACAGCCGACTGAAGAATGATAGAGCCTATCGAGAAGATGGAGTTCATCATTCCCATTGCAAGACCCGATGTGAGCATCGAGCGCATAAGCGGAATATCCTTTTTGAAGCTGTCCTTTTCAAGCTTGATTATCTTGAAATTCTTAACTATTACAACTGCGCACAGTACGCAGGAAATACCCTGCGCGATTACGGTTGCCGCCGCCGCACCCTTTACGCCCGAGTTGAATTTTGCCATAAACAGCCAGTCAAGGAAAATGTTTATCGCAGTTGAGATAACAACGAAAATTACGGGCGTTTTGCTGTCTCCGAGTGAGCGCAGAACCGTCGCTTCAAGATTATAAAACATTGTGACAATGACAAATTCGAGAAGTATCAGAATATATGCACGGGCGTCCGCAAAGATTTCCTCGGGCGTGTTCATAGCACGCAGAACGGGGTTGAGAATAAGCGGAGAAATTGCTGCGGTCAGCAGCGAAAATATCAGCCCGAACACAATCGACTGCGCAAAAGAACGCTTTAATTTCCTGTAATTCTTTTCGCCGAACGCCTGCGCAATGACAATTCCGAAGCCTGCGTTTATTCCGAACGCCACCGTAAGAATAAGACTGTTGACGGACGAGGTGGCACCGATAGCCGAAAGTGCGCCGTCGCCCAAAATATGACCTGCGATAGCCGTGTCGGCAAGGTTGTAAAACTGTTGAAATATGTTTCCGAGAAGTATCGGCAGGGCAAATGTGAGTATTTGCTTTTTTATGTTTCCGTTTGTAAAGTCCTGTGTTTTTGCCATAGCTGTCCTTTCTTAAAAATAAGACGGGCATCTGCCCGCCTTAAACCGTAAGAGCCGTTATAATGCTTGAATAAAGCTTTACCGGGTCTTTGAGATAATTTTCTTTTATTGTCTGCGCCTGCAAGCTGTCGCCCGCAAAGAGCGTCAGCCGCATAAGCTCGTCTTTTCCGCTCATAAGCGAGAACACGACATTGTAGCCGCCGTCGTCGAGCCTTATTATTTCAACCTTGTTTTCCTTTTCGACCCTCTTAAAGGTCATAAGCTTTATTGCGGAGTTTACCGCACGCTCCCTGACCGTTTTCGGGAGAGTTGTTTCAAGGCTCTCGGCAATTTCCCTGCCTCGGGGGAGGATTACATAACATTCCTCGTCGTTTTCGATAACCGTGTCAATGCTTGCGTTTGCGAGCAACTCGGTCAGTGCCTGATTTATTTCAAAGTAATTTGCAAGCCCGTTTTCGAGCACGGCGTCGTTCAACTGGCTCTTTTCAAGCGGCTTGTCTATTGTTTTAAGCAGATAACAGATAAGCAGGCGTATTTCCTCACGGTTGCGAAGTCCGCCCAATTCGATTCCTGCGTCAAATGCGTCAAATTCCATAGCGTTTCCTCTGTATTATTGTTGTTTAATAATTTTATATTAACAAGCGGTATTTGTCAATAAATAAGGCTCTTACAACACCGAAGCAGGGCATAGGTAAACCTCTCTGTTATACGGTATAAGTTCGTTGGACATACATATTATCAGCCCTGTTCCGATATTTGCTTTAAGCTTGTTCAGCACTTCAAAATTTTTGTCGGGTGAAGCGGGGTTTCTGCTTTTCTTTATTTCAATAGGATAAAGAATATTCCCTCTTGCAATAAGCAGATCTATTTCCTTGCCGTCAATGTCTCTGTAATAATATAAATCGGGGTGTTTACCTGCATTATAATAGCTTTTCAGAATTTCCGTCACAACATAGGTTTCAAAAAACGCTCCGTCAGACGCTCCGTTTTCAAGTGTTGCCGCATCGGGCCAGCGGCACAGATAAGCCGCAAGCCCCGTATCGGTGAAATACATCTTGGGCGTTTTAACAATCCTCTTTGTGATATTGGTTGAATACGGATGAAGAATATATATAATTCCCGAACGCTCAAGAATAGAGACCCATGCCTTTGCGGTAGGGGCGGATATTCCTATTGCGCTTGAAATGTCGTTGTATCTCAGTTTCTGTGCCGTTCTTGCCGCCATATACACAAGAAAGTCATAGAACTCGTTTAATTTCCCTACCTGTGCCAACTCCTTTATATCTCTTTCAAGGTAAGTGTTTATATAATCGGAATAATACTTCTCACGGTCTATATCGGTCGTTACAATCTTCGGCATACTGCCTTTGAAAATACGCTCGTAAATATCGTGAATGTTTCTCTTTTTGCATGATTTCAGCCTTTCTCTGAGGTCATCGGGTTCGGGACTGAACAGAGCAGCATCTCTTTTGTCGATTTCCGCACAGGAAAGTCCGGCAAGGTCGAAGACGGCAACTCTTCCGGCAAGAGACTCGGAAACATTTTGCATCATCTTGAATTTCTGCGAACCGGTGAGCCAAAACATACCTTCGTTCTTTTCGCCGTTCAGAGCTTTTTCATCAACGATTTTTTTGATTTCGGTAAGAATGGACGGAACTCTTTGAAATTCATCTATCAAAATCGGAGTGCCGTAGGTTTCAAAGAAAAGCTCGGGATCGGTCTCGGCAAGACGGCGCGCGTGCATATCGTCAAGTGAGACATAACGCCTGTCATTTCCTTTTATATGATTAAGCATTGTCGATTTGCCCACCTGACGCTGACCGCAAACCATAACAACAGGGTAGTAATTTGACGCTTTTACTATCTCCGCTTCCATATGTCTGCTGATATACATAACATCATCTCCGATAAAAATAAAGTCCGACTTTATTTTACTCAAAACTGTGTCGCCTGTCAAGCATATTATTGACGAAAAATCTTTAACAATTATTTGCACTCGGCAGTATAAGTATGATACAATAAAATGTAAAATTATGTTTTGATAAAAGGACACGCTATGGAAGTTGCCGTTATAGGCGGCGGAGCGTCGGGCATTGCCTGTGCCGCAGCCGTAAAAAAACAGAATAAAAATATAGGCGTTACCGTCTACGAAAGGATGCCGAGAATACTCAAAAAAATCCTTGTGACGGGAAACGGCAGATGCAACCTTACAAATATCGGCTCGTCGGAAAAGTATTTCCGCGAGGATACCGAGGTCTTGCAATATGCCTTTTCAAAATATCCGCCGATAAGCAACATTGAGTTTTTTAACTCTATGGGACTGCTTACAAGGACGGAGGCACAGGGCAGGGTCTATCCCGTTTCGGGTCAGGCTTCGGCTGTTGTAAACGCCCTGCTTTGCGAGTGCGAGAGAGTAGGCGTTAAAGTGCTTACGGACACTGAAATAACCGAAGTTCGGCGCTCGGACAGCGGCTTTTTGCTCAACGGAAAATACAAAGCGGACAAGCTGGTTATAGCCTCGGGCGGCAGTGCCGCAAGGGCACAGGGTACGGACGGCGGCTCGTTCAGACTGCTTAAAAGTCTCGGCGTTGATGTCAAAAGTCCCGTTCCTGCATTGACGGGCGTTATAATCGACGGTTTCCCGAAATCCGTAAAGGGCGTGCGTAACATCTGTACGGCAGAGCTGTTTGTCGGCGGACAGAGCAGATACACGGAGACGGGCGAGGTTCAGTTCAACGATTACGGCGTGTCGGGTATTCCGATTATGCAGCTTTCGGGGATTGTTGCGGAAAACACGGAAAAAAATCTTCGCCTTGCACTTGACCTTTTACCCGATACGGATAAAGCCGAGCTGACACGCTTTTTGCTCGGACAGAAAAAGGCTTACCCCGAAAAATCCGCAGAGGAATGGGCTTCGGGAGTGCTTCCCAAGGCGCTCGGCAATTATGTGCTTGCGCTTGCGAATATCAGGAGCGCACAAAAGCTTTGCGACATTCCCGACGGAAAAATAAGGGCGTTTTCCGATACTGTTAAAAGGCTTGAATTGAAGCCTACGGGCGTGCGGGGCTTTGAATTTGCACAGGTAACCTCGGGCGGAGTGCCGAAAAGCGAAATAAATTTGCAAACGCTTGAATGTAAAAAGGTTAAGAATTTATATGTTACGGGCGAGGCGGTAAATGTTTACGGCTTGTGCGGAGGACATAATCTTCAGTGGGCGTGGAGCTCGGGTCGGCTTTGTGCGGACGCAATACTAAAGGAGAATACAGTTGTTAAGAATAAATGAAATTAAGCTTCCGCTCGACTACGAGGACGAGCAGAACGATTTGAAAAACGAAACCGCAAGGCTTTTGAAAATAAAAGCCGGCGACATAAAAACGCTTGAAATATTCAAAAAGAGCATCGACTCAAGGAAAAAGAACGATATAAAGTTCATCTTTTCCGTTGACATAACCGTTGACGGCGACGAGGAGGCGTTGCTTGCGAAAAACTCCGCTCCGAGAGTTCAGCGGGTGGAAAAATATGCTTACAATCTTCCCGAAAACAAGAGGACTTCGCCGTTGAGACCCGTTGTCGTGGGCTTCGGCCCTGCGGGAATGTTCGCTTCGCTGATGCTTGCACGGGCAGGGCTTAAACCGTTGGTTGTCGAGCGCGGTCAGACGGTGGACGAGAGGACAAAAAGCGTATATTCCTTTTGGAAAAACAGGGTGCTGAATCCCGACTCGAACATTCAGTTCGGCGAGGGCGGCGCAGGCACATTTTCCGACGGCAAGCTTACCACGGGAATAAAGGACAGCAGGGTGCGTGAGGTCTTTTGTGAGTTTTGCCGCAACGGTGCGCCCGAGGATATTATGACCTCGGCACTGCCGCATATCGGAACGGATAAGCTGAAGGGCGTCGTAAAATCCTTGAGGGAAAAGGTTATTTCGCTCGGCGGCGAGTTCAGGTTTGAAACAAAGCTTACGGATATAATTGTATATAACGGCTCCGTTCAGGGCGTTACGCTCACGGATAAGAGCGGAAAGACCTACGACTACGAAACCGATACGGTTATCCTCGCAATAGGACATTCGGCGAGAGATACCGTCGAAATGCTCTACAATAAGGGCATACCGATGCTCCAAAAGCCGTTCTCCGTAGGTGCGAGAATTGAACACAAGCAGGAAATGATAAACGAGTCGCAGTTCGGAAAATTCGCAAACCATCCGAGGCTCGGTGCGGCAAGCTACAAGCTTGCGTGCCATCCGCAGGGCGGCAGAGGAGCATATACCTTCTGTATGTGTCCGGGCGGAACGGTCGTGTGCGCTTCAAGTGAGGAAAACACGGTCGTTACAAACGGTATGAGCGAATACGCAAGAGACAAGGAAAACGCCAACTGTGCGGTGCTTGTCGGTATTTCGCCCGAGGATTTTAACTCCGACCATCCTCTTGCGGGTATGTATATGCAGCGTGAAATCGAGCAAAAGGCCTTTTTGATGGGCGGCGGAGATTATTCGGCTCCCGCCCAGCTTGTAAAGGATTTTCTCGGCGGAGTTGCCTCGACAGGCTGTAAAAATGTAAAGCCGTCTTTCCCGACGGGCGTAAAATATACGAACTTGCGGGATTTGCTTCCCCAAAAGGTTACAAACACAATGTGCGACGCACTTGTTAAAATGGATAAAATGCTTTCGGGCTTTGCCTGCGACGACGCTTTGCTGACGGGACCCGAAACCAGAAGCTCCGCCCCCGTGCGTATTGTCCGTGACGAATTTATGCAGACAAAGATAAGAGGTCTGTACCCCTGCGGCGAGGGTGCGGGATATGCAGGCGGTATAGTGTCGGCGGGCGTTGACGGAATTAAGGTTGCCGAAGCCGTATTAAGCGATGAGAGGTAAAAAGATATGATAAATGTTATGCCCAAGTGGGGTCCGTATTCAAAAAAATATTTTGGAATTTCAAAGATAGTTGACCATAAAAGCGAAAAAGGCGTAAGGTTTGACCTTGTGGTGCTCCCGTGCGTTTCAAACACGGACGCCAAAGTGCCCAATGTTACAATCCCCGTCGGCGTTCATCCGTGGGAGAGTAAGAGCGACTATTCCTATTATTCTTACAGACAGGATATTGAGTGGAAGGATGTTATCTATTCCGATGTCTCCTTTACAAGGCTCGGCGACGACTCAACTCTTGTACGCACGGAAATTTTCAACAATTCCGAGATGATGCAGAACTGCCTTGTCAATTTCTTCTCTTCCGTTCAGTTCCCGACCGTAAACAGGGTATGTCTTACTCTGCCAGAAAAGTGCGATTTCAAAAAAGCGCTTGACTACGAAACCTACGAATACAATACGCCCCGTCCGTGGGATAAGGAGACCATGGACGCCATGCATAAGGGCGAATTTTTCGACGACAGATTTTATCTTCACAAGGGCTTGGGAGACAGGGATAACAACCGCTACATTCTTCCGAAATACTCAAAGCTCGGCGAGGAAAAAAACGATACAATTACCTATGATTTTGACATAAAAAACGATTACAAAAACGCTGTTTTGTCCGTCAGATACCGCACAACTTCTGTAAAGGCGTCTGACTTTACAATCAACGGTAAACCTTTCAGCTTCAAGGCTTGCGACGATTTGCAGCTTGCTCAAATTCCGCTCGGCGCTTTAAGCTCGGGGAAATTCTTCTTAAAGCTTGTTTCCGAGGGGACGGGCGGTATCGAATTTGACTTTTTTGCCGTAACCGAGGCGGAGGACTGCGGCAAAATTATCACAAAAACCGAGAAAAACGATTTTATGCCGACCGTGTCCTTTGAGGAAAACGAAAACGGAAAAACGGTAAAAATGAAATACAGGGATATTCCAGATACTTTCACTTTGAGGACATTTAACAAGGAGACAAGACTCCGTGAAATACCGACGGGCTGCCTTGAAGATGTTCCCACGCCGAGGGTTTCTCAGCCCGACCCGAGCTTTGACAATATGATGGAAACCTTTTCGGGCGAGTTTTCGTGGAAACATTCCGATGAGGGCTACTATCAGAACACCCTTGTGCATACTCTGTACATTCCCGCCCACACAAGCCATGTCGAGTATGCGGTAATTTCGGGCAGCGAAACCGAGTACAAAACGCCCGAGGAATATGAAAAGATATATCTTGCCGCAAAAAATTCAACCGAAAAAATAGCTCTCAACGAAGCGGGCAAAAAATACGAGTTTTCAAACGAGCTCTTGCGTGCGGCAATGTTCCAAAACACGGTATATCCGCTCTATCATCACGGCGATTATGTTGTGCACCACACGCCCGGTAAGCGTTGGGACTCTTTCTACACTTGGGATTCGGGCTTTATCGGTCTTGAAATGAATATGTACAACCCCGAGATAGCGGAGTATATCCTTGATTTGTATTTGAGCGACAAGGACAATAAGGATTATGCCTTTTTGCTCCACGGTTCTCCCGTTCCCGTGCATATTTATCAGTATTACGATATGCTCTCAAGGACAAACGACAAGTCCGGGCTTTACGGCTATTATGACCGTGTAAAGATGTTTTACGATTTCCTTTGCGGCAAGGCGGACGGCTCAACCACCGCAAAGTTCAAAAGCGGTATGACAACTACCTTTGAGTATTTCTATAACTGCTCGGGTATGGACGACTTGCCCCCGCAGGCTGAAACATACAGAAGAAAGCTTCAGCTTTTGACCGCTCCGTGCATATCCTCCTCGCAGGTCATCAGGTGTGCAAAAATCCTGTCGGTTATCGCCTCGCATCTCGGAAAAACCGAGGATGTCAAAGAGTATGAGACCGACATAAAGCGTATTTCGGACGGCTTACAGACCTACGCGTGGGATGAGGAAGCGGGCTATTTCTCATATGTCGTTCATGACGAAAACGGAGAGCCGAAAGAACAGCTTCGCAGTGAAAGCGGAGAGAATATGAACAAGACGATGGACGGTATTTATCCGCTTATCGCAGGCATTACGGACGAAAATCAGACAAAGAAAATCCTTGCCCATATCAAAAGCGAGGACGAAATGATGAGCAAGGTCGGCATTTCCGCTGTCAATATGAAGGCGGGATATTATGCCACAAACGGCTATTGGAACGGCAATGTCTGGTTCTCGCACCAATGGTTCGTATGGAAAACCATGCTTGACCTCGGCGAAAGCGATTTTGCGTATAAAATCGCAAAGACCGCACTTGACGCATGGAAAAAAGAGGTCGAGTATTCTTATTACACCTTTGAGATGATGTCCATAACCACGGGCAGGGGAGGTTGGTTCCACAACTTCGGCGGACTTTCCGCTCCCGTCAACATCTGGGCAAACGCTTACTATAACCCGGGCACATTCAGCTTCGGCTTCGATATTTTCTGCGAAAACAGCGAGTTTTCAAGCGATTTTACGGACTTCAAGGCAACCGTCAGCCATTATAACGGTAAAAAGTCAACCGTAATCGCAGTGATGAACGATAAACATTCATACACAGTCAAGCTCAACGGCGAAAAGGCGGAGTTTACCGAGCGTGAAAAGGGAACGCTTGAAATTACCGTTCCCGCAGACGCCGAAAAGGCTGAAATTTCGGTTCAGCTTGTGTAATCTTCGATTATTTTCAATATTTCATCATCGGACTCGGCGGAAATTCCCTCTTTGATTTTGCCTTGCTCCGAGTCGGGCAGCGACGAGAGGTAAACATCGTATATTTCAACGGGCATTGAATATCCCCGCTTGAAAAGGGCTAATTTTCCGTCGTATTCGCCGAGTGTGTAAAGCGGCGAAAGCGTTGTGCTTTCGGACAAAATCGCCGCTTTGTCGTCTTTTGCTCCGAGCGAAAAAGCCGCGCCGACAAACGCTGCCGCAAGCACTATCGCCGTTACCGCAACAGCTCTCAAAAGTATCTTTTGCACAAAATCACTCCTTTTGGTTATTTTCGGCAAAAAATACGGATTTAACGCAGTCGGTCAAAAAATTATCTTTTTTTATAAAAATGATGAAATATTCACAAAATTGTGTTACAATACTTTATTATGGCAAAGTCAGCGTACGGAGGAACTACATATGGCAAAAAATGTGCGTAAAAAACCGAAAAAGCAGAAAAAGCCGCTCAACCCCAAGGCTAAAAAAGCGCTTACCGCTTTGTTGGCTCTGGCTTTTACCGCTCTTGTTTCTTTGGTAATTGTCTGCACATATCTGATTATATATATGGTTTCGTATGTAAACGGCGAGGCTAAAATAGACATTGCCGATTACAAGGAAAATCAGGCGCAGACCACAATCGTTTACGCCTATAACTCAAATGACGAGGCGGTTGAGCTGACCCGTCTGCACGGCGAGCAGAACCGTGTGTGGACGAGCATTGACGAAATTCCCGCAAACCTCCAGAATGCGTATATCGCCCTTGAGGACAAGCGTTTTGAAAAGCATGACGGCGTTGACTGGATAAGAACCGTAAAGGCGGTAATTACTTTCGGTAAGGCGGGCGGCGGCTCCACGCTTACCCAACAGCTTATCAAGAACCTTACGGGTGAAAACGGCAAGACCGTAAGCCGTAAGTTCTATGAGATACTCAATGCGTTGAACCTTGAAAAGAACGCTTCAAAAGCCACAATTCTCGAAGCGTATATGAATACCGTTTATATGAGCCACGGCTGTTACGGCGTAAAGACTACCGCCGAAAAATATTTCGGCAAGGATTTGTCCGAGCTCAACATTGCGGAGTGCGCCTCGATAGCGGCTATAACGCAGAACCCCTCGACCAACGACCCGCTGCTTCATCCCGAAGCAAACAGGAAAAGGCAGCTTACCTGCCTTAGGAATATGCTCAAAGAGGGATATATCTCTCAGGAGGAATACGACGAGGCTGTGGCATACGAAATGGTCTTCACAAACAGTGAAAACTATGTCAAAAAGGACAGCTCGGACGACAGCTCCAACGCTTCAAACGCCGCTGCAACGGAAATTCAGAGCTACTATGTCGACTATGTTATACAGTCGGTTATAAACGACCTTGTTTCGCAGTGCGGCTACACAAAGTCGCAGGCTTCAAAGCTTATTTACAACGGCGGCTTGAGAATTTATTCGGCTGTTGACACGGGCATACAGGCACAGCTTGAGGATGTTTATGTCAACAAGGTAACAATGCCCGCATACAACAAAAATGTTCCCGACGCACAGTCGGCTATGACTATAATGGACTACAACGGCAGAATACTCGGTATGGTAGGCGGTATCGGAGAAAAGACCGAAAACAGAGGCCTCAACCGTGCAACTACTCCGAGACAGCCGGGTTCTTCAATCAAACCCATTTCGATTTATTCTCCCGCTATTGAGGAAAAGTATGTAACCTGGAGCACCAAGGTGCAGAACTACGGCGTTGCGCATTACTATCCCGACGGCGGAACGGGACCCGTAAACTACGGTAACGACCCCGGCTCGCCCGATTCGTATGTAACGGTTCAGCATGCGCTTTGCGTATCGTACAACACCGTTCCCGCACAGCTTCTCAAGCAGATGGGCGTTGAATTGAGCTATAAGTACGCAACCGAAAAATTCAAGCTTACCTATCTCAACGAAAGCGATAAAAATATGTCGTCTCTCGCAGTCGGCGGCGCAAGCAAGGGCGTAACCACGGTGCAGATGGCGGCGGCGTTTGCGGCGTTCGGCAACGGCGGCAAGTATTATGAGCCGTATTGCTATTACAAGGTTACAAACGCAAACGGAACAAAGATATATCTTCAGCATCAGGAGTCGGAGGGTGAGCAAATTCTTTCTCCCGACACCGCAGATGTTATGAACAAGCTTTTACAGACGGTCGTAACCGACGCCGCTCATATGGCGACGGGACGCAATTACGGCATCTCGGGCTTTGAAACCTTTGCAAAAACAGGTACGACGAGTGACGATAAGGACCGTTGGTTCGTAGGAGGCACACCTTATTATGTTGCTGCCGTATGGTACGGCTGCGATATGCCCAAACAGCTTTCGGCTTATGTTTCGGGCAGCCCCTCGGGTAAGATTTTCGACGAGGTAATGACAAGAATACACAAGGGTCTTACAGCTAAGCCCTTTGATACGCATTCAAACCTTTTGATGAGCGCTACTTACTGTACGCAGTCGGGCTTCCTCGCAAGCGAGAGCTGTACGAGCACTGCGACAGGCTGGTACACAAAGAGCAATCTCCCCGGACACTGCACCTCGTGTGCTGCTGCATCGAGCGTTCAGGAGCCCGTACAGGAGGGCGAGACGGTAACAACTCCCGCTTCGCAAACTCCCGAAACACCCGCGGCAAGCGACGATAATTCGTCGGATACTCCGCCCGCAACGGCGTCGCCCGATAATCTTCCGCCTGCCGAATAGGAGAAAATATGGTTATAATTTCCGTCGATTACGGCGATGCGAGAACGGGTATTGCGGCTTGCGACAAGTTTCAGATGCTCGCTTCTCCCGTAACCGTTATAAAGCAAAAGGACCCCGAGCTGCTCTCGGAGGAAATAAAGGAAATATGCGTTGAGAAAAAAGCGGAGAAAATCGTTCTCGGACTTCCGAAAAATATGGACGGCAGCGAGGGCTTCCGTGCGGAGGCGTGCAAGAGCTTTGCACAAACCCTTTCCGAAAAGACGGGACTGACCGTCGATTTTCAGGACGAACGGCTGACAACCGTTTCGGCGCACAACATACTCAATGCGACCGACACGAGAGGAAAGAAGCGCAAGGCGGTTGTTGACGCCGTGTCCGCCGTGCTTATTCTCGAGGATTATATGAGAAAACAAAAGTAACCCCACGATATGACAAATTATTGAGCTTGAAGCCTATATAATTGGCTTCAGGCTCATTTTTTGTGTGGTGATAAGTTTTGACTGTCTATGTTGACATATTGCTTGCGGTAAACATATTCGTAAACTACTTCCTGCTTCTTGCAAGCGCAAAAATACTGCACCGTGAAATAAAACGGGTAAGGCTGTTCTTTGCCTCTGCCCTCGGAAGCCTTTATTCGCTGATTATTTTCCTGCCCGAGCTTCCCGAGGCGGTTACCGTGTTTGTGAATTTTGCGGTGTCTGCTGTGCTGACTGCCATAGCCTTTTCGCCGAAAACCTTTAAGGTGTTTTTGCGTGAGGTTGCGGTGTTCTTCGGGGTGAATTTTGCCTTTGCGGGGATTATGCTCGGCATATGGCTTGCGTTTAAGCCGAGCGGAATGGTGTTTAACAACAGTGTGGTTTATTTCAATATCAACATAAAAATACTGACCGTTTCAACCGTTGCCTGCTATGTTATCATCACGCTTATTTCAAGGCTTATGAAACGCAGTGCGCCGTCCGACTCCGTTTACAGCGTAACTTTTTCAAATTCGGGCAGAAGCGTTACCGTGAACGCCCTGCTTGACACGGGAAACACACTTAAAGACGGCTTTTCGGGGAAGCCCGTTATCATAGCGGACGAGAGCGTTTTCACTTCGCTTGTGGGCTTTGTGCCCGAGGATTGCTTTCGTGGCAACAATGCGGTCGATATGATGGGCGTTCAAAACAAAATAAGGCTCATAGCCTATAACACGGTCGGCGAAAAGGGCTTTTTGAAAGCCGTGTCGGTGGACAGCGTGAGCGTAAAGGTCGGCACTTCGGAGCACACCGTTAAAAATGTGCTTGTCGCACAGAGCAAAACAAGGTTTACAAACGGAGAATATTCGGCAATACTCAACAACGATTTTTTTGAAAGGATGAACAGTGATGATAAGAGAGTACATACTGTCGCTTTTGGCAAAAATTAAGGGCATACTTTTTCAGACGGATATAGACTTCGTCGGCGGCTGTGAAAACCTGCCCGAACCGCTTACCAAGGAGCAGGAGGAGGATTGCCTTCGGCGTATCGCAAACGGAGACGAAACCGCAAGGGAGCCTTTAATAGTCCACAATTTAAGGCTTGTCGTCTACATAGCCAAAAAGTTTGACAATTCGGGCGTGGGCATAGACGACCTTGTTTCAATCGGCACAATAGGGCTTATCAAGGCCGTCAACACCTTTAAGCCCGAAAAAAACATAAAGCTTGCCACCTATGCCTCACGGTGTATTGAAAATGAAATACTTATGTATCTTCGTAAGATAAGTCTCCATAAGACGGACATTTCGATAGACGAGCCGCTGAACATCGACTGGGACGGAAACGAACTGCTTTTGTCCGATGTGCTCGGAAGCGAGCCTGACGAAATAAACCGTGAGCTTGAATGTGAGGACGAAAAAAAGGTGCTTTTGAAAACCGTGAACTCGCTCTCACAGCGGGAAAGGCTGATTATGAATATGCGCTTCGGGCTCGACGGGGAAAAGGAGCACACCCAAAAGGAGGTTGCGGACATTCTCGGGATTTCCCAAAGCTATATTTCGCGCCTTGAAAAACGGATAATCGTGCGGCTGAAAAAGGAGCTTGAAAAAGCTGTATAAATTTGTCTGCAAATTTAATGAAAAAATTTCTAAAAACACTGTTATTCGGGCAAAATGTATGTTATAATATCCATAATTATAAAATAGTATTTCGGAGGCTGAAAATTGGTCTTTTCAAGCTTGGTATTTTTATACATTTTTCTGCCTCTGTGTCTTGTCTTTTACTTTTTAAGTAAGAATATAAAAGTCCGTAATGCCGTGCTTCTGGTGTTCTCGCTGGTGTTTTATGCCTACGGCGAGCCGAAGTACATACTTTTGATGATAGCAACCGTGCTTGTGGACTATATCGGCGGAATTCTTGTCGACAGATACAGGGGAAAGGCGCTCTCAAAGCTGTTTATGCTTTTGAGCGTCATAATTACGCTTTCAAGCCTTGCGCTTTTCAAATATTCCGACTTCTTTGCACACAGCCTTAATTCGGCTTTTTCGCTCAACATAAAGACGCTCGGACTTGCGCTTCCCATCGGTATTTCGTTCTATACCTTTCAGGCACTCACATATGTTGTCGATGTTTACAGAGACCGTGTAAAGGTTCAGGAGTCATTTTTCAAGCTTCTTTTGTATGTTTCGATGTTCCCGCAGCTGATAGCGGGTCCCATTGTCCGTTACAGCGATGTTGAAAAGCAGCTCTCGTGCAGGACCGTAACTTTAAGAGGTGCGGCTGACGGCGTTTTGCGCTTTTGCGTGGGTCTTGTCAAAAAGACGGTAATCGCAAACTACGCAGGCGAGCTCTGCACAAAGCTTATCGGTTCGGATATGCAGAATGTCAGCTTCCTCGGTGCGTCTGTCGGAATAATAGCGTTCACATTACAAATTTATTTCGACTTCTCGGCTTATTCGGATATGGCGATAGGTCTCGGCAAGATATTCGGCTTTGATTTCCCCGAAAACTTCCGTTATCCCTACTGTGCGGACTCCGTAAACGATTTCTGGAGACGCTGGCACATAACATTGAGCTCGTTTTTCAGGGATTATGTCTACATACCGCTCGGCGGCAACAGGAAGCATTGGGCGTTCAATATGCTTGTGGTTTGGGTGCTGACGGGCTTTTGGCACGGAGCGAGCTACAACTACATCCTTTGGGGCCTTTATTATTTCTTCTTCCTTATGCTTGAAAAGATTTATATCGGAAAGCGCCTTGCAAGGACAAGCCCCGTTATAAAGCATATATACACAATGCTCGTTGTGGTTATCGGTTGGGCGTTCTTCTACTTTGAGGACCTTGCGAACCTCAAGAATTTCTTCAGGGCGATTTTCTTCGAAAACGGATTTTCGACCCTTACGGAAAAGACGGTTGCGCTCAACTACATAGTTGTGATAATCGTCGGAATAATCGCCTCTCTCCCGATAGCGAATATCATAAGGCGCTTTGCTTTCAATATTTCGGAGAATGAATCGGGTAAGATTTTTGTTAATGTCGCGATTATTCTTTTCGTGCTGTTTTCGCTGACGGTTTCGACCGCTTCTCTTATCGGCGACAGCTACAATCCTTTCCTTTATTTCAGATTTTAACGGAGAACATAAATGACTCGGTACAGAAAAAAACTGATGAAAAAGAATGTTGTCCCGAACAAATCGGGTGCATTTTTCATAATTCTTGCGTTCGTCGGCGTGATAATAACGCTCTTCCTCGTAAGTGCGTTTGACACCGACCCCACAGTTTCTCAAAGGGAGAACAGAACGCTCAAGCAAAAGCCGAAGTTTACAATTTCCGCCGTGTTCGACGGTAAGTATTTTTCGGAATTTGAGGAATATTATCAGGACACATTTCCGCTCCGTGATAAATTTCTCGACTTAAACTCGAAAATCTCCGACGCTTTTTCCAAAACGGGCGGCACCGGCGGTATGGTAATTGTGGAAAAGCAGGAGAAAGATGATTTTGCAGGTCAAAATATTGATTAACATATATTTTAACAAGGGGTGAGGTTTATGAAGTACGATGTTGCAGTCATCGGCTCGGGCGTAGTCGGCGCTCTCATTTCGAGAGAACTGTCAAAGTACGACATTAAGGTCGCTTTGCTCGAAAGATGCAATGATGTGGCAATGGGTACGACAAAAGCTAACAGCGCTATTGTTCACGGCGGTTTTGACGCTATGCCGGGAACGATGAAAGCAAAACTCAATGTGAAAGGAACGGAATTGATGCCCGAGGTTTGTAAGGAACTTAATGTGCCTTACAGGAACAACGGCTCGCTTGTTCTTGCCTTTTCCGATGAGGAGATGGAGCATGTTAAGGAGCTCTATGACAGAGGTATCAAGAACGGCGTTCCCGACCTTGAAATTATCGACGGCGCAAAGGTAAGAGAGCTTGAGCCTTATGTTTCCGAAGAGGTTGTAGGCGCTCTTCTTTCAAATTCTGCGGGTATTGTCTGCCCGTATGAGCTGACTATTGCGGCTGCGGAGGTAGCGGTTACAAACGGAGTCGAATTTCTCAGAAACTGCGAAGTCAAGGCAATCAAAAAGGAAAACGGCGTTTACAATCTTGACACGACCCTCGGCAATATCGAGGCGGAGTACATAATCAACGCCGCAGGCAACCATTCCGATGAGGTTGCCGCTATGATAGGCGACGACAGCATAGAGCTTGTTGCGAGAAAGGGCGAATATTATCTTCTCGACAAATCGTTCGGCTATCTCGCAAACCATACGATATTCCAGTGCCCGAACAAGATGGGCAAGGGCGTTCTTGTTACGCCGACGGTTGACGGAAACCTGCTTATCGGTCCCTCCGCAACAGACGAGCCCGACAAGGACGATACCGACACAACTCCCGAGGGACTTGAATTTGTCGTTTCAAAGGCTCTCAAGAGCGTTAAGTCAATAAATCTCAGAGGTGCCATAACCTCGTTCGCAGGTGTTCGTGCCCATCCGGTAACGGACGACTTTATAATCGGCTATTCCGATAAGAGCGACAAGTTTATCAACTGTGCGGGCATTGAGTCTCCCGGACTTTCGGCGGCTCCCGCTATCGCAAAGTATGTTGAGGAGCTCTTGCTCGAAAAGCTTGACGCAAAGGAAAAAGCACAGTACACAATGACAAGAAAGGCTCCCGTCCGCTTCAGACATATGTCGAAAGAAGAGAGAGAGGCTCTTATCAAGGAGAATCCCGCATACGGCAGAATTATTTGCCGCTGCGAAACGATAACCGAGGGCGAAATCCTCGACGCAATTCACGCTCCCGCAGGTGCGAGGGATGTTGACGGCGTCAAGAGGAGAACAAGAGCGGGCATGGGCAGATGCCAGGGCGGCTTCTGCGGCAGCAAGGTTGTCGAATTGCTTGCAAAAGAGCTCGGAGTGCCGATGAATGAAATTACAAAATTCGGCGGCAATTCCAAGATTATTTTCGAGAGAACGAAGTGAGGTGTGTAAAGTGCTTAATTATGATTTGGCAGTAGTCGGCGGCGGCCCTGCAGGTATGGCGGCGGCGCTCAAGGCTCACGAAGAGGGTATTGAAAAAATTATCATTCTCGAGAGGGCGGACACACTCGGCGGTATTCTCGAACAGTGTATCCACACAGGCTTCGGTCTCCATTATTTCGGAGAGGAGCTCTCGGGTCCCGAATATGCGGGAAGATTTATAAAGCAGGTATCGGAAACCGATATTGATGTCAAGGTGGACACAATGGTTCTCGATATATCGGACGACAATGTCGTCACAGCCTGCAATAAGGAGGACGGACTTCTCACAATCAAGGCAAAGGCTGTTGTGCTCGCAATGGGCTGCCGTGAGAGACCGAGAGGTGCGCTTTCAATCGCAGGAAGCCGTTCTTCAGGTATTATGACCGCAGGTACGGCGCAGAAATATGTAAACATAGACGGATATATGCCCGGTAAAACGGTGGTTATCCTCGGCTCGGGCGATATAGGTCTTATTATGGCAAGAAGAATGACCCTTGAGGGCGCAAAGGTCAAGGCTGTTTGCGAGCTTATGCCTTACTCGGGCGGTCTTACAAGAAATATCGTACAGTGCCTTGAGGACTTCGGTATTCCGCTTCGTCTTTCCTGCACGGTCGTTTCAACACACGGTAAGGACAGACTTGAGGGCGTTACGGTTGCAAATGTTGACGAGCACTTGAAGCCCATACCCGGTACGGAAGAATATATCCCGTGCGACACTTTGATGCTTTCCGTCGGACTTATCCCCGAAAACGAGCTTTCGAAGAATGCGGGAATCGAGCTTGACCGCATTACCAACGGTCCGTCTGTTGACGAGTACAGGGAAACTCTCCACAAGGGTGTATTTGCCTGCGGCAATGTTTTGCAGGTTCACGACCTTGTCGACTATGTTACCGAGGAAAGTCAGATAGCAGGCGAGGGCGCGGCTAAGTTCATAAAGGGCGAGAAAAAGTCGGGTGATTACATCAAAACCGAGGGCACGAACGGCGTGCGCTATATCGTACCGCAGAGGATTAACAAAGAGACCGACAAGGATGTTAAACTCTATTTCCGCGTCGGCAAGGTGTTTAAGAATGTTAAGCTTGTTGTCAAATGCGGCGATGAGATTATAATGTCGAAGAATAAAAAGAAAATGGCTCCCGGCGAGATGGAGAATGTTCTTATCAAGCTCGATACGGTAAAATCTCTTCCTGCCGACAGCACGATTACAGTAACAGTTGAGGAGGCGTAAATTATGACAAAGAGAGAAATGGTTTGCGTATCCTGCCCTATGGGCTGCGCTATAACGGTTGAACTTGACGACAACAACGAGGTTATCTCCGTAACGGGTAACACCTGCCCGAGAGGCGACAGATATGCCCGTCAGGAATGTACACATCCCGAAAGAATGCTTACCTCCACCGTTAAGGTTGAGGGCGGCAGACTTCCCGTTGTCCCCGTAAAATCGGCTTCCCCCCTTCCGAAGGAAATGCTTTTTGACGCAATGAAAGAGGTTAATAAGGTAACACTTAAAGCTCCCGTTCATTTCGGCGATGTTGCGGTTAAAAACATTCTCGGTACGGGAATTGATATTGTTGCGACCAACGAGGTTTAATTCAATATTACAATAATGTATAAGACCGGCTGAATTTCAGTCGGTCTTATTTTTGTGTTGACAAGTAACACTGTATCGTCTAAAATAAACAGTGCGAGTGAACAATAATCAAAAATAACGACACCTGCGACCCCTCGGGGTTGTTAGGTGTTGTTTTAGTTTACGGAACTTCGGGAGGTGGAAAATGAATACACGGGATATTGTAGGAATTGACACGGACGAGTACAGATTTTTGTCCGAAAAATTTGAATTTATGTCCGAAGACGATACAAGGGAAATTCCGAGATACATTCTGACAACGAGAAAAAATACTCTCAAAAAAATCTTTTCGGCGGCAGTGGAGTCCGAGCTGACCGTTTTTCAAAGGGAGGTTGTGTGCGAGAGATATTTTGAAAATATGAAAATAAGCGATATTTCCGAAAAACACGGCGTTTCCCGTCAGCAGATATACAAGACGCTCAAGTCGGCGACCGATAAGCTCTATTCGGTGCTCAAATATGCATATCTGTGCGGCTTTTCTCTTGTTGACCTGCCGAAAAATTTTGACGGAATATTAAAAAATATAAACGGGGAGAATTGAATATGAACAAAACAGTAACCGTAAAGGTTGACGGCTCCTTGTCGGGGGAGATATACAATGCGGGCATTATGTACGAGCACAATGCGACCGACCTCGTGTTTGAGATAGCACAGGAATACATTTCAGACTCATACAGGTATTATATCGACTTTGTGCTTCCTGCGGGAACCGTAAGAACGCAGTACCTTACGCCCGACGAAAACAATAAAATCAGTTTCACGCTGCCCGCAAGCCTTACAAGAAGTATGAATATGCTCTGTTATTTCAATGTCGTTGAAATAAATGCCGATACATACGAAACGGAAAAACTCATAAAAGCCAAGGAGGTAAAGCTCTGCTTTTCGGTTATAGCCTCTGCCGACGACAACCTCAGAGAGGAATACGACTTTTCGGTAAATTCTCTGCTTGAAGCGGTCAAAAACGGCGACTTCAAGGGTGACAAAGGCGACAAGGGCGACCCCGGCGAGAAAGGCGACACCGGAGCCAAGGGAGAAAAAGGCGATACTGGCGAGCAGGGCCCCAAGGGCGATAAAGGAGATACAGGCGAAAAAGGCGAGCAGGGAATAAAAGGAGACACGGGCGAACAGGGTCCTAAAGGCGAGCAGGGCGAAAAAGGAGACAAAGGAGATAAAGGCGACCCCGGAGAAAAAGGCGAAAAGGGAGACAAGGGCGAGGACGGAACAACGGTTGACCCGTCGGTCAGCGAAAATTCCGACAACGCCGTTTCAAGCTCGGGCGTGTATGATTTTGTAAAGAAAAACACGGGCAGAGTTATATTTTCCGCCGAGGTTGCCGACGGAGAGACCGTTGAGGAATATATTATAAACAAGGACCTTGACGGTAAAACTTTTTCGCTCAAAGGGCTTAAAATTTTCCTTGTCGCAAAATGCGCTTCGGATGTTGAAAACATAACCGTTAAGATACGCACCGACTACGGCGAGCGGTATCTTGCGCATCTGTATAAGGTTGCAAACACGGGAAGCCTTTTCGTCTTTTGCGATACCGACGCCGAGGACGGATATTTTACCCATTCGAGGGTAAGCTACGGCACGGGCGGTCAGGGTACGACTGCGAGTACGGCGGCTTCCGTAATTTCCTCCGCAAAGAACATCTACATAAACAACCTGTTTGTCGGCTTCTTTGAGCTTAACGGTTCAACGCATATTCCGTTTACCGCAGGTACAAAAATCCTTGTGGTGGGCGAGGACGCATAATGAAAACTTTTTGCAATAATGCGTTGAGGCTTAAATATAATGAAATGGGGGGATGTTATGCAGTCTGAAGTATTTATTGCGCTGTTATCGTTCCTCGGTACTCTGGCAGGAACGGTAGGCGGTATAATCACAAGCGCAAAGCTTACAAATTACAGGCTCAGAGAGCTTGAAAAAAAGGTAGACAGACACAACAATTTTGCGCAGAGAATACCGCTTTTGGAGGAGAGAGTAAAGACTCACGAACAGAGAATTTCAACCATTGAAAGGAATGAATATTATGAGTAAAGGCATTGATGTATCAAAGCATCAGGGTACGATAGATTGGCAGAAGGTCAAGGCTTCGGGTGTGGATTTCGCCATGATAAGAGCGGGCTACGGCAGATATGACAATCAGAAGGACGAATGCTTTGAGGAAAATTATAAAAACGCAAAGCAGGCAGGCGTAAAGGTCGGAGCGTATCACTACTCCTATGCCAAAAGCGCCGACGACGCCAAAAAGGAGGCAGAAACCTTCCTCAAATGGATAAGCGGAAAGCAGTTTGAATATCCCGTCGCCTTTGATGTCGAGGAAAAGGCTCAGTCCGATAAGGGCAAGCAGTTCGTGTCTGATATAATAAGGGCGTTCTGCGAGACGGTGGAAAAAGCAGGCTATTATGTATGCATTTACGCAAACAAATATTGGCTTGACAACTTCGTTGACGACGATTGCAAGAAAAAGTACGATGTCTGGCTTGCACAGTGGGCGGAGAAGGCGACCTATGCCGGCAATTACGGCATATGGCAGTATTCTTCGCAGGGAAGCATTGACGGAATATCGGGCAGAAGCGATATGGACGAGAGCTATAAGGACTATTATTCGATTATGAAAAATAAAGGTCTCAACGGCTTTTCGGCTCCCGCACCCGCCCCTGCGCCCACACCCGCACCGTCACAGAATTATTCCGCAAGAATGATGGTTTCGCTTTCAAACACACCGCTGTATGTTTCCGCTACGGCAAAAACGCCCGCAGCGAAGAAATCGGGAACCTATTATATCTATGACGGCATTGAAATGAACGGCAGGTACCGCATCACAAGTTCACCCGAAAAGGCACTTAAAAAGCCGATAGGCAAGAATGTTACGGGCTTTGTAAACAAATCGGATATAAGGTAAGGTGAATAAATGGAAGTTCTGGGATATATTACCGATAAGGCACTTATCCTGATTCCCGTGCTCAACATTATCGGAATGATAATAAAGCACCTTGAAAAAATCAACGATAAGTATATTCCGCTCATAATACTGTTCTTCGGCGTTCTCGGAACGCTCGGTATAATGGGCGTGAGCGTTGACTCCGTGATACAGGGCGTACTTGTATCGGGTGCTTCGGTGTTCGGAAATCAGATAGTCAAGCAGTTATCCAAATAAGTAAAAGGCTGTAAAGGGTGTAAATCTTTTACAGCCTGTTTTTTTAGCTTTACCGTTGCCTGACGGCGTATGATTTCCATTGACTTTTAGAGCGTATGAATATATAATATTATAGTATATATCTATAATGGGAAATTGGGGTGTTTTGCCTTTGAAAAACAAATCGACAAATGTCGAAAAACATAACTATACAGGCGTTTACAACCGTTTTATAAAGCGCTTTTTCGACTTCTTTGTTGCGCTTGTCGCACTGATTGTTTTAAGCCCTGTTTTTGCGATTGTTTCGCTTGCCGTAAAGCTTGACAGTAAGGGTCCCGTGATTTTCAAACAGCAGAGACTCGGCAAGGACGGCAAGGTGTTCAATATATATAAATTCCGCTCGATGTGCGTCGGTGCGGAAAAGACGGGAAGCGGAGTCTATTCCGGTAAGGGCGACTCGAGGGTTACCAAGGTCGGAAAGTTTATCCGTGCGACAAGCATTGACGAGCTGCCGCAGCTTGTCAATATTCTCAACGGCGATATGAGCTTTGTCGGACCCCGTCCGCCGCTGACTTATCATCCGTGGCCTATCGACGAGTACAGCGAAGCGCAGCTTATGATGTTTGCGGTTCGCCCGGGCATCACGGGTTGGGCACAGGTAAACGGCAGAAAGGATGTCGAGTGGCACAGAAGAATTGAGCTCAATGTTTGGTATGTCAACAATGTATCGATACTTCTTGATATAAAAATTATGTTTATGACCGTGTTCAAGGTTCTTACAAACGCCGACAACGAAAATACGGGCGAGACCGTAAAGCACGAAGAAAAAAAGGAAGAAAAGGTTTAATTTACTATGGAGCTTATGTATATTACAAACAGAACGGATGTCGCTTCGCTTGCGCAGAGCGCGGGTGTTGACAGGATATTTGTCGATATGGAATACATAGGCAAGGATCTGCGGCAGGGCGGGCTCGATACGGTTCAGTCGCATCACACTGTGGAGGACATAAAAGCTCTGCGCCCTGTTTTGACGGAGTCAAAGCTGCTTGTCAGGTGCAATCCCATTCACGGCGCCACAAAGGATTATCTTTCCTCCGCAAGGGAAATTGACGAGATAGTCAAGGCGGGAGCGGATATAATAATGCTCCCGTATTTCAAGACGGTGCGTGAAGTGAAGCTTTTTATAGACCTGGTCGCAGGCAGGGCAAAGACCTGCTTGTTGCTTGAAACGAGCGAGGCGCAGGAGATAATCGACGATATTCTGGAGCTTCGCGGAATTGACGAGGTGTTTATCGGTCTTAACGATTTGCATTTAAGCAAGGGTATGACCTTTATGTTCCAACTGCTTGCCGACGGCACTGTCGAACAGCTTACAAAAAAGTTCAGAAAAAAAGGTGTAAAATACGGCTTCGGCGGCGTTGCGAGGGTCGGAACGGGAACACTGCCTGCGGAATGTATCTTGGGCGAGCATTACCGCCTCGGTTCGCAGAGCGTTATTCTCTCCCGTGCTTTCTGCGATGTTGCAAAAGAACCCGACATTGACTCGGTAAAAGAAAAGCTCACAACAGGCGTTCGTGATATAAGGAAATACGAAAAGGTTCTTGAAAACTGGACGGACGAACAGTTTGAGGAAAACAGAAAGAAAACCGTTGAGTGTACTCAAAAGGTTGTCGATATAATAAATGCGAAAAAAGATAGGTAAAACATATGAAACTGCTTGTTACGGGCGCATTCAACGCCACAGACGAACAACTTGATAAGCTCTCGGAACTCGGATATGAGATTATGCGTCAGCGGGACGAGAGGGAAAAGCCCGAATGTGACTTTTCCGAGGCGGACGCCGTAATTTGTAACGGACTTTTCCTGTATCACGATATATCGGAGTTCAAGTCGCTTAAAGTAATTCAGCTGACCTCGGCGGGGCTTGACAGAGTGCCGCTTGAAGAGATACGAAAAAGGAACATTGCCCTCTTCAACGCAAGGGGTGTTTATTCCGTTCCGATGGCGGAATTTGCGCTTGCGGGCGTGTTGAACCTTTATAAGCACTTGAATTCGTTTTATGATAATCAAAAGCAGCACCTTTGGCAGAAGGACAGACAACTTTCGGAGCTGTGCGGCAAAACGGTTGCGATAGTCGGCTGCGGAAGCGTCGGAACGGAATGTGCAAAACGCTTTAAGGCTTTTGATACAAAAATCATATCTGTTGATGTGTTCAATCACTGCAACAAAATATATGACGAATTTTGCCACATCTCAAATATCGGGTCGGTCCTCGGCGAAGCGGATATTGTAATTTTGACTCTTCCGCTTACCGACAAAACAAGGGGGCTGTTTAACGGCGAGATGTTTTCTCTGTTTAAGGACGGCTCGGTGCTTGTGAACATTTCAAGGGGCGCCGTGGTAAACGAGGCAGACCTTGCGGCGGCGCTTGAAAGCGGAAAACTGTCGGGTGCGGTGCTCGATGTTTTTGAAACAGAGCCGCTCGACGGGGAAAGCCCGCTTTGGGATATGCCCAATGTCATAATCACTCCGCACAATTCCTTTGTTTCTGGCAATAACGGTGCAAGGCTTTTTGCGCTTGCTTACGATAATCTTAAAAAATCAGCGAAAGGGTTAGTTTGATTTGAAATTTGTTTTGGTTTCGCCTAAAAACAGAACGGCGTACAATTTCAGAGGGGATTTAATAAAGCTGATTATCTCCAAGGGCTACGAGGTAATCATTACGGGTCCCAACAGGGATAATGTCGAAAAAATCGAGGCTCTCGGCGCACGCTTTGTCGAGATACCGATGAACAAAAACGGCGTAAACCCGTTAAAGGACCTTGAATATCAAAAGGCTCTCAAAGCTCTGTTTGACAGGGAAAAGCCCGATGCCGTGCTGTCATACACCTCAAAGCCCGTAATTTACGGCTCGATTGCGGCTAAAAAATCGGGCGTGAAATCCGTTACGGCTATGATAACGGGTCTCGGCTATGCGTTCACATCGCAGACCAAAAAAGCCAAGGTAATAAGAAAAATTATGTCGGTGCTTTACAAAAAGGCGTTGAGGCTTGCGGACACCGTCATTTTCCAAAATCCCGACGATATGGAGCAGTTCGTTTCACTCGGGCTTGTAAAGAAAGAAAAATGCAGGCTTGTTGCGGGCTCGGGAGTCAATACACAGCGGTTCCACCCGTTGCCGTACCCCGAAAAGACAACTTTCTTTATGCTTTCGAGGGTTATGAATTCAAAGGGGATCAGGGAATACCTCGAAGCGGCGAAAACGGTTAAAGAAAAATATCCCGACGCACGGTTTATGCTCTTGGGCGCATGCGAGGGAATACAGGACTCGATAGGTCCCGAGGAGCTTAAAAAGTACATTGACAGCGGAATAATAGAGCATTTCGGAGAAACGGAAAATGTTCCGCCGTATTACGGAATGTGCTCGGTGTATGTGCTTCCGTCATACAGGGAGGGAACTCCGAGGACGATACTTGAGGCTATGGCAACAGCCCGTCCGATAATAACCACGGACGCACCCGGTTGCCGTGAAACCGTAATCGACGGCGTAAACGGCTTCCTCGTTCCCGTTAAGGACGCAAAGGCGCTTTCGGAAAAGATGATTCGGTTTATCGAACACCCCGAAATAATTGCGGAGATGGGCGAAAAGAGCCTTGAATACTGTAATGAAAAATTTGAGGTCGGAAAGGTCAATTCCGATATGATTAAATTCTGTAATATCTGAGTATTTAATACGGAGAGGTAAATATATATGGAGCTTTATGAAAAAATCGTAAACGGCGAGGAGAAAATTTCGCTTGTCGGCCTCGGCTATGTAGGTATGCCGATTGCCGTCGCATTTTCAAAAAAAGTAAAGGTTGTAGGTTACGACTTAAACGCTAAGAAAATCGAGCTTTACAAAAGCGGCGTTGACCCGACAAACGAGGTCGGCGACGAGGCTATCAAAAACTGTACGGTTGATTTTACTGCGGACGAAACCAAGCTGCGTGAGGCTAAATTCCATATCGTAGCCGTTCCGACGCCCGTAAACGACGACCATACGCCCGACCTTACCCCTGTTGAGGGCGCAAGTGAGATTTTGGGCAGAAACCTTACAAAGGGTTCGGTGGTTGTGTTTGAAAGCACGGTTTATCCCGGTGTGACCGAGGAAATTTGCGTGCCGATACTCGAAAGAGAGTCTGGTCTTAAATGCGGAACCGATTTCAAGATAGGTTACAGCCCCGAGAGAATCAACCCCGGCGACAAGGTTCACCGCCTTGAAACAATTAAGAAGATTGTCAGCGGTATGGACGAAGAAACGCTTGACACAGTCGCAAAGGTCTATGAGCTTGTCGTAAAGGCGGGCGTTCACAGAGCGGAGTCGATTAAGGTTGCGGAAGCTGCCAAGGTTATCGAAAACTCGCAAAGAGACATAAACATTGCCTTTATGAACGAGCTTTCCATTATTTTCAACAAGATGGGAATTGACACAAAATCCGTCCTTGAAGCGGCGGGAACGAAGTGGAATTTCCTTAAATTCTACCCGGGTCTTGTAGGCGGACACTGCATAGGCGTTGACCCGTACTACCTTACATACAAGGCGGAGGAGCTCGGCTACCACAGCCAGATTATCCTCTCGGGCAGAAGAATAAACGACGATATGGGCAAGTATGTTGCGGAAAACACCGTAAAAGACCTTATCAAAGCCGATGTTTCCATAAAGAACGCAAAAATCGCAATTCTCGGCTTTACCTTTAAGGAAAACTGCCCAGATACAAGGAACACAAAAATTATCGACATTTACAACGAGCTTAAAGAGTACGGCATTACGGCGGTTATCGCAGACCCGGCAGCCGATTCGGACGAGGCTAAACGCCTTTACGGAATCGAGTTCGTTGATATGAGTGAAATAAAGGACTGCGACGCGGTAATCCTTGCCGTTGCTCACGAGCAGTTCAAGTCGCTTACAACAGACGACTTTGATAAGATGTTCAAGAACAGCGACAACAAGAATGTCCTTATCGATATAAAGGGACTTCTTGACCGTAAGGAATACGAAAACGCAGGCTATATTTACTGGAGATTATAATTATGGGATATAAAGATTTGAAATTTCCGTCCGACACACTTTTCCTTGTAACGGGTGCGGCAGGCTTTGTCGGCTCAAACCTTTGCGAGGCGATACTCAATATGGGCTATAAGGTCAGAGCTCTCGACGACCTTTCGACGGGTAAGCAGAAGAATGTCGATATGTTCCTCGACAATCCTAACTATGAGTTTATAAAGGGCGATATAAAGGACCTTGACACCTGTATGAAGGCTTGCGAGGGCGTGGATTTCGTACTCAATCAGGCTGCTTGGGGAAGCGTTCCGAGAAGCCTTGAAATGCCTATTTTCTACTGCAAAAACAACATTGAGGGCACGCTCAATATGCTTGAGGCGGCAAGACAGAACGGTGTTAAAAAGTTCGTTTATGCCTCATCATCATCCGTTTACGGCGACGAGCCGAATTTGCCCAAGACCGAGGGCAGGGAGGGCAACTTGCTCTCTCCGTACGCTCTTACAAAGCGTTGCGACGAGGAATGGGCAAAGCTCTACACAATGCACTACGGACTTGACACCTACGGTATGAGATACTTCAATGTGTTCGGCAGGCGACAGGACCCCGACGGAGCATATGCGGCGGTTATCCCGAAATTCTTAAAACAGCTTATGCACGGCGAGGTGCCGACCATAAACGGCGACGGCAAGCAGAGCAGAGACTTTACATATATCGACAATGTCATTGAGGCTAACCTCAAAGCGTGCCTTGCTTCCCACGAGGCGGCAGGCAATGCGTTCAATATCGCCTACGGCGGAAGAGAATATCTTATCGACATTTATTACGGCCTTACAAAAGCTCTCGGAATTGATGTCGAGCCGAATTTCGGACCCGACAGAAAGGGCGACATTAAGCACTCCAACGCCGATATTTCAAAGGCTAAAAATCTGCTCGGCTATGACCCCGATTACAGCTTCCAAGACGGAATTAAGCTCGCTATCGAATGGTATAAGGAGAATTTGTAATTTTTCGGAGGTGCTCCATTGAAAATTTTACAGATAAATGTTGTCAACAAAATACTTTCGACCGGCAGGAATGTTGCCGAGATGAACAGCTATTTTGAAGAGAAGGGCAACATCTGCGCTACGGCTTATTCCAAAGGTCCGAGCACAGACCCGAAAAATGAATTTGTCATCGGCAGCGCATTGGATGTAAAGGTTCACGCCTTGCTGTCGAGAATATCGGGAAAGCAGGGGTATTTCTCTTTTTCGTCCACAAGGAAGCTTCTTAAATTTACGGACAGCTTTGACCCCGATATAGTCGTGCTCAACAATCTGCACGGCAATTTCATAAATCTTCCCATGCTTCTCGGCTATCTTGCAAAGAAAAACATTGTTACGGTGGCTGTGCTTCACGACTGTTGGTTCTTTACGGGAAAATGCTGCCATTATACCGTTGACAAATGTTATCGCTGGCAGGAGGGCTGCGGCAACTGCCCGAGCCTTAAAAAATACAATGTCAGTTGGTTCTTTGACAAAACGCCCGAAATGCTCCGTGACAAAAAGAAGCTTTTCGGAGATATAAAAAACCTTGCGGTTGTCGGTGTGTCCGACTGGCTGTGCGGCGAGGCGAAAAAAGCGCCCGTCTTTGAAAACGCAAGGGTTATAACAAGAATATATAACTGGATTGATACCGATTTCTTCAAGCCTGCGGACACCGCCGCACTGCGTAAGGAATTGGGATTTGAAAACGACAGGGTAATTCTTTTTGCCGCAAGCAACTGGACGGCGCAAAAGGGTCTTGAAACGGTAAAAGCCGTAAGCGAAAGGCTCTGCGATAACGAAAAAATGCTTGTTGTCGGCAATCTTCCCGACGGCTGTGAGTTTAACGACCGTGTAACCGTCCGTCCGAGAACGGATTCCATGGAACAGCTCATAGAATATTATTCTCTTGCGGATGTCTTTGTTCAGCCCTCGCTTGAGGAGACCTTCGGCAAGGTAATCGCCGAGGCGGAGGCGTGCGGAACTCCCGTTGTCTGCTTCGAGTCCACGGCAAACCCCGAAATCGTAGGCGAAAACTGCGGAGAAAAGGTTGCCCCCGGCGACACGGACGGGCTGATGCTTGCGATAAGGCGAGTGCTTAAAAACGGCAAAGAGGCATATTCAAAAAACTGCCGTGAATTTGTAATTGATAATTTCAATCTCGAAAAGAGTATGGAGCAGTACTCTTCGCTTTTCGAGAAAATGATTAAGGAGAAACAGTGATGGCAAGGCTTTCCGTTATTATCCCGATATACAATGCGGAGGAATATCTGCACGAGTGTATAGACAGCACGCTTCGCCAGAGTATGAGCGATATTGAAATCATCCTTGTCGATGACGGCGCAACAGATTCAAGCCCCGAGATTTGCGACTCTTATGCGAAAGCGGATTCGAGGGTGCGTGTTGTGCACAAGCCCAACGGCGGAGTTTGCGACGCAAGAAACGCAGGTATAAATGAGGTTAAAACAGAATACTTTACCTTTCTTGAAAGCGACGATTGGCTTCCCGACGACGCCCTTGAAAAGATGTACAGATATGTTGAGAGCGATAATGCCGACTTTGTTTTCGGCTCTTACTATAAAGTTTCGACCTCGGGCACCTCGGTAAAGCACCCCTTGCCCGAAAAGGAGATTAAGTTTGACTCGGAAACCGTTAAGACCCGCCTTTTGGAATATGTTATGGGTCTTACGGGCGAGAGGCTTAAAACTCCCGGCAATGTCGATTCGCTTTTGACCGATACCGCAAAGCTTTACAAAACTTCGATAGTCCGTGAAAACGGAATTTATTGGATAAGCAGAAAGGAGATTTACTCCGACTGCCTTGACTATATTTTACGATATGCAAACTGCTGTAAAAGCGCAGTGTTCTTTGACGAGCCCGTGTACTATTACAGACGGACAAATACAGGCTCGCAGACTGCGGGTTACAGGGAAAAAACCGTTGAGCTTTGGTTTGTGCAGTTTGAGGCAATGAAAAAGTTTATCGAGGAAAACAAGCTTCCGAATTTATACGACGCATTTTATTCGAGAGTTTGCTTTTCGATTATTCCGATAGGCGGAAATGCTTACAGAGCGGGCGACCGTAAAAAGGGTATGGTGCAGATTAAACAGGCGCTCGGAAATCCGATATACAAAGAGGCGTTTGACCGCTTCAACATAAACGCCCTGCCCGTTCATTTCAGACCGCTTTTCTTTTTTGCCAAGCACAAAATGTATAATTGCTTCTATGCAATGACGGTAATTATGCGAAAGATAATGAACAGACAAAGAGGAATGTAAACCTGATGGAACCTTTGATAAGCGTGGTTATACCCATATATAAAACCGAAAAATATGTTATAAAAAGCGTAAATTCGATTTTGACGCAGACCTACAAAAATCTTGAGGTTATCCTTGTGGACGACGGTTCCCCCGACGCCTGCCCCGCAATATGCGACGAGCTTCGTAAAACGGACGGCAGAATATCCGTCATACATAAGGAAAACGGCGGGCTCTCTTCGGCGAGGAATGTAGGTATAGACAAGTCGAACGGCGAGTATATACTGTTCCTCGATTCCGACGACACGCTTAAAGAAAATGCGCTTTACGATATGCTCGAAATTGCCGAAGCGGAAAAAAGCGATGCGGTAATTCCGAACACATACTATACTATATACGAAAATTCCGATAAGACCTCCCTTGCAACTCATTTTACAAAGGATATGTTTTCCTCGGACCCCAAAATATTTGCGCTTGATGTGCTCATCGGAAAGGGCAGGGCAAGGCGTGCAACGGCGGTTCTGTACCGTTCGCAACCGATTAAGGAAAACGAAATCAGGTTTCCCGTGGGAAGAATATCGGAGGATTTCTTTTTCAATCTTGATTTCTTTGAGGCGGTTGACAAAATCTCTCTTTACGAGGAAGCGTCGCTTGTCAATTTCAAGCATACGGGAAGCATTACGACGACCTATTATGAGGATTTCTTTGATACCGTCATTGAAATGGACGACAGGGTGGAGCGGTTTATAGAGAATATCGACAAAACCGAGTATGCCGGTCATATAAACGGCAGACGGGAAACGCTGCTGTTCCGCAACACGCTGATATATGCCGTGAATGTTATGGGCGACAAAAAGACAGCCTACGGCAAGCGTGTAAAAAAGTGCATACTGATGTTCAAAAACAAGCGGCTTAAACAGGCACTTAAAAACGGAGCGAGTGTTCCGTATTTCGACGGCGGGGCACAGCGTATGTTTATGCGGGCGTCGTTGACGCTTGTAAAGCTCAGACTTTATCGGCTTACCTGCCTTATTGCGGCGGTTGCCGCAGATATAAATACGATTTGAGGTTTCGGGAAATGAAAATTCTTATAGTTTCCAATTCTCCGTGGAGAAATGAGAACAGCTTCGGCAATTCCTTTTCAAACATATTTGAGGGCATACCCGAGTTGGAAATTGCAAATGTTTACTGCAAGTACGGAACGCCGAAAAACAACTGCGTCTCAAGATATTATCAGATAACGGAAAAAACACTTATAAATAACCTGCTCGGTAAAGGAAAATCGGGTAAAGAGGTGTTTATGCCCGAAAACGAAGAGACACCGAAGCTTGACAGCGGCGAGAAAATCTTCAACAAGGCTAAAAAGCACAAGAGCATACCGATGTTTTGGGCAAGGGCGCTCATATGGAAAGTCGGCCGTTGGTGTTCACCCGAGTTTATTGAATTTGTTGACAGCTTCAAGCCCGATTTGCTGTTTATACCGATTTATTACTCGCACTATCTTCACGATATAAACGAGTTTATCTTAAAGCGGTTCAACATTCCCGCAATCGGCTATGTTCTTGACGATGTGTACACATTAAAGCAGTTTTCGCTGTCGCCGCTTTTCTGGATAGATAAATTTATTTTGCGACCGAGAATAAAACAGGTTTTCTCCTGGTGTAAAAAGATTTATGTCATTTCCGAAACGCAGAAAAGAGAGTACACCGAAATTTTCGGAGACAAATTCGAGGTTCTGACCAAGTGCTCCGATTTTGACGACTCAAAGCGCCCCGAGTTCAAAGCTCCCGGGGATACTCTTAAAATGATATATGCGGGCAATGTAAGCCACGGCAGATATAAAATTCTGTCGGAGCTTGCAAAGGCTGTTGAGGCTCTCAATGCCGACGGCAAAAAGTTTACGCTTGACATCTATACCTCGACCCCGCTCTCCGACGGAAAAAAATCAAAGCTCAATATTGACGGATGCAGTGCGCTTCATCCTCCCGTGAGCTATTCCGAAATACGCTCTCTTCAGGCGCAGGCGGATATTCTGGTTCACGCAGAGGCGTTCGATATGAAGGAAAAGCTTGCGACGCATCAGTCATTTTCGACCAAGATAGTCGATTACCTCGCAACAAACCGCTGTATTCTTGCGATAGGCGACAAAAGCTGCGCTTCGATTGACTATTTTCTCCGTAATTCCTGCGGTGCGGTTGCCCTTTCAAAGAATGAGATTTCAGAACAGCTTGAAAACCTGTATGCGGATAAATCCCTGTTAAAGGACTATGCCGACAAGGCGTGGGAGTCGGGAAAGAAAAACCATCAGCGCAGTAAAATGCAGAAAGCGCTGTATGACGAGATTAAGAAAACGGTAGGTAGCAAAAATGAGAGTACTGCACATTAACGCCGTTTATAAACGGTACAGCACGGGCAGAAGTCTTATGGAGCTCAATGAGGATTTGAACAAAAACTCGGTTGAGTCGTATGTTGCCTGCTCAAAGCCTTACGGCGAGGAAAATGTTTATGTCATCGGAAATCCCGCTGGGGTAAAATTCCACGGCTTTATGTCAAGGCTCAGCGGAATGCAGGCGTACTTTTCGTATTACGACACAAAAAAGCTTATAGCATATATCGAAAAGCTCAAGCCCGATGTCATTCATCTTCACAACCTGCACGCAAATTTCATAAATTTGCCCGAGCTGCTGAAATATATAGCGAAAAAGGATATTCCGACGGTAATTTCACTTTACGACTGTTGGTTCTTTACGGGAAAATGTATGCACTATACCACGGCGGGCTGTTATAAATGGGAAACACTGTGTCATGACTGTCCGCAGCTTCACGAGGGCAACGACAGCTGGTTTTTTGACAGAACAAAAAAAGTACATTCGGACAGGATAAGGCTGTTCAATGCAATTCCGAGGCTTGCGATAGTGGGCATTTCGGATTGGGTTACAAATGAATGCCGTCGCTCTCCGATAGCAAAAAATGCGAAAATAATCAAAAGAGAATATCTTTGGATAGATATGAATAAATTTAAGCCCGTTTCGGCTGAAGAAAAAAAGCGTGAGATGGGGCTTGAAAACAAATTTGTTATAATCGGCGTGGCTGAGCAGTGGGGAGACGCAAAGGGCTTACCTCAATTCCTCGACCTTGCCGAAAAAATATCGGACGATAAGGTAATCTTGCTTGTAGGCAACCCTGCCGAGGGCGTAAAGCTGCCCGACAATGTCATCTCAATCGGCAGAACAAACTCACAGGAGGAGCTTGCGCTTTATTACTCGCTTGCCGATGTTTTTGTTACATTTTCTTATCAGGAAACCTTCGGCAAGGTATCGGCAGAGGCGCTTGCCTGCGGCACACCCGTTGTCTGTTACAATTCAACAGCCTGTCCGGAATTGGTTGGCGAAAATTGCGGAAAAGCTGTTGACACGGACGAAAAAGACGGAATATTCAGGGCGATAAATGAAATAGCCGTAAACGGAAAGGCCCGTTACAGCGACTCGTGCGTCAAATTTGCACGGGACAATTTCTCAAGAGCAAAGATTACTAAGGAATTTATCAAAATTTACGAAGACTTGGCGCAATAAAGGGAAAGATATGAATATTTATGTTGCTAATGTACTGCTGACGCTGGTATGGGGTCTTATGCTTCTTCTTATAAAGCCGACGCCCAACAAAAGAAAAGTCTTTATCGGCTTGACTACGGTTCAGTGGATACTTATATCGGGACTCAGGGGAATGAGCGTCAGTCCCGATATGTACTCTTACAAGTTAAAATTCGACAATGCGCTGCGTATGTCCTGGAAACAGGTGTTCACTTCGTTTTACGAGGTCTATATCAATGAGGACGGCAAGGACCCCGGTTACACGCTTTTTGAAAAGGTAACGCAGATTTTTATAAAAGATTATCAGGCATATCTTTTTATAGTTGCGGTTATATTTTTCGTATGTCTTGCAATTTGGATATACCGCAATTCACGGCTTCCGTGTTTCAGCTACCTTATATTTTCGGCGTTCCTTTTCGGCTTCTACGCAATAACGGGAACCCGTCAGACAATAGCAACGGCGTTGGTGGTTTTAATAGGTTCGGAGCTTATCAAGCGCAGGCAGTTTTGGAAATTCCTGCTTGTATGCGCCGTGGCGTTCACCATACATAAGTCATCAATGGTGGCTTTGCCGTTCTACTTCATTTCCCAAAAGGAAATCACTGCTAAGTATTCCCTTGCGGTGTTCGGTGCGTTCCCGATACTTTTCGTTTTCAGAAATCAGTATGTGGAAGTGCTCAAGTACATTTCGGGATATGATTACGACGCCTACGAAAGCTCGGGCGCATACGGCTTTACACTTGTGTATATGGCGGTCTGTGCGGTGTCTATGATACTTATCAGATATATAAAGTCAAACTGCGAAAACTATAAAATATACTATAACGCACTGTTTATGGGCTCGCTGTTTATACCTGCGGTTTTCGTAAACCCGGCTATGATGCGAGTGGTGCAGTACTTCACGCTTTATCTTATGCTTATGATTCCCGAAATCGTATGCTCAATAGAAAAGAAGTACAGGGCAATGGCTTATGCCGCAATGGTATTTGTGCTGTTCCTTGCGTCGAATGTATATAATTACAGCTATCAATTTTTCTGGCAATAAATTTTTAAGGAAGTATTTATGAACATATTCTTGGTCAATATCATATTGACGGCTTTGCTCGGAGTGTTTTTCCTTACGGGAAAGCCGAGTAAGAGGAAAAAGGTACTTTTCTGCACTTTTGTTACCGTAAACTGGACTTTGATTTCCGGCTTGCGCAGTATGGAGGTCGGAGCCGATACCGTTTCTTACCGAACCCGTTTCTACCGAACACTCAATACACCGTGGCGTGATATATTCGGAAACTTTTATCAGGTCTATGTAAACGACGACGGTAAGGATGCGGGATACAGCCTTTTTGAGAAAATCGTTCAGATATTTGTCAAGGATTATCAGGGCTATCTGGTTGTTGTTGCGGCAATTTTCTTTATTTGCCTCGGAGTTTGGGTTTACAGAAACTCAAAGCTCCCTTGCTTCAGTTATCTTATTTTCTCGGCGTTCCTCTTCGGCTTTTATGCCGTTACGGGTACACGCCAGACGGTTGCCACGGCTTTGGTTGTGTTTATCGGCTCGGAGTTTATAAGGAAAAACAAGTTCTGGAAATTCCTTATTGTCTGCCTTGTGGCGTTTACCATTCATAAGTCGTCCATAGTGTTTATACCGTTTTATTTCATTGCGAAAAAGGATATAACCCCGAGGTATATCGCACTTGTGTTCACGGCGGCCCCGTTGCTGTTTATTTTCCGTGAAAACTATGTCGATGTGCTCAAATATGTTTCGGGCTACGATTATGACGCAATCGAAAACACGGGTGCATACGGCTTCCTGTTTATGTATGTTGCGGTTACCGTAATTGCGGTTATCCTTTTCAAATATGTAAAGAAAAACACAAAGAACTATAAAATCTATTACAATGCGCTGTTTATGGGTCTGCTGTTTATGCCTGCGGTATTCGTAAACCCTGCGATAATGCGTGTAGTTCAGTACTTCTCGACATTTTTGATGCTTCTCGTACCCGAGATGATATTTGCGCTTGAAAAGAGGTACCGTAACTTCGGTTACTGCGTAATGCTGCTGATACTCTTTGCGGCGTCAAATGTTTACAGCTATCAATACACATTCTTCTGGCAGTAAGGTGATAAAATGAAAAAAATCTTCTATATTTCATACTATTCTTCGCCGTCCGATGCCGAAAAGAGAAATGCGGTTTTGTCGGCGGTCAATAAAATGGACTATATATGCGAAAGCCTTGAAAAAAACGAGTGTGAGGTTGAAATTGTTTCCGCCTCACAAGCTCTTGAAAAAAAGTTCTGCAAGGGAAGAAAAGAAAAAATAACCGACAGAACAACTCTCAAGCTCTTTTCCTCGTTGCCAAATTTGAACAAAATTGTTTCACTTGTGAACAGAATCTATATGAAAGCGCAAATGTTCTTTTATATGCTTAAAAATACAAAGCGAGACAGTACGGTTATCGTCTATCATTCGCTTGGATATATGTCGCTTGTAAAAATGCTTAAAAAGATAAAGGGCTTTAAGTTAATTGTAGAGGCTGAAGAGATATACGGCGATGTTATCGGTAATCCAAAGACTGTAAAAAAAGAATATAGCTTTTTCAAAATTGCCGACAGCTTTATATTTCCGACTGAGCTTTTGTCCGAAAGGGTAAATACCGAAAAAAAGCCGGAAGCGATAATTTACGGAACATATCATATTTCAAAGAAAATGCCGAAGCTGTTTACAGACGGTAAAATTCACTGTGTTTATGCAGGAACGCTTGACCCGAGAAAAGGCGGCGCAGCAGCGGCAGCATCAGCTCTCTTTCTTAACGGCAATTATCATATCCATATTTTAGGCTTTGGTAACGAAAAAGAGAAAAAGGAAATGCTCGACATTATAGATGATATTTCAAAAAAGACCGAAGCGAGAATAACCTATGACGGATTGCTATCCGGAGATGAATTTACGTCATTTATTCAAAGCTGCGATATAGGCTTCAGCACTCAAAACCCGGACGCTGCGTTTAATTCAACGTCATTTCCGTCTAAAATATTGACTTATATGGTAAACGGGTTGAGAGTTGTAAGCATTCGAATTCCCGCCATAGAAAAATCAGCCGTCGGGAAATTTATGTATTATTACGATGAACAAACGCCGGAAAATATAGCCAATGCCGTAAAGTCAATTGACCTTGCGGACGGATATGACAGCCGAAAAGAGCTTGAAAGGCTAAGTTGTGAGTTTACAGATAAATTATCATTGATTATAGACTGTACAAGACGGGAGAGTTAAGAAGTGCGGATAATAAGATGTATAAAAAACTATATTAAGGCACAAAAGCTTGCAAAAAATCATAATTCAGTTATTGATAAGCATGCAAAAATCAACAGGTTAGTTTTAGAAGAGGATGGAAAAAACAGAATATCCGCATACGCACATATTTTTAATGTGGCATTGGGTAAGTACTCATATATCGGTCAAGGGTCAGTATTGTCAAACGCCGAAATAGGGCGATATTGTTCTGTTTCGGAAAATGTTAAATTGGTTGCCGGTAGACATCCGTCATCGGAATATGTCAGCACCCATCCGATTTTTTATTCTGAGAGATATTCTAATGCGTTTGGAAAAACTGATTTTGAGGAGTATCATTATACTGATAAGGATAAAAATATGATGCTGAAAATCGGAAATGATGTTTGGATAGGCGCAAATGTTTTGATTTTAGACGGTGTAACAATCGGGAATGGTGCAATTATTGCGGCAGGTGCAGTTGTTACAAAGGACGTTCCGCCTTATGCTGTTGTCGGAGGCGTACCGGCTAAAATTATTAAATATAGGTTTAATAAAGAAGAAATAGATTTTTTGGAACAGCTGAAGTGGTGGGAAAAGGACGAAAAGTGGTTGACAGAATACGGAAAGTATTTTAATAATGTCGAATTGCTTAAAAATATATTGAATAAATAAAAATGATTGAAAGGTCCGGTCAAAATTTGATAAAAGCATTTTTAGTTGAACAGGAGAATTAAAATGAGCATTTTTATATTGATTGAAAGATTAAGAAATCAAATTAAATGCCGGTACAAAAAACGTTTGTTTAAGGAAAAAACGAAATGTACCCATAATGATTTTTCAATCATAGGAGATATAACTTTAATTAACCGCAACGTTAAAATAGGTCGCAATGTTACGATATATCCGGATGTAATGTTTTTTGGAGACGGTTTGATAGAAATAGGGGATAATTCGGCAATCGGAAACGGAACGATTATTTATTCTTCAAAAGACGGCGGTGTAACAATAGGCAACGATACTTTGATTGCAGGTCAGTGTTATATTATTGATACAGATCACGGAATAAGTGCGGATGAGCTTATTCGTTGCCAGCATAATTCGGTTGCTCCGATTACAATCGGCAATGATTGTTGGGATTGCTGCCGGATGTAAAGTGTTAAAAGGCTCGCATGTTAAAGACGGAGCCGTTATCGGAGCTTTAAGCTTGGTAAAGGGTGAGATTCCTGAAAATGCCGTTGCTTACGGAATACCGGCGAAAGTAAAAAAGTATCGTGAAAGTAGTTCTTCCATAGGAGTGAAATAATTTGAACAGAAAAATCGGAGTTATCTACTCCTATGCGTTGATGATTGTCGAGGTCATTTCGGCAATGCTCTTTACCCCGTTTCTTATAAGGATGCTGGGTCAGTCGCAATATGCGGTTTATCAGTTGACCTCGCAGATTTCGTCTTATCTTATGCTACTCGATTTGGGTGTGGGCAATGCGGTAATTCGCTATATGGCGAAATTCAGAGCCGATAACGACAAGGAAAAGCAAGAGGAATTTTTAGGCATTGCCACCGTGTTTTATTTGGCGATTGCGGTAATTACTGTGATAATCGGCATTGTGCTTGTGATAATTCTCCCGACAGCTTTTGCAAAGGGACTGACTCCCGAGGAAATCAGGCTTTCGCAAAAAATGCTCTGTGTTACAATGCTTACCTGCGCCGTTACTCTCGGCACTTCAAGCTTTGCGACAACCCTTATGGCATACGAACGCTTTTCGTTTTCAAAGGGCTTGAGCATAATTTGTTCTGTTCTCAAGGTAGTTGTTTCAATGGTTGCCATGTTTATGGGCGTAAAGGCTCTCGGCGTTGTAATAATTTATTTTGTACTCAACCTTTTAACAAGGCTTGCATATACCTTCTATGTCCTTTTCAAGCTGAAAATAAAACCGAAATTCAAGAATCCCGACATTACCTTTATCAAGGAGACCGTTACATATTCGTCCTTCGTGTTTTTGCAGATGCTTGCAACGCAGATTAACTCAATGACCGATACGGTGCTGCTCGGAATTCTCGCAAAGGGCTCGTCGGCAATTATTGCGATTTACGGCGTAGGCTCACAGATAATTCAGTATTTCAAAACAATCGGCAGCCATTTCACGGGAGTGCTTATGGCGGGCGTTGTGCGTATGGTAGAAAACGGCGCAAAGCCCAAGGACCTCCAGAACGAAATGGTGCGTATCGGCAGGATAATTTTTATGATGCTCGGTATGGTTTTTGCCGTGTTTATTGCAAACGGCAAGCATTTTATGGTATTATGGGCAGGAGAGGATTACGCACAGTCCTATTATGTCACGGTTGCCATTATGGCGCCTACAATGTTTACGCTCATACAGTCGATAGGCAACCAGATACTCTGGGCTATGAACCGACACAGAGGTCAGGCGATAGTTCAGGTGGTTTCGGCGCTTGTAAACATTGTTCTTACGGCGGTGCTCATAAGCTGGAAGCCTCTTGAGGGTGCGGTTATCGGCTCAGTTATAGCTTTGACGGTAGGCGATGTCATTTGTATGAACATAATGTTCAAAAAGGAAATCAAGATAAGTCTTACCGAGTATTACCTGGGGCTTTTCAAGGGTATTCTTCCCTCGCTTCTGATTTGCTTTGCCGGTGCAAAGCTGTTTACGCTTGTCGGACTTTCACAGCACGGCTGGCTCGGCTTTGTTGTAAACTGTGCGGTTGCGGTTGCGGTTTACGGTGTTTGTATGATAACCTTCGGAATGAACAAGTCCGAAAAGGACCTTGTTTTCGGTATGTTCCGTAAAATATTAAGAAAAACAAAACTTGTAAAAGGATAAAGGAGAATAAACTGTATGTCATTATTCACGGGAAAAACACTTATGATTACGGGCGGAACCGGTTCGTTCGGCAACGCCGTGCTCAACAGATTTTTACAGACGGATATCGGAGAAATCCGCATTTTTTCGAGAGACGAGAAAAAGCAGGACGATATGCGTCACGAATTTCAGGCTAAAATGCCCGAGGTCAGCGACAAAATCAAGTTCTTTATCGGCGATGTAAGGGATTTGGCTTCGGTTAAAAACGCAATGAGCGGCGTTGATTACATTTTCCACGCAGCGGCGTTGAAGCAGGTTCCGTCGTGCGAATTCTTCCCCATTGAGGCGGTAAAGACCAATGTTCTCGGAACGGACAATGTGCTTACGGCGGCTATCGACGAGGGCGTAAAGACGGTTATCTGCCTTTCAACGGATAAGGCGGCTTATCCCGTAAACGCAATGGGAACCTCAAAGGCTATGATGGAAAAGGTAATCGTTGCAAAGTCAAGAACCGTAAGCCCCGAAAAGACAAAGATATGCTGCACCCGTTACGGCAATGTTATGTGCTCGAGAGGTTCTGTAATCCCGCTTTGGATTGAGCAGATAAAAGAGGGTAAACCGATAACGATAACCGAGCCCGCAATGACAAGGTTCATTATGTCTCTTGACGAGGCTGTCGATTTGGTACTGTTTGCGTTTGAACACGGAATTTCGGGCGATATTCTTGTACAGAAAGCACCTGCCTGCACAATAGGCGTTCTTGCCGAAGCGGTTAAACAGCTTTTCTGCCCCGACACCGACATCAAGGTAATCGGCATACGCCACGGCGAAAAAATGTACGAAACACTTCTTACCAACGAGGAGTGCGCTCACGCAACGGATATGGGCGAGTTCTACCGTGTACCCTGCGACAAGCGTTCACTCAACTACGATAAGTATTTCAACGACGGCGATAAGGACCGCAATCCTTTGACCGAGTTCAACTCAAACAACACAGAGCTGCTCAATGTCGAGCAGGTCAAGGAGAAGCTTCTTTCCTTGCAGTATATCCGTGACGAATTGGCTAAAAAGGATAATTGACGATGAAAATTCTTGTTACGGGAGCCGAGGGATTTGTCGGCAAAAACTTAATAACCACGCTTGAAAGTATAAGAGACTCAAAGGACAACACAAGGAATGTTCCGAAAGATTTAGAAATTTTCCCCTATGACATTGGCACGCCCGAGGAGGATTTTGAGCGTTACTGCAAGGAGTGTGACTTTGTATTTAATCTTGTGGGCGTTCACAGACCCAAGGACGATTCGGAGTTTATGAAAGGCAATTTCGGCTTTCTTACGAAGCTGCTTTCCACGCTTGAAAAGTACGGTAATACGCCGAGGATAGCTTTTTCATCGTCCATACAGGCACAGCTTGACAACCCTTACGGCGAGAGCAAGCGTGCGGCTGAAAACGCATTGTTCGATTATTCGAAAAAAACGGGCGCAAAGGTCTATGTTTTCAGGTTCTCAAATCTTTTCGGAAAGTGGTCGAGACCGAATTACAACAGCGTTGTTGCGACTTTCTGCAACAATATTGCAAACGGCTTGCCCATAGAGATAAGGGACAGAAACTACGAAATGGAACTTATCTACATAGACGATGTCGTGAACGAATTGCTCGAGATCCTTATGGACAGGGGAACGAAAAGCGGCGAGTTTTACACGGTTCCCGTTTCACACAGGATTACGCTCGGCGGTCTTGCCGATTTGATTTATTCGTTTAAGAACAGCAGGGGAAGCCTTATGGTTCCCGATATGACCGACGGAAGCTTTTCAAAGAAGCTCTATTCAACATATCTTTCCTATCTTCCCACGGACGGCTTTGCCTATCCGCTTAAAATGAATATCGACGAGCGAGGCTCGTTTACGGAAATCGTCAAGTCTGCGGACAGAGGTCAGGTTTCCGTCAACATTTCAAAGCCGGGAATAATCAAGGGTCAGCATTGGCACCATACGAAAAATGAAAAATTCCTTGTCGTCAGCGGTAAGGGAGTTATCCGTTTCCGCAAAATCGGCGAGGAAAAGGTTTACGAATATTTTGTCTCGGGCGAAAAACTCGAGGTTGTCGATATACCGACAGGCTACACGCATAACATAGAGAATATCGGCGACACCGATATGGTTACGATTATGTGGTGCAACGAGTGCTTTGACCCCGACAGACCCGATACATATTTTGAAAAGGTATAAAGGTAAAAGAGTATGACACACGATTTTTCAGATGTTTCTTTTAAGAATAACGGAAAGCTGAAATTGCTGATTACCGTCGGCACACGCCCCGAGATAATCAGGCTTGCCGCCGTTATCAACAAATGCCGCAGTTATTTTGACTGTATTCTTGCCCACACGGGTCAGAATTACGACTATAACCTCAACGGCATATTCTTCAGGGATTTGGGACTTGCCGACCCCGATGTTTATCTCAATGCGGTGGGCGACAATCTCGGCGAAACAATGGGCAATATAATAGCTTCGTCGTATGAGCTTATGGCGCAAATTAAGCCCGACGCCGTGTTGGTTCTGGGCGACACAAACTCATGCCTTTCCGTCATTTCGGCAAAGAGATTGCACATACCGATTTTCCATATGGAGGCAGGCAACCGCTGTAAGGACGAGTGCTTACCCGAGGAGACGAACAGGAGAATTGTCGATATAATTTCAGATGTGAATATGGCATATTCCGAGCACGCAAGAAGATACCTTGCGGACTGCGGACTTCCCAAGGAGAGAACCTATGTTACGGGCTCGCCTATGGCGGAGGTGCTGAGCGAAAACCTTGAAAAAATAAAAAACTCCGACATCCATGAAATACTCGGGCTTCAAAAGGGCAAATATATTCTTTTGTCGGCTCACAGGGAGGAAAATATCGACACCGAAAAGAACTTCCTTTCGCTTTTCAACGCAATAAACAAGATGGCTCAAAAGTACGATATGCCGATACTCTATTCCTGCCACCCCCGTTCGGCAAAAAGGCTTGAACAGAGCGGATTTGAGCTCGACGAGAGGGTTATAAAGCATGAACCGCTCGGCTTCCACGATTATAACTGCCTGCAAATGAACGCTTTTGCGGTTGTGTCCGATTCGGGCACGCTTCCCGAGGAGTCAAGCTTCTTTACCTCGGTCGGCTCGCCGTTCCCCGCAGTGTGCATAAGAACCTCAACCGAACGCCCCGAGGCTCTCGACAAGGCTTGCTTCGTGCTTGCGGGAATTGACGAAAAATCGCTTTTACAGGCGGTCGATACTGCGGTAGAGCTCAACAAAAACGGCTGTTACGGTATTCCCGTTCCCGATTATACCGATAAAAATGTATCGACAAAGGTCGTTAAAATCATTCAGTCCTATATGGGCATAGTCAACAAAATGGTTTGGCGCAAGGACTGAAAACAGTAAAAAAATCAAGGCAATCTGTTTGGCTGAGAGTTCATAAGGAAGTATTGGTTTCTCGCATAAAAATTTATTATGCCTTTGTCGGAAATCCTCGCAAGGCGGCAGCCTTGCTTCGTTTTCCTACTTCTGCATAAAAGAATTTTTATAGCTACGAAACTGCAACGCACTTCAAAATGATATATTTTTGATACAAGAAAAGGCAAACCCCGCAGATAATGCTGACGCATATCTGTGGGGTTTAACGCATTATTGTGCAAAAAGATGTTATTTTGAAGCAAAACTGCCTTATTAACTCTCAGCCTTTGCAGATTGCCTTTTTTGCGCTTTATTTTATCGCCGTGAAAAAGAGTCTCGGCATTTTAAGTATCAGCTTGCCGTTTGCCCTTACGGGATAAAGGCTGTTGATGTTGTTTTCCAATTCGGCAAGGAATTCAGCCCGTTCGCTGTCCGTCAATGCGTCGAGATACGGGCGCAGACCGCTGCCCGAGTACCAGGACAAAACGCCTTTTGCACCGTCAACGGTGTGATAATAGGTGGTTTGCCACATATCAAAGGACGAAGCCTTTTCGCACAGGATGTCATAATACTCCGTATCAAAGAAATTGTGAAAATCCCTTATATGGGCGAGCTTTTTCCACTTGTCCCGCTTTACGACCTCTTTGAGCATTTCGTAAAACGGCGCAGTCTGAACAATCGGTATCTGCACCGCAAGTGTTCCGCCGTCTTTAAGCTTTTCAAACACTGCGTCGAACAGCTCATACTGCCTCGGTATCCACTGAAAGCAGGCGTTTGAGAAAATCAAATCGAATTTCCCGTCAAGCTCATAAAGCCCGTCGGGCGCATTGCATTTTTGAAAGTTAATATCGGGGTGGTCGGCTTTTGCTTTTTTGAGCATATCGTCCGAATAGTCCACGCCCGTTATATCGGCGTTCGGAAACTGCGATTTCAGCGCAAAGGTGCTGTTTCCGGGTCCGCAGCCTATGTCAAGAACCCTTTCGGGGTCGAGAGAGGCAAGCCTTGATATTAAATCGAGAGACGGCTGCGTTCTCTCTTTTTTGAATTTAAGATACTGTGTTGAATTCCAATCCGACATTTTAATCACCGTAAGTAAATTTTGAAAACAATATAATTTGAACAGTGCGTTATTTTACACTGCTTACTGCTTAAAGCTTGAAGTCCTCCTCGCTGAACTGCTGAAGCTCGGGTGCGCGGCGGGGAACTCTTTTCATAATGTCGTATTTATATTTTCTGCATTTGTAATCCTTTGCAACAACGCCCTTTTTTACACAGAGAACCGTTTCTCCGTCGGGCGAGGGCTTGCCGTGCTGACAGTAGGCACAGGCGGGGGAGATGTCTTTAGTATTGAAAACCGTTTTTTTCATTTTTTCACATCCTGTTGCAGGACGAACAGTATTCGTCTTATATGTTTTCTTTATTGTATCACAATTTACGGCTTATTTCCACTGTATTTATTTTGAGCTTTCGCCTTTGGGTTTTCTCTCTGCGTCAAGCTCGAAAATAAGCACCGAGCACATCAGAAGAAGTGCACAGGCGGCGGGAAGCGAAACGGAATACGCACTCAAATTCAGCTCCGAGACATTTGCGAAGGTTTCAATTTCGCACGGGAAGAATTTGAGCAGAACCGAGCAGACGAACGCCGATACCGCCGCACACAGCACACGGGCAGTATAAAAATGCTTTGCCGACAGTCCCGTTTTTGCGACATAGGAGTAAATCTGGCAGTGAACCGACAGACCGCCGAAGGAAATTATTGCCGCAAATGCAGGCACGGGAAGTATATTCAGGGACATTTTAATTCCGCTTGTAACTTCGAGTACGCTTGCCGCGGCGACTGTGTATCCGTTGAGCGAAAACGAGCAGATGTACTTTATCAGGCAGTTGAAAATCACTATCCAACTGCAAACGGAAATCATAGCCTTTACGCTGTCCGTAACGGAAAACGAAAATGCCTCTATGGGATTTTTGAGTATAATTACCCTGCCTTTTTCAAAATCCTCGCTTTTTTCCGAGCCGATAAACCTTGTGAGCACGCCGATTATAACCGACGACAGGGCAACCGAACAGTAAAGTATAACCCCTGCACGGGAGCTGCCCAAAAACATTGTTCCCACCGTGCCGATTATAAAAGCCGGACCTGCGTTTATGCAGAACAAATCAAGCCTCTGTGCGGTGCTTTGCGTGATTTTTCCGTCGCAAAGCAAATCGTAGGTCATCTTAGCCCCGATGGGATAACCGCCTATGAGCGACATCAGAATTACGCTTGACGCCACGGGAGGCAGACGGAAAATTTTTGCCGTTGCCTTGCCGAAAATCCTGCCGAAAAAATCGCACACTCCGGATTTTACAATAAACTGCGAAATAATCATAAACGGGAAAAGGGTGGGTATAACGCTGTCGGCGCAAAGCGATAGCCCCTCCTTTATTCCGAGGGCGCACACCTGCGTTTTTGAAAAAAGGCAGAAGCATGCACCGAACGAAAAAACAATCAAAAGAATATTGCCCGCCAAAGGCTTGATTTTCCCCATATCATCACTCTTTCTTTATGGTATCAAATTATATGCCCCGTCATATATTTATATGAGTGAGGTGAGCAAATGAGTTCGAGCGGAAAAAAGCCGCATAAAAGGCGGAAAAACGCAACAGGGGAAATTATAAAAACGGCTCTTGACATACCCGAGATACTCACTGCGGACTTGCCGCACATCGAGGCGGAGGGCAACAGGGAAATCTCCGTCGACGGGTGTCGGGGCATACTTGAATACACGCAGGATAAAATAAAGCTCAACACGGGAAAGCTTGTTATAACCTTTATCGGAGACGGCATAGAAATAAAAACATATTCCGAAATTCAGACCGTTATCAGCGGCAATATTTTAAGCGTGGAATTTGAAGGTCAGGGGTGAAAATATGCTGATAATTAAACTCATACGCTTTTTTATCGGTTATGTTACATTTGCGGCGTGCGGCGGCTTCCCCGAACGCTTTGTAAACCTCTGCACCAAGAACAGAATTCCGCTTTGGAATATGAAAAAGGAAAAGGACTCGATAACCGCCGACACAACCGTAAAGGGCTATAAATCCATAAAGTCCTCGGCTAAAAATTCGGGCGTCCGTGTGAAAATACTCAAAAAGCACGGGCTGCCGTTTTTTATTCACAAAAACAGGCGGCGTATAGGTCTGTTGGCAGGTTTTATGGCGGCTATAATCACGGTGTCCTTTCTCTCGACAATGATATGGAGCGTGTCCGTGTCGGGCAACAAAACTCTGTCGGACGAAGAGGTGCTTGCGGCGTTTGACTCCGTCGGCGTAAAGGTCGGCGCAAGGCGGTCGGCGATTTCCCCGTCGGATGCGGCATACGAGGCTAAAAAGCTGCTGCCGAAAATTGCGTGGGCAAGCGTGAACATAAAGGGTTCGAGGGCGGAAATCGTCATAAGCGAATTGAGCGAAGCGCCCGAGTTCCCCGACGACACAACGCCGTGTAATATAATTGCGGCGGAGGACGGCACAATTATGGGCATAGAAGCCACATCGGGCATTGCCGAAGTCAAAAAAGGCGACGCAGTGTTAAAAGGCGATTTGCTAATTTCGGGAATTACGGAAAACCTCGACAAGACATACAACCTCAAGGCGGCAAGGGGCAAGGTCCACGCCCGTGTAGCCAAGGAGATAACCGCCTCATATAACGGCGAACCGCTTTTGCGGCAGTCGGAGCTGTCACAACAAAAGGTTCTGTTCGTTTTCGGACTTAAAATTCCGCTGGGGCTCGGCGTGGGCGAGGAAAATGTATATACCGATAAAAGCTATGTTTCAAACGGGGAAACAAGCCTGCCGCTCGGCGTGATAACAAACAGGGTATATTATTCGGAAGCCTCGGAAGTCCTGCCCGAAGAGTATCAAAAGGTCTGGTCGGCGCATCTTTTTGCTTGCTCTTACAGGGAAATATACCGTGAGAGCGAGGAGATACTTTCGTCGTCCTTTTCGTTCGACACGGTAAACGGTACTCCCGTGTTTACGGGAACCTGCGAATGTAAGAAAGAAATAGGCAAAACCCTTGAAATTTTTGTTGAAAAATGATAATACTTTGTGGTAAAATATATTAAATATAAATAGATTTTTCAAAGGGTGGTTGTTCGGTGTTCGAGCAGATAATCAGCGTTGACAGAATGGAGCACGCCGTAAGCCTTTTCGGCAGCTTTGACGAAAATGTCAAGCTTATAGAAAAAGAGTTCGGCGTAAGCGTAATAAGCAGGGGCTCGGAGCTCAAAATTACGGGCGAAGCGGAAAATGTCGATAAGGCGGCAAGAGCCGTTAAGGGGCTTCTTATGCTTATAAATAAGGGCGAGTCGCTTTCCGACCAAAATGTCAGATATGTTATCTCGCTTGTCAAGGACGACTCCGAGGAAAAGCTTTCCGAGATGACGGGCGACTGCGTTTGCGTAACGGCAAAGGGCAAACCCGTAAAGCCGAAAACTCTCGGTCAGAAAAAATATATCGAGGCGATAAGAAACAACACGATTGTTCTCGGTGCGGGCCCTGCCGGCACGGGAAAAACTTATCTTGCGGTCGCAATGGCGGTAACCGCTTTCAGGGCAAAAGAGGTAAACAGGATTATTTTGACAAGACCTGCCGTTGAGGCGGGCGAGAAGCTCGGATTTTTGCCGGGCGATTTACAGCAAAAGGTTGACCCGTATTTGAGACCGCTCTACGACGCACTTTTTGATATGCTCGGGGCGGAGTCGTTCCAGAAGTATCAGGAGAGGGGAAGCATCGAAGTAGCTCCGCTCGCTTATATGCGAGGCAGGACGCTTGACGACAGCTTCATAATTCTTGACGAGGCGCAGAACACCACAAAGGAGCAGATGAAAATGTTTCTGACCCGTCTCGGCTTCAATTCAAAGATGGTCGTTACGGGCGACATAACGCAGATTGACTTGCCCGACGGCAAAAAATCGGGACTTAAACAGGCAATGAGAATTCTTAAAAACATTCCGGGTATCGCAATAAACGAGTTTACGGAAAAGGATGTCGTAAGGCATAAATTGGTTCAGGATATAATCAAGGCTTACGAAAAAAGTGAGGAGAAAAGAAAATGACGGATAAGATAAAGGTAATTATTTCAAACGACCAAAAGGATGTTAAAATTCCGACAGGCGTGCGTATGCTTGTGCGCCGCTGCTGTAACGCCGTGCTTCGTCAGGAAAACTTTGAGGGTTCGGCGGAAATAAGCGTTACATTTGTAAACAATGAGCAAATCCACAAGCTCAATCTTGAGCACAGAAACATAGACAGGGAAACCGATGTTCTCTCATTCCCGCTCGGCGAAAACGGAGTTTACGACATAAACCTTGACACGGGCGCAAAGATGCTCGGCGATATAGTAATTTCCATTGAAAAGGCTGTCGCTCAGGCGGAGGAATACGGTCATCCGCTTCAGAGGGAAATCGCATTTTTGACGGTTCATTCGCTTTTGCACCTTTTGGGTTATGACCACGAGGGCGGCGGACTTGAAGCCGTGCGTATGCGTGAAAAGGAAGAGAGCGTTCTCACACAGCTCGGTCTTAAAAGGAACGGAAGCTATTATCTCGACGGAGAATAATCTATGAAAAGTCTTATAAAGAGCTTCGGTTATGCTTTTCGGGGCATATATCAGGCGCTGAAATATGAGAGGAATATGAGAATACATTTTGTGTGTATGATATATATGTATTCTTTCCTCTTTATCTACGATTTCTTTGAGGTCACAAGGACGCAGTTTGCAATAATTTTTCTTGCGAATGCGGCGGTTATTGCGGCGGAGCTTATCAATACGGCTGTCGAACGCACCGTTGACCTCGCAAGCGAAAAGCGCACCGAGAACGGAAAAATCGCAAAGGACACGGCGGCGGGAGCGGTGCTTGTGTGCGCAATATTTGCGGTGGCGACGGGTATTGCCGTGCTCGGTCAGCCCAAGGCTTTTGAGGCGATGTTCTCATACTACCGTGAAAATCCCGTTATGCTTGCGGTTTTCGTCCTTTCGATAATCCCCGCAACGGTGTTTATTTTCAAGGGCTTTTCAAAGGACTCTGCAAACGATAACAGTAAAAATAAAGGAAACATTAAATGAACAATACATCAAAAACGGCGTTTATCGCCATTGTCGGCAAGGCAAATGTCGGCAAATCTTCAATTCTTAACAGGCTTATCGGCAGTAAAATCGCCATTGTATCGTCCAAGCCTCAGACCACAAGGACAAGAATAATGGGCGTGCTCACAACGGAGGACAACATTCAGCTTGTCTTTACCGACACTCCCGGCTTTCACAAGCCCAAAAACAAGCTCGGTGAAAAGATGGTTCAGGCGGTAAGCGACAGCATATCGGGCGTTGACTCGTGTCTGTTTGTCGTTGACGCAAACGATGAAAAGCTGAACACCGCGGAGCTTGAACTCATTAAGAAATTCAAAGCCGAAAAAATGACGGTTGTCCTTGCGATTAACAAGATTGATATGTTAAAGGAAAAGACCGAGCTTATGAAAAAAATTGCCGAAATTTCGGCTCTTTACGATTTCAAAGCGGTGGTTCCCGTCAGCGCACAGTCGGGCGACGGAATTGACGAATTGCTTGACGAACTGAAAGCGCTGTCGGTCGAAAGCATACACTTCTTCCCCGACGACACCTTGACCGACCAGCCCGAAAGGGTGCTTGTCGCCGAAATTATAAGGGAAAAAATGCTTCGGCTTCTCGACAAGGAAATTCCTCACGGCACGGCTGTCGCCGTTGAGAGAATGCATGAGCGTGACGACGGCAGTATTATGGATATTGAAGCCACGATATACTGCGAGCGTGAGAGCCACAAGGGCATAATTATCGGCAAGGGCGGTCAAATGCTCAAAAAAATATCCACATTTGCCCGTCAGGACATTGAAAACTTCTTTGATATAAAGGTCAATCTTCAGTGCTGGGTTAAGGTCAAAGAGGATTGGCGCAACAGAGAAGGAATTATTCACAATTTTGGTTTGGATTAACAGTAATACAACCGTCTTAAAAGGTTAAGTTAATTATATAAATCTTTTAAGGCGGTCTTGTTATGAAAAGCGAAGATTTTTGGTATGTTTTTTCAAAAAGCGGAAAAATCGACGATTATATAAAATATAATGTCATAAAACAGGAAGAGAAAACCGAGGAAGCAAAAAATGAGGTACAACACAAAGGGGCTTATCCTCAGAGAACAGAATATCGGTGAGCAGGACAAGCTTGTTACTGTGCTTACGGGCGATATGGGCATTATAAAGGCATTCGTCCGAGGCGCCAAAAGCATAAAAAGCAAAAAGCACTCTTCCACGGGTCAGTTCTGCTATTCACGGCTGTCCTTTTATTCGGGAAAGGACAGTTACATAATCGACGAGGCGCAGAGTATCGAGATGTTTTTCGATTTGAGAAGCGACATTGAAAAACTTGCGCTCGCCCAGTATTTTGCCGAGCTTGCGTGCGAACTGTCGCCGCAGGACGAACAGGCAAACGAGTATTTGAGAATAATGCTCAACTCCCTTTATATGCTTGCCCACGAAAAACGCCCCGCTTTGCAGTTAAAAGCGATAACGGAGCTTCGGCTTTTATCGCTCTCGGGCTATACTCCCAATCTTGTCGCCTGTGAACGGTGCGGCGAGTTTGAAACCCCGACAATGTATTTCGATGTCGAGCACGGACTTCTCTACTGTGAAAACTGTGCTTCGGGAAACGCTCTTTTCCCGTTGCCGCTGCGTATAGTTACCGCAATGAGGCATATCATTTTTTCAGATATTGAAAAGCTTTACAATTTCCGAATGTCCGACTCCGAGCTGTCGGAGCTTTCCTATATAACCGAGGTCTATACAAGGGTAAAATCGGACAGGAATTTCAAAACGCTTGAATTTTACAATTCTATGAGGACTTTATAAATGCAAAAGGATTATATTTCACTTGAATTACCCAAGATACTCTCGCTTCTTGCGGACCTTACCGCCTGCGAGGACGCACGGGAAAAGGCTTTGGCGCTTACCCCGTCATACGATATTTTTGAGGTATCCGATTTACTTTCAAAGACCGAATCGGCGCATATTTTAATCGCAAAATTCGGCGCACCCGGCTTCGGCGGACTTATAAATGTTGACAACTCTCTTCGCCGTGCACAGGCGGGCGGCGTGCTTAATATGCGTGAACTGCTCGATATTTCGCAGGTGTTGAGGGTTATAAGAGGCATACTCTCCTGGCACGATAAGTCGGCGGGTATGAGCACGGCTCTCGACGACCTTTTTAATTCGCTTTATCCCAATAAATTCCTGGAGGACACCATAAACAATGCGATAATCTCCGAGAGTGAGATGTCCGACAACGCCTCCTCCGAGCTTAAAAACATACGCAGGAAGATGCGGGCGCAGGAATCGAGGATAAGAGAACAGCTTGACAAAATGCTTCATTCGACCGTATACCGCAACAGCTTGCAGGACGCAATCATCACACAGCGTAACGGCAGGTTTGTCGTTCCCGTAAAGAGCGAGCACCGCTCACAGGTTGCGGGTATGGTTCACGACACCTCGTCAAGCGGTGCCACGGTGTTTATCGAGCCTGCCGCAGTTGTTGAAGCAAACAATGAAATAAAGGTGCTCCAAAGCAAGGAAAGGGACGAAATAGACAGGATTTTGTCCGAGCTCTCCGTTGCGGCGTCGGAGTTTGCCGACAGCATAATTTTAAGCTATAACAGCGCAGTTGAGCTCAATCTTATTTTCTCAAAGGCGCAGTTGGGCTATAAAATGAAAGCGACAAAGCCGATAATCAACGACGAGGGAATAATCGAGCTCAAAAAAGCAAGGCATCCCTTATTGAACCCTCAAAAGGTAGTGCCCGTCGACATCAGACTCGGCGAGGACTTTGATTCGCTTGTGATAACGGGTCCCAACACGGGCGGTAAAACGGTTTCGATTAAAACGCTCGGACTTTTGACTCTTATGGCGCAGTGCGGTCTGTACATTCCGGCAAACGACAATTCACGCCTTTGCGTGTTCAAAAACATACTTTGCGATATAGGCGAGGAACAGAGCATCGAGCAGTCGCTTTCCACTTTTTCGGCACATATGACGAAAATCGTCTCAATAACCGAAATCGCAGACTCTTCGTCGCTTGTGCTCATAGACGAATTGGGCGCAGGCACAGACCCCGTAGAGGGTGCGGCGCTTGCCGTTTCGGTGCTTGAATATTTGAGGCGGAAAGGTGCAAAAATCGCCGCCACAACCCACTATTCGGAGCTCAAAGAGTACGCCTTGAGAACGGAGAGGGTCGAAAACGCTTCGTGCGAATTTGATGTTGAAACCCTGAGCCCGACATATAAGCTTTTGATAGGTGTTCCGGGCCGCTCCAACGCTTTTGCAATCTCACGCCGGCTCAACCTTAAAGAGGAGATAATCGAAGCGGCGCAAACTCTTATTTCCGAGGAGAACACACGCTTTGAGGATGTCGTTGACAGCCTTGAAAAGACGAGACTTCAGATGGAGGACGAACGCCGCAGAACCGAGGAACTCAAGCAACAGATAGATAAAATGAAAGCTTCGGTACAGCAAAAGCTTGACGAGGCGCAGAAAAAGAGCGATAAGGAAGTCGAACGGGCGCAGAACGAGGCAAAGCGTATTGTCGAAAACGCAAAGCGTGCCGCAAATTCGCTTATGCTTGAAATAGAAATGCTCCGTAAGGAACAGGTCAGGGAAAAGAATGCCGCCGAAATGGCAAGAAAGGCGAGGGCGGCTATGAAACAGCACCTCAACGCCATTGACGACCTGACGAGCGAAACATATTACGACAATGACGACGGAGATTACACGCTTCCCCGTCCGCTTAAAGTCGGCGACAATGTCCGCATCACGACCCTCGGAACGGACGGAACGGTGGTTTCGGTTACCGACTCAAAGGGCAATGTCGAGGTTCAGGCGGGCATAATCAAAACCAAGGTTCCCGAGGACACCCTGCGGCTTTTGGGCGACAAGAAGAAAAAATCGGAGCCGTCAAAACGCCGCACCGTCAGGACGACAGACACCGAGCTTAAAACGCAGAGTGCAAAGACGAGCGTTGATTTGAGAGGCATGGACAGGGAAGAGGCTATAATGGAGCTTGACCGCTTTATCGACAGCATTGTCCGCTCGGGACTCAACGAGTTTACGGTAATTCACGGCAAGGGTACGGGCGTGCTTCGCAAGGCTGTACAGGCTCATCTCAAAAAGCACCCGAACATCAGAACCTACCGCACGGGCATTTACGGCGAGGGCGAAGAGGGCGTTACGATAGCGGAGCTCAAATAATGCTTGCAAATACAGCTTTTTATGTTAAAATAAACTTGAATTTATATCGGAGGAAAAACATATGAAAAAATCTGTTATTGCCGTTGCACTCGCATTGGTTGCTATGGCGGCACTTATGACGGCTTGCAAAAAGGATGACGGTTTTGACGAAAAGCCCGTTCCCGACACCACTGTTGAGTATTCCACGGACGAAAACGGCGAGACCTATGTCACAAATGTAAACGGAGAAAAAATTCCCGTAACGACCGACAAAAACGGCTATGCGGAGCTTTATTCCGACCTTGTTACCAAGACTGCGGAGCAGGTGTCAAGGGAGCAGGAGAGCATTGAGGCGGAAAAGACAACTGCCGCACCGGCAACTGAGCCCGTAACTTCTCCCGAAACTACCAAAAAGAGCGAGCAGCAGACAAACAAGGTAGTTGTCGGAAAAGACGATGTAAACGACGGCTCGCACGACGCGGTTATCGACTGGAGATAAAATTTTTCTTGACAAATCAATATTTATTTAGTATAATAGCACCCTGTAAAGCAAATGACTTTACAGGGTGTTGTTACGGATTTTACATTCGGAAGAGGGCATTTTAGTGGCTAATAACGTTGAAATAACAATTTTATATGATTTTTACGGCGACGTTCTTACCGAAAAGCAGAGGGACTTTCTCAACTATTATTATAATGACGATCTCTCGCTTTCCGAAATTGCCGAAAACGAGGGTATTACCCGTCAGGGCGTAAGGGACGCTATCAAGCGTGCCGAGGCTCAGCTCTACGATATGGAAGAAAAACTCGGCTTTGCGGCAAAGTTTGAACATATCACGGAATGTATGAACGGCATAATCGACTGCGCCGAAAAGATAAACGAATACAATCTCGAACACGACCTGTCGAGGGAGGTCAACGAAACCGTTGTCAGAATAAAATCCCTTGCACTGTCCGTAGTTGAATAAGAGGTACTGAAATGGCATTTGAAAGTTTATCGGATAAACTCGAATCCGCATTCGGTCGGCTTCGCAGTAAGGGAAGCCTTAACGAGTCGGATGTCAAAGAGGCTATGCGTGAGGTTCGCCTTGCTTTGCTTGAGGCGGATGTCAACTACAAGGTAGCCAAGGACTTTACCCAAAGGGTAACCGAGAGGGCAATAGGCTCGCAGGTTATGGAAAGCCTTACTCCCGCTCAGATGGTAATTAAAATCGTAAACGAAGAGCTTACCGAGCTTATGGGCGGCACCCAGACAAGGCTTGCCTACGCTTCGCATCCGCCCACAATCGTTATGATGTGCGGCTTGCAGGGCTCGGGTAAAACAACGCACTGCGCCAAGATTGCCTTAAAGCTTAAAAAGGAAAATCACAGACCCCTGCTTGTAGCCTGCGACGTTTACCGTCCTGCGGCTATCAAACAGCTTCAGGTTGTCGGCGAGCAGGTCGGCGTTCCCGTTTTCGAACAGGGTCAGGGCGACCCCGTTGAGATTTCAAAGCAGGCTGTTGCGCTTGCCAAGGACCAAGGCTACGACTATGTTATTATAGATACCGCCGGCCGTTTGCATATCGACCGTGAGCTTATGGAAGAATTGCAGAATGTCAAGGCGGCTGTTCATCCTCATGAGATTTTGCTTGTCGTTGACGCCATGACGGGTCAGGACGCCGTTACGGTTGCGAGCACATTTGACGAAACGCTTGGAATTGACGGTATGGTTCTTACCAAGATGGACGGCGACACCAGAGGCGGTGCGGCTCTTTCCGCAAGGGCTGTTACGGGTAAGCCGATTAAATTTGTCGGTATGGGCGAGAAGCTCGACGAGCTCGACTATTTCTACCCCGACAGAATGGCTTCGAGAATACTCGGCATGGGCGATGTGCTCTCCCTTATCGAAAAGGCGGAGACCGCTCTTGATGAAAAGAAAGCGGCAGAGCTTGAAGCAAAGATACGCAAGAACAAATTTGACCTTAACGATTTGCTCGACCAGATGCAGCAGGTTAAGAAAATGGGCTCTATGAAGGACATTCTCTCAATGCTGCCGGGCGTCGGAAGCAAGCTTAAAAATGTCGATGTTGACGACGGTCAGCTTGACAGAATACAGGCAATTATTTTCTCAATGACTCCCAAGGAGCGTTCAAACCCCGACATTATCAATCCGTCGAGGAAAAGACGAATTGCCGCAGGCTGCGGTATGCAGGTCGAGGATGTCAACCGACTTCTCTCGCAGTACCGTCAGATGCAGAAGATGATGAAGCAGTTCAACTCAAAGGGTATGAGGAAAAAACTCGCAAGAATGAACTTCGGCGGCGGACAGGGCGGCTTCGGCGGCTTCCCGATGTAAACATATCAACTAAGCACTTTTAAGTGGTTGGCATAAAATTATTTATAATATATTTTTTGGAGGAAAACAAAATGGCAGTAAAAATCAGACTTCGCAGAATGGGCGCAAAGAAAGCTCCCTTCTACCGTGTAATCGTTGCAGATTCAAGATCACCCCGTGACGGTAAGTGCATCGAGGAGATCGGTACTTTCGATCCCATGAAGACACCTGCAGAGGTTAAAATCGACGCTGAAAAGGCTCAGCAGTGGATTAAGAACGGCGCTCAGCCGACCGACACTGTTAAGGCTTTGCTCAAGCAGAACGGCATTATTAAATAATCAAGGAGGGTCTTTTAGATGAAAGAACTTCTTGAAATCATTGCAAAGGGTCTTGTTGAAAACCCCGATAAGGTCAGCGTTACGGTTGACGAGCCCAACGAGAGAGGTATCATTGTTTACCATCTCCATGTTGACGAAAACGAAATGGGCAGAGTAATCGGCAAACAGGGCAGAATTGCAAAGGCAATCAGAACCGTCGTTAAGGCTCGTGCCGTTAAGGACGGAGAAAAAGTTCAGATTGATATTGACTGAGTAAGTGAGGGGTACATTATGTACCCCTTAGCTTTTATGGGGGAAATATGCTTAAACCTTATCTTGCACTCGGGCAGATAGTCGGCACTCACGGCGTAAAGGGCGAGGTTCGCCTCAATCCGTGGTGCGACGCTCCGCAGTTTATTAAAAATTTCAAAACCCTGTACTTTGACGAAAAGGGAAACGACGGCGTCGCTGTGAAGTCCGCAAGACCTCACGGCAATATTGTCATACTCCTGCTTGACGGCGTTGACAGTATGGAAAAGGCGCAGACGCTTCGCAACAGGGTCCTGTATATGAAACGGGAGGACGCAAACCTGCCTGCAAACACCTGGTTTATCGAGGACTTGATAGGCTGCGAGGTGCGGCAGATAAACACGGGTAAGGTCTACGGCAAAATTTCCGATGTTCAAAAGTATCCCGCAAACGATGTCTGGACGGTTAAATCGGACGACGGAACACAAACCCTTATTCCGGCAATCAAAAGCGTGGTAATCAACGCCGATGTTGAAAACGGGTTTGTTGAAATAGACGCCATAAAAGGACTTTTTGACGACGGGGAGAGCGTTCGGGTATGAAAATAACAATAATGACCCTTTTCCCCGAAATGTGCAACGCCGTGCTCGACGAGAGCATAATCGGCAGGGCGAGGAAAAGCGGAAAAATCGAAATCGACACTGTAAACATCAGAGACTTTACAGTCGATAAACACAACCGTGTGGACGACGCACCCTACGGCGGCGGAATGGGTATGCTTATGCAGACGCAGCCCATATACGACTGCTTTGCTTCACTGTGCTCGCAGAACGGCGAAAAGCCGTACCTTATCTATATGTCGGCACAGGGCAAAACCCTCACGCAAAAGCGGGTTAAGGAGCTTTCAAAGCTTTCGAATATCGCAATACTCTGCGGTCATTATGAGGGCGTGGACGAGCGTATAATCGAGGAAATCGTTGACGAGGAGATCTCGATAGGCGACTATGTTCTTACGGGCGGCGAGCTTCCCGCACTCATACTTTCCGACAGTATCGCAAGAATGATAGACGGCGTTTTGCCCAATGACGAGGCAAAGGAACTCGAGAGCCATTACAGCGGATTGCTTGAATATCCGCAATACACCCGTCCGCCCGAATGGCACGGCAGAAAGGTGCCCGATGTGCTTTTGTCGGGTCATCACGGAAATATCGACAAATGGCGCAGACAGCAGTCGCTTGAACGCACTCTCAAACGCAGACCCGATATGCTCGAAACAGCCGAGCTTTCAAAGAAAGACAGGGAATTTCTCGACGAATTGAAGAAAAGAAAATAGCCTTTGACATCCCGATTTTCGGTCGGGATGCTTTTTTTCTTTTTCGGCGAAAATTTTATATTTTTTGTTGCGAATAATAATACTAAGTGATAAAATAAAACTGTATATATAGGAGGACGAAACAATGCAAATGACTTTTCGCTGGTTCGGTTCCGACAAGGACACCGTAACCCTTGACCAAATCAGGCAAATTCCGAATGTTGTCGGCGTTGTTCCCGCTTTGCACAACCTGCCCGCAGGCGAAGCGTGGGAGCTTGACGACATTATGAAAATGAAAGCCGAAATCGAAAAATCGGGCCTTACAATGGAATGTATCGAGAGCGTTAATGTTCACGAGGACATCAAGATAGGCTTGCCGACAAGAGATAAATATATCGAAAACTATAAAACAAGCATACGCAATCTCGCAAAGGCGGGAGTTAAGGTTATCTGCTATAACTTTATGCCCGTTTTCGACTGGACAAGAACAGACCTTGCTATGAATATGGGCGACGGCGCAACCTGCCTTTCCTATGACGGAGCGCAGATTGAGGGTAAGAGCCCCGAGCAGATGTTCAAGGACATTGACGACAACTCAAACGGCTACGCAATGCCGGGTTGGGAAACCGAAAGAATGCCCGAGATTAAAGAGCTTTTTGAAAAGTACAAAAATGTTACTTCGGACGACCTTTGGAACAATCTTAAATATTTCCTTGAGGCAATTATGCCCGTTTGTGAGGAGTGCGATGTCAAAATGGCTATCCACCCCGATGATCCGCCATGGGATATTTTCGGACTTCCGAGAATAATAAAGGACAGAGACTCGCTTAAAAAGCTTCTTGATATGGTTCCGTCAAAATATAACGGACTTACCTTCTGCACAGGCTCGCTCGGTGCAAGCTCGAAAAATGACCTGCCCGCTATGATAAGAGAGTTCGGCGACAGAATATATTTTGCTCATTTGCGCAATGTTAAGGTTGTTGACAATCATTTCAACGAAACCGCACACGAGAGCAATACGGGCTCGCTTGATATGTACGAAATCGTCAAGGCATTGCAGGATGTAGGCTTTGACGGATATATCCGCCCCGACCACGGAAGAATGATATGGGGCGAGGTTGCACGCCCGGGCTACGGACTTTATGACAGGGCGCTCGGCGTCGCTTACCTTAACGGACTTTGGGAAGCCGTAAAAAAGAACAAGGAGAGAAACTGATATGACACACGAAAATCTTAAAGGCAGAGTTGCGGTCGTTACAGGCGGCGGCGGAGTTCTCTGCGGCGATTTTGCAAAGGCCCTTGCCCGCCAGGGCGTAAAGGTTGCGGTTCTTGACCTCAACGAGGCTGCGGCGCAAAAGGTTGCCGATGAAATAAACGAAAACGGCGGTACGGCGATAGCTGTCGGCTGTAATGTGCTCGAAAAAGAGAGTATGGAAAAGGCGAGGGAGACCGTAAACGAAAAGCTCGGCACCTGCGACATTCTCTTAAACGGCGCAGGCGGCAACAACCCCAAGGGTACAACCACAAAGGAAACGCTTGAAGCTGTTGACCTTGTTGAGAAAAACGACGATGTCAAGACCTTCTTCGACCTTGACCCGCAGGGTATTTCGTTCGTGTTCAACCTCAATTTCCTCGGAACGCTTATTCCGACGCAGGTATTTGCCCCCGATATGGCAAAGAAAGAAAACACCTGCATCGTAATGATAACCTCGATGAACGCTTTCCGTCCGCTTACAAAAATCCCCGCATATTCGGCGGCTAAGGCGGCGGTAAAGAACTTTACGGAGTTTATGGCTGTTCATTTCGCCGAGGTCGGTATCCGTGTAAATTCAATCGCTCCCGGCTTCTTCTCAACCAATCAGAATAAAGCGCTTCTCTGGAACGATGACGGCACGCCCACAGCAAGAACGGGCAAGATACTTGCCGCAACACCCATGAAGCGTTTCGGCGAACCCGAAGAGCTTGAGGGCTCGCTCCTCTTCCTCTGCGACGAGGCTTATTCGAGCTTCATTACAGGTACTACGATTGCCGTTGACGGCGGCTTCAACGCTTACTCGGGCGTTTGATTCTTTTTAACGAAAGGAGTACGGTATGTGGATTTATATTATAGCAGGCGTGTTTTTGCTTGCCGCAATAGTGTTTGTCATTAAATTCTTTGTTGACGGAAACCGCAAGGTGCCCGTTGAAAAGGAAAAGCTTGAGGGACACAGCGACATTACCGTTTCTCCCAAGAGCGAAAGAGTGGGACTGTTCGGTCAGAAGCCTAAAAAGGATGTTATAATCGCTCTGGTGCTTATGGCGCTTTGCGAGGCTTGTATCCTTTTGGGTAATTATGTAATAAACGCTTAATCGGTGCGACGCACCTTAAATTGAGCGCCTTATCGGCTACAATAGGGCGCTGTGCAAATAATAAATGTAGTCGGAAAGGCTATGAACTATGGAACTTTCTTTGAGAAAACCCGAAGAATGCGCTTTTGATATGATTTCTTTGGGCGAAATAATGTTAAGACTTGACCCGGGCGACGGAAGAATAAAGACCGCACGCTCATTCAGAGCATGGGAAGGCGGCGGAGAATACAATGTCGCAAGAGGACTTCGTCGTTGCTTCGGACTCAAAACCGCAGCCGTTACGGCTCTTGCGGACAATGAGGTCGGCAGACTTGTCGAGGACTTTATGCTTCAGGGCGGAGTTGACACTTCGCTGATTAAATGGGTTAAATACGACGGTATCGGCAGAACGGTTAGAAACGGCTTGAACTTTACCGAGCGCGGCTACGGCATAAGAGGTGCGGTAGGCGTTTCCGACAGGGGCAACACCGCTGTTTCTCAGCTTAAAGCGGGGGACATTGATTGGGATTATATCTTCGGCACACTCGGCGTGCGCTGGCTTCATACGGGCGGAATTTTCGCCGCTCTTTCGGAGACTACTTCCGAGGTGGTTATCGAAGCGGTAAAGGCTGCCAAGAAATACGGCACAATCGTTTCCTACGACCTCAACTACCGTCCGTCTCTCTGGAACGACATCGGCGGCAAGGCAAAGGCGCAGGAGGTCAATAAGGAAATCGCAAAGTATATCGATGTTATGATAGGCAACGAGGAGGACTTCACGGCTTGTCTCGGCTTTGAAATCGAGGGCAACGACGCCAACCTCAAATCGCTCAACATCGAGGGCTATAAAAAGATGCTCGGCGAGGTCTGCAAGGCTTATCCGAACTTCAAAGTTATCGCTACCACCTTGCGTACCGTTAAGACCGCAACCGTAAACGATTGGTCGGCAATCTGCTATGCCGACGGTAAGATTTACAACGGACTTTCGCTCCCGGGACTTGAAATTTACGACAGAGTCGGCGGCGGCGACAGCTTCGCTTCGGGTCTTATTTACGGACTTATCACAACGGGCGACCCGCAGAAGGCTGTAAACTACGGCGTTGCGCACGGTGCGCTTGCCATGACCACACCCGGCGACACCTCAATGGCTTCGCTCAAAGAGGTCGAAAAAATAGTTTCCGGCGCAGGCGCAAGGGTTGACAGATAAATATTTATTCGGAGATGAACTTTATGGATAAGGAAAAAATTATTACCAGAATTCAGGACTGCGGTATCGTTGCCGTTGTCCGTGCCGAGTCGGTTGACAAGGCTATCAGAATTACCGACGCTTGTATTGAGGGCGGAGTTGCGGCTATCGAGCTTACATTTACCGTTCCGCATGCGGACAAGGTTATCGAGGAGCTTGCAAAGCGTTACACTCCCGACGAGATTATCCTCGGCGCAGGTACGGTGCTTGACGCAACAACCGCAAGAATAGCAATGCTTTCGGGCGCAGAATACATTGTAAGCCCTGCGCTTGATTTGGATACATTGCACCTTTGCAACCGTTACAGAGTGCCGATGATGCCCGGAATTATGTCGGTGCGTGATGGACTTATCGCAATGGAAAACGGTGCGGATATTCTTAAAGTGTTCCCGGCAGACCTCTTCGGACCGAAGATTATCAAGGATATTAAGGGACCGATTCCCTATGCCAAGATGATGCCCACGGGCGGCGTAAACGCAGACAATGTCGGCGAATGGATAAAGGCGGGCGCAGTTGCAGTCGGTGCAGGCTCGTCGCTTACCGCAGGCGCAAAAACAGGCGATTATAAGCTGATAACCGAAACAGGCAAGAAGTTTGTTGCCAATATCAAGGCAGCAAGAGCCGAGTTGGGTTTATAATATCAAAAAATTAAGAGAAGGTATTTTGAAATGGAAAAAACAGTTTTAGTTGAAACATCGGCGAGACATGTTCATGTTACAAAAGAGGCGCTTGAAGTTCTTTTCGGCGAGGGCTATGAGCTCACAAAGAAAAAGGACCTTTCACAGCCCGGTCAGTATGCTTGCGAGGAGAGGGTACAGGTAATCGGCGAGAAATCGTCATTCCCGGCAGTTTCAATCCTCGGCCCCGTAAGAAGCGCTTGCCAGGTTGAAATCTCGGCTTCCGATGCCCGTGCAATCGGCGTTAAGGCTCCCGTAAGAGAGTCGGGCGACATCGCAGGCAGCGGCGCTTGCAAGCTTGTAGGACCCAAGGGCGAGCTTGAACTCAAAGAGGGCGTTATTATCGCAAAGCGCCACATACATATGACTCCCGAGGACGCAGAGAAGTACGGTCTTAAAGATAAGCAGGTCGTATCGGTTAAAATCGACTCGGCAGAGCGTTCGCTTGTTTTCGGCGATACCGTTGTAAGAGTAAGCCCCAAGTTTTCTCTTGCAATGCATATCGACACCGACGAGGCAAATGCGGTTCTTGCTCCCGCAGGCGTTATGGGCGTTATTCTTGATTGATTTGTTTTGAGATAAAATCAACGGGATACTCTCTTGTGAGGGTATCCCGTTTTTTTGAGTTTTATATATAATTATCCGAGAAGTTTCGCTCCCTCTACGAGTGTAGGGCGGGGGCAGCGCCCTTGCGGGCGAGGTAATGGGTAATAGTGAAGAGTGAAGAGGTGTGGGTGCTTCGCACGGCGTCGTCGTTTGCT